>NZ_CP069338.1:3907500-4518571 GCF_016859125.1 Archangium violaceum | reverse complement strand
CGTCCGCCCCCGCGGCCATGAGCGTCCCCCTCACCCAGGTCCTCCCGCCGGAGCTGCTGAAGCCGGCGCGCCTCGACGCACGGGCCCTGCTCCCGCAGCTGCTCACCGGGAAGCCCTGAGCCGAGCGCATTGAATGGTGGGAGGGGCGCGCGCGTCCCTCCCGCCAGAGACCTTCGAGAGAGCCCTCCACCTCATGCACCTCATCCTTCCCCTCATCGCCCTGCTCGCCGCCGCCCCGGCCCAATCTCCCTATCGCGCGTTCAGCTGGGATGCGCTCGCCAGGGGACAAGCGGGCTCCGGCCCGGTGCGCGTCACCGGCCGCTACATGCCCTACGCCGAGTACAGCGACCTGGTGCGCGGCGTGCTCGTCTCCGGCCGCTTCGCGCTGCGCGTGGAGGGCCCCTCCTTCGACTGGACGCCCAAGCCCGGTGAGTACGTGGAGCTCTGGGGCCAGCTCGAGTCCGACGCACAGGGCCCCCTGCTTCGCTTCCACAACGGCCGCCCCACCCGGGACACCCGCCGCGCTCCCAGCCCCATGCCCGAGCTGACCGCCGGCCAGCAGGTGCGGCTGAAGCTGCGGGTGAGCGAGGGCGGCGCCAATCCCTTCCCCAACGCCCAGGGCGTCACCGAGGACGGCCGTAACGTGATGCTCCCCAAGGACTACGCGGGCCCCTTCGGCGTGGTGTGCCTCCAGGGCACCGTGGCCTCCCTGGGCAACGGCTTCGTCCTGAACGAGCCCACCCCCTGCGCGAAGCGCTGAGCCCCGCGCACGGGTGGCTTCGGGGGTGGGGCCATCCCGCCCACCCTCAGAGCTGCTGCTCGCGGCCGCGAGGCCTCAATGTGTCGCGAGCGGTCATGTTGGGGTGCCACATCTCGGAGGTGGAGCACATGGACGAGGTGGGGCCGCGGACGGGCGCAGAGAGGACCCAGCGCTGGTGGCTGAGCAAGCTGCTCGGGAAACCGGAGATGCAGGAGGCGTTGCTGCTCCCGGTGGGCAGGTTGGAGAGAGGCCGGACGTGAAGGACTGGAGGGCCGAAGGGGCGCAGCTGACGGCGCCGGAGGAGTGCGGCCGGACGTTACGCCGTGGCAATCCGGCCTTATTGAACCGGGAACGTGGGAGGTGATGGTGGAGGCAGAGCTGACGGAAGAGCAGGCCCGGAGGCGCTTCACCCTCAAGCCATGGGACGCGAGCGGGACCCGGACGTTCAGCGTTGGCGGTCTGCCCCATCCCGCTCAAGGAGGCATTGCCCCTGGGTGGAGCAACGCTTTCTCCAACACGTCGGCCAACTCCAGCCACGCCCTGCGTCCCACATCCACGCTCTCCGTCCCGAGCACCATCTCCCGCTGCAACCTCTGGCTCTCCACCCTCCTCTTGCCCTCCATCCGCACCTGATACCAACGACTCCACTGCTCAAGATGCCGGGCTCCCCATGTCTCCAGCCGCTCCGCCATGATGACATTCGCGATGGAGTCCACCAGTGCAGTGACTCGCTCCTCATCGTCATCCAAGATACGACTGGCATCCCAGAGATGCTTCACGGCACGGATGAAGTTGTTCGCGCCGGGTCCTGTGAAGTCATCGTCATCGGGCCACACCAGGCCGTCCTTCATGCCAATCCTCGCCGAGTCCTCGATGAACTCGAGTGGCCACGTCACTCCTGGCTGATGGCGCTCGAACAATGACCATCGGGAAGCCACCTGCCGTTGAGTCAACTCCAATGCCTGATGCGCCGGTATGCGGAGCAGCAGACTCTTCGTCGCGTCCTGACAGGCATTGGAGTCCACCACCTCCCCCGCGTGTCGTAGGGCGACAACGTCCACATCCCGAGAGTCCGACTGACTCATACGCCCCACACCTCCAGGCAGCATACGTCCTTCTCGCAGCTACCAAACAATCCTGCATTTCGTCCATTCAACAGGTCCCACATCCGCATTACCCACACAGCAAGGGCAGCAAACAATCGATCCCACCCTTTTTCCATCCATACGAACGTTGACGTGAGTTCCGACATCCGCGCACGGCCCCCTGGTTGCAACTGCCGCCCCGTGAAGACTCAAGTTCTTCTGATTCAATTCTTTCTTCATGGCATTCAGCGCCTGCTGCTCGCTGTGATATGAATACCCATCAGGCAGGGCGGCGCACATCTCGAGGTGGGGAAAGCGAGAGGAACATGTCTCCTCTTCACTTTTCTTCACGTACGGAGGTGGCCGTCTGGGTTCAGAGTCCCGCCCCTTATCTTCACGCTCATCATTGGCCTTCCAGAGCTTCTTCCCAAGCTCCTCTCCAGCGGCCCTCGTCAGCAGACCCGAAGCAATGGACTCAGCTATCAGCGCTTCTGCCTCCGCGTACTGGCCGCTCCCAATCAGGGCTTTGATGCGAAAAGCCGCACTGCTCCCTCCCTTGATTCGCCCCCCCTCTTCAGGTGCATATGCACCCGCAGCGGCGTCTTCTCGAATGCTCTCGTGAGCACATGCGATGAGAATGACTCCGCACATCAGCACCTGTTGAATTTTCAAACCGGGCCTCTGTCCGAGCAAGTCACCAGCCGGAGGGCGCTTCGCGTGGTTGGGTGCCCATTCAAGGGGCGGCCATGGGGTGGATCACGAACGTTCTCTTCGAAGACAAGGAAATGAAGAGTGAACGGCTCGAGGGAGTCCCGCTCGCAACTCCGAGCCACCCCACTCTGGCGGAAACCCTCAGAGGGGTGACATGCCAGGTATGTCCATCAAGGGAAAGTCTTCACGCCTCGCCCTCTTCTCTTGACTCTTCCCACGTGCCGCGTTCGGCCGAGCCTCCACGACCGCCAGCCCCCCAGATGCACAGGTTGCTGGGGGGCAGGTGGTCACTTGATTCGAACGAGCCGTGGCTCGCCAGTGCATCCGTAGCCCGGGGCCCGCCCTCAGAGCTGCTGCTCGCGGCCGCGCACGTTCCAGGACTCGCGCAGCGCCTCGGGGATACGGAAGGGCGGACGCTCGGGGCCACGGTGCACCCAGACGATGCCCTCCATCAACTTGCGCCCGAACAGCTCGCAGAGCTTCGCGTTCACCACGTTCTGCTCGTCACCCTCGTCCATCACCCAGCCCAACAGCTGCAGGGGCTTCATCAGGGACTTCGTCCAGTCCGATGGAGGCACGGCGATCAGCTCCGCCGTGGAGTCCCCCACCAGGTGGCGGATGAGCGTGCGGCCCAGGCCATCGAAGATGTTGCCGGGGATGATGTGCTCGATGAGCTCGATGAGCGCGCGCGTCATCGCCCGGCCCTCCTCGCTGCTACAGAAGACGCGCCCGAAGATGGTATCCGCCAGGCGCGCGCCGTCCTCGTACTTCTCCGGCAGCAGGCGCTCGTCCACGCCCATGATGTAACCCACCACCCGCCACGCGTGGTAGTAGGCCTGCGCCTCGCGCGGATCGAGCGTGTAGCCCAGCTTCGCCAGCGCGCGGATGGTCACCACCGAGAACGTCACCAGCGTGCCGGCCATGTCCTCCTGGTTGATGGGCTGGCCCCACTCGGGCTTCCACTGGCCGCTCTGGTGGATGAGGTAGCGCACGGCGGCGTGCATGAGGCGCACCTTCTGCGCGTCCCGGATGCCCCAGCCGTCCGGCTCCAGGCCTCCCGGCGACATCACGTCCACCACCATCTGCGCCGTCTCCACGATGCGGCGCTTGGTGTCCGTCTGCAGACGCGCGGTGAGGTGCAGCACCTGCACGCCCTCGGCCCCCGCGTAGCACGTGGGCAGCGACGCGCAGACGAGCGCCAACACCGACAGCGAGCCGCACCGGCTGAACACCGCCTGGCCCTCGCGGATGAGCTCCGGGTCCGCCCACGAGGGCATCCGCGCGCTCTGCTCGAAGTACCCGCGCAAAGGCGCGGGGAGCTGATCCGCCGACACCGACTCCTTGGCCACCAGCTGCTTCATCAGCTCGTTGGCCGACCCCACCATGCCCTGCGCGAAGAGGCTCCGCACCGCCTCGTCGGCCGGCGCATCGCTCTGCTCGCGCATGGAATCCAGGAACTCGTTCGTCCAGCGCATGTCCGTCATTGGGCTTGTCCCCCGCTATGGCTCCGCCCCCGCTACCGCGAAGGGCGGCCGCAGTGTGTCACACCCCCACGGACTGTTCGATATCGGATGCTCGCCCGCCCTTCAATGGACCGGGGGCTCGGGGGGCCGCTCGTGCTCCACCAGGAGTGAAGCCCGGGGCAGGGTGAAGCAGAAGGTGCTGCCCCGCCCCTCCTCGCTCTCCACCCACAGGCCGCCTCCATGGGCCTCCACGAATCCCCGGCTGATGGAGAGGCCGAGCCCCGTTCCCTTCTTTCCCGTCCCCTCCACCTGCCAGAAGGGCTCGAAGAGGTGGGGCAACGCCTCCGGGGGGATGCCCGGGCCGGTGTCGCGCACCAGGAAGCGCACGAAGGACTCCTCGAGCACCGCCTCCACCGTCACCATCCCCCCCTCGGGGGTGAACTTGAGCGCGTTCCCCACCAGGTTGGAGAGCACCTGGAAGACGCGGTCCCGATCGCAGCGCACCTGGACGTGCTCCCGGGGCGGTTGCGTGTGCAGGGCAATCCCCTTCTGGATGGCCAGCGGCTCGAGCAGCGACAGGCCCTCGCGCAGCAGCTCGTCCACGGCATGGCGCCGCAGGTCCAGCTTCAGCCGGCCCGCCTGGAGGCTGGCCATGTCGAGCAGATCCTGGATGAGGCGATCCATCCGCTCCACCGAGCGCTCGATGGTAAGGGTGTGTTTGAGCATCCGCTCGCCCTGCTCACCCGGAGGCAGGAGCCGCCGCAGCAGCTGGATGCTCAACGAGATGCTGCCCAGCGGGTTCTTCAGGTCGTGGCTCACCACGGCCAGCACCTCCTCGCGGGTGCGGACGGCCTGCTGGGCCTCGCGCTCGGCGGCCTCGGCCCGCGAGCGCTCGCGTTGCTGGGCTTCCGCCTCGGCGCGCGCGGCCTGCTCCCGGGCCATGAGTTGGATCCGCTCCGCCTCGATGCTCAGGCGCCGGGCCTCCACGCGGTCCAGCGCGAACGCGGCCCCCCACACCAGCGCGGTGAAGACGACGACGAGCCCCGTGGCGATGAGCGCCAGGGCGAAGGGCAACGAGTAGGCCTCGGAGCGGTAGCCCACGAGCACCAGGCCGACCAGGAGGGTGGGGAGGACGAGCGCTGGCGGCAGCAACCAGCGCGAGAGCACACTGCCCAGGCCCGATTGGGTGACGATGCTCATCAGGCCCCGGTCCGGGCGGCAGTGGAAGACGCCCAGGGACAGCAGCAGCAGACACACCGTGGTGTGCACCGCCATCCGCGCATAGCGGCTGATGCCGGTGAACTCCTCCAGCCCATAGAGGTAGCCCACGAAGCCCACCAGCGCGATGACGCCCGAGAGGGCAGCGAGATACTGCGAGGGCCAGCCCACCATCCGCGTCTTCACCTCGATGCACAGGAGTGCCATCCCGAGCAGGACGAAGCAGAGGGCCGTATTGGGAGCCATCCGCCCCGGATAGCCAAGCTCCATGTCCTGGCCGGGGTCCCTCACGAGGAGCTGGTCGATACCCAGGTCCACGTCGAGGACGTACTGGAGGAGCGTCAGTCCACCCAGGAGGGCGACGAGCCCCGCGCCCACCTGCGCGGCCCGACGCTTGAAGGGGCTGGCGTGGGGGATGCTCGCCAGCACCAGCGCGATGCCGGAGAGCATGAAGCACAGGGCCGTGTTGACATTCATCGTGGGCAGGCCCGGCCGCAACCCCTTGAGCGAGTCGAGGCCGAACACCCAGGCGACGATGACCACCAGCCCCACCAGCAGGACGAGCCCGCCCTCGATGGACGCGAGCCTCCGGAGGACCCGGCACAACCGCTCATGGATGGTCACTTCCATGGCTCGTCCTCCCTCCGGGGCCGTGCCGCCCTGGCGCGCCCTCAGGCCCCAGGACGTGCCTGGGGCGGACCGTGCAGGGGCTCACGCCCCTCATGCCTCCCCATCCGCCGGAGCTTCCTCATGGCCCAGGTGCGGAAGTCGTGGAGGATCTCATACACCGTCGGAATCACCAACAACGTCAGCAACGTGGAGGTGATGACGCCACCGATGACGGCGCGGCCCAGGGGGGCCCGGAAGTCACCGCCCTCGCCCGTGCCCAGCGCCACCGGCACCATGCCAGCGATGATGGCGAACGTCGTCATCATGATGGGCCGCAGGCGCGTGCGCCCCGCCTCGATGAGCGCCTCCCGCATGGGCATGCCCTCCTTGTGCGACCACTTGGCGAAGTCGATGAGCAGGATGGCGTTCTTGGCGACGATGCCCATCAGCAGGATGACGCCGATGAGGCTCATGATGTTGAGCGTGTCCCCCGTCGCCAACAGCGCCAGCACCACGCCGATGAGTGACAGCGGCAACGAGACGAGGATGGCCAGTGGATCCAGGAACGAGCCGAACTGGATGACCAGGATGAGGTACATCAGCAGCACCGCCATCCCGAGCGCCAGGAAGATGCGGCCGAACACCTCGGCCTGATCGCGGGCCTCGCCGCCCTCATCCAACACGTAGCCCGGCGGCAGCCGCACCTTCTCCACCCGCGCCCGGATGTCCGTCATCACCTCCGACAGCGAGCGGCCCTGCACGTTGGCCTGGACGCTGATGACCCTCTCGCGGTTGAGGTGATTGATTTGAGCGGGGCCCACCGTCTCGCGGATGCGCGCCACCTGCCCCAGCGGGACGAGCGCCGGTGTGCCCGTGCCGCCCGGTGCCGCGCCCGCCACCAGCGGCAGCTGCGCCAGGTCCCCCGGACGTGTGCGCGCCTCGGGGATCAGCCGCACCATCACGTCCCGCGTCTCGCCCGAGGGGTCCACCCAGTCACCCGAGTCCACCCCCGCGAAGGCCGCGCGCAGCGACTGCGCCACCTGCGCCACCGTCACGTTGAGCCGGCCCGCCACGCCACGGTCCACCTCGACCTCCACCTCCGGCTTCTCTCCACGCGTGGACAGGCCCACGTCCACCGCGCCCGGCACCTGCGCCAGCTGCTGACGCACCTGCTCGGCCAGCCGCGATAGCTCCCGTGCGTCCGGCCCACGTAGCTCCAGCTGAATCTGCTTGGAGGCCCCGCCAAAGCCGCTGGTGAACACGGACACGTTCGCCCCGGCCACGCGAGAGAGCTCCTGGCGCAGCGTGGTGCCAAGCACCTCCTGGCTCACGTCGCGCTCGTGCTTGGGCTTGAGCCGCACGTACACCTGCGCCTGGTCCACGCCCGGAGCGCGCAGCGCCTGGGCCGTGCCAATGGTGGAGAAGGTGTACGCCACCTCCGGGTGGCCGCGCGCGATGCGGGCCACCTCCTCCACCTTGCGCCGCGTGTAGTCGAGGCTGGAGCCCGCGGGCGTCTCCACCTGCAACTCCAGCTCGGCGCGGTCACTCACCGGAGCGAAGCCCGCGCCTCCGAAGAGGCCCTGCAGCACCAGCGCTCCCACCAGCGAGCCCACCGCCACCAGCACCATGACCAGCCGGTGATCCAACGCCCAGGCGATGACGCCCTTGTAGCGGTCCGCCTGCCGGTCGAACCAGTGGTTGAAGTGCAGGAGCACCCGCGAGATGGGACCCTTGCGAGCCCCCTTCTCCACCGCCGGGTCCGGCCAGTACGCCGACAGCATCGGGTCCAACGAGAAGCTCACGAAGAGCGACACCAACACCGAGCACGCGATGGTCAGGGCGAAGGGCTTGAACCACTGCCCGGCCACCCCGTACATGAAGGCCACCGGCACGAACACCGCCACGATGGAGAACGTCGTCGCCGCCACCGCGAGGCCAATCTCGCTCGTGCCCTCGCGCGAGGCCGTGTAGTGGTCCTTCCCCATCTCGATGTGGCGCACGATGTTCTCGCGCACCACGATGGCGTCGTCGATGAGGATGCCGATGGCCAGCGACAGACCCATCAGCGACATGGTGTTGAGCGTGAAGCCGAACGCCCACACGCTGATGAAGGAGGCCAGCACGCTCACCGGCAGAGCCAGGCCGGTAATCACCGTGGAGCGCCACGAGTTGAGGAAGAGGAACACCGTCAACACGGTGAGCAGCGCGCCCTCCAGGAGCGTGGACTGCACGTTCTCCACGGCGCTCTCCACCCGGACGCCCGCGTCACGGACGATCTCCATCTTCACGCCCGGAGGGAGCCGGGGCTGGAGCTCGGTCACCCGCTCGCGGATGGCATCGGCCACCTGGGTGGTGCTGTATTCCTGGGCCTTGATGACGTCGATGCCCACCGCCTCGCGGCCGTCATAGAGGGCCAGGGTGCGCGGCTCCTCGATGCCGTCCACCACGTTGGCCACCTGGCCGAGCCGGATGGGCTGGCCCCCCCGCTCCGCGATGACGACGCGGGCGAAGTCCTCGGGCGTCTCCAGCCGGCCCTTGAGGCGGATGGTGGTCTCCTCCAGCGGCCCGTCCAACCGGCCCACCGGGGCGGCGAGGTTCTGCGCCTGCAGCGCCTGCACCACCTGCGCGATGCTCAACCCCGCGGCCTGCAACGCCTCCGGCCGCACGAGCACCGACATCTCCCGCTCGATACCTCCCACCACCGAGGCCTGCGCCACGCCGGGAATGGAGCGCAGCTCGCCCACGATGCCCGGGTCCGCGATGCGGGTGAGCTCCGTGGCCTTCAGCGTGTCCGAGGTGATGGCCAGCGAGACGATGGGCAGGTCCGCCGGATCGAAACGCGTGAGGACGGGCTCCTCCATCTCCAGCGGCAGGTCCGCGCGCTTGCTGGAGATGGCGTCGCGCACGTCCTGCGAGGCCTGCTGCAGGTCCTTTTCGAAGTCGAAGAAGATGGTGAACTGCGCCAGCCCGTCGATGGCACTGGAGGTGGTCTGATCTGCGTCCACCCCGCTGATGCTGAAGATGGCGTCCTCGATGGGCTCGATGATCTCCCGCTCGACCACGTCGGGCGAGGCGCCCGGGTAGGCGATGGTGACGTTGATGACGGGAGGCTGGACCTCCGGGAACTCATCCGTCTGCAACACCATCAGCGCCACCACGCCGAACACCACGAGCGCCAGCATGACGGTGATGGTGACGATGGGCTTCTTGATGGCGAAATTGGAAATGAACACGGCAAGGCTCTCCGCTCAGCGAGGCGTGAGTTGCTGGGGCTCCTGCGCGGTGCCTCCACCGCCCACGCCCGGCTCGGACTCCTGCGGCTGCTGCTCGGGGACCCTCACCTGCACCGGCGTGCCCTCGGCCAACTCCTGCGCCGAGCCCCTCAGCAGCACGTCTCCCACCTGCACGCCGGAGCGCAACTCCACCATTCGCGCCAGCTCGTCCGTCATGCCGACCGTCACCGGTACCTGCTCCACGCGCCCGTCCTTCACGCGCATCACCGTGGGCGGCTCGGCGCGGAGGCTCACCGCGGACGTGGGCACGGCGGCCACCTCGCGCTGCACCGCCGAGACCCGGCCCTCGGCGAAGAGCCCGGTGAGCAGCGTCTGCTCGGTGTTGGGCAGCGTGACGTAGAGGCGCACCTGGCCCGTGGCGGGATCCACCGCGGGGTTGATGCGCTCGATCTCTCCCGCGAAGGTACGGTCCCCGAAGCCTCCGACATTGAAGTCCACGCGCGCGCCGGGCTTCAGCAGCTCCAGTTGCGAGGCGGGAACGGAGGCCTCCAGCCGCATGCTGGTGGGGTCGATGACGGTGTAGAGCGCCGTGCCCGGCTGGACGATGTCACCCGCGCTGGCCCGGCGCTCACTCACCACCCCGTCGAAGGGGGCGACGATGCGGGTGCGGCCCAGTTGCTGGTTCGCGATCGCGAGCCGGGCCTCGGCCTCGGAGAGTTGCGCCTGCGCCTGCTGGCGCGAGAGCACCGCCCGCTCCAGGTCGCGCTGGGTGATGACCCCCGCGTTGGCCAGCGTGCGGTTGCGCTCCTCATCGGCCCGGGCCACCTGCACGGCGTTGCGAGCCACCCGCACCGCGGTGCGCGCGGCGAGGACCTGGTCCCGCAGCGAGGTGTCCTCGATGCGCGCGAGGAGCTGCCCCTTCTTCACCTCCTGGCCCTGCTCGACGGCCATCTCCAGGATGGAGCCCTGGACCTCGGCCCGCATGGAGGCGGCGCGCCGGGCCTGGAGTGTTCCGGAGAGGACGGGCCCGTTCCGCAACCGCCGCTGCTCCACGCGCACCACGTCCTCCGGCCCGAGCACCACCGGGGCCTGTTGTCCCTGGGCCTGCTGTCCCTGGGCCGGGGGCACCTCCGGACCGCCCCGGTCGCAGCCCGAAAACACCAGCAGGCCCAGCAACACGAGGGCCCGGCACATGCCCGCCCCACCCCCGGGAACCCATCTCTCGCCCCGGCGTACCGTGCTCTCGTTCACGCCTCTCCACCTCCTGAAAACGCCGTGTGGAGATGTGCACGAAGCACCCCGGGTGCACCCGGAGTCACACCTCGCCCCCCTGGACGCCTGCCTGCTTGGAGCGACCCGCCGCCTCGTTCGCTCGCCCGGCGTCCGGGCCAGTACAGGTCTTAAGATTCTCTTACGACCCGTCCCGTACGACGCGACATGAACGAGGAGAGGACGGACACACATGGCCGAGCGCATTCTGCTCATCGAAGACGACCCTCAGTTGGGAGCTCAAATCGTCGACTGCCTCGGCCGCGCGGGCTTCGAGCCCACGTGGTGGACCGAGGGCCGACCCCTGCAATCCGGGGACGTGGCGGCCTACCGGCTCGTCATCCTGGACCTGATGCTCCCGGGAACTCATGGGATGGACATGCTGCGGCGGATGCGTGACGGATCGGACGTGCCGGTGCTCATCCTCAGCGCGCGCAATGACACCGCGGACAAGGTGCGGGCGCTGAAGCTGGGAGCCGACGACTACATGACCAAGCCCTTCTGGCCCGAGGAGTTGGTCGAGCGCGTGCGCGCACGGCTACGACGCCCGGCGATGCAGCGGCAGGGAGGTGTGGAGATCGGCGCGCTCCACGTGGACCTCGAGAGCCGCGAGGTGCGTGTCCAGGGCGAGCCGGTGGAGCTGACACGCGTGGAGTTCGACCTGCTGGCCGCGCTCGCCCGCCGTCCAGGGGCCGCGGTGACACGCCAGTGGCTGGTGGAGAACGTGTTGGATCCAGAGCGCGAAGGCACCGAGCGGACGCTGGACGTGCACGTGTCGCGGCTGCGGCGCAAGCTGGGTCCTGGCAGGTACATCGAGACGGTGTGGGGCATCGGCTACCGGCTCGGTGGAGAGGAGCCATGAGGCTCCGGATGCGGCTGGCGCTCACGACGGCGGCGATGGCGCTGCCCATCACGCTGGTCATGACGGGGCTCCGCAACACCGTCGAGGTGAACGCGCGCAAGGCGGTCCTCGCCGAGTATGCGCTCGCGACCCTGCAGGCGGGCGAACGAGAACACTGTGAGGCCGCCCCAGAGACCTGGAGCAGGCAACCCCCCCGTCCCCCTCCCCCTCCGGAGAGGAAGGGGGAGCGGCCTCCGCCACCGCCTCGCGGGGACCGCCCGGGACCGCGTCCGGAACGGGAACAGGAGGTTCAGCTCTTCGCCTACGACGCCCACTTCACGTCCCGCAACCCCGCCGCTCCCCCCCTGGACGCGAAGCTCGTGGAGGCCCTGCGGCGGGGAGAGGACATCGCCAGCCGCTCCGCCACGTACGGCCCGATGGGCCCGAGCGAGGTGCTGGTCCGGATGCCCTGGGGCTCCGGGCCGTGCGCCTTCGTGCTCGTCAAGAGACGGGAGCCGCGCGACACGGGGATGTTGAAGGGCCTGCTCCCCCCGGCCGACATGTGGCTGATGCCCACGATCGTCGCCCTGGCCGGAGTGCTGCTCACCCTCGGGCCGGTGGTGCGCCGCCTCCGCCAGCTCACCGGCGAGGTGCGGACCTTCGTCCGCAGCGCCTACCAGGGGACCCTCACCGTCCACGGCAACGATGAGATCTCCGAGCTGGCGCGCGCCTTCGACGAGGCGGGGCGCGAGGTGCACGCGCAGATGGACCTCAAGGAGAAGCGGGAGCAGACGCTGCGCACCTTCCTGGAGAACACCACGCACGACGTGATGATCCCCCTCACGGTGCTCCAGGGGCACCTGGCCGAGCTGCAACGACGCGCGGCCCGGGGAGAGCCGGTGGACGCGGCGATCGTCACGGCGGCCAGCCAGGAGTCCCACTACATGGCGGCGCTCATCCACAACCTGGGCGCCGCGGCCCGGCTGGAGGCGGGCGAGCCGGCCCTGCAGCGCGCGTCAGTGGACCTCAACGCCCTGGTGGAGCGGTGCATGAGCCGCCACCGGCCCATCGCGCGGCAGCTCGGCGTGGCGCTCGAGTGCGCCGTGCCGGAGCCGCCCGTGGTGGTGGAGGGAGACGTCACGCTCATCGAGCAGGCGGTGAGCAACATCATCTACAACGCCATGCGCTACAACTCGCGCGAGGGCCATGTCGCCGTCGTGCTCGAGCGAACGCCGGGAGAGGGCTTCCGCCTGCGGGTGCTCGACGACGGACCCGGCATCCCCGAGAGCGAGCTGTCGCGCATCATCGAGCGGCGCGTCCGGGGCGACGCGGCACGCACGCGCGGAGTCCACGGGCACGGCCTGGGCCTCAACATCGCCTGGCAGGTGACGGTGCTGCACGGGTGGAAGTTGGAGCTGGGGCGCTCGGAGTACGGCGGGCTCCAGGTGGACTTCCTGGGCGCGCTGACGCCCGGCTCCGTTCAGGGTGAAGGCAGCAAGATGGTGGGCATCGCGTAGGCACCCACCCGCGTGTGTTACGGATGGGCGGCCGGGTAGCAGCCCGCCCGACGCGCGCGCTCGCGCACCAGCGCCAGCACCATGTCGCACGTGGGCATCGGCCTGCCCACGAGCTGGCCGAGCTCCACCACCGCGCCCAGCAGCGCGTCGATCTCCATCGGCCGGCCACGCTCGAGGTCCTGCAGCATGGAGGTCTTGTGCGCGCCGACCTCCGCCGCGCCCTGAATCCGCTTGTCCACGTCGATGGGGAAGCGCACGCCCAGGGCCTCGGCGACGGCCTGGGCCTCGACCATCATGGTGCGCGCCACCGCCCGGAGGTCCGCCTGGGTCGCGAGCCGGTCGAGCGTCGCGCCCGTGAGCGCCGAGAGCGGATTGAAGGCGAGGTTGCCCCAGAGCTTGACCCAGATTTCGTCCCGGATGCGCGGGCGGACCGGTGACTTCAGCCCCGCCTGGATGAACAGCTTCGACAGGGCCTCGACGCGGGGGCTCCTGCTGCCATCGGGTTCGCCCAGGGTGACGCGGTCGCCGTAGGTGTGCTCGATGACGCCGGGCTCCATCACCTCGGCCGCCGGGTAGAGCACCGCGCCGATGGCACGCGAGGGATGCAGCGTCTCCCAGAGCGTCCCCCCCGGATCCACGCTCTCCACGTGCCGGTCGCGGAAGGGCCCCTCGAGGCCGTGGAAGTACCAGTAGGGCACGCCGTTGATGCCCGTGACGAGCGACGTCTCGGGGCCCAGCAGGGGCTGCATCTGCGCCGCCGCCGCTGGCAGGGAGTGCGCCTTCAGCGTGATGAGGACGGAGTCCTGTGGCCCCGCCTCGGCCGGGTCGTCCGTGCAACGCGGCCGGACGGTGACGCGCTCACCGCCGCTGCGCAGGGTAACGCCCCTCTCGAGCATCGCGGCCAGGTGGGCTCCGCGCGCGATGAAGGTGACGTCCGCGCCCGCCTGGAGCAGCCGGACGCCGAGGAACCCGCCAATCGCTCCCGCTCCGAAGATCGCGATCCTCATGACGTGAGCCCCAGGCGCGCGGCGAGGCCGATGCGCTGCAACTTGCCCGTCGCTCCCTTGGGAATCTCCGGGAGGAAGAGGATTTTGCGCGGCACCTTGAAGTCGGCCAGGCGCGCGGAGACGAAGTCCTGGAGCTCCCGCTCTCCCGCGCTCGCGCCCTCGCGCAGCACCACGGCGGCGGCGACCTCCTCGCCCAGCTTCGGGTGCGGCATGGCGAACGTCACCACCTGCCGCACCGCCGGGTGGTCCATCAGCACCGTGTCGATCTCCAGCGGGCTGATCTTCTCGCCTCCCCGGTTGATGATCTCCTTGAGCCGGCCGGTGAGCCGCAGGTAGCCGGCCTCGTCGAGCACGCCCTGGTCCCCGGTGCGGAACCAGCCGTTGGAGAAGGCCCTGGCGTTGGCCTCGGGGTTGTTCTCGTAGCCGGCCATGACGTTGCGGCCCCGGATGACGACCTCGCCGAGCGAGCCCGGAGGCAGCGGGTTTCCGGCCTCGTCCATGATGGCGACCTCCGGCCCCGCGGCGATCCCCACCGAGCCCGCGTAACGAGGCCTCGGCGGCAGCGGGTTCGAGGCCATCTGGTGCGAGGCCTCCGTCATGCCGTAGCTCTCGATGACGGGCACGCCGAACACCTGCTCGAGCTCCTGCATCACCTGCGGTGGCAGCGACGCGGAGGACGAGCGGATGAGGCGCAGCCGCCCGGCCCGGATGAGCCCGGCGTTGCGGCCCGCCCGGCCGAGGATGGCCTGGTGCATGGTGGGCACCGCCGTGTACCAGGTGGGCCGGATCTCCTCGAACCAGGAGAAGAACTTGAGCGCGTTGAAGCCCGGCGTGCATACCACCTCGCCACCCGCCGCGAGGCTCGCCAGCACCGCCGCGATGAGGCCGTGGATGTGGAAGAGCGGCATGATGTTGAGGCAGACGTCCTCGCGCCCCAACTCCAACGTCTGGCCGATGTGGAAGGCGGAGGCCGTGACGTTGACGTGGCGCAGGGGGACGATCTTCGGCCGCGCCGTCGTCCCGGAGGTGTGGAGCACGAGCGCCACGTCCTCGGCCCCGGCGAAGCCCGCCCGTGCCGGCGTGCCGGAGAACGGCCGCTCCGGTTTCAAGGAGAAGAGACCGGCGGGCCCGCTCGAGTCTGGAACCAGCTCGATGACCGGGATGCCTCGCGCTGCGGCAACGGCGCGCGCCGGGCTCTCCATCCCCTCGAGGATGACGAGCGCCCGGGCATTCAGGTCCGAGAGGTAGAACTCGAGCTCCTCCGCCCGGTAGGCGGGATTGAGCGGCGCGGTGGTGGCGCCGCAGGCGAAGGCAATGAAGGCCGTCGCCATCTCCGGCCCGTTGGGCAGCACCAGGGCGACCCGATCGCCACATCCGATGCCCAGTGCATTCAGCGCCGCGACGGTGCTCCGAGCGAGCGCCCGCAGGCCACCATGGGTCAGGCCGGGCCGCCCCGGCGCGCCGATCGCGCGGTCGTCCTCACGACCGTGCTCGATGAGACCAACGACCGTGTCCGCTCTGTACATGCTCGACGCTCCTCGGCTCGGCTGGAGGATTTCCGATACGTCCTCCCGCAACTTGTCCGACAGTAGGACAAGTTGGAGAAAAGTACGGCCGGAGGAGGTCCGTGGGGAGCACCTGACAGGACCGTCTTCTCCTGGCTTAGGCTCCGGGCCCCGTGCGCACTCCTCTTTCGTTCCCCAACACGTTCCTCGCCTGCCTTCTCGTCTCCACCTGCGCCCTCGCGGCTGGCCCGCTGGTGCTGGAGGGAGAGGTGCCCTCCGAGGGCAGCTTCTTCGACGTCCCCTTCGAGGTGCCTCCGGGCACCGTGGAACTGGAGGTCCGCCATGACGACCTCGCCAGCGAGAACATCCTGGACTGGGGGCTGGAGGATCCGAACGGCTTCCGAGGCTACGGCGGCGGCAACGAGGAGCCCGCCATCGTGGGCGAGCAGGCGGCCTCGCGCTCCTACCTCGCCGGCCCCCTGCCCGCGGGCACCTGGCGGGTGACGGTGGGCAAGGCGAAGATTGGCAGGACGCCCGCGCGCTATCGCATCGAGGTGCACCTGCGCACGCAGGCCACGCTCGCGCCCCAACCCGAGCGCCAGCCCTACCACCCCGCCCGCGCGCTCTCCGCCCAGGCCCGCTGGTACACGGGCGACTTCCACGTGCACTCGCGCGAGAGCGGTGATGCCCGGCCCCCGTTGGAGGAGGTCGCGACATACGCGCGCGACCATGGGCTCGACTTCGTCGTGCTCACCGACCACAACACCACGTCCACGCGCGACTTCCTCGTGGCCGCCCAGTCGCGCTTCCCCGGTCTGCTGCTGGTGCCGGGTGTCGAGTACACCACCTATGCGGGCCATGCGAACGCGATTGGCGCCACCGGCTACGTGTCCCCACGCGTGAACGAGGGCATCACCCTGAAGGAAGCGGTGGACGCCTTTCATCGCCAGGGCGCGCTCTTCTCCATCAACCACCCCGTCTATGACGTGGGCGACCTGTGCATCGGCTGCGCATGGCAACACGCCGTTCCTCCGGGCGGCGTGGATGCCGTCGAGGTGGCCAACCCCGAGTGGGAGAAGCTGGGGCGCTTCTTCTCCGAGGGCGCGATCGGCTACTGGGATTGGCTCCTCGCGCAGGGGCACCACGCCGCGGCGCTCGGAGGCAGCGACGACCACCGCGCCGGAGTGGACCTGGACTTCAAGCAGAGCGCCATCGGCAACCCCGCCACCCTGGTGTACGCGCGCGAGCTGAGCGTGGCGGCGCTGCTGGAGGGCATTCGCGAAGGCCGCACCGTGGTGAAGCTCCAGGGACCGGATGATCCCATGGTGGAGCTGACGAGCAGCGTGGCGCCCACCGGAGACACGGTGCTCGCGGGCAGCGCCCGGCTGAGTGCCCGCGTCACCGGTGCCAGGGGCCACCAGGTGCGCTTCATCCACAACGGCGTGCGCCTGCCGCTCGTGGAGGTGACCTCGGAGGACTTCGTGGTGGAGCGGGACGTCACCGCGCCCGAGCACGGCGAGGATCGCTTCCGCGTGGAGGTATGGGTGAACGGCCATCCCCGCACCGTCACCAGCCACCTGTGGATTGCCCGCGGCGCGGACATGCGCGGCATCCCGGGACCCGTGCCCCAGGTCACCGAGCCGAGGGCCTGTGGCTGCGACTCGGCACCGGGCTGGAGCGCGGGGCTGCTCGCGCTGGCCGTGCTGGCGCGCGGGCGGGAGCGGAAGCGAGGTCAGAAGCGCGCCCGGATGCCCAGCGACGGAAGTGTCACGGGGGGGAGTCCGAAGGGCCTGCGCACCAGTTGACCCTTCTCGCTCCCATAGGAGTAGCGGAACACCTCCTTCGTCAGCGACAGGTTGAAGACGTCCAACCACGCCTCCCAGGTCAGCGGCCCCAGCGTGCCCGTCTTGGACACCCGGCCATCCACCCGGAAGTAGCCCGGCAGGCGCGCCACCTGGTCCCGGTCCACCGGCACCCAGCGCGCCGTCCCCTTCTCCGGATCCACGCCCTCGCGCTGCGTGGAGGAGAAGAGCAGGCTCCCCGTCTCGGGCGCCCCGGTGTTGTAGTGCAGCGTGGTGCCCACGGTGAGGCCCCACGGCAGCTTCACGGTGACGGCCGCGTTGAGCACGTGCCGCTGCTCGAGCGCGGAGGCCAGGGGCACCGTCTCCGTCCCCACCACCTGGCCCGTGTCGTCCCGCCGCTCCACGCGCGTGTTCAACGTGCGCCGCTGGAAGGTGTACGCGGCGAGCAGCGACCAGCGCTCCGACAGCGGGCGCCGCGCCATCAACTCCACGCCGTAACCGTACCCCTCCGCCGTGCGCATCCGCCCTCGTGCCGCCGGGTCGTCCGCGAGGAGGTCGAAGGACAGCACGTCCAACTCCACCGTGCGCACACTCGGGTGGACGAACACGTCCGCGCCGAAGGTGAAGCCCGCCGGCCCTCGCAGGTCCGCGCCCGCCTCGACCTGGAAGGCCCGCTGCAGACCCAACCGCGCCGCCGCCGCCTCCACGCCCGGCGCGTCGAGCAGGTGGGCCGGCGGCTGGTGCAGCAGGCCCGCCCCCAGCCGCAGCGCCACCGTCTCCGAGAGCGCGGCCCGCGCGTGCAGCCGTGGCTCGACGACCACCTGGTTCAGCGCCGGTGCCAGGAGGTAGCCGTCCACGCGCAGGCCCGGGGTGACACGCCACATGCCCTGAGTCCACGTGGCCTGCGCGTACGCCCCCGTGAACGTCGCCCGGGCGAGAGACTGGACGACGCTCGTGGTGACGGTGGGACGCTCCGGAGCCCCGGCCTCACCGGGACGGAAGGTGGTGGACTGGTCCACGTGGGTGAGCCGGCGCTCCACGTCCGCGCCCGCCTCCACCGCGAGCCGCTGGGAGAGCGCGGCATGCCACGCCATTCGCGCCCCGAGTGTGCGCTCGGAGAGTCCCACCGTGACGCGCGAGGCCTCTCCTCCTCCGTTGGCGCCCAGGGTATCCTGGCCCCAGGTGACGGCGGCCTCGACCTCGCCCACGCCCAGCGGATGCGTGAGGCGCAGGTCCACGCGGTGGAAGGCGGTGCCCAGCCGCACCACGTCGCCCGTGCCGCTCAGGCCCGCGTCATCCGAGCTGCCCAGGGCCAGCAGGCGCAGCGAGCCCTGGCCCACGCGCTGCGTGACACGCGCCTGGTAGTCGAGGAGGCCGAGCACCAGGTCCGGGCTCGACGGGCCTCGCAGGCCATTGATGACCGAGGCGGCGATCCACGGCGTATAGGCGAAGCGCCCGGCGAGCGTGACTTCGGTCCCCGTGGAGCGAAGGGGCACCTGGGTGAGCACGCCCACGTCGAGGAGATCGATGGAGCCCACCGCGCGAACGGTGTCGGTGCTCGGCGCGATGAGCCGGGCGTCCACGGTGCCCCCCAGCTCCCGGCCGAAGCGGGCCGGAGCGGGACCCCGGTGGAAGTCGAGCCCGGAGACGAGCTCCGGGTGCACGGTCGAGGGACCGACCCACAGGTGGTAGAGCTGCGGCACGCGCACGCCGTCCAGGTAGAAGCCCGTGGAGGACGGGGCCGACCCGCGCACCACCGGGAGGCTCGCGCCGGAGACGATATGGCTCACTCCGGGCATCACCATCAGCGCGCGGAACGGCTCACCCCACGTGCCCGCCAGGTCATGCAGCTCGGAAGACTCGAAGGAGAGGGGGGCACCGCTCGTCGTGGGCGTCTCCTCGGCTCGGGAAACGGCGCCCACGAGGAGCACAAGCAGGACACCTGGCGTCGGACGCATCTCGGGTTCGACTCTCCCTCTCCGGACCCCCTCTCGTCCAGAACCCGCGTGTGGCTACGGCGTCTCGCTCTGGATCAGCGTGCCGGTGGAGAAGGACCGCTCCGAGCCGCACTGCGTCTGCCGCACCGGGGTGCTCGGGCACGACACCGGCGCGTGGGCGCGGTTGTGGTCCGTGAAGCAGCGCGCGCCCTCGGTGTCCCACTCCGCCTCCACCGCCCAGCCCTCGGTGTCCCGCTGCACGCCCACCGCGTCGTAGAGGTTCACCCACTGCCCATTCACGGTGTGCGAGGTGCCATCGCCGCAGTAGTCCGCGCGGATGAGGCGCGTGCACGCCTGATGGTGCGCCGCCAGACTCACCCCGTTGACGCTCGCCCACGGCTTGTAGCCGAAGTGGATGCACTTCGCGATGGCCGCGCCCTCGCAGGCGAAGGTGAAGGTGCGCGGATCGTCATACTTGGCGCCGCCCTGGCCCGGCAGCCCCTGCCGGTAGTCCCAGCGTCCCGCCACGGCGATGGCGCCCGCGGGCTGCCCGCTCGTGTCCCGGCAGATGGGGTACCACCGTCCATCCGCCGGCTCGCGATAGGACACGCGGTACGTCCACACGTCCTGGTTCTCGCCCGAGCCCGGCGTGATGGAGTCCACACGCAGCTCCACCTGTGCACCGTTGCCCAGGTTGCCCTTGAAGCGAGCCTGTTCGAAGTCGAGCCCGGAGAAGTGACGCCCGCGGAAGCGACCGTGGAAGACCGAGCCCTTCAGCCACACCCGTTCGAACCGCCCCTCCCTCCACACGGCTCCGTCTGGCAGCTCCAACCTCGCGCCCGCGTAGTTCACGGACACCAGCATCCGAGCGAGCCCCTGTCCATTGAGCTCGTCTCCATTGAGGTTCGAGCCATTGAGATTCGAGCCATTGAGGTTGGACCCGTTCAGATTCGACCCATTGCTCACACCGAGAGCAGCCTCCGACTGCCCGAGCAGCTCCTCCTGCGACACCGGAGCCTCGCCACCACATGCCACTACGCCCACTGCCGCCACGACGACACGGCACCACCCGCTCGCTCGCATGTCCCTACCCCTCCTGCACACCATCCCCGTCAAGAGCGACGGTGTGCAGGGGCCATTTCTCGGGCAAGCCACACATGCCGCACCGGACACTTGCACCGTCCGAGGCAATCACCCACGTGCGCATCCCTTGGGGTCACTCCCGCGAGGGCGGAGTACGGGAGGGCAGATCCGCGCACAGGCGGATGCCCACGGTGATGTCCCGCAGGGTCCGCTCGGGCAGCTCGCGGTTGGCCAGTCGCGCCGAGGCGGCGGCGAAGTAGTACGCGCCCCCCCGTGCCACCACGCGACCGGGCTCCAGTGACGAGCGCGTCCACTCCCAGGCGTTGCCCACCATGTCGTCCACGCCGAAGGGACTGCGGGAGGCCAGGTGAGACCCCACCTCGTCGGGGCCGAAGCCGCCTGGCTCCTTGCCGTAGGTGAGATCGAAGTTGGCGTCGTCCGGGGCGAGCACGTCGCCGTGGGGGAACTCGCGCCCATCCTCACCTCGCGCGGCCCGCTCCCACTCCAGCTCGGTGCACAACCGGGCGCCCGGAACCCTGCCCGTCCGGTCCAACCACGCCGCGTAGGCCTCCGCGTCCTCGAACGAGATGCCGGTGACGGGGAAGCGCATCCAGTCCTGGGAGACGCGGCGATCACGCTTCGCGTAGTTCAGCAGCTCTCCGGCGCGGACGGTGTAGGGCACGCCTCCAGGCTGGAAGCGCAGGGTCCAGGAGCTCCTCTCGCGCGTCAGCCGGAGCATGCCGTGGTAGGTCGTGCTCGTGCGCGGCAGGCGGCGAGTGCGCTCCGCCGCGGACAGCGACTCCACGAAGGTCAACCATTCCGCGTAGGTCGTCTCGCGCTGGGAGATGAGGAAGCCGGCCGTCTCCTTCGCGTGCAGCGGTACGGCGTTGAAGAAGCCGCGCACGCTCGCATCCGCCGCGCTGCCGAAGAGCACGCGCCCCGGCGGCACGTAGGCGAAGCCCGCGGGAAGCTCGCCCTCGCGGATCAGCGGCAGGGACAGGCGTCTGCGCTCCGCGCGGGCCAGGCGCAGCGGGATGAGCGCGGGCTCGTACCCCGGGGCCCGCACCGTCAGCCGCCAGTCTCCTGGCGCCACCTCCACGTCCACCCACGGCCCCGGCCCGAGCGGCACCGGCGCGCCGATGCTCTCGCGGCCGTCCACGTCCTTGGTGACGGGCCGCAGCTCCAGCGTCGCGCCGGGCACGGAGAGCTCGAGCGTGACGAGCGCGGGCGCGGTCCAACGCCGCCAGCGCTCCCCGGACGTGTCGTACAGCCGCAACCGCTGCAGCAGCGCCGGCAGCTCACTGGTCTCCAGCGCCTGCTCGGCATGCAGGGCGCGCTCGAGGAGGAAGTCGGCCAGCGCGTCCCGGACATCCTGGCGCATGGGGTCCAACACCAGCGCGTGCTCCAGGTGATCTCCCGCCTCGTCCAGGCGGCGGTGCAGCGCGGTCTCCGCCGCGACGGTGCGCGTCCAGGCCGAGTCACCCTCCTCCTTGCGGCCGGCGTCGTAGAGCCGGAGGGCCTCCTCGCGGGCCGCGGCGAAGGCGGCGCGCTCCCGCTGTACCTCGTCCATCGCGGTGGCGGCCTCGGCCAGCCAGCCACGCACCGCCTTGTCCCGCTCCGCCTCCTCGTGCATCCGCACGCCCGCGTAGACGAGCGCCAGCGAGAGGACGAAGGCCGCCCAGAGCGCCCGCCGCAGGTGGCGGCTGCGCACCACCGTGCGACGCGAGGCCTCGAGGAAGGCCAGCTCGCGCCGGGTGAGCTCGGCGGTCTCGAGCAGCGAGGCCTCGGCCAGTTGCCGCGGGCCCCAGAGCATGTCCCGCACATGGCCCACGCGCTCCCAGTGGGCGGAGTCGGCCTCCAGCCGGGCCTGCACCTCGCGGCGCTCGGCGGCCTCGGCCAGCCAGCGGGCCAGCGTTCCCCAGCCGCTCAGCAGCGCCTCGTGCGCCACTTCATAGGAGGTGCCCCCCTCCCCCTCCCGCGCCACCAGCAGGCGCGCGCGCACCAGGGCCTCCAGCACCGTGCGTTGGCGCGGATCATCCCCCACCAGCTCCCGGTCCGTCTTGCGCGCCCGGGTGCCCTCCGCGGTGATGAGGCGCAGCAGGACACCGCGCGCGACGGTCCGCTGATCCGGCAGCAGGCGGGCCACGGCCTCGTCCGCGTGCTTCGCCAGCGCGCCCGCCACTCCGCCCAGTCCGTCCAGCGAGGCCTGGGTGATGACGCCCGTGCCCTCGTCCCGCGCGTCCCACAGCTCGGCGAGCGCGAACTGCAACAGCGGCAACCCGCCCCCGGCGGCCGAGCCCACCAGCGCATCCACCAGGGACTCGGACTCGAAGCGCACGCCCTTCATCCGCGCCGGGCCCACCACGGCCTCGCGAATCTCCTCCGGGCCGAGCGCCCGCAGCAGGTAGAGCGCCCCGGGCACCGCAGCGCCCAGGCCCGGCACCGCCGTCAGCCGGGTGAGGAAGTCGCTGCGGCACGTGGCCAGCAGGCGCACGCCGGACACGCCCTCGGCCAGTCCCCCGAGCGCGAGCCCCGCCTGCGCGGCCTCCGCGTCCCCCGCGAGCGTCACCAGCTCCTCCAGCTGATCCACGTAGACGACGAGCCCCTCCTCCGAGCGGAGGTGGGCCCGCAGCCGGCGCGCGAGTCCCGTGGGGTCCGCGCGCAGGGAGGCGGCGAGCCCCTCCTCTTCCGCGCCCAGCACGGGAGCGAGCGCGGCGGCGAGCGCGGCGGCGGGGCGCCGGCCCGGGATCAGCCGCACCCCACGCCAGCGCCGCCCGTCCTCCAGCGCCCCCTCGGCGAGCCGCGGCAATACCCCCGCCAGACACAGCGAGGACTTGCCCACGCCGGAGTCACCGGCGACGAGCAGGAAGGGCTCGGCGCGCAGCCGCTCCACCACCTCGCGCTGCTCGCGCCGCCGGCCGAAGAAGAGGGCGCGGTGCTCGGCCTCGAAGGCCTGGAGCCCGCGGTAGGGGTTGCCCTCGGGCACGGCGCCCGCCCACTCGTCGCGCGCCAGCTGCTCCAGCGCGTCCAGCAGCGGCATCGCGGAGGCGAAGCGCTCCTCCGGGTCGCGGCGCAGACACCGGTCCACCACGGCCGCGAAGTCCGCGTCCACGCCCGGGGCGGCCTCGCGCAGGGGCCGCGCGTCCTCGGAGGCCATCACCCGGGGGAGCTCGCGCAGGGACACGTGCCGGAAGGGTCCCTTGCCCGCGCACAGCTCGTAGAGCACCAGCCCCAGCGAGTACACGTCGCTCCGTGTCGTGAGCTCCTCGCCCGCCCAGGCCTCCGGGGACATGTAGTAGGGCGTGCCCACCAGCATGCCGTGCGGCAGCGAGGGCAGGTCCACTCCGTCGAGCGAGCCCGCCACGACCTCTGGATCCAACTCGGGCAACGCGGGCGGGCCATCCCGGGGCTCCCGGGGCGCTGGCACCTCCAGGACGGGCGTGCCCGGATCCATCAGCTTGGCCAGCCCGAAGTCCAGCAGCTTCACCTCCCCCGACTCGGTGAGCAGGGCATTGCCCGGCTTGATGTCGCGGTGGAGCACGCCCCGCCGGTGCGCGGCGCCCAGCCCTCGCGCCAGGTCCCTGCCGAGCGCCAGCACGCGCTCCCACGGCAGCGGCCGGGGCAGCTCGTCCAACGAGGAGCCGCGGACGAACTCGGAGATGAGGTAGGGGTGGTTCTCCAGCTGCCCCACCCGGTAGAGCGTGACGACGTTGGGGTGCTGGACGCGCGCCGCGGCCCGGGCCTCCACGAGGAAGCGGGTGAGCGCGCCGGCCCCCAGCGCGCGCACGAACTTCACCGCCACCGGCCTGTCCAGCAGCGTGTCGTGCGCCAGGTACACGCGTCCCGTGGCCCCGCGGCCAATGAGGCGCACCAGGCGGTATTCGTCGAATGCCTCGGGTGGAGTCCACCCGTCGACATGGGACCGGGATGCAGGCGGATGGCCCACGGATCGTGCCTACGGAGCGAGGAGAAAGGGGTGTCCGGCTAGGGCCTGCCCTTGGGCTTGCTGGGTTTGAGCATCCGGCGGATGCGGTCCTCCAGGTCCTGCGGCAGGCAGGGTTTGGCGACGAACTCGTCCGCGCCCGCCTGCCTCGCCTGCTCGGCGTTGCCGGCCAGCACATGGCCGCTGAGCGCCATCACTGGAATGTTCCGGGTGCGTTGGTCCTGCTTGAGCCGTCGGGTGGCCTCCCACCCATCCATCACCGGCAGGGACAGGTCCATCAAGATGATGTCCGGCGGGGCGCCCTGGGCCTTCTCCACGGCCTCGACGCCGTTGCGGGCCACCTCCACCTGAAAGCCAACGAATTCGAGGTACTCCGCGTACATCTCGCGGGCGTCATCGAAGTCGTCGACGACGAGCACACGCGTGCGGTCGGCCGAACCATCCGGCTCGGCGGCATCATTCGCTCTGATTTCGAGGCTTTGCGTGAGCGGAATGGTCATGGCGCGGGGCCCTCGTACAAAGTGGGAACGCCGCACCATGCTATGCACGCCCCCTGAGATGTGCTCGTCCCGGCCAGGGTCCGGAGGGGCTCGGACCCTCGAAACGTGTCGGGGCCCGGACACTTCACTCACAGCGTTGATGACTTGGGACAACCAGGCGGTTCAGCGCTACAGCCTGGTGAGCGTCGATTCCAGGCTCGTCGTCCAGGGCACGGGTCCGCCCCAGGCCGTCTCGAAGTAGGCCGAGGGGTCCACCGACTGGAACTTCGCGAAGTCCGTCTTCACCTTGACGTTGCCGGCGCCGACGACGATGGGCGGAACCGTCGACGCGGGGCTGCCGTACGTGAAGGCGAAGCGGCTCGTGGCCTCGTTGAAGTTCGTGACGTCGATGGGGTACTTCGAGGCCGTCTCCCCGACGCAGGCGCTGCTCGAGGGCTGATCGGCCTTCACGAGCCTGAAGGAATTGCTCGTATCCCCCGAGGTGATGGTGGCATCGAGCTGCAGGATGGCGGAAGGAATCACCGCCTGGCTGAAGGTGAGGATGACGCACTCGCCCGGCTCCAGCGTCCCCTCGGTGCCCGCGGAGCCATCCTTGTAGCCGACGGTCGCAATCTGGAGGGAGCGCGGCGTCTTCGGGTCACCGCTGACGAAGTAGCCCTTCCAGGTCCTGACGGTGCCATCGTACGCCGAGGTGGCGCGCAGGATGAGGTTGTACTCCAGACCCTCGCGAAGCTGCGAGGACAGGGGCGTGAGCGTGTAGACATCCCCCGTGGCGTTCGGCGTCACGGTGAGGTTGAGGGAGTCCCGGCCGAACTCGTCCGTGAGGATGGCCAGCAGCGAGTCCTTCATCACCGGCTGGCTGAAGCCGAGGTAGACGGGCTGACCGGGCCGGACCAGGTTGCGCACCGGCTTCTTCTGCAGCTCCATCTGCGCCTTGAGCGGGTCCCCATCCGCGAGCTTCACGTAGTTGAGGCTGGGCACGTTGGTGGCCACCAGCTGGAAGCCCGAGGCCTCGCCCCCCCCATCGTTGCGCGGCGCGGACATGCGGATGAGCCGCGAGCCGCCGTACGTCAGCAGCTCCGAGGCGCTGATCTTCTCGTCATGGCCGGCGGAGTCGACGATGCCGTCCTCGTTCACGTCGACCGGGTCCACCCAGAGGTGGTAGCCGCCCGAGGCCTCGCCCACCCCACCGATGCGCGCGAGCTCCGCCGGAGCGGGCACGTTGCCGAAGGTGACGACGCCGAGCGCATCCGCCCTGGCGGAGACCACCACCGAGCTCACGGCCGCCGCCGTGCCACCATTGAAGGAGATGGTGCCGGCGGGGGAGGCCTCGAGGTACGCCAGGGCGCCGGAAGCGGGCTGGCCCGAGGGCGTGACGAGCGAGAAGCTCACGGAGCTCTTCGTCTCGGCGAGGGCGACGGCGCCGATGTTGGCGTTGCCGTTGTTGATGGGGATGTTGCCCGCGGTGGAGGGGACCGTCGCGGTGGCGCGCAGGGTGGCGTAGCCCGCCTTGCTGAGGGTCACCAGGATGTCGGAGCCGGCCGGCACGCCCGTGAGCATGAAGTTGCCCGAGGCGTCCGTCTGGGTGGAGAAGGGCTTCTCCGCCGTCGCGCTCCCGATGGTCAGCACCACCGAGGCCTCGGAGAGCGGCTCCATGCGGGTGTTGAGGACCTGACCGGAGACGGTGCCCTTGGGGTTGGCCGGGGCCACCACCGACACGGAGTCCGGCTCGCGCACGCCGTCGGCGATGCCGTCTCCGTCGGAGTCCTCCGGCGTGCACCCGATGACCAGGAGAGGCAGCACGACTGCCCAATGCTTCTTCATCTTTCCACCTTGCATGCTTGGAGTGTCAGCCCGCGCGTGGCGGCGCTGAGACAGTCTCCGACCCGGACCGCCTCCGTCAAGAAGGGGACAGAACGGGAGACCCCTTCTTCCAGGTACGCTGGTAGCGTGACACCCCATGAGTGACGTGGACGTGAATGAGCCCTGCCTCGGCTGCGCCGTGGTGGGAGGGAGCCACCAGCCCGTGGGAGGAGTGCTCGCCCGCTCGGCGGGGTTGGTGCTCCATGGCGTGGCCTCGCCCAGTCCCCTGCCCGGCTGGGTGGTGCTCACCAGTGTGCGGCATGCGCGTGCCCTGTACGACCTGGACGAGGAGGCGGCGCGGGAGCTGGGCCCCTTCGCCGCGAGGGTGATGCGGGCCCAACGCGAGGTGCTCGGCGCGGAGCACGCCTATGCCTTCGCCATTGGCGACGTGCTGCGGCATTTCCACCTGCACCTGGTGCCACGCTACCGGGACACGCCCCAACGGCTGTGGGGCCGGGGAGCGTTCGACGCGACGGCCGCGGACTGGCGCCCGGCAGGCGAGCTGGAAGCCGCGGCGCGACAATTGGCCTCAGCCCTGGCCCGGTGACTTTCCACGCCCACATGGAAGAATGGGCGGGCCCATGCGCGCGCTCCGTCTCGGCTCCCTCATCCTGTCGCTGCTGCTCGTGCCCATGGCGGCCGCCCTGGCCAACAACACGGCGGATGAAGCGGACGTGGCCTTCGAGGTGGGCAACGAGGCCTACGACCGGGGGCATTACATCGAGGCCCTGCGCTCCTACTTCGCCAGCTACCGGCTGGTTCCCAACCGCAACGTCCTCTTCAACATCGCCCGCTGCTACGAGGCGCTCAGCCGCTACAACGAGGCGTACCGCTACTACAACGACCTCGCGCAGGAGCACATCCCCGCCGTGGACAAGGCGAAGGTGCACCAGGCCCTGGAGCGGCTGCGCCCCAAGGTGGCCCTGGTGCGCGTCATCACCGAGCCCGAGGGCGCCGAGGTGCTCGTGGACCGAGAGGATCTCGGGGTGCGCGGGCTCTCGCCCCGGACGCTCGCGCTACCACCCGGGCCCCACAAGGTGATGGTGCGCAAGGAGGGCTACCGCTCCACGGAGCAGTCCATCCACCTGCAGCGGGGCCAGTCCGTGGAGCATGCGTTCAAGCTGGAGCCCATCACCGGCGAGGTGGAGCTCGCCGGCACGCCCTATGGCGCGGAGGTGCGCGCGATGCCGGATGGCCCCGTGCTGGGAACGGTGCCCGGCCGGCTGCGCTTCACCCCCGGCCCCCACGTGCTCCACGTCCGCGCGCCCGGCTACAACCCGGCGCAGCTGCTGGTGGACGTGCCCGCGGACGCCAGCGTCACGCTCCAGGTGGCGCTCCGCGAGCTGGAGCGCCCCACCGGACGCATCATCGTCACCGCCAACCGGAACAACGCCGCGGTGCGCGTGGACGGCCATCCCTCCGGCTTCACCCCCATGGTCCTCACCCTCCCCGAGGGCGAGCACAACCTGGAGGTGGAGAGCCGGGACGTGTACCCCGTGCGCCAGCTGGTCACCGTGGTGGCCAACCAGGACACGAAGTTCCACGCGGAGTTGCGCTACGAGCCCCCGCCGGTGCGCGCCGCCTCGAAGAACCCGCTCTCCGTGGACGAGGCCCCCGCCTCCACCACCGTCATCTCCCGGGAGGAGCTGCGCGCCTTCGGCTACACCACGCTGGCCGAGGCCCTGGCCGCCGTGCGCGGCTTCTTCATCTCCAACGACCGCTCGTACACGTACCTGGGCGTGCGCGGCTTCGCGCCTCCGGGTGACCTCAACACCCGCGTCCTCATCCTCTGGGACGGCCACCCCATGAATGACGTGTGGGCCGGTCAGGGCTACGCGGCGCGCGACCTGTCGGTGGACCTGGAGGAGGTGGACCGTATCGAAGTGGTGCGCGGCCCGGGCAGCGCCCTCTACGGAACCGGCGCCTTCTTCGCCGTCATCAACGTGGTGCCGCGCGAGTCGCTGGGCCTGGAGCGCAGGGTGGAGGTCACCGGCTCGGTGGAGGCCCTGGGCACCACGCGGCTGCATGGGACGGCGGCGTGGGACAACGTGCGCGACTCGGTGCTGTTGTCCCTGGCGGCGTTGAACATGGAGGGCGCGGAGACGACCCGGCTGGGAGACGGACTGCCGGTGGTGGAGGGCCTGGACGGGGAGCGCGCCATCACATCCTCGCTGCGGGCCCGCTCCGGCGGCCTCTCGCTCCAGGCCCAGGTGCACGCACGGGAGAAGCAGGTTCCCACCGGCTCCTTCGGCACCGTGTTGGGCGTGGAGGGTACCCACATCCACGACTTCCGTGGCTTCGTCGAGGCTCGCTACGAGAAGATCCTGGACGAGCGGATGCGCCTGTCGCTGCGCGGCTCCTATGACGCCAGCCGCTACCGCGGCTATTGGATGTACGTGCAGCCGAGCGGCGGCCTGCGGCGCGATACGGACTCCGGCCTCGCCGACTGGATCTCCGCCGAGGCCCGCGTCCTCCTCACCCTCTCCAACACCCACCGCCTCACCGTCGGCCTGGAGGGACAGGGCCAGCTGCGCGTGGAGCAGGAGAGCTTCGGCCCCGAGGGGATGACGCCCATGGCCAGCAAGCGCCGGGTGTTGCTCTCCGCCTATCTGCTGGACGAGTGGCGTCCACACCCGAGGCTGAGCCTCTCGGCGGGCCTGCGCCTGGACAAGTACTTCGACCTGAACACCACGCCCATCACCCCGCGGCTGGCCGTCATCGCTCGCCCCTATGACGGGGGCCTCACGAAGCTGGTGGCCGGCTCCGCCTTCCGCGCGCCCAACGCATACGAGCTCGACTACAACGACGGCGGCGTCACCCAGGTGGCGCCCAGCACCCTGGAGCCGGAAGCCATCGGCACCCTGGAGCTGGAGCACTCGCACGACCTGACGGATGATCTGCGCGTCACGGTCGCCGGCTATCACAACCGCATCGCGAATCTGATCGTCCTGGAGACGGAGAGCGGACAGCCCCGGTGTGGCACTCCGGCGGGCACCGAGGAGTGCATCGTCTTCGCCAACCGGCCCGGCCAGACGCTCGCGTGGGGCGCCGAGGCCGGCCTGCGCTGGCAGCCGGGGCGCTTCATGATGGTGGACCTGAGCTACTCCTTCGTCACCCTCCTGAATGCGTCGGAGGATGTGGCCGCCGCCGTCCCCGCGCACCTGGCCTCCGGACGGCTGCTGCTGCCCCTGGGCAACACCGACGTGCGCCTGTCCACCCAGGCCACCTACCAGAGCGCCCGCGGCGGCTCGAAGAAAGGCGCCGCCGACGGTGAAGCGCTGCTCATCAACGTGGGCCTCTCTGGCGAGTTCCAGCACCTGCGCTACTTCGCCGGTGTGCAGAACCTGCTCGACTCCCACTACTCCCTGTCATTCGGGAGCGATCGCGCCGCCGCGCCCGTGCCCCAGTACGGGCGCACCTTCTCGCTGCAGCTCACCGGCGCATTCTGAGGCTCACCCCTGTGCTCACAGATGGTTCGTGGGGAACTCCTTCTGTCCCTCGGTGCAGAAGAGGCCGATCCGATTCGTCCCCACGAAGGGCACCTCCCGGTCGCCCTTCTCGAAGTCGCTCATGGCAATCTCTCGCACACCGCCGGGGGCCATACCGCCCAGCTTGTACACGTCCCGCCCCTGGGCGACGAGGATGCAGCCGCTCCAGATGATGGTGTCCGTGTTGGTGAGCTCGATCTTCTTCAGGAAGGGGCCGACGCTCTTGATGCTGATGCGCCCGCTCAACTCCCGCGGCGCGGCGGGAGTCTCGGCGGTCGCGGAAGCGGAAGCCGGCGCGGAGGAGGGCGTGGAGCTCTCGGCAGCGGGCGCGGGCTGGGCGATTGGGGCGGGCTGGGCGATTGGGGCGGGCTGGGCGATTGGGGCGGGCTGTGAGGGCAGCACCAGGAAACGCTCGAGGCTCCCGGCCTTGCGCACGCTGGCATCGGGTTCCACCACGGAGCGCCGCGGATACGCCTTGAGCACCGTCGCCTCTCCGAGCAGCTTCGCCTTGCCGTCCTTCACCGGCGCCGCCACCACCTGGAGGACCATGCCCTCGCTGAGCCCCGCCAGGCGGCCACGGGGAACCGAGTAGAACGAGCCGCGCGGCTTCATCGGCACCATGTTCCCCACGGGGATGAGCCTCGATGGGGAGCGCGAAGGAACCGCGGCCTTGGATTCAACCGGCTCGGCAGGCGCGGGAGGAGGCCGGGACTCGAAGTCCGGGCGGGGTTCTCCTGGCTGCATGCCCGGAGGTGGCGGAGGTCTCTCGTGCGGGGGACGGTCCCCCGGATGCGGGCCCGGACCGTGGTGCGGAGGAGGACCCCGGTGCAGCGGAGGCCGCCCATCCGGAGCAACCATGGGCGGTGGAGGGGGACGGCGGGACATCAGGACCGAGGTCACTCCCGCCGTGGCGCCGATCAGACCGAGGGCGCCGAGGGTGATCGCCACCGTCCACCCCTTGCGTCCCGGCCCGGAGGAAGGCCTGTCCAGATGGAGCGTCTGGGCCGGCGCGAGGCCGGGCGCGGAGCCGACCGTGGGCGTGCCGGTGCTGCTGGGTGGGCTCATCAGGGTGGCGTCGTAGCCGGACACGGAGCCAGGGTCCGCGTGGGACACTCCCGGGGGCAGCGGGGTGTGGCGGGCGGTGTCCATGGGAACGAGGGCGCCACCGGGTTGGGGCGTGCGGCGCAGCCCCGCGGCCTTGGAGGTGGTGAGCCGGGAGAGGAGCTGGCGCTGCGAGGCGAAGGCCTCCGGGCAGAGCGAGCGCACGAAGTTGCCCACCTCCTCGGCGCCAAACGAGGAGGAGGTACGTAGGAACTGCTCGTTGAGGGCGCGGGCGAAGTCGTCGGCGCGCGCGTAGCGCTCCCCGGGGGTGGGGGCCAGCGCGCGGCGCACCACAGCGTCGAGGGCCGGGTCCACATCCGGCCGCAGCTCGTGGAGCGCGGGCACGGTGGGGTTGGACATGGCGGCCATCATCTCGGCCACGGTGCCGTGGTGGATCAGCGGCCGGCCCGCGAGCAGTTCCCACACCACCACGCCGCACGAGTAGATGTCGGTGGGGTGGTTGACGGCCTCGGCGTGGACCTGCTCCGGCGACATGTAGCCGAGCTTGCCCATGACGGTGGCCGGCAGGGTGTACTTGCTGCGCGCGGCGCTCTTGGCGAGGCCGAAGTCGATGACCTTCACCTCGCCCTCGTACGAGACCATCACGTTGTGGGGCGAGACGTCGCGGTGGACGATGCCCAGCGGCATGCCATCCGGGCCCGTCTTGCGGTGGGCGTAGCCGAGCCCCTCGGCGATGCGCTGGCCGAGCAGGAGCGCCACCGGCACGGGAATCAGCTGCCCCTGGGCACGCGCCTGCTCCAGCAGGTAGGCCAGGTCCACGCCGGCCACGTACTCGAGGGCCATGTAGTAGGTGCCCTCGGCCTCGCCCATGTCGTACACCTGCGCGATGGACGAGTGGACGAGGTGCACCAGTACCTTGGCCTCATGGTGGAAGCGATCGAGGAACTGCGAGTCCTTGAGCAGCGCGGGGAGGATCGTCTTGACGATGCAGGGCTTCTCGAAGCCCGCCGCGCCGGAAATCTTGGCGAGATAGACCTCGCCCATGCCGCCCTGGCCGAGAAGGTGGACGAGCTCGTAGCGTCCGAGGAGGCGGGGGAACTGGGGGGTGTCGTTCATCGGCGGAGAGTCCATGGCCAGGTGCGTCCATCCTAACCCGGGACGGGCCCGGTAGCTGGGGGACCCCTCCCGCGCTGGGTGAGGACCGGAACTCGTGAAGTGTCCGGTGCCCGCCGACAACCGGACGGATGAAATTGCCGCCGGGCCTCGGGGTCACCTAGGGTGGACCCCGCTGACTCGTAAGATCAGCGAGGATGGACGGAGCGGGGAGGAGCGCACCACTCCCGGGAAGGCCGCACTGAACCTTTGTACAGCCCCCCCCCCCCCCAACCATCTGAAATTACTTGGTTTTTTTGGTTGAACGGGAGTGTGGGGAATGGCCAGGAAGTACCCCTCGGACTCGGGCGAGTCCCCACGGCTTTCGAGGCTGCTCGCGCGGGTGTGCGCCGCGACGGTGGCTTGTGCCGGTTGGGGGCACACGAGGCCGGCCAGGGGGCCCGGAGCGGACCTACGTCATAGACGAGCCCGCGCGCAAACCCTATCCACATATCGAACACAACGAATGGCATTGCGAACACCGCACCCGCTCGCCCTCTAGAAGTCTGTCATTGCCCGGCCTGCCAATGAAATACAACAAGAACTTCGATGTGGATACCGTCCTCCGGACCGTGGAAGCCGTGAGCAGGAATCACCCGGAGGGGTCGCCCGAGGAGGAAGCCCTCCGGATCTGCGCGGCCGCGTTGCTCTTCGTGCGCGACGACGTCCGGAAGCTCGACGAGTTCCGCGAGTTCTTCCGGAAGCTTACGACTCCCGCCGCCGAGGGAGTGAAGCTCGCCCACACGTTCGCCTCGAGAGAAGAGGCGGAGGCCTGGCTCGCGAGCGGAGTGGCCACGGATGGCCAGCTCGTCAGGGCGGGTGGCCAGGGCTTCATCGTGGTCGACCGCGGGCCGAAGGGGCTGAAGCTCGTCCGGATTCCCCTTCCAGAAGAGCTTCCACCTCACAAGCCGGGGGAGTAGCGCCCCGTCACTCGGCCTTCTTCGGCGCGCTGACGGCACCCACCACGCGGTGGACGGGGTAGAGCTCGCCCACGGTGATGAGACCGTCGAGGAACTGCCAGCGGCAGAAGCCGTCATCGGAGTGCGGCTCGAGCAGGTACACGATGAGCGTGCCGGTGCGCTGCGCCGTGGGGACGTACAGCGTTCCCGCGGGGAACTCGCGAGTGGAGCGCTCGGGGGCCACCGTGAGCACGGTCTCGAAGCGCACGGGCTTGGGCTTCTGGCTGAGCGGAACCTCGGCCTGGCCGGGTGGCGGGACGTTCGCGGCCACGTCGGGGCTGAACGTCTCCTCGCGCCGCGCCACCCGGTAGCTGTCCACGGTGAAGCGCCGCGGCGCATCCAGGCGCTCGAAGCGGATGCCATGCCCCTCCAGACGCGAGGCGAGCTCCGCCGGCACGAGATACGCCTCCGGCGTGCTCACCGCGTGCGTGGGAACGAACGTCCGGTGATGCGGCGTCTGGTAGGTACGGCGCCGCTTTCCGGGGTACCGCCGCGCGGTGATGCTCGCCTCATCGAAGGCCTGGATGTGGGCCACGTCGCCGGGCTTCGCATGGGCGGGGTACTCGAACACGAGCGCGCCCTTGTCGTCGCGCGTGGCCACGCCGTAGTTGATGCCCACGAGCGCCTGAATATCGGGTGATTCACCGCGCGCGAGGATGTGCTCGGCCTCGATGTCGGTGATGGCGCGATAGGCGGTGGCGTTCTTCGCGGCATCGCGGAACAGCTCGAGCAACCAGGCCCTCATCACCGCGCAGCGGCGCGGGAAGTCGATGTAGCTGTAGGTCTCGAGCAGCACGTCCAGCCGGCCGAGCAACCCGCGGTAGTGGCTCCCGAAGCGCGGGAGCGCGGGATAGGTGTGCCAGCCCGAGCGGGGATTGCCCTCTTCCTTGTAGTTGCCGTACCAGAAGCTGTCGAAGCCATGGCGCGTCTTCACGGCCTTGGCCACGCGCTCGAGCATCACCCGGTTGAAGGCGCGCATCTCCGCGAAGAGCGGCTCGTTGGAGTGCGACGTGTCGAAGGTGAGGTCGAAGGCGTGGATGCTGCCATCGGTGGTGTGGCAGTCGATGAAGAGGTGCGGCCACCACTCCTGGTACAGCTTCGCGAGGCAGCGCGTCTCGGGAGCCTCCTGCTTCATGCTGTCGCGGTTGAGGTTCCACCCCTCGCCCGTGTAGCGCGTGCCCACACCGCCCTCGGGGTTCACCTGCCCCTCGAGGTTCGCGAGGTCGAGCTTGCGGTTGTTCGGGCTGATGCGGTCGTTGCCGTCCGGGTTGAAGTTCGGAATCAACACGAGGCAGAGCTTGTCGAGCAGCTTCTGGCCGAGCTTCGTGAGGGTCAGGTCGCGGGCGAGCGCGAGCACGGACTCCTTGCCCTCGACCTCACCGGCGTGGATGTTGGCCTCCACCATCACGACGATCTTCTTCTGCTTGCGCGCGAGCTCGGGGGTGAAGCAGCCGCGATCGCTCACGATGAGGGCCACCAGGGGCTGACCCTCACCGCTCTTTCCGAAGTCGACACGTCTGGCGAGCTTCGTCCGGCGGCAGAGCTCGTCGACGAAGGCGAGCACGTCGGAGTGGCGCGAGGTTTCCTTGTACTTCGAGGCTTCGGCGCGGGTGAGCAGCTCGGTCATATGGGGGCGCATCCGAGCGCCCCGCCCCCCGCAGCGTCAAGCATTTGCTCAGGCGGCGGGTGCCACGTCCTGCTCGGGGGCCGGAACCCGGCGCATCGGTTGGAGCTTCCCGTAGGTCAACGAGCGCCATACCCACTCGACGGGGCCGAAACGGAAGCGCGCCAACCAGAGGTGGCTCACCAGGACCTGGACCCAGAAGAGCCCGAACATGAGCGCGAGGCACGGCAGGGGGCGCAGCTTGCCAATGAGGTTGAAGCCGTAGCCGTAGTAGACGAGCTGGCTGATGACGGTCTGGCACAGGTAGTTCGTCAGCGCCATCTGGCCAGCGGGGGCCCAGAGGGAGAGGAGCCGCCGCGCCCGGGGGCGCAGGAAGAGGAGAGAGAGGCCGGCCACGTAGCACGCGGAGAGGCCGAGGACGCCCACCTCCCACACCGCCGGAGAGAGCACCCGCCACCACGGCGCTGGCTTGGAGAGGGTCCCGGCCTTCAGCAAGGAGTCGACGAGCAGTCCCACCCCATTGCCCAGCACGGCCAGGCCCAGCCCCCACCCGAGGAGCCGGCGGAAGACGGGACGGTTCGCATCCACGTCGTGGAAGAGCTTGCGCCGCCCCGCCATGAGTCCCAGGAGGAAGCGGCCAAGGGTGATCAACGCATGCGCCGCCGTCATCGGCTTGAGGAAGACGTTCCAGTAGAAGGCGGCATTGGCCTTCACCGTGGTGAGATAGGAGCCGCTCTGGAAGGCGGCCAGTGTCTGGCTCCGGATCTCCGTCAGCATTGCCATCTTCGCCTTGGAGGCCGCCTGTACGGCCTCCGGCGAGCCCGCGAGCAGCGGCATGTAGATCATGATGGCGGAGACCACACTCGATGCGCCGAGGATGAGCACGAGGCTCCAGATGAGCAGGCGCCTGTCGGGCAGCCCGCGGAACAGCAGGAGCACGAAGCCCATCACCGCGTACAGGTTGAGGACGTCGCCGTACCAGAGCGCGAACAGGTGCGAGAGGCCGATGAGCAGGAGCACCGCCAGCCGCCGGGTATAGACCGGGACGATGGAGCTCCCCCGCGCCTCGGCCCGGCCCATCTGGATGGCGAAGCCGAGGCCGAAGAGGAACGAGAAGGTGGACATGGCCTTCTCGGCCACGAAGCGAGTGAAGAGGAAGTCGGTGACGACATCCACCCGCGTCGACATCAGGGCGTCGGCGGCCTCCTTTGGCAGGAAGCCCCGGCCACTCAGGTGCACGTAGGCATTCGAGACGAAGACGCCGCACAGGGCGAAGGCGCGCAGGACGTCGAGGAGGATCAGGCGCTCGCTGGAATCGACGGGGCGCGCACCGGTGTCCGCCGAAGACACCGGGGAGGGAATACTGGCCATGCATACAGCAGACGCGTCCCCCCCGCGCGCGTCAAGCGGCCGACACAGGGGTCCTCACTTCTCGTGTGAACGAGGCCGCACTCATCTTCCGCACGGACATTGCGGCCCGGGGCTCGCTTGGGTACGTGTGTCCGGACATGGAACGAGGACGAAGACCGGAGCTGCCGGCGGGTGGCGGGAAGGCCGTGTGGCGGGCGCTCGGATATCTCGAGCGCTACAAGCTGGAGACGGCGGGCGCGCTGGTGTCACTCCTGCTGGTGTCGGCCGCCAACCTCGCCGCGCCCCAGATGGTGCGGATGGCCATCGACGGAGGCCTCGCCCGGGGAAGGAGTGCCCCGGTCTTCGCGGCGGTGGGCGGATTGTTGGGCATCGCGCTGGGGCGAGGGCTCTTCAACTTCCTCCAGGGCTACCTGGCCGAGCGTGTGTCGCAGGGCGTCGCCTTCGACCTGCGTGACGCGCTCTTCGCGCGCATCCAGCGGCTGAGCTTCAGCTACTACGACCAGGCGCAGACCGGCCAGCTCCTCACCCGGCTCACCAATGACGTGGAGCAGGTGCGCACCTTCGTCGGCTCGGGCGTGCTCCAGCTCGCGGCCTCGAGCGTCATGCTGGTGGGCTGCGCGGTGCTGCTGTTCAGCATCAACCCCGTGCTCGCCGTGGTGGCACTGGCGGCCATCGCGCCCATCCTCTGGTTGCTCAAGGTCTTCGTGGGCAGGATGGGCCCGCTGTTCGGCAGGGTGCAGGGGGCGCTCGGCCGGCTCAACACGGTCCTCCAGGAGGATCTGCGCGGCATCCGCGTGGTGCGCGCGTTCTCCGGCGAGGCCCGCGAGGCCGCCCGCTACCAGAAGATCAATGACGAGCTGCTGGACAACAACCTGCGAATCATTGACGCGCTCTCCAACAGCTTCCCGTTCGTGAGTTTCTTCGCCAACCTCGGCACGCTCGTGGTGGTGGGCGTCGGCGGCATGCTCATCTTCCGCCAGGAGCTGACCCTCGGCGAGCTGCTCGCGTTCAACTCCTATCTGGGCTTCGTGCTCATGCCCCTCATGACGCTGGGTTTCATCGCGGCGCAGATGTCCCGGGCCGGAGCGTCCGCGCTGCGCGTCTTCGAGCTGCTCGACACCCAGGTGGAGGTGGCCGACAAGCCCGGGGCCCGGGTCCTGCCGCCCCTCCAGGGACGGGTCGAGTTCCGCGACGTGCGCTTCCGCTACGCGGGCAGCGAGCGTGAAATCCTGCGCGGGGTGAGCTTCGTGGCCGAGCCGGGACAGCTCGTGGCGATCCTCGGGACGACGGGCTCCGGCAAGAGCACCATCATCAACCTGCTGCCCCGCTTCTACGACGTGACGGGTGGCGCGGTGCTCCTGGACGGTCGCGACGTGCGCGAGGTGACGCTCTCCAGCCTGCGCTCGCAGATAGGCGTGGTGTTGCAGGACGCCCTGCTCTTCTCCGGGACGGTGCGCGAGAACATCGCCTACGGCCGCCCGGAGGCGACGCTGGAGCAGATCCAGGCGGCGGCCGAGGCGGCGCAGGCGGCGGAGTTCATCGCCGGGCTGCCACAGGGCTACGACACGGTGGTGGGCGAGCGGGGGGTCGGGCTGTCGGGAGGCCAGCGCCAACGTCTGGCCATCGCGCGGGCGCTGCTCACGGATCCGCGTCTGCTCATCCTCGACGACAGCACCTCGGCGGTGGATGCGGAGACGGAGGCGGCCATCCAGGGCGCGCTCGATCGGCTGATGCGGGGCACGCACCGCACCGCCATCGTCATCGCCCAGCGGATCAGCACGGTGCGCGACGCGGACCTCATCCTCGTGCTCGACGAGGGCAAGGTGGTGGCGCAGGGGAACCATGAGCAGCTGCTCGCCTCGAGCCCGCTCTACAACGAGATTCTCGGCTCGCAGTTGCAACCCGGGACGGTGGAGGCAGCATGAGACCCGGATCCATCCATACGATGGCGGAGCAGGAAGTCCAGCGAGCCGTCAACCGTGGCGCGGTGGCGCGCCGGCTGCTGACCGAGATGCGGCCCCACCGTGGCACGCTGCTCGTGGCCATGGGTTTCATCCTCGTGGGCGCGCTGACACAGGCCGCCGGACCGTACCTGGTGAGCCGGGCCATCGACCACGACATCTCGGGCGGGAATGCCATGGGCCTGCTGCGCACCATGGTGCTGCTGCTCGTCGTCTACGGAGCGGGCGCCCTGTCCGGACGGGCGCAGACACAGCGGGTGGGCGCGACCGGCCAGAAGGTGCTCTCCTCGATGCGCGTCCGGCTCTTCGAGCAGCTCCAGACGCTACCGCTCACGTACTTCGACAAGCGGCCGATCGGCGATCTGATGAGCCGGCTGCTCAGCGACGTGGACACGCTCAGCCAGTTCTTCTCCCAGGGGGTGACGCAGCTCCTGGGCTCGATACTGGGGCTGGTGGGCGTGCTGGTGGCGATGCTGGCGCTCAACGTGCCCCTGGCGCTGGCGTGCTTCACCCTCATTCCGGTGATGTTCCTCACCACCCGGTTCTTCGCCGCCCGAGCCCGGAATGCCTACCGAAAGACGCGGCAGACGGCGGGCAATGTGACCGCGGAATTGCAGGAGGAGATCGTCGGCGTGCGGCAGGCGCAGGCGTTCAACCGCACGGACGTGAACATCCAGCGCTTCCGTGACCGGAACGCCGCCAACCGGGACGCCAACGTGGCCGCGGTGGGCGTCACCTCCGCGTTCTCCCCGGCGATGGACATGCTCTCCACGATCGCCACGGCGCTCGTCATTGGTTATGGCGGCTACCTGGTGCTCCAGGGGCGGCTGAGCGTGGGCCTGCTGGCGGCGTTCCTCATCTACGTCCAGCAGTTCTTCCGGCCGGTGCAGCTCATGGCCTCGGTGTACACGCAGATGCAGTCGGCGCTCGCTGGAGCGGAGCGCATCTACGCCATCCTCGACGAGACGCGCGAGCCCGCCGACGCCCCGGACGCGGTGGAGCTGGGACGAGCGGAGGGACGCATCACGTTCGAGAAGGTGTCCTTCGCCTACGACCCCGCGCACCCGGTGCTGCATGACATGAGCTTCGAGGTCCAGCCCGGCCAGACGGTGGCGCTGGTGGGCCGCACGGGCGCGGGGAAGACGACCGTGGCCAACCTGATTCCCCGCTTCTACGACACGACGTCGGGGGTGGTGCGGCTGGACGGGCAGGACATCCAGCGGCTGACGCGGGCGAGCCTGCGGCGGCAGATGGCGATGGTGATTCAAGAGCCGTTCCTGTTCTCCGGAACCATCGCGGAGAACATCGCCTATGGCCGGCCGGGCGCGAGCCGGGAGGAGATCGAACAGGCGGCGCGCGCGGTCCATGCGCACGAGTTCATCACGACGCAGCCAAAGGGCTACGACTCGGTGCTGGGCGAGGGAGGCGCCACGCTGAGCCAGGGGCAACGGCAGCTGCTCGCGTTCGCGCGAGCGGTCATCGCGGATCCGCGTGTACTCATCCTCGATGAAGCGACGGCGAACATCGACACGCGGACGGAGGCGCTCATCCAACGAGCGCTCTCCACGCTGCTGGCGGGACGGACCAGCGTGGTCATCGCGCACCGGCTGAGCACCATCCGCAACGCGGACCTCATCCTCGTCATCGACGCCGGGCGCATCACGGAGCGCGGCACACACGAAGAGTTGATGGCTCGAAATGGACTGTACGCGGAGCTGTATCACCGGCAGTTCCGCGAACCACCGCCCGCTACCGCGCCAGCGAAGCTCGCGAGCGGAGATACACGGCCGATGAAGGCGTGATTCCCCCTCTCCCTTCGGGAGAGGGATGGGGTGAGGGTATCGGGTGGACCCGGGTTGAATCCCTTGTTCGCACTGAGGGCGACGGGTTGAAGAACGGGCTCGGATACCCTCACCCTGACCCTCTCCCAAAGGGAGAGGGAACATCATCGCGTCCCTGAAAGGGATTACGGGGCGGAAGCGGCGGGCTTCACGGGCTCGCCCTGGCGGAAGCGCTGCTCGGGACCGGGGCCCACGTACACCTGTACGGCGCGGAAGCGCGGTGCACCCTCGGGAATGCGGGCCGAGTGGAGGGTCCCCGCCGGAATGTAGACGGCATCCCCCTGCTTCACGGGCAGCATCCGACCCTCGATGGTCATCTCCGCTCCACCCTCCTCCACGTAGAGCATCTCCACGCTGCGCTCGTGGAGGTGCTCGGGCACTCCGGCTCCTGCCTGGAGCTCCAGCACTCCCATGGAAGCGGCACTCGCTCCGGTCTCCTCGTTGACGAGCAGGATGGCGGTGCCCTTGCCCTGCGAAACCCGGAAGGTGGGAGCATCCGCGCTGCCCACCACATAGCGGACGGGCACGGTGGAGACCCGGGCACAGCCGGAGGAGACACAGAGCAGGGCCGTCAGGAGCGAAGTGCGGAACATGGCTCCCATTCGTAGCACGGGAGTCACTGCCCTGGCGGACCCGGTCCCGCTAAGGTGCCCGCCGTGAGCCAGCCTCGATTCCTTCCCGGACATGATGCACCCACGCGCTCGCGTGACACCGCCCTGCTCTTCGCCGCGCGCGGCCTCGACCTCCTCGTCGCCGAACGCGACGGCGCCCTGCACATCCCCACTGGCGCGGAGCTGCCCGCGCTCGCCACCGAGGCTCACTTCCTCGGCACGCTCGATGGCGTGGACTGCTACGCCGCCGCCCTTCCCAAGGACACCGAGCCCCCCGCCGGAATGAAGCTCGTCCCCGCGCGCGGCCTCTACAACCGGGTGGACGAAGTCCTCTTCGCCATCGCCGGCCGGGCGCTCGCCACCGCCGAGTGGGACATCACCCACCGTTTCTGCGGGCGCGATGGTCAGCCCACGGTGCTCGTCCCCGGTGAGCGCGCTCGCCGCTGCTCCGTCTGCAACACGCCCTTCTACCCGCGCATCTCCCCCGCGGTCATCGTGCTCATCACCCGGGGTGACTCGATGCTGCTCGCGCGCAACGCCAACTTCCCTGGCGCCTTCTTCAGCACCCTGGCCGGCTTCGTCGATGTCGGCGAGTCGCTCGAGGAGACGGTGGTACGCGAGGTCAAGGAAGAGGTCGGCGTGGAGCTGAAGAACCTCCGCTACTTCGGCAGTCAGCCGTGGCCCTTCGGCCGCTCGCTCATGTTGGGCTTCACCGCCGAGTACGCGGGCGGCGATATCCAGGTGGATGGCAAGGAGATCGCCGAGGCCGCCTGGTTCACCCCCGACAACCTCCCGAACCTCCCCCCGCCCATGAGCATCGCCCGCCAGCTCATCAACAGTTTCATCGCCCAGGTGAAGGCGCGCTCCACGCGGGGCTGAGGGCCTCGCTCCGGCGCTCGCTCTCCCGGGAGGGGGGCGGGCGCCTGGAATTCCCTGGGGACATCATGGGGTTGAGGCCCAGGGGCCATCTCCGCTTGCATCCACCCACCCGGGTGGGGTTGAAGCGGGTCCCCGGACTCCCCCATGCCCCTCGCGCGTCCCCACATCGAGCCCCGTCGTGTTCCCACCGCTGACTCGGTGGTGGTCAAGGAGATCTACCTGTCCGTGCAGGGCGAGTCCTCGCACGCAGGGCTCCTCTGCTCCTTCGTGCGGCTCACCGGCTGTCACCTGCGCTGCTCCTACTGTGACAGCGAGTTCGCCTTCCACGGCGGCACGCGCATGAAGATTCCGGACGTGGTCGCCCAGGTGAAGGCGCTCGGCGCGCCCCGCGTGGAGGTGACGGGTGGCGAGCCCCTGCTGCAGCCCGGGGTGTATCCGCTCATGGAGGAGCTGCTCGCCGCCGGCCTCATCGTGTTGTTGGAGACGAGCGGCGCCATCGACGTGCGGCTGGTGCCTCCGGCGGTCCATAAAATCGTGGACATGAAGACGCCGTCCTCGGGCGAGTGCGACCGGAACGACTACCGGAACCTCACCACGATGAACGCCAACGACGAGCTCAAGTTCGTCATCGGCAGCCGCGAGGACTACGAGTGGTCCAAGCGGCTCATCGCCGAGCACCGGCTGCTGGAGAAGCCCTACGAGCTGCTCTTCTCCACCGTCTTCGGCAAGCTCACCACGAAGGCGCTGGCCGAGTGGATCATCGAGGACCGGCTCCCGGTGCGCTTCCAGCTCCAGATGCACAAGTACACCTGGGACCCGAACGAGCGCGGGGTGTGACGGCGGGGCGCGGTCGCCTCAGGGCCGTCAGAGGCCGCTGTAGAAGTCGAGGAAGCTCTTGGCCAGCAGGGCGGCCTGGAGCAGCACGTAACCCAGGTTGACCCAGGCCCCCGCTCGGACCCAGCGGAGCCACCGGCTCGCGGAGGGGGGAAGCTCCGCACGCCCCAGGCGGCGCCGTTCGCGGAACGCGGCCCCGAACCCGAGCCCGGCGGCGAGCCCGTTGAGTACCGGTATGCCGCGCAGGAGCGAGAAGGCGAAGACGGCCCCTTCCACCCGGATCAACCCTCGGAGCGGCAGGACCAGCGCGAGTGGGATGGACGCGAGGGCGATGACCTCCAGGCCGAGCGCCATCTCGAGGAACAAGGGAGGCGCCCCGTGCTCGCCGATGAAGGCCATGCAGGAGGCGCAGTACGCGGCCTCGCCGAGCAGCTCGGTGCACTCGCCGCACAGGAAGGTGCCGCAGCGCACGCAGGTGGCGACCGCCGCCCGCTGATGGGAGGGACAGCGCGCCGAGGTGAAGGCGGGCGAGCTCAGAAGACGGGGGGCTGGGGCGGGCGCAGCATGACCTGCTCCAACGCGTGCGCGCCCAGACCGAGGAAGACGGCGGCCAGCACGGTGCCACCGAAGAAGCCCGCGAGGATGAGGTTCTTGCGCGGGTGCTCGAACTGACTGAAGGCGTAGACGAGCATGTAGAAGGGAATCAGCAGCACCATGATTCCCGTCCCCAGGCTGCGTCGGAACGCATGGACGAGCAGGAAGGCGGCGCAGACGAGCGTGATGACGCCGAACAGGGCGGCAAGAGGAAGGAGCGGCACGGCCCTCAGATAGCACGGCTCTCGCATCCTCGCGGCCCAAGTACGCACATTGCGTGCTAAAGGACGCTCCCACGTCTCCTCACCGAGGTGCCCGGACATGGCCACACTGAAGACGCTGCTGACCTTCATTCTCGCGGGGGCCTTCCTGGGCCTGGCCACGTCTTCGTGGCTGGCGCCGAAGTGGCTCGAGTGGGACAACACGACCCGCTTCCAGTCGACCCAGACGATGTGCGATCTGCCCCAGGTCATCCGGCAGATCTCCGCGGACCTGCTGCACTACCAACTCATCGGCACCCTGGTCGGCGCGGGGGCCTTCCTCATCCTGGGCATCTTCTTCGTGGTGGCGCGCTCCAAGAAGCAGAAGCAATCGCAGCAGCCGCCCCCACCCCGCCCCAGCCCCGTCCGGCCGCCTGAGCCCCACCCGCGGCGCCTAGGCCGCCGACAGCTCCACGATGAAGCGCGCACCGCCTTCCGGGCGGTTCTCCGCGCGCAGCGTGCCCCCGAAGGACTCCACGTACTGCCTCGACAACGCCAGCCCCAGGCCCGTCCCCTTCCCCGGCGCCTTCGTGGTGAAGAAGGACGTGAAGAGCCGCGGCAGGTTCTCCGGAGAGATGCCCGGCCCGTTGTCCTCCACCATCAGCCTCACCCGCCCGGCCTCCACCCCCACGCGCACCGCCACCCGCCCGTCCAGCACCTTCGCGTCCTCGATGGCGTCCGCCGCGTTCAGCAGCAGGTTGAGCAACACCTGCCCCAACCGCCTCGACTCGGCCCGCACCGAGAGGTCCCCCGGCACCTCCACCGACAGCTTCACCAGCGACTTGAGCCGCACCGACGCCAGGCGCACGCTCGCGTCGATGATGGGCGCCAACTCGCACCGCCCCACGCCCTCCACCGACTCCTCCGCGCGCGACAGCGCCGTGAGGTCCTTCACGATTTGATGGATGCGCTCCACGCCCTGCATCGTCTCGTGCAGGGCGTCGGTGTACTCGGTGTCGGAGGCGCCCGTCGTCGGCTGCCGCCACTCCTCCAACAGGAAGCGCAGGTTGGCCTGCACGTACGCCAGTGGGTTCTTCACCTCGTGCGCCACACCCGCCGCCAGCCGCCCCACCTGCGCCAACCGCTCGGCCTCCAGCACCCGCGCCTGTGACGCCACCAGCGCCTCCTGCACCGCGCGCTGCTCCTCCTCCGCCTTCTTCCGCGCCTTTCTCAGCCGCCGGTAGAAGGAGCTCATCTGCAACCCCACCACGCCGGAGCCCGCCACCAGCAGCAGCCACGACCCCGCCAGCACCGGCGGCGCCCCCTCCAGCCACAGCAACGTGCCCGCGCAGACGAGCGGCATGAACGTGCTCGTCAACGCCTGCCACGTCTCCCCCCGTGACACCGAGAGGCTCACCACCGGCATCACGCAGAACCAGCCGAAGAGCGGGTTGCCCACCCCGCCCAGCCGGTGCACCACCAGGAGCAGGAAGAGGTTGGGCACCACCACCCCGCCAATCGTCAGCACCAGCCGGCGGCGCGGCGGCTCCAACCGCCACAGCGACCTACCCAGCGCCAGCGTCAGCCCCGCCCACACCACGCGCAGCGCCAGCGTGTCCCACGTCGGCCTCATCACCGACAGCGCGTCCACCACCCAGAACGGCAGACACGTCAGGGCCAGCATGAAGAAGAAGCGCTGCTCATTGCGGAGCACCAGCTCCTCGCTCCGTGCTGTCGCCTCCTGGCTGTCCAGGGTCTCGCCCCCGTGCTGCTGCGTCATGTCCGAGCCGGTCTCCCCCGATTTCTAGGGTATGGAGAGTTGCGTTCCGAACAGTGTCACAAAATGGGGTCAAACAAAACCCAGCCCGGGTCAGCGGCGCACCCGTTGGACAAGGCGGAGTTTCTCGAGGCGTGAGAGACGCTTGAGGGCCGCCTCGCGGCGCAGGGCGGCGCTCCGGTCGGCCGCCGGCTCGCTCCAGACGAGCGTCACCGGCAGGCGGGCACGGGTATAGGCGGCGCCCCGGCCCCGGTTGTGGGTGGCCAGGCGGCGTTCGAGGTTGTTGGTGGCGCCGGTGTAGAGCGTCCCGTCCCGGCAGCGCACCATGTAGACGGTCCAGGCGTCCGGCACGGCGGAGCGGCAGCATAGCGCACGCCCACGCCCGTCCGGATGCCTGCTTGGAATGCCGGGCCCCTCACGGGGCCACCAGACATTCTCCTCGGGGCCTCTCACATGCCGCCATCACCAGCGACACCGGCAGCAGGGGGTCCACCCCCCAGGCCGACAGCACGTGGGACCTGCTGATGAGCCCCACCAGCCTCCCCGCCTCCCCAACGACAGGGAGCAGGCAGACGCGGTACCGCTCCATCACTCGCAGGGCACGCAGGAGGGTATCACTGGGAACCAGGGTGACTTCAATCGAGGACAACTTTTCCGCTAGCGTAGGCTTCTGCCGCATCCACGAGCCTCCCGGAATGAACGGGGGAGTACCTCTGCAACCGTTCTGCCGACATGTGGGTGCGTAGGATTTTCAACAAGGCACTCGTACTCGAGGGCATTAGATTCCAGTCGTGACGAACCGAAACGGGCCCAGGCTGACGCGGATGGCGGATCTCTTCTCCCGGGCGGTCAATCGGGAGGGAGAGGGATTGCTCACCCTGCCCTTCAAGCCGGACGAGCTGTACCGGGTGCCCACCGACGACGGGGCGGCCATCGCGCTGGGGCGCTACCACCCCCGGGGCGAGCGCCGGTACGCCGAGCCGGTCATCCTCTGCCATGGGCTCGGGGCCAACCGGTTCCACATGGACTTCGACGAGCGCTACAGCCTGGCGCGCTACCTGGCCCGGGCGGGCTTCGAGAGCTGGGTGATGGAGCTGCGCGGCCGGGGCCTTGCGGGCCCGTGTGGCGACGCCTCCTTCGACGACCAGGCCGAGTATGACGTGCGCAGCGCCCTGCGAACCGTCCTGTCCACGGGGGCGAAGGAAGTGCTCTGGGTGGGCCATTCCAAGGGTGGCCTCACCCTCTACGGCCATCTGGCGCGAAACCCGCAGGCACCGGTGCGCGCCGCGGTGGCCATGGGCAGTCCCTTCACCTTCGCGGTGCAGCCGGGCGTCAAGCTCTTCATCCAGAAGATAGAGCCGCTGCTGCGCTTGAAGGTGATTCCCACCCGGCGCATCACCGGCATCGCCCTCTTCGGCGCGCCGCCGGGGCCGCTCAGCCGCTACATGATGTTGGACTCCAACATGGAAGCGGACGTGGTGCGCAAGGCGCTGGCCAACGTGCCCTCCGACATCTATGGCGGCGTGGTGCGCCAGTTCGCCCACTGGATTACGACGGACTCCTTCTGCATGGCGGACGGGACGTGCTACCGCAAGCCACTGGCCGGGGTGAGGCTGCCCATCATGTTGCTGGCGGGAAGCAAGGATCTGCTCGCTCCCCCGCTCGCCGTGGCGCGGGCGCAGGAGCACCTCGGTGGCCCGGTGAAGCTGGTGGTGGCCGGGCGGGGGCATGGCTTCGCCGAGGATTACGGCCATGCCGACATGGTGCTGGGGCGTCGGGCACCGGACGAAATCTTCCCGCTGGTGGAGGCGTTCCTGTCCGCGCACGCGACCCGGGCTTGACGCCCCGGGGACGGCTGGTTGTCCGCTCCCCCCTGGCGTGCTACCCCACGGGCCCGCACTCCATGTCCTCCTCCTCCCGTTTCCTCGCCCTCGCCCTGTTGGCCCTCACGGGCTGCGAGCGAGGCCCCGCGCCGGGCCTCGCCGTGGTGGACTTCCGTCATGCCCGTGAGTCCGGGGGCACGCCGGTGGCCTCCTGGACGGGCGACAAGGTGACGGCCGAGGAGCTGCGCCAGCGCCTGGAGGAGATGAGCCCCGCGCTGCGCGAGCGCTACCAGACGCTGGAGCAGAAGCGCGAATACGTGGAGGGCCTGGCCCGCTTCGAGCTGCTGGTGCAGGAGGCGATCGCTCGCGGGCTGCAGAACGACCCCGAGGTGCTGGCCAGCACCAAGCGCGCCCTGGTGTCCCGGCTGATGCGCTCGCAGCTCGAGGAGGCGAAGCCCCCCGTCTCCGACGCGGAGGTGGCCGCGTATTACGCGAGCCACGAGGAGGACTACGTGCGGCCGGAGCAGGTGCGGCTCTCGCATGTCTTCCTCGCGGCGCCCCGAGCGGACACGGCCCGTGTGGCGGCGGCGCGCGCCAGGGCGGAGAAGGTGCTCGCCGAGGCGAAGGCGCTGCCCCCCAGGGACTTCGCCGCCTTTGGCCGGCTGGCGCGTACGTACAGCGAGGAGCCCCGCACGCAGCCGCTGGATGGAGATCTGCGCTACCGCTCCTTCGAGGTGCTCGCCCAGGACTTCGGGCCCGAGGTAGCCGAGGCCGCGCGAGCCCTGGTGCCTGGCGGTCCGGGCGCGCTCACCGGCGTGGTGCAGACGGACGCGGGCCTGCACGTGCTGCAGCTCACCGGACACCAGTCGGCGTTGGACCTGAAGCTCGAGGACGTGCGCCAGCAGATTACCGGGCGCCTCTCGCAGGAGAAGCGCACCCGGGCCTGGGCGGAGCTGCTCTCCAGCCTGGAGCGCCGCGCCGGCTTCACCGTGGACGCCGCGACACTTTCGCGGGTGCACGTGGACATGAGCAGCCCCATGCTGCCCCCGAGCGGCCCTCCGCCCGGTACCATTCCCGCCCCCTTTCCCACCGCCGCCGCGGAGCAACCGTGACCGTCGAAAGGAGCTCCTTCATGCGTCAGGCCTTCGTCCGTGCCACACCGCTGCTCGCCACCCTGGCACTCGCCGTGGGGCTGTCCGGCTGCCCGAAGAAGGACCAGGAGGACCCCGACGCCAACGTGGTGGCCACGGTGAATGGCGAGGTGCTCTCCCGCGCGGACTTCGAGAACGAGCTGGGGCGCGAGCTCGCCTCCTCGGCCACCGAGTCCGCCCAACACACCCCGGAAGAGGTGGAGCCCTACAAGCGGGCCCTGCTGGACACGCTCATCTCCCGCATGGTGCTGCTGCAGGAGGCCCGGACGCACAACATCACCGTGACTCCCGAGGAGGTGGACCGGGGCGTGCTGCGGCTGTCGAGTGATTACCCGGCGGGCAACTTCAACGAGGTGCTGGCGCAGGGGCAGCTCTCCATGGCGGAGCTGAAGGCGCGCGAGGCGGCGCGGCTCACCATCGAGAAGCTCTTCGCCAACCAGGTGTACACGCGCGTGGCCCTCACGGAGGAGGAGCTGCGCGGCTACTACTCGGCGCACGAGGCGGAGTTCTCCGAGCCCGAGCAGGTGCGCGCCGCTCAAATCGTGGTGAAGGGGATGGACGAGGCGCGGCGGGTGCAGGCGCAGCTCAAGTCCGGCAAGAAGTTCGCGGAGCTGGCGCGCAAGTATTCGCTCAGCGCGGACGCCAAGGTGGGAGGCGACCTGGGCTTCTTCCCTCGCGGGCAGATGCCACCGGCCTTCGACCAGGTGGTCTTCTCCATGGGCGTGGGCCAGGTGTCCGACGTGGTGGAAACGGAGTACGGCTACCACCTGTTCCGGGTGCTGGAGAAGAAGGCGGGCCGCAAGCTGGAGTTCGCCGAGGTGCGCGACCAGGTGGAGGCGAAGCTCCTGGAGCAGCGCCGCTCGGAGGCGCAGACGAAATATGAGCAGGAGCTGCGGGCGAAGGCGAAGGTGTGGGTGAACGAAGCCACGCTGCAGGCCATCCGCGGCAAGCCGGCCACGCAGCCGGCACCGAAGGAATGAGGAAGCCTATGAAGAAGCTGATCGGGACGATGGTGGCGGCGCTGTTGCTGAGCGGCGCCGTGGCTCGCGCGGAGATGGTGGACCGGGTGGCGGCGGTGGTGAACCGTGATGTCATCGCGCTCTCCGAGGTGGAGAAGCGCGCGGCGCCGGAGCTGTCGCGGCTGGGTGGGTTGAGGGATCCCCAGAAGCGCGCCGAGGAGCGGACGCGGCTCATCAAGAGCGCCCTGGACGCGCTCATCGGCGAGAAGCTGATGGAGGAGCAGATCCGCGAGCTGGGCCTGGCCGTGACGGACTCGGAGGTGGACGCGGCGGTGGCGGACGTGAAGCGGCAGAACAACGTCACGGACGACGCGCAGTTCGAGCAACTGCTGTCCGGCGAGGGCTTCACCATCGCCACCTACAAGCAGTTCCTGCGCAACCAGATGTCGCGCATGAAGCTGGTGCAGCTCAAGGTGACGCCGAAGGTGAAGGTGTCGGAGGAGGACCTGAAGGCGGCCTACACGCAGTACTCCAAGATGGAGTCGGGCGACGCGGAGGTGCACGCGCGCCACATCCTGGTGCAGGTGGACGCGAAGGCGACGCCGGAGCAGGTGGAGGCGGCGCGCAAGAAGGCGCTCGCGCTGGCGGAGGAGGCACGCAAGCCGGGCGTGGACTTCGCGGAGCTGGCGAAGAAGAAGAGCGAGGGCCCGAGCGCGGCGGACGGCGGAGACCTGGGCTTCTTCCGGCGCGGCGTGATGGTGCCGGCCTTCGAGAAGGTCGCCTTCTCGCTCGGGGAGGGCGAGGTGAGCGAGCCGGTGCGCACCCAGTTCGGCTGGCACGTGCTGAAGGTGGAGGAGCGGCGCGCGGTGGACGTGGCCCCCTTCGAGCAGGTGAAGAACGAACTGGAGCAGCGGCTGAAAATGCAGAAGACGGAGAAGTACGTCGAGCAGTACGTTCAGGAGCTGCGGCAGAAGGCCTCGGTCGACGTGAAGATCTGATGTCCAGGGAGAGGGAAGACGCGTGAACGAGCGACCCGTCGTAGGCATCTCACTGGGAGACGTCTCCGGGATCGGCCCTGAAATCACGGCGGAGGCCCTCTCCCTGCCCAAGGTGCGCCGGTCGCTGCTGCCCGTCGTCTTCGGAGATGGGCCCACGCTGGCGCGCTTCCCCCTCTTCAAGAAGTACGCCCACACCACGCCCCAGACGCTGGCCCGGCCCACGGAGCCCACGGTCTGCGTGGTGACGGAGCTGGCGGAGAAGGACCGCGTGCCGGGCAAGCCCGCCCGCGCTGGAGGCCGCGCCCAATACGCCTTCATCCAGGCGGCCATCGAGGCGGCCCGAGCCGGCAGGGTGGACGCCCTCTGCACGGCGCCGGTGTCCAAGGAGCAGATCTCCCGGGCGGGCATTCCCTTCATGGGGCACACGGAGGTCCTCGCGGAGGCGTTCGGCCGCGAGGTGCTGATGCTCATGGACGGCCCGAGGGTGCGCGTCGCGCTGGCGACGAACCACGTGCCGCTGGTGGAAGTGTCACGGATGCTGACGGTGGAGCGGCTGGTGGGCCAGCTCCAACTCCTGTCGCGGAGCCTGAAGCCCGTGGTGGGCCGGACACCCCGGATTGGCGTGCTGAGCTTCAACCCCCACGCGGGCGAGGGCGGACTGCTGGGCCGCGAGGAAGTGGAGGTCCTCACGCCAGCCATCAAGCGCGCGCGCCGGCTGCGGGTGGACGCGCACGGGCCGCTCGCGGCGGATGGGCTGTTCGCCCAGGTGGAGCGCTTCCCCTACGACGTCGTGCTGGCCATGTACCACGACCAGGGCCTCATCCCGGCGAAGGCCCTGGACTTCGAGCGGACGGTGAACGTGACGCTCGGTCTGCCAGTGCCTCGGACCTCGCCGGACCACGGCACGGCCTACAGCCTGGCCGGCACGGGCAAGGCGAGCAGCGTCCCCATGGTGGAAGCGCTGCTCAAGGCCGCCCGGCTGGCCGCGCGCTGACCCCGCTCAGTACGTGAACGGGAAGCGGATGGGCTCGCGGCTCCGCACCCGGTGCTGCGGGAACTTCCACGAGCGCACCTGCCCCTCGATGCAGCGGGCGAACGGCGTGCCCTTGAGAGCCTCGGTCTCCATGGCGACGTCGGTGGCGGAGCCCGACGGCTGCACCCGCCAACGCACCACGAACCTGTCCTTGCCGGAGTCCGACATCCGCTCGGGCTCGTGCGTGTCGATGCAGGCGAGGATGGCCTCCTTGTGCGAGCTCACCACCTGCACGATGTCCGAGGTGGAGAGGGACTCGGGCACGTCCCCGCCAGGCTCGGGCGGCACATAGACGCTCCGCCTGGAGCGAGGATCCTCCGGCGTGTGCTTCGGCTCGCCCTTCGCGAAGCCGAGCTCCCTCTCGAACTCCTTGTCGATCGAATCATCGAAGTTGGTGGGGTCCACGGCGGACGGCGCCTCGCGCCGCGCCGTGGTGACCGGAGCCACGGGCGCGGGCGGAGGCTGCTGGCGGCGCTGCGGGGCGGACCCGGCGACCCGCTCCTCCGAGGCAGACGCGGCCACCACCACGGACTTCGGCTTCTCGTGCCGAGCTGGAGCGGCGACGACCTTCGACGCGACGACCTCGGGCCGAGGCGCCGGAGGCTGCGCCACCGGAGCCGAGGGCTGTACGGCTGGCGCCGCGGGCTGCACCGCCGGAGCCGCCGCGACCACGGGCGCGGGCGCGGGCACGGGCGCGGGCGCGGGCGGAGCGGTCTGGGCCACGACCGGGGCACTCGGAGACGCGGCCTGCCCGGAGGACACAAGGGGCTGCGCGGAAGCCACGGGCACCTGCTCGGGCGCGCGACGGACCTGGGGCAACAGGAGCATCGCCCCCAGGATGACGCCCGCTGTCGCCGAACCGATGAGCGCCCCGACCAGGAACGTCCTCCCCCGCCGCGAAGGCGCGAGCGCCTCCGGAGGAACGGGGGCGGCCATCATGGCGGGAACGAGGGGAGGCGCCATGGGCATCCCCGGATACTGCGCGACCGGTCCCCCCATCTGGGGAGGAACGGGAATCGGCCCCAGCAGCCCCCCCGTCGCCACAGGAGCCACCGGAGCCACCACGGGCTGCATGGGCGGAGCCACCGGCACCACGGGAGCCACCGGGGCCACCACCGGCACGGGAGCGCTCGGCGCGTCCAGCATGGCCTGGCGGGCCTCTTCCTTCGCCTGCTCCTTCACCTCCTCCTGCTTGCGCAGCCACGACTCCTCCTGCTGCACGAGCGAGTGCAACGCGGAGACGACCTTCTTCTCCGAGCCGGGCGCCTTCGTGCGCACCGAAGCCGAGGAGACGCTCGCGTCCGCGGCCACCGTGGGCAGCCCCGAGATGGTCATCGCGGCGACGAGCTCGGGCACGTGGGACAGCGGCCTCCAGTTCGTCCACGCCTCGCACCAGAAGAGGGTGTCGGGGTCGAACTCGCCCTGGTGCCACAGCTCGCGCAGGCGTTCCAGACGGAACGGACCCGCCGGCTGCCCGTTGCGCTCCATGTACCAATCCATGGCGCCCACGGGCACGGGAGCCGCGACGGCCCGTCCGTCGGAGACCTCCTCCGCCTGAACCGTCTCCAGGGTCGGCGGCCCGAAGAGCGCGCCATCGAAGATGGCATCCAGGTCATCCGGCCTCACTTCACGCAGGGCGGACTGGACGCTGGGTGGCGCCTCGGGCTCGGACTGAGAGAGCCGCGGGGGTTGAGCCCCGTTGCCCGCACGAGAAATGGAATCGCCCTCGCTGCTCGAATGGTTCCCGTCCACACGCCCTCCAACCGGCCCCTGCTGCCCAGACGTTGGGTCAGCTCGGGCCTCAAGCTAAGGACGTCCGACGCCCCAGCCAGGATTCACATTCCCGGGCGCGAGCGGTTCTTTTCACTTCCGAGCGCTTCCCGTGAAGGAAAGTTCTGCTCTGGACGACTCCAAATCCCTGGCAGGTCCAAACCCCTGGACAACCGGACTACGGCGTTTCCGAAGATGGGCAAGAAAGGTGAGCGATCAGCTCCGCGCCATCCCTCGCCGGGTCGATCAACACCACATCCGAGAACTCGCCGTTGCGCCGGAGCTGGACACTCACGAGCCCCACGGGGCAGTAACCCAGGCACCCGGTGAGGCTCACCCGGACAGACCCGGCGCAACCCCGCGCGGCGAGCGTGTCTCGAATGCGGCGTGGCAGGTCCACGCCCCCCACGCTCGTGTCGAGCCGCATCAGGCAGCGGTGACAGACCTGGGCCTGCATGTCCTGTGAGCTCTCGTCACGCATGAAGCACCTCGGCACCACCCCGCCACATCCCGCGCATCCCCTCAAGGAATTGCTGGAACCCGGGCGCGGGAACCCCCCTGATTGCCGGTTCCCCGGGCGGGCATCCAGACAAGCCCCGGCTCGGAAAACCGAGGGGCTCCCACGAACTCCAGAGGGAACGGGTGGCGCGAGCCGGCGCAAGTCCTCGTCTTCTGGGCCTCGCGCCGGAGTCCCCCATCTGGCGTGTGGCTTGCTGCCCGGGGGCCACTATTTCTTCAACAAGGAGGACCAGACGTGTCTCTCGTACGTGGTGTCTGGAGCGTGTGGGTCGCCGTTTTGCTGTGGGGCGCGGGTTGTGACGGTTCGCGGGACGAGCCCACTTCGGAGCCGGATGCTCCCTCGAATGAGGACCTCCCACCGGAAGGCTTCGCCGGAGTGTTCCACTGGGAGGGCAAGCCCGATGCCTACAACCTGTCCATCGAACCGGGAGGACGGGTGCGCTGGTCGATCAACGGCTGCGACTCCTTCGGACAAGGGCATAAACAGTGGGAGGTGCGTGACGGAAAGCTGGTGCTGACGAACGGAGCGGGTGGCTCCACGGTGACGCTGGAGCGAGCCACCGACTTCGATGGACTCATCGCCAACGGCCCCGTGCTGGCCAGTGATGGCTCGTCCACACAGCGCTGGCCCCGAGGCGGGGTCTGCCCCGTGTGCAAGAACCCCGATGGTGGACCCGTCCTGGGTCCCGTCGAGGTTCGCGCATGCGACAACCCGTCGCTGCCGTGACAGGAGCCGCGGCGCCGGCTTGAGTCATGGGCACCGCCTTGTGAGGATGGCGGGACGACCTCTTCTGACTGGAGAACTGGATGGCCCCCTTCTTCGACCCTCCGGGTGTCCGCCGCGGCGTCCTCTGCCTTCTCCTCGGAGCGGGGCTGCTCACCGGATGTGGACCGAGCGGCAGGTGTGATGGCACCGTGGGCGGCACACGCATCCAGGGCGACATCGACGGCGACAGCTCGCTCACCATCCAACCGACGACCTTCAGCGCCAACCAGTCCGCGCACGTCCGGGGCGCATGGCTCCAGCTCTCCTACGGAGAGGGCGCGCTGCGGCTGCTGATGGAAATCAAGCTTCCGGCGGAGCAGGACACGACGGAGCTCCCCCTCGTCATGACCGAGGAGGAGTGGCACCGGAGACCGCCCCAGAATGGCGGAGTGTCCATCTGGAAGCTCGAGACACCCGCGAACGCGCCGGCCCTGAGCGGCGGCACGGTCACCGTGAAGCTCGCGGACGCCAACAACCTCGAGGGGAAGCTCGACGCGCTGTTCGAGGACGGCTCCCACCTCGAGTGCACCTACGACGTGCGCGGCAAGAACTTCGTACCGGGTGACGACCCCACCTACAACGGCCCGCCGTGAGCCGGGTGGGAGCCCGGGGACGACACGGGGGAGGGCTCGGATGGAGCCCTCCCCCTCACGTGCTTCAACGGTGGGCGCGGAGCCCTTCAGCGTAGTGCTGCAACTGGCGCCGGGCGGCATCGAAGGCATCGTTCACGGCCTGGTAGGCGTCCTCGTGGGCGGCCTTCTCCGCGTTGTCGCGGTCGACCACGATGTTCTTGCCCGGGACGTGCAGGTCCAGACGGACGTGGAAATGCTTGCCCTGCTGATGATGCCGGTGCGGCTCCTCCACCACCACGTGGCAGCCAGTGATGCCGTCGAAGAACTGCTCGAGCTTCTCCGCGTTGTCGCGGATGTGCTCCGAGAGGGCATCGCTGGGACTCATTCCACGGAAGGTGATCTGCAGGTTTCGCTTCATCTTCGCGCCTCTTGATTGGCTCACCGTTGGAGCCGTCGTGACGACCTCTCTCCATTGCATACGGGAAGCCAACACCTCTTCCCTCGGAAACCAGGGGGTTGGGCCCCGAAAGTCGCGCAGCCTTTGCGGAGGCCCTCGAGGGGCACGCAGCCTTTGCGGTGGACGCACAGCGCGTCGGGGGCTCTACACGGACCGGCAACCCGAGGGGCGGCCGGGCGGGCACATGCTGCGGAGCATCAAGGCGGTGCGCACCCTGTGCGGGTGGAGGAGCGCGCGTGATTCGCATCGGCCCCGCGGGGTGGAGCTATGACGACTGGGCGGGAGTGGTGTACCCGAAGCCGAAGCCGAGGGGGTTCGACCCGCTGGCCTTCCTGGCGGGGTACTTCGACGCGCTGGAGCTGAACACCAGCTTCTACCGGCCCATCAGCCGCCGCAACGCGGCACTCTGGGTGGAGCGCACGGACTTCAACCCGGACTTCCGCTTCACCGCGAAGCTGTGGCGGCGCTTCACCCACGAGCGCAACGCGGTGTGGACGGCGGACGAGGTGCGACAGACACGCGAGGGGCTCGACACCCTCCATGACGCCGGGAGGCTGGGAGCGGTGCTGGTACAGTTCCCCTGGTCGTTCCGCAACGACGAGGAGAACCGGGACTGGCTGGACGAAATCGTGTCCACGTTCTCCGACTGGCCACTGGTGCTCGAGGTGCGGCACGAGTCCTGGAATGTCCCGGACGTGTTCGCGGAGCTGGCCGAGCGCGGCGTGGGCTTCGTGAACATCGACCAGCCGCTCTTCCACGACTCGATAGCGCCGAGCGCGCGGGCGACGTCGTCGGTGGGCTACGTGCGGGTGCACGGGCGCAACTACCGCAATTGGTTCCGCAAGACGGCGAACGCGATGGAGCGCTACGACTACCTGTACTCGGCGAAGGAGCTGAAACCCTGGGCCGAGCGCACGAAGGAGATCGCCGCACACCCGCGCGTGAGTGATGTGTACGTGGTCACCAACAACCACGTAAGGGGCAAGGGCGTCGCCAACGCGATGATGTTGCAAGCGATGCTCACGGGCCGGAAGGTGCACGCCCCGGAGACGCTGGTGAGCGAGTACCGCGATACGCTCGAGCCCTACGTGCTGCCGCCGGAGGAAGAGATTCCCGAGCCACCCGGCGCGAGCCCCACGGGCTGAGAGGCGCGAGGCTTCAAACCTCGATGAATTTCGTGCCGGTGATGCCCTCTTCTTCCAGGGCTTGCTTGATGCGCTCGGAGACGATGAGGACGACCTTCCAGCCCCAGGGGCGGAAGATATTGGCATTCCCAATCTTCGCCGGGTTCACCTTCAGCCCCCGAACATTCCTGTATCCACCCAACTTGTCCGGGCGGTTGTCCTCCGGTAGCCAATAGAAAACCTCCTCACACCTGGCGTCGTCGATGCATCGGATGACGTACAAGGTATTGAGAATGAACCAAGGCTCCGTCTGCCCATCCACCTCCACGGGAATGAACTGGACCTCCTTCTGGAGACCCAGACGTTCGAACAGCGAGACGACCCGGCGGTGAACGACGGGAACCCCCATGGAACAAAGGGTGAATTCCAGGGCAACGCCCGCAAGCTTCAAGGGAAAGCGGATCGACTCCTCAATATCGAGAACTCTTCCCTCGTTGAACCGCCAGGTGTCGATCCACTCACCCCGACCATCAACAGGCATCTTCAAGTGCCAACGTCCTGGGATATACACGTCGTCGTATAACTCGTAATACTTCATTTGTGCTGTCACGGTCTCCTCGTGGCAAGCTTGTTGAGTGTGGAGCCGGGCGTACACACCTCCCCTGAGATCCTGTCGAGCTCATCCACGAGCTTGGCTCGACAATCAGCTCCAGGCCTACAGAACTCAAGCACCTCCCTCAGCCGTTTGAAGATTTCGCTGTGATACTCCTCGGGATGCGGCCCCTTGTGGCCTCGCAAATAAACGATGTTCGCTGGATCCTCCAGGCTCATCCCCGCCCGTTCGAAGAGCACCTCGAACCGTGGCGTCCAGGGGCCACCACTGCTCTCGGACTTGTCGTTCTTGTTGGTGCACAGGTGGTGGGCGTGGTGGTCATCCCTCTTCGACTCGGCACACGCGCCCGTCGTCCGTGCCGAGGACGCCGCCGTGGTGACCGCGGAGGCGCTCGTGCTCGCCGAAACGCCCATGAGCACCACCGTGCCGTCCGCCACATTCACCCGCGCGCGCGTCCCCGCACTCACCCTGAAGCCACCCTGCCCTCCCGCGAAGGCGAAGCGCGGAGGCGACAGCCGCGCCCACAGCCCGCCCTGGGGCACCTCTGGCAACCCCCTGGCCAGCTTCGCTCCCGCCACCGTCACCAGTACGCGCAGCCCCACTCCTCCCAGCGCCTTTCCGAAGCGCTCGGCCACCGCCTCCAACTGCGCCTGCGTCCTCGCCGCTTCCGCATCCCGGTACAGGTGCAGGCACGCCAGCCCCACGGCGTACAGTTCCGCCGCCGTGTACGTCATCAGCAGTCCCAACGGTCACCGCTGCCGCGAAGGCCTTCGAGAAAATAGGCTCGGGCACCGCCCACGCCATCATGTAGAGCATCATCGACAGGCCCACCGACAGCAGCACGGCGGGAGAGCTGAACATCTCCACGGCGGCCTCGCGGACCCCGTCTCCCATGTAGCGCGGTGAGAGCGCGAGCGCCTGAAACCACCTGGCCCTTTCCAGCGAGCCCGGCAACTCCACATGGGCAGGCCCATACAGCGACTCGTACGCCTCGCGTACCCGCCGCTCCAATGCTGGCGGCGAACTATGCGGCGACAGCAGGGACGCCATGCCTACCACCTCCGCTCTCGGGCTGGCCTTCTTCCCCCTCGTCCCTGCCCTTCCCTCCCACCCGAACTCTTCCTCCAGCGCCGCCACCACCTCCCGCGCCTCCTCCAGCGTCCACAGGGCCAGAGTTGGCTCCGCTTCCAGCGCCTTGAAGCCAAGCCGCACTCCGACCCCTTCATCTCCGCGGTATTCCTCCACCCGCACCGGCTCCAACATCCGCAGCCGTGATTGACCTTCGGACGGGGTTGCCCACACCACCAGCGGTAGCAACAGCCACGAGCAAAGGACGGAGAAGACTCGCGAGTTCATGACCGACTCCGGCGGCCCCTGCTCATTCTGGGGCGTCGAACGTCATTGTCCATCCCCAGGTAACGGAGAGCCAGAACCAGCCGGATCCCATGAGGGAGACCCCACCCGGACGGGGACTCGGGTCGCACTCGCGGAAAAGCACCTTGCGACACTCGGGCCCCCACCGACTCATGCCGGGAGCTTGTCGGAGTACCCCACCGTAGAGGGTGGACCAGAGGGGTGACGCCCCAGGTGGTCCTTCCGTGGGGAATCAAGACCTGTGTAGAACCCGGTCCGAGTGTCGAGCCCAGCTCGTGGAAGAACTCGACGAGATCGCAGGGGACGAGTGTACGCCCGGCTCCCGGCTCAACAGGCCTGCTACGAGGCAATCATGACCGCGCAGATGAAGTACTACGATCTCTACGACGACAAGTACATTCCAGGGCGATGGCACGTGAGAATGCCTCGTAATGATGAGGACGGCCGGGAAGAACTGTTCGACGTCTGGCGATTCAACGAGGGCCGGGTCCTGAACATCGAGAAGCCGATTCGCTTGTCCGTGAAGCCAACGGGCACTCCAATCGAGTTCTCTCACGCTCTGGGGATTCCCATCGTCCATCGCCGGGTCGTCGCGCTCTTCGAGTGTCTGGGTCTCCAGAAAGAGGTCCAGTTCATCCCCGTAGAGGTGGAGGGGCAGACGGAGCCCTGGTTCATCCTCAATGCCCTCCAAGTCATCCGGTGCATCGACGATGCCCGAAGTGAGGAGGTGCTGTATTGGGGACCGGAAGACGGTCAGCCGGACAGGGTGGGTGAATACCAGAACGTTCAAGGACTGAAGGTGGACCCCACGAAGATTGGAGAGGCCCACATCTTCCGGCCCTGGGGCTGGAAGGTGGTCCTCATCGTCTCCGAGCACGTCAAGCGGGCCCAGGAGAAAGAAGGCATCACCGGCATCAAGTTCCTCGAGGTCTGACGGGCGGCACGCGGGCTCGTTCGGGGATTCGCCCTCGTGGTAGACCCCGGAACCACTCATGCTCTTACGTCTCCTCGCCTTCTGCGTGTGGCTGTGGGTGCCTGTTTCCGCCCAGGCCGCTCCGCCCGCAACCGAATCGCGGCTCCATGTGTTGGAAGCCGTGGTGGTGAGCGAGTACCAAGGCGATGAAGGCCATGGACTGAGGCTCAGCTTCAAGCCGCTCGGACCCAATCCGGCTTTGTCTCTGTTCTCGCGGGAGGATGCACGGGAGGTGGTGGCGGCGTTGGGGGACGGCTGGACACCGAGGAAAGCCCACCCGACCGTGGTGGTTGCAGGCAGCCTTGTCGGGCATCCACCAGACTCCCGGCGCTCGGACATGGAGAGACGCACGCGCGAGGCGTACGAGGCGCTGTATGGGCCTGCTCTGGTGGAGCTACCGGGCTCGCTGGAGAGCGCCAGGTGGTTTCAGGCGCTCGCGCTCTCCCCTCGCTACATGGGCGACGGGGTCCGCGAGGCCGCCGTGGAGATGTTCAGCTCTCCCGCCGTGCTGCTGTCGGTGGGCCTGTCGATGATGCTCTACATGATGGCGTGGGCGGCGCCCGAGCCGCTCTTCAGCAAGGCGTTCGCGGCGGCTGTGACGCTGGGGCTGCTGATGACGTACTCGGCCGCGGAGCTCTACGCCGTGGGGCTGGCGTGCCTGCACCTGTACCGGGAGGCGGAGGCAGCGAGGACGCAAGCGCAGTTGGAAGCGGTGGCCGAGCGCTTCGGCAAGGCGCTGGGAGGAGTGGGGTTGCGCGTGCTGGTGACGGTGGCGGGAGCGAAGCTGGCCCGAGGACTGCCAGAGGTGCCCCGGGGCGGGCTGTGGGCGCGGCTGTCTCCTCCGCGCTTCGCCTTCGCGGGAGGGCGGGGTGGCTTCAAGGTGAGCGCGGGGACGCGCACGCGGGTGAGTGTGGCTGACGGCACCGTGGTGCTCATGGGCGTGTCGGCGAGCACGACCGCCGCCTCGGTCACTGCGGCGGCGTCCTCGGCAAGGACGACGGGCGCGTGTGCCGAATCGAAGCGGGATGACCACCACGCCCACCACCTGTGCACCAACAAGAACGACAAGTCCGAGAGCCGTGGTGGCCCCTGGACGCCGGAGTTCGAGGAACTCTTCGCACTCGCGGGAATGAGCCTCGAGGACCCGGCGAACATCGTCTACCTACGAGGCCACAAAGGGCCCCATCCCGAGGTGTACCACAGCGAGATCTTCGAACGATTGGAGGGAGCACTTGATGGCTGTAGGCCTATAGCTGACTGTCGAGCCAGGCTCATGAGGGCTCTCGACAAGATCGCAGGGGACGTGTGTACGCCCGGCTCCAAACTCAACAAGCTTGCCACGAGGAAACCATGATGGCGCAAACAAGCTATTACAAAATATACGACGACAAGTACATTCCAGGGCGATGGCACCTGAGAATGCCTCGTGATGATGAGGAGGGTCGGGAAGAATTATCGTTCGACGTCTGGCAATTCAAGGAAGGGCGGGTTCTGAATATCGAGAAGCCGATTCGCTTATCCGTGAAACCAGCGGGCATTCCAATCGAGTTCTCTCATGCTCTGGGGACTCCCATCGTCCACCGCCGGGTCGTCGCGCTGTTCGAGCGTCTGGGCCTCCAGAAGGAGGTCCAGTTCATCCCCGTGGAGGTGGAGGGACAAACGGAGCCCTGGTTCATCCTCAATGCCCTCCAAGTCATCCGGTGCATCGACGATGCCCGGAGTGAGGAGGTGCTGTATTGGGGACCGGAAGACGGTCAGCCGGACAGGGTGGGTGAATACCAGAACGTTCAAGGACTGAAGGTGGACCCCACGAAGATCGGAGAGGCCCACATCTTCCGGCCCTGGGGCTGGCCAGTGGTCCTCATCGTCTCCGAGCACGTCAAGCGAGCCCTGGAGGAAGAGGACATCACCGGCATCAAGTTCCTCGAGGTCTGACGGGCGGCACGCGGGCTCGTTCGGGGATTCGCCCTCGTGGTAGACCCCGGAACCACTCATGCTCTTACGTCTCCTCGCCTTCTGCGTGTGGCTGTGGGTGCCTGTTTCCGCCCAGGCCGCTCCGCCCGCAACCGAATCGCGGCTCCATGTGTTGGAAGCCGTGGTGGTGAGCGAGTACCGAGGCGATGAAGGCCTTGGACTGAGGCTCAGCTTCAAGCCGCTCGGACCCAACCCGGCGTTGTCTCTGTTCTCGCTGGAGGATGCACGGGAGGTGGTGGCGGCGTTGGGGGACGGCTGGACACCGAGGAAAGCCCACCCGACCGTGGTGGTTGCAGGCAGCCTGCTCGGGCATCCACCAGACTCCCGGCGCTCGGACCTGGAGAGCCGTGCGCGCGAGGCGTACGAGGCGCTGTATGGGCCTGCCCTGGTGGAGCTACCGGGCTCGCTGGAGAGAGCCAGGTGGTTTCAAGCGCTCGCGCTCTCCCCGCGCTACATGGGCGACGGCGTCCGCGAGGCCGCCGTGGAGCTGTTCAGCTCTCCCGCCGTGCTGCTGTCGGTGGGCCTGTCGATGATGCTCTACACGCTGGCCTGGGCGGCGCCCGAGCCGCTCTTCAGCAAGGCGTTCGCGGCAGCGGTGTCGCTGGGGCTGCTGATGACGTACTCGGCCGCGGAGCTCTACGCCGTGGGGCTGGCGTGCCTGCACCTGTACCGGGAGGCGGAGGCAGCGAGGACGCAGGAGCAGTTGGAGGCGGTGGCCGAGCGCTTCGGCAAGGCGCTGGGAGGAGTGGGGTTGCGCGTGCTGGTGACGGTGGCGGGAGCGAAGCTGGCCCGAGGACTACCAGAGGTGCCCCGGGGCGGGCTGTGGGCGCGGCTGTCTCCTCCGCGCTTCGCCTTCGCGGGAGGGCGGGGTGGCTTCAAGGTGAGCGCGGGGACTCGCGCGCGGGTGAATGTGGCGGACGGCATCGTGGTGCTCATGGGCGTGTCGGCGAGCACGAGCGCCTCCGCGGTCACGGCGGCGGCGTCCTCGGCAAGGACGACGGGCGCGTGTGCCGAATCGAAGCGGGATGGCCACCACGCCCACCACCTGTGCACCAACAAGAACGACAAGTCCGAGAGCAGTGGTGGCCCCTGGACGCCACAATTCGAGGAATTCTTCGCACTCGCGGGAATGAGCCTCGAGGACCCGGCGAACATCGTCTATCTGCGAGGCCACAAGGGGCCTCATCCCGAGGAGTACCACCGCGAGATATTCAGGCGATTGGAAGAGGCGATTGGGACCTGCAGGCCTGTGGATGAGTGTCGAGCCAGACTGATGGAAGAGCTCGATAGAATCGCAGGGGACGTGTGTACGCCGGGTTCTAGACTCAACAAGCTCGCCACGAGGCAGCGATGACCACCATGCCCGTAAGGTATTACGACATTTTTGATGATATGCAATTTCCTGGACGCTGGCACTTGAGGCGCCCTATCGATGTGCAAGGTCAATGGCTCGATACCGGCCAGTTCAAGGAAGGAAGAGTCCTGGATATCAAGGGACTGATTCGCTTCCCGGTGAATCCCGCGGGTGAGGCCCTCGAGTTCTCCCTTGCCTCCTTTGCGATTCCTGTCGTTCACCACCGGGTCGTCGCGCTGTTCGAGCGTCTGGGTCTCCAGAAGGAGGTCCAGTTCATTCCCGTGGAGGTGGAAGGACAGACGGAGCCCTGGTTCATCCTCAATGCCCTGCAAATCATCCGGTGCATCGACGACGCCCGGTGTGAGGAGGTGCTCTACTGGCTCCCGGAGGACAACCGCCCGGACAAGCTGGGCCAATACCGCAACGTCGCGGGGCTGAAGGTGGACCCCATGAAAATCGGAGAGGCCCACATCTTCCGCCCCTGGGGCTGGAAGGTCGTCCTCATCGTCTCCGAGCACGTCAAGCGGGCCCTGGAGCAAGCGGGCATCACCGGCATCAAGTTCCTCGAGGTTTGACCGGCGAGTAGAGTCGCCCTCCAAGGAACCACTCATGCAAACACGTCTCCTGCTCGCCTTCTGCGTGTGGCTGTGGGTGCCTGTTTTCGCCCAGGCTGCTCCGCCCGCAACCGAAGCGCGGCTCCATGTGTTGGAAGCCGTGGTGGTGAGCGAGTACCAAGGTGATGAGGGGCATGGACTGAGGCTCAGCTTCAAACCGCTCGGACCCAATCCGGCTTTGTCTCTGTTCTCGCGGGAGGATGCACGGGAGGTGGTGGCGGCGTTGGGGGACGGCTGGACACCGAGGAAAGCCCACCCGACCGTGGTGGTTGCAGGCAGCCTGCTCGGGCATCCACCAGACTCCCGGCGCTCGGACCTGGAGAGCCGTGCGCGCGAGGCGTACGAGGCGCTGTATGGGCCTGCCCTGGTGGAGCTACCGGGCTCGCTGGAGAGAGCCAGGTGGTTTCAAGCGCTCGCGCTCTCCCCGCGCTACATGGGCGACGGCGTCCGCGAGGCCGCCGTGGAGCTGTTCAGCTCGCCCGCCGTGCTGCTGTCGGTGGGCCTGTCGATGATGCTCTACATGATGGCGTGGGCGGCGCCAGACCCCGTCATCTCGAAAGCCTTCGCGGCAGCGGTGTCGCTGGGGCTGCTGATGACGTACTCGGCCGCGGAGCTCTACGCCGTGGGGCTGGCGTGCCTGCACCTGTACCGGGAGGCGGAGGCAGCGAGGACGCAAGCGCAGTTGGAAGCGGTGGCCGAGCGCTTCGGCAAGTCGCTTGGGGGTGTGGGGCTGCGCGTGCTGGTGACGGTGGCGGGAGCGAAGCTGGCCCGGGGACTGCCGGAGGTTCCCCAGGGCGGGCTGTGGGCGCGGCTGTCTCCTCCGCGCTTCGCCTTCGCGGGAGGGCGGGGTGGCTTCAAGGTGAGCGCGGGGACGCGCGCGCGGGTGAATGTGGCGGACGGCATCGTGGTGCTCATGGGCGTGTCGGCGAGCACGAGCGCCTCCGCGGTCACTGCAGCGGCATCCTCGGCACGGACGACGGGCGCGTGTGCCGATTCGAAGAGGGATGACCACCACGCCCATCACCTGTGCACCAACAAGAACGACAAGTCCGAGAGCAGTGGTGGCCCCTGGACGCCACGGTTCGAGGTGCTCTTCGAACGGGCGGGGATGAGCCTGGAGGATCCAGCGAACATCGTCTATTTGCGAGACCACAGGGGACCCCATCCAGAGGAGTATCACCGTGAGATCTTCAAACAATTGGAGGGGGAACTCGGAATCTGTAGGACTCAAGCTGACTGTCGAGTCAGGCTCATGCGCGCGCTCGACAAGATTGCAGGAGAAGTGTGTACGCCAGGCTCCAAGCTCAACAAGCTCGCATCGAGGAGACCATGACAACACAGGCAAGGTATTACGAAATATACGATGACGTGTACATCCCAGGGCGGTGGCACCTGAGAATGCCGCTCTACGCCGAAGAGGGCCGGGAGGAGTTGTTCGACGTCTGGCAATTCAAGGAGGGGCGTGTCCTGAACATCGAGAAGCCGATTCGCTTGTCCGTGAAGCCAGCGGGCATTCCAATCGAGTTCTCTCATTCCCTGGGGGGTCCCATCGTCCACCGCCGGGTCGTCGCGCTCTTCGAGCGTCTGGGTCTCCAGAAGGAGGTCCAGTTCATCCCCGTGGAGGTGGAGGGACAGACGGAGCCCTGGTTCATCCTCAATGCCCTCCAAGTCATCCGGTGCATCGACGACGCCCGGTGTGAGGAGGTGCTCTACTGGCTCCCGGAGGACAACCGCCCTGACGTGCTGGGCCAGTACCGAAACGTTCGTGGACTGAAGGTGGACCCCACGAAGATTGGAGAGGCCCACATCTTCCGGCCCTGGGGCTGGCCAGTGGTCCTCATCGTCTCCGAGCACCTCAAGCGGGCCCTGGAGGAAGAGGGCATCACCGGCATCAAGTTCCTCGAGGTCTGACGGGCGGCACGCGGGCTCGTTCGGAGATTTGCCCTCGTGGTAGACCCCGGAACCACTCATGCTCTTACGTCTCCTCCTCGCCTCCTGCGTGTGGCTGTGGGTGCCTGTTTCCGCCCAGGCCGCTCCGCCCGCAACCGAATCGCGGCTCCAGGTGTTGGAGCCCGTGGCAGTGAGCAAGTACCGAGGCGATGAAGGCCATGGACTGAAGCTCAGCTTCAAGCCGCTCGGACCCAATCCGGCTTTGTCTCTGTTCACGCTGGAGGACGCGAGGGAGGCGGTGGCGGCGCTGGGGGACGGCTCGCCACCAAGGACGGCCCACCCGACCGTGGTGGTTGCAGGCAGCCTGCTCGGGCATCCACCAGACTCCCGGCGCTCGGACATGGAGAGACGCACGCGCGAGGCGTACGAGGCGCTGTATGGGCCTGCTCTGGTGGAGCTACCGGGCTCGCTGGAGAGCGCCAGGTGGTTTCAGGCGCTCGCGCTCTCCCCTCGCTACATGGGCGACGGGGTCCGCGAGGCCGCCGTGGAGATGTTCAGCTCTCCCGCCGTGCTGCTGTCGGTGGGCCTGTCGATGATGCTCTACATGATGGCGTGGGCGGCGCCAGACCCCGTCTTCTCGAAAGCCTTCGCGGCAGCGGTGTCGCTGGGGCTGCTGATGACGTACACGGCGGCGGAACTCTACTCCGTGGGGCTGTCTTGTCTGAACCTATACCGGGAGGCGGAGGCCGCGAGGACGCAGGAGCAGTTGGAGGCGGTGGCCGAGCGCTTCGGCAAGGCGCTGGGAGGAGTGGGGTTGCGCGTGCTGGTGACGGTGGCGGGAGCGAAGCTGGCCCGAGGACTGCCAGAGGTGCCCCGGGGCGGGCTGTGGGCGCGGCTGTCTCCTCCGCGATTCGCCTTCGCGGGAGGGCGGGGTGGCTTCAAGGTGAGCGCGGGGACTCGCGCGCGGGTGAATGTGGCGGACGGCACCGTGGTGCTCATGGGCGTGTCGGCGAGCACGAGCGCCTCCGCGGTCACGGCGGCGGCGTCCTCGGCACGGACGACGGGCGCGTGTGCCGAGTCGAAGAGGGATGACCACCACGCCCACCACCTTGCCACCAATAAGAATGACAAGTCCGAGAGCCGTGGTGGTCCCTGGACGCCGGAGTTCAAGACTCTCTTCGCACGAGCGGGGATGAGCCTGGAGGATCCAGCGAACATCGTCTATCTGCGAGGCCACAAGGGGCCTCATCCCGAGGAGTACCACAGCGAGATCTTCGAGCGACTGAGCAGGGCGATTGTGAACTGCAGGCGTCGGTCCGAGTGTCGAGCCCAACTCGTGGAAGAGCTCGACAAGCTCGCAGGGGACGTGTGTACGCCCGGCTCCAAGCTCAACAAGCTTGTCACGAGCAAACCATGATGGCGCAAACGAAATATTACAAACTATACGACGACAAGTACATTCCAGGGCGATGGCATGTGAGGATGCCTCTTGATGATGAGGAAGGCCGCGAAGAACTGTTCGACGTCTGGCGATTCAACGAGGGCCGGGTCCTGAACATCGAGAAACCGATTCACTTGTCCGTGAAGCCGGCAGGCATTCCAATCGAGTTCTCTCACGCGCTGGGGATTCCCATCGTCCACCGCCGGGTCGTCGCGCTCTTCGAGCGTCTGGGTCTCCAGAAGGAGGTCCAGTTCATCCCCGTGGAGGTGGAGGGACAGACGGAGCCCTGGTTCATCCTCAATGCCCTCCAAGTCATCCGGTGCATCGACGACGCCCGGTGTGAGGAGGTGCTCTACTGGCTCCCGGAGGACAACCGCCCTGACGTGCTGGGCCAGTACCGAAACGTTCGTGGACTGAAGGTGGACCCCACGAAGATTGGAGAGGCCCACATCTTCCGGCCCTGGGGCTGGCCAGTGGTCCTCATCGTCTCCGAGCACCTCAAGCGGGCCCTGGAGGAAGAGGGCATCACCGGCATCAAGTTCCTCGAGGTCTGACGGGCGGCACGCGGGCTCGTTCGGAGATTTGCCCTCGTGGTAGACCCCGGAACCACTCATGCTCTTACGTCTCCTCCTCGCCTCCTGCGTGTGGCTGTGGGTGCCTGTTTCCGCTCAGGCCGCTCCGCCCGCAACCGAATCGCGGCTCCAGGTGTTGGAGCCCGTGGCAGTGAGCAAGTACCGAGGCGATGAAGGCCATGGACTGAAGCTCAGCTTCAAGCCGCTCGGACCCAATCCGGCTTTGTCTCTGTTCACGCTGGAGGACGCGAGGGAGGCGGTGGCGGCGCTGGGGGACGGCTCGCCACCAAGGACGGCCCACCCGACCGTGGTGGTTGCAGGCAGCCTGGTCGGGCATCCACCAGACTCCCGGCGCTCGGACATGGAGAGACGCACGCGCGAGGCGTACGAGGCGCTGTATGGGCCTGCTCTGGTGGAGCTACCGGGCTCGCTGGAGAGCGCCAGGTGGTTTCAGGCGCTCGCGCTCTCCCCTCGCTACATGGGCGACGGGGTCCGCGAGGCCGCCGTGGAGATGTTCAGCTCTCCCGCCGTGCTGCTGTCGGTGGGCCTGTCGATGATGCTCTACATGATGGCGTGGGCGGCGCCAGACCCCGTCTTCTCGAAAGCCTTCGCGGCAGCGGTGTCGCTGGGGCTCCTGATGACGTACACGGCGGCGGAACTCTACTCCGTGGGGCTGTCTTGTCTGAACCTATACCGGGAGGCGGAGGCCGCGAGGACGCAAGCGCAGTTGGAAGCGGTGGCCGAGCGCTTCGGCAAGTCGCTTGGGGGTGTGGGGTTGCGCGTGCTGGTGACGGTGGCGGGAGCGAAGCTGGCCCGAGGACTGCCAGAGGTGCCCCGGGGCGGGCTGTGGGCGCGGCTGTCTCCTCCGCGATTCGCCTTCGCGGGAGGGCGGGGTGGCTTCAAGGTGGGCGGGGAAACGCGCGCGCGGGTGAGCGTGGCGGACGGCACGGTGGTGTTCATGGGCGTGTCGGCGAGCACGACCGCCTCTGTGATCACTACGGCGGCGTCCTCGGCACGGACGACGGGCGCGTGTGCCGAGTCGAAGAGGGATGACCACCACGCCCACCACCTTGCCACCAATAAGAATGACAAGTCCGAGAGCCGTGGTGGTCCCTGGACGCCGGAGTTCAAGACTCTCTTCGCACGAGCGGGGATGAGCCTGGAGGATCCAGCGAACATCGTCTATCTGCGAGGCCACAAGGGGCCCCATCCCGAGGAGTATCACAGCGAGATCTTCAAGCGGCTGAGGGAAGCACTCGAGCTGTGTAGAACCAGGGTCGAATGCCGAGCCAGACTCGTGGAAGAACTCGACAAGCTCGCAGGAGAGATATGCACCCCCGGCTCCCGGCTCAACAGGCTTGCTACGAGACAACCATGACCGCGCACATGAAGTATTACGAACTCTACGACGACAAGTACATTCCAGGGCGATGGCACGTAAGAATGCCTCTTGATGACGAAGAAGGCCGGGAAGAATTGTTCGACGTCTGGCGATTCAACGAGGGCCGGGTCCTGGACATCGAGAAGCCGATTCGCTTATCCGTGGAGCCGGCAGGCATTCCGATCGAGTTCTCTCACTCCATGGGGATTCCCATCGTCCACCGCCGGGTCGTCGCTCTGTTCGAGCGTCTGGGTCTCCAGAAGGAAGTCCAGTTCATCCCCGTGGAGGTGGAGGGGCAAACGGAGCCCTGGTTCATCCTCAATGCCCTGCAAATCATCCGGTGCATCGACGACGCCCGATGTGAGGAGGTGCTCTACTGGCTCCCGGAGGACAACCGCCCGGAGAAGCTGGGCCAATACCGTAACGTCGCGGGGCTGAAGGTGGACCCGGCGAAGATCGGAGGGGCCCACATCTTCCGCCCCTGGGGCTGGAAGGTCGTCCTCATCGTCTCCGAGCACGTCAAGCGGGCCCTGGAGCAAGAGGGCATCACCGGCATCAAGTTCCTCGAGGTCTGACGGGCGTGCAGAGGAGTACCCCTCGTGTAGACAGCTCGGGGCTCGCCTGGGAGCACGCCCGGCTCACACTCCCAGCGAAGCGCGCGGGCTCGTTCGGGGATTCTCCCTCGAGATAGACACCCTGGCACTCCGGTCCTCCGTGACCGCACCTGTTGGGGAGGAAGTCTTGGGAAGCACGGGTCTATCTCCAGCGAAGCGCCGTCTCGCCCTCTTGCAGCTCGGGCGGGCCCGCCTCAACGAATTGACGCAACAGTACGCGCTCGACGTGGCCGACCGCCGCGTCCCCGAGCACCACGCCGAGGCCCTCGTCAGCGCGAAGTCGGTGGACTTCGCCGAGCTGCTCGGCGGCCTCAAGCGCGAGGAGCTCCAGTCCATCTGCGATGCCCTCAGACTGGACCGCGGCGGCCGGGAGAAGGGCGTGCTGGTGCAGCGCATCCTCGGCGCCGGGGACGGCGGGGCCGAGCCCGCTCCGGCCGCACCGAAAAAACGCCCCGCCCGCGAGAGCGCCCCTCCGGAGCAGACGAGCCTCGACCTGCCCTCGACGGCCAGGCTCACCGTGGATCAGCTCGAGCGGTATCTCTGGAGCGCCGCCGACATCCTCCGGGGCTCCATCGACTCGTCCGACTACAAGAACTACATCTTCGGGCTGCTCTTCCTGAAGCGCCTGTCGGATGTGTTCGAGGAGGAGGCCCAGAAGCTGCTCGACCAGGGCGAGCCCGAGGACGTGGCGTGGGAGGACCACGACTCGCACCGGTTCTTCGTCCCCAAGCGCGCCCGGTGGAGCGAAATCCAGAAGGTCTCCACGAACATCGGCGAGGCGCTCAACAAGGCGTGCGCGGCGCTGGAGGAACAGAACAGCAGCCTGGACGGCATCCTCGCGGGCATCGACTTCAACGACGAGCGCAAGCTCGGGGATGGGAAGAACCGGGACACGGTGCTCTCGAAGCTGGTGCAGCACTTCGCGAAGCTGAACCTGCGCAACGCGGCGCTGTCCGAACCCGACATGCTCGGGCGCGCCTACGAGTACCTCGGGGAGGCAGTACCGGTTGGAAGTCCGTCGTGGAGGTACGGCCCCCGAGGTGCGGCTCGCTCGCGGCCGGCTCCGGGTCGTCATCCCCGGGGCACGCACGAGAGAAGTACAGGCAGGGGCTATCCGGGAGGCGTTCGTCGGTTGGTACCGGGAACACGCCCGAGAGCGCCTGACCGAACGAACCACCTGGTGGGCTCAAAGGGTGGGCCTACCGGAGCCCCGGGTGCTCGTCCGCGAGCAGGAGCGGCGCTGGGGGAGTTGCAGTGCCGGGGTGGTGCGCTTCAACTGGCGCATCATCCAGGCACCGATGCGGCTCGTGGACTACGTGGTGGCCCATGAGGTCGTCCATCTCGTCCATGACGACCACGGGAAGGAGTTCTGGGCGGCGCTGGGGCGGCTGCTCCCGGATTACGAAGCAAGACGGGAGCGGCTGCGCACAGAAGGACCACGGCTCGTCTGGTAGGGACCGCACGAGGGGCAAATCGCATCACTTCCTGGCGAGAATACGTCCTTCAGCATCGACGGCGTACTCCGCGCCTCCGTCAGTGATGATGGCACCAGGGGCACATCGCGACAGGTCTGGAGTGAAACGAACGAAGAAGATGTTGTTGTCGTTCGGCTGCCAGACAGACACTTGAAACGTCTCTCGAAGGGATAGGCACCGCGCCACGGGATCATCACCCTTCCGAGGTACCGTTCCAGGTGGCAGGAAGTCATTCATGGCCGCTGCCAGCGCTACCACCATGGGTCCCTCGAGGTGGGCACCCTTCTCATATGAATTGGGGAACTTCACCCTGGCGGCCATTTCCGGAGGTGCCCACTCCGCCTTCTTGTACAAGCCATATCCGAAGAACGAGCAACCCGACAGGGTCATCAAACAAAAAGAAGTAACGACAGAGAAGACCCGTCTCATGGACATCCCTCCAACGGTTCGTTTCACGCGGAACCCGGCTTCGTCGTGGGCAACGGTTCGAGACCCCGTGGATTCCACACATATTCCTCACTGAGCGTCAGCCTCATGTTGGTGAAACCGTGCCGCGCCACGAAGCGCTCGAAACGTTCGGACACGGTCAGCACGCCCTGCAGCCCCCGAGGGTGGAAGATGTCCTCTCCCCTCCAGCTGCCCGCCTCCAGAGAAAATCCGTGGATGGCATCCAGGCCATCGCAACGGCATTCATCGCAGGTGGGGGACTTTCCATAACGAATACGGCTGCGAGCAAGATCCACCGCCGCGCGGCCGAAGCACGGCCTGACGAGCAGATAGTGGGGAATAGGAGAGGGCCCGGTGCCTCGTCGCCTCCCACGCACCCGGAGAACCTCCACCGGATGGAAGCCCTCCAGCCCAGTGAGTCCCTCTTCCCGGAAGGCCTGTGCGAACCTCTCGGACACCAGGATGTCGTACCCTGAAGCCTCGATGAAGTCCCCGAGCTCCTCTCCGTGCAGCACCAACTCGGTACGATAGGGAGGAAGCCATGGCCTCATCCCGATGGGTTCGCCGCACTGAGGGCAACGGGGCGCTTTTCCAATGTTACGGGGCTCGACCTCATCGACCTCTGCATCGTAACGGGACCCGAGGACATCTTTCTCCAGGACGAAAAAGCGTGAGCAGGTAGAGGGTTCAGAAACCATGGGGGAACCTCTTGAGCATGTCGGGCCTACTGTAAATCTCTCGGAGGTATGACTCGAACTGCTCCACTGTCGCCTTGGGGTATCGCCGAAGCCATGCGATGACCTCATCATCCACTTTGCGGTGCCACTCCTGATAACCGCAATGGGCCTTCTCATCCACGGCTCGGGCGACGAAGCGTGGGTCGCGCGGCTTGTAACGACCACTCAGCGTCTCATGACTTTCCAACCTCTTGGCGATGGGCCGGGAGATGACGTGGTGCTCCTGCCCCTTGCACTCAGGGGGCTCGGGTGAAGCGGAGGACGCCAGGGCCTCGGCATCGAACGCCTCCTCCGTTTTCCGGCCCGCCTCCTCCAGCACCTTCGCCGCTTGAATCGCGGCGTCCACCTTCTTGGCCAGCTCCGGATTGCTCTCCCGCAGTGCCACGCATGCACTGACCATCCCCGCCTTGCAGTGACATACGATCGACCCCTCGTACGGCTCGCACGGAATCCCGGCGAGCAGCACCAGCACCATCGCAAGCAGGTGACTCCTCCCGGGCAACGATTCGAATCTTGAATTACCGCATCACGGCTGGTGGAGCGTCCCCACCGTCTCTCCTCGGAGGAACCGTTCCACGGCGTGGAGCACGTCACGGTCGGACATGAGCGCCACGTGCTCGGCGGGGCTGTCCAAGCGATGATAGGCAATGGGCAGCTCGGGCAGCGCTCGCGCCGACTGCACCGAGCCATCTCCATCCGCTCGCGGCGGGTTCTTCAAGTCGAGCTTCCCGTCCACCATCCGCATCCCGCTCACCGAGGGCCGCCCCGTTCCCACCACCACGAGCGTCTCGAAGGCAGGCGAAGGCAACCCAGGCCGTGGCGCGAGCGCCTCACGGAACTCCCGGTGCGCGTCCAGCATCCGCACGAGCTGCGCGCGGTAGGCCTCGTCCTCGCGCAGCGCCGGGTCCGCGAAGGGACCCCAGCCCTCCTTCAGCCAGACAGCCGGGTCAAAGGCATCCACCTCCACCGGCCTGCCCTCCGCGTCCACGAAGAAGTCGCTGCGCGTGGGCAGCATCTGGAAGGCCGAGGCGAAGGTGAAGAGCGCCTCGGGTGCCATCAGCGCCCGGTTGCGCATCGTCTCCGTGCCCACCTGCAGGTCATCGAACATGCCCGGGCCCCCACCAAACGGCGTGCCGATGATGACCACGCGCTTCACGTGCCCGGCTCCAGCCCACGGCCTCTCGCCAGCCCGCGCTCCACCGTGCAGCAGGCAATGCATCGTCACCAGCCCGCCCATGCTGTGGGCCACGATGTTCACCTTGCGCCGCCCTCCCCCTTCCGCCACGAGCTGCTCGATGCGCGCGCACAGCGCTCCGGCGCTCTCGCGGATGTCCCGCCGCCAGTCATAGGAAAACGGAACGAAGCCCGGCAGGTGGTCCCGGCCAAACTCCATGAACGAGCGGTACGCGTCCACCGACACGAAGAGCGCCGACAGCTCGGTGAGCGGTCCATCCGGCCGCAGGGTGCCGTAGGTTGGCACGGGCCGCTGCCCCGGGAAGGGAATCGCCAGTGTCTTCTCCCCTCGCGAGAGCGCCTGTCCCACCGTGAGCCAGGCTCGCTCGGGCTCCGGGCCCTCGGTGACGAGGAAGCTGCCGCGGTAGCCGGGAACCAGAATCGTGACCTCGTCTCCCATGGGCGGAGGCACGGTGACGCGGGCGACGGAGCAGCCGGCGAGAACCGCCCCCAGCAGGACCAACAGGAAACGCGAGCCATGGAGTGTCTTCATGGCGCGCAGCTTCCGGGGGAAGGCCCAGGCCCACAAGACTCCTGTCGCTCGGCCAGGCAGCCAGGCACACGGGCCCCAGAAAACCCGTCACCGCCCGCTGACGCCCGCCCGCATCGTTCGCACTTTCGGGCAGAGGAGGTGCCCGATGGCGAACGACCCTTTGGAGAAGCAGCACCAGCGCGAGCGGGAACAGGAGCGGGAGCGGTTGCGCGAGCTGGAGGCCAAGGACCTGGAGGTGGAGGCGAAGCGCGGCCCGCGTCCGCTCGAGGGCTTCGCCGGTGGTCACTCCTCGTGGACGAGCAAGCAGGACGACGAGGCCGCCTCCGAGGTGCACGCCCGTGACGCCCAGGACGCCTGGGCCGCCAGCGAGGAGCAGGTGGCACGCCTCTCGCCCGACGAGGACGACACGAAGTAGCCTCACACCGCGAGTCGCAACGGGCGCAGCACGCCGCGGAAGCGCCGGTCTCCGCCCACGGCGAAGTTGCGCGTGGCGCCCAGCTTCTCGAGCAGCGGCAGGACCGCCAACATCAACCGCGGCAGCAGCCCCGTGCCCACGAGGAAGCGCGCCTGCCGCGTCTGGATGGCCTGGATGTCGGAGACCTCGGGCAGCCGCTCGGCCTGCACGCGCGCGGCGGCGGCATCCAGTGCCTCGGGCGAGCCCTCCGCCGCGAGCACGGGGAACAGGTGGTTGGCCGCCACGAGCGCGTCGCGCAGGGCCACGTTCACCCCCTGCCCCCCCACCGGAGACATGGGGTGCGCCGCGTCCCCGATGAGCAGCAGCCCCGGTGCCGTCCAGCGCACGAGCCGATCGCAGATGGCATCCAGGAGGAACGGGTGGCTCACCTCGCCCCGGTGGGCAAGCAGGTGCGCGCCCAGCTCCGGCCGCACCGCCCGGGACAGCTCCTCCACCCACGCCTCCACGCCCTGTCCGCGCAGCTGCTTGAACTTCCCCTTCCGCATGCTCCAACCGAGCTGCAGCATCCCGTCATAGGAGGGAAACGCCAGACACAGGCCGCCCTGGGTGGTGGCGTGGATCTCCGCCTCGCCCGGCCGCCAGAAGGCGGGAACGGGCACCTTGCACCAGAGGATGTCGAAGGACTGCGGCATGCGCTCCTCGTGCAGGTCCGCCTTGCGGCGCAGCACCGAGTTGCGCCCGTCCGTGCCGATGACGAAGTCCGCGCGCAGCTCCGCCTCGTGCCCGTCCCGCTCCACGCGCACGCCCACCACGCGCCCGCCCTCGCGCACCACGTCCCGCACCGCCACGCCGCGCTCCAGGCGGAAGTGGGGGAAGCGTCCCGCCTCCTCCACCAGCATCTCCAGCAGCGCCGGCTGGCTCACGATGCGTACCACGTTGTCGCGGGCCTGCTCGGGCACGTCCACCGACAGCAGCCTCCGCGAGCCCCGCCACACGGAGACGGCCTCCATCCTCACGGACGGCAGCGCGTCGAAGCGCGAGCCCAGCCCCATCTGGCGCAGCACGTCCTGGCCGCTCGGCTGGAAGCCCTCGCCGCGGAACTCGCGAGAGAAGTCCCGCTGGCGCTCCAACAGGTGCACCGGCACGCCCCGGCTCGCGAGAATGTAGGCGAGGGCGGCGCCCGCCGGTCCCGCTCCGACGATGAGAACCCGCTTCATGACTTCCCTCCTGGTTGGGCCGGCGTGAGCAGCCGGCGTATGGCGTCCACGACACGCTCCGCGTGCTCCCGCATGGCCGCGTCGTCGAGTTGCTCCCAGTGCGCGAGCAGCCACTGGTCGCCCGCACTGTCGAGGGCGCGCACCCAGGCGCCGAGCAACGCCTCGGGCACGTCCTCGCGGATGACGCCCAGCTCGCGGCCTCGCACGAGCAACCCACGCATGAGGGCCTGGCCGCGCTCGATGAGGACCGCCATCGGCCCGCTCTCGCGCAGGTGCGGCGGCAGCGTCCATACGGCCCGCGCCACGCCCATCAACCAGGGGCTCTGGCGCAAGAGGATGAACTGGCGCTGGTAGAGGGCACGCAGGTGCTCCCAGAAGGTGTCGGCCCGCAGCACCTCCGGCCGTAGCGCCTCCTCGACCGACAGGTGCTCCCAGCAGTGCCGCAGCACCGCGAGGAACAGGTCCGCCTTGTCGTCGAAGTAGTAGTAGGCGGCCCCCTTGCTCAGCTCCGCCTTCTCCAGGATGCGGTTGAGCGACGCCCCCTCGTAGCCGAGCGCGCCGAACTCGCGCGCCGCCACCTCCAGGATGTGGACGCGACGCTCGGGCGGAAGCTTCTCGAAACGCGGACGGGGCATGGCGGCGGGCACCTCGGGGACCAGGGGTAGACCGGGAGTACGAACCCTCTGGTTGGACCAGGTAGTCTGAACGGCCGGTCCGCGCAAGTCCTCGTGCTGGGAAGGGGACGCAGGCGTCCGAGGCAACTTGAATTTCCAGTTAAATCGAAACCTACCGCCTTGCTGGATTCCCAGGGCTTGAGATAACGACGGGTGTCCCTGTCCCTGGAGGCGAGCCCATGCTCACCCACCCGCTGACCGCTGTCCGTTCCCTGCTGCTGCTGACCGCCTTGTTGCCCACGCTGGCCTGGTCGCAGGGCCTGCGCTTCACCACCCTGGACATCGGACAGGGGGACTCGGCGGTGCTCATCGCGCCGGGGGGCTGCGTGGCGCTGTTCGATGGAGGTCCCACGGGCTCGGGAGCCACCATCAAGGCCTACCTGAAGTCATTGGGGGTGACGAACATCGACATGGTCTTCGTCTCGCACATGCATGCCGACCACATGGGCGGCATCGACGAGGTGGACGTGGGCACGGACGCGGTCTCCATCGACGCGGTGTACGACCACGGGGGTACGTACAACTCGAACGCGTATGACGACTACGTCAGCCACTTCAGCGGCCGGCGCTTCACGGCGCTCCGGGGACAGACGTTCTCGCTCTGCGGCGAGGTGACGCTCACCGTCGTGGCGGCCAACGGCAACGGCATCACCAGCTCGGACGAGAACGCCAAATCCGTGGCGGTGAAGATTTCGTATGGCGAGTTCGACGCCCTCGTGGGAGGAGACCTCACCGGCAGCCCGGACATCGAGTCCACCCTCCTCAACGACGTGGGGGAGATCGAGCTGTACAAGGTGCACCACCACGGCTCGCGCAGCTCGTCCAACGACTCGTTCCTGGATGTGACGAAGCCCACGGTGTCCTTCATCTCCGTGGGCAAGGACAACACCTACGGCCACCCGACGCAGGAGTGCCTGGACCGGCTGACGGCGCGCGCCTCGGACATCTGGCTGACGGAGGATCCGGCCACGAACAAGGTCCGGGGCCACATCGAGCTGAGCTCCGCGGACGGGAGCACCTTCGTGGTGAAGCAGGGCAGCGTGAACGTCTCGTACGCCTCGAAGGGCCCGGATCTCCAGCCGCCCTCCGCGCCTGGCGCGCTGGTGGCCAGCGCCGTGTCCTCCACGGAGATCGACCTGTCCTGGAATGCCTCCACGGACAACGTGAAGGTGACGGGCTACCGGGTGTACCGGAGCGTCAACGGCGGCGCCTACACGTCCGCCGGAACCACGAGCACCCCGGGCTTCGCGGACCTGGGCCTGACGCCCGGCGCCTCGTATGAGTACCTGGTGACGGCCGTGGACGCGGCGGGCAACGAGTCCACCGCGAGCAGCGCCTCCGCGCGCACGCCCGCGCCGGGCATCACCGTCACCAAACCCAACGGTGGCGAGAGCTGGGCGGGGGGTAGGGCGCAGAACATCACCTGGACGGCCCAGGACATCTCCAACGTGAAGCTGGAGTACTCGCTCGACAACGGCGCCTCGTGGACGGTGATCGCCAGCAGCGTGGCCGCGTCCACGGGCAGCTATTCCTGGACGGTCCCGACCACGGCCAGCACGACGGCCCGGGTGCGAGTGAAGGACGCCTTCGGCACGGACTGGGACATGAGCGATGGCCCCTTCACCATCAACATGGTCAACAGCCCGGCGAAGGTCATCCTCAATGAGATCCTGGCCAACGAGCCCGGCAGTTCCACGAATGGCGAGTTCGTGGAGCTGGTGAACGTGGGCGGCGCGTCCATCGACATCAGCGGTTGGACCCTGTCGGACGCCACGTCGGTGCGGCACACCTTCGCGGCGGGGACGGTGCTCGGCGCGGGCAAGGCCATCGTGGTGTTCGGCGGCGCGAGCGGGATTCCCGCGGGGACGACCAACGCCGTGGTCGCGTCCACCGGCACGCTCAGCCTCAACAACGGCGGCGACACGGTGACGGTGAAGACCTCTTCCACCGGGACCGCGACGACGATCGACATGTTCACCTACACGAGCGCGCTGGCCAGCCAGGACGGCGTGTCGATGAACCGCAGCCCCGACGCGAGCGCCACGGGAAGCTTCGTGCTCCACACGAGCCTCTCGTCGCTGAGCGCGTCGCCGGGGACACGTGTGAGCGGCGTCGGCTTCTAGCCCGCCCCCGTGGCGCTCATCTCCAGCACCGCCGCGCCACGGATCCGCCCCTCGCGCAGGGCCGCCAGCGCCTCGTTGGCGGCCTCCAGCGGGAAGGGTTGCACCTCGGTGCGCACCGGCACCCGGGGTGCGAGCGCGAGGAAGTCCAACCCGTCCTGCCGCGTCAGGTTCGCCACGGAGCGCACGGTGCGCTCACCCCACAGCAGGGAGTAGGGAAAGGCGGGGATGTCGCTCATGTGGATGCCCCCGCACACCACCGTGCCGCCCTTCTCCACGGCGGCCAGAGCCGCGGGGACCAGGCTCCCCACGGGGGCGAAGAGGATGGCCGCGTCCAATGGCTCGGGCGGCAGCACGTCCGAGTCCCCCGCCCACTCGGCCCCCAACCGCAGCGCGAAGTCCCGCGCGTCCACGTCTCCCGGACGCGTGAAGCCGAACACCCGCCGCCCCTGGTAGCGCGCCACCTGGATGATGACGTGCGCCGCCGCGCCGAAGCCGTACAACCCCAGCCGCTCGGCGTCTCCGGCCATGCGCAGGCAGCGGTAGCCGATGAGCCCCGCGCACAGGAGCGGCGCGGCCTGCAGGTTCGGGTAGCCCTCGGGAATGGGGAAGCAGAAGCGGTGGTCCGCCACGGCGTACTCGGCGTAGCCCCCGTCGAGCTGGTAGCCGGTGAAGCGCGCGTTGTCGCAGAGGTTCTCCCGGCCCGAGAGACAGTAGCGGCAGGTGCGGTCACTCCATCCCAGCCAGGGCACGCCTACCCGCGTGCCCGGCCCGAGGAGGCCCGCCCGCTCACCCGCCTTCACCACCGTGCCGACGATTTCGTGCCCCAGCACCAGCGGCAACCGGGGGCGCGTCAGCTCCCCATCCATCACGTGCAGGTCCGTGCGGCACACCGCGCACGCATGCACCTTCAGCAGGAGTTGCTCGGGACCCGGCTCGGGAATCGGCCTCTCCTCCAACCGGAGCGGCAGACCCGGAGCGTGAAGCACCATGGCTCGCATGATTCAAGAGGAGCGCGTCCGGCACGGGCTCACCTACCCCACACCCATCCATCCGGCACACCCACCCCGACCCGCACCGGAAACCCACTCTCGTCCGTGCCGGGCACGCATCTAGAACCTAGGTACGCTCCGGCCGGGCACCACCCCCCCTCGGGGAATGCCCGGCCGCCGGGCCGTCAGGAGGAGAGGCGCTCGGAAAGCCTCTCGCGGCTCAGATCTGAATGCCGGCGACGAGCCCCGGCCACACCTGCACGCGGACGTCATCCGAGTAGTAGATCCGGCCCTGCTTGAAGCGGTCCGTTCCCGACGGAGCCTCGCCCTGCCAGGTGACGAGGGTGTTGGCCGTCACGCCGCCGAAGATGGCGAAGTGCTTGAACGGCTGGAAGCCGGCCACCAGACGCAATTGGCCTAGCAGGTTGTGGCCGGAGTCGATGAACGAGCCCTCGCGCATGGAGCTGGCCAGCGCGTCCAGGTCGACGAAGAAGAGACCGACGGGGATATGGCCGCCGAAGCCGAGACCCGTCGCCCAGAGGCGCGGCTCGCCAGCGTGGGGGGGCCGCATGCCCACGGTCAGCAGCGTGTGAAAGTACTTGCCGCCGAGCTTCAGCGCCACGTTCGCCATGGCCATCTCACTCACCCAGGCCTGCACGTGGTGCTGGCCGTTGCCCACGAAGCTCAGGATGCCGATATTGGCGCCCTCCGCCTCGCCCGCCACGTTGAGGAGGCCGAGCTGCAGCCCCTTCATCCGCCGCGCGACGTTGATGATGCCCACCTGCGCGCCGCTCACGTCCCCACCGATGTTGAGGATGGAAATCTGGGCCCCCTCGAGGCGGCTCGCGATGCTCAGGCCCGGCGACGTCTGCACGCCCACCATGTCCTGGGCGATGTTGAGTCCCACCGCGGCCTGGAGCCCCCGGGTCTCTCCCGCCGCGATGTTGACACCCGTGGAGAGCTGCGCGCCCACCATCTCCCCAGCGGCCACGTTGGCGCCCAGCGACGTCTGCCAGCCCCGCATGGAGCCACCCGCCACGTTCACGCCCAGCGCCATCTGCACGCCCTTCACCTGGCCAGCGTAGTTGGCGACCATCGCCAGCGCGGCCCCGCTCGACTCCCGCTCCATCCAGTTGCCCACCATGGCCATGGCCAGGCCGTCCACCCGCCCCGCATTCGTGGTGAGCAGGCCGAGCGAGAGACTGTTCACCACGTTACCGCTCGAGAACCCGTTGGTGCTGAGACCGCTCAGGATGGAGAGGTTGACGGGCTTGTAGACCTCGGCCGGGGCGGGCGGCAGGGGGGCCTCGGGGGCCGGCTCCTGGGCACCCGCGGAGAACGACACCATCGCCGCCATGACACCTGCATACACCGAGACCGTGCGATTCATCGCGGAACCCTCTTTGTAATGAACCTTTCGGCGACTGGAACACCCGGGTGACGCGGAGGTGTCACCTGCTACTTTCGGGTGCATGCTGACGCGCACCATTCCGAAGAGCGGTGAGAAGCTGCCCGTCATCGGGCTCGGGACCTGGCAGACATTCGACGTGGGGCCCTCCCCTGGCGACCGCAAGGACCAGAAGGAGGTGTTGAAGCGCTTCCTCGCGGCCGGAGCCCGGGTCATCGACTCCTCGCCCATGTACGGCCGGGCGGAGACGGTGGTGGGGGACCTGCTCCGGGAGCTCGGCGAGGAGCGCACACCCTTCCTCGCCACCAAGGTGTGGACCAGTGGCCGCGAGGCCGGCGTGGAGCAGATGCGTGATTCGCTGCGCAAGATGGGCCACGGGCAGTTGGATCTGATGCAGGTGCACAACCTCGTGGACGTGCGCACCCACCTGGCCACCCTGCGCGAGTGGAAGAAGGCCGGGCGCATCCGCTACCTCGGCGTCACCCACTACCTGCGCGGTGCCTTCGACGACCTGGAGAAGCTCATCCGCGAGGAGTCGCTGGACTTCGTTCAGTTGCCCTACTCCATCGCCATGCGCGACGCGGAGGAGCGGCTGCTGCCTGCGGCCGCCGAGCACGGCACCGCGGTGCTGGTGATGCGCCCCTTCGAGAGCGGAGAGCTCTTCCGCCGGGTGAAGGGCAGGTCGCTGCCGCCCTGGGCCGCCGACTTCGACTGCAAGAGCTGGGCGGAGTTCTTCCTCAAGTACATCCTGGGACACCCGGCGGTGACGTGTCCCATTCCCGCCACCAGCAACCCGCGCCACCTCGAGGACAACCTCCGCGCGGGCACCGGGCGCCTGCCCGACACGAAGACCCGGGCCCGCATGGTGGAGCTGCTCGGCCTGTAGCCGCGCGCGAGCTGGTGCTCAGTCCTCGAGCTGGGACTCGTAGACGAGCTCGCCCTTGAGCGTGAGGACGAGGCCGGTGCCCAGCTCGCCCTCCTCGTCGTCACGGCCCACGTCGAGCTGCTGCGTCTCCTCGTCCCACTGGCCCACGTAGTACTCGCCACCGGCCGCCATCCACGCGCGATCTCCCGAGACGAGCGTCTCCACCGTTTCGCCCTTGTCGCTGGTGGCCCGGTAGACACTCCACTCCACGCCCTCCTCCTTCATCTCGGACACCACCTCGGCGAGCTCCTCGTCCTGGGGCGTGCCCCCCTCCTTGGCCGGCTCCACCTTCCACGTGCGCTCGTCGGCCTTGGGCTTCTGCGCGAGCCAGCCCCGCACCAGCTCCCTCATGGCCTGCTCGGCCTTGTCCTGCAGTCCCTTCATGCTCGCGGGCAGCCCCACCTCGTCCAGCGCCATCAGCGCCGTCTCCAGCTGGATTGCCTTCAGGGCCCAATCGTTCATCGCCGTCTTCAGCATCGCCATCCATCTCCTCGGGCCACGTCCGGCCCGCCATCCACTCCCGGGGACTTCCCGCGGTCAGGGCGGGTGCCCCCCTATCACGTTCCTTCTCCAGGGGGTTCCCCCTTGCAACGCGCAAGAGCGGCCCCCCCTTGGACCGCCGTACAACGCCCCTGTCCGCCGGTGAACGCGCGCCGGGGAGCTCCCCGGCAGCCAACAGAGCGAGCAGCGCCCGTGCTCGCCAGATGGCGGGGCACTGACCACCTTCACGGACACCGCCGCTCACGCGGCGGAAGGAGGCGGATGGTGGGCAGCGAGCGACAGGAACTGAGCCTGAATGGGCCCCCGGCAATCCCCCTGGCGAGACCGACGGGAAGCGCGCCCACCGTGAGCATCCCCCTGGCGATGCGCAAGCCCACACGGGCGAGGCTCCTGGCGATGCTACGCCCGGCGTTCGCGGTGGTGGGCCTGGGCGTGCTCGTCCTGCTCGTGCGGGACGTGGGGACCGAGGAACTGGGGAAGGTCCTGTCCCGAGCGGCCCCCTGGCTGCCCCTGGTGCTCCTGCTCGAGGCGGCCCGCCTCGCACTGGACGCGGTGGGCACGTGGGTGGCGTATGGCAGCCGGGCCGAGGAGGTCCCCTTCCGCTCCCTGCTCCGCGCGCAGCTCATCAGCACCCCGGTGTCCACCCTGGCGCCCGCGGGGCGGACCGCGGGCGAGGCGATGAAGGCGGCACTGGTCAGCCGCTACACGGGAGGTGCCACGGCGGCGGCGGCGGCGGCCACGTCACAGGCGGCCTCGCTGGTGTCGGGTGGCCTCATCTCCATTCCGTGCGCGCTCGCGGCGTACCTGTTGACGGGGACCTCGTGGCTGACACTGGCGCTCGGGGTGCACACGGTGGCGCTGGTGCTCGTGGGCATGGGAATGCGCGCGGGCATGCGGGCACAGAAGCTCGGGGCGTGGTTGAAGCGCCGCTTCCACCGCATCGCCACGCACACGGAGACCTTCCAGGAGTCGGCTCGCGGCGACGGGCTGCTACCGGCCCGGCCCATCGTGGCCACCTTCCTCGGCCGCGTGCTGCAGGTGGTGCAGTACGGCACCCTGGCGGTGGCGGTGGGCATCGACACGAGCTCGTTGCAGGCGCTCGTCGCCCAGGGGCTCAACATGGTGGCGCTGGCGGTGGGCACGCTGGTGCCGGGACAATTCGGTGTGAGCGACGGAGCCTTCGCGCTGTCGGCCCAGGTCTTCGGCACCACCACGGCCAAGGCCGTGTCCATCGCGCTGCTCGCCCACGTGGTGCAGGTGCTCTTCGTGCTGGTGGGCTCGCTCACGCCGCTGGTGTGGAAGACGGACGCGCGGAAAGGTGATTAGACTCGCGCCCCCCGTTCCCGCAGGGAGCCCGCACTGACCAGAGCCCTGTTCCTCGGCCTCGTCCTCTTCTGTCTGCCTGGCTTCGCGCAGGAGCCTCCCGCCCCCGAGCCCGACGGTCTCGCGGCGGTGAAGGCCCGCGGGGAGTTGTTGTGGGGTGCCGACGCGCAGGGCGGCGCCCCCTACGTCTTCCAGGATCCGATGGACCCCAACCGCCTCATCGGTTTCGAGGTGGACCTGGCCGAGGCGATCGCCGGAAAGCTGGGCGTACGCGCCAGGCCCGTGCTCGGCCCCTGGGACTCCCTGCTGGAGCTGCTGGCCCGCGGCGACTTCGACGTGGCGCTCAACGGCATCGAGGTGGCCGAGGAGAAGAAGCGCGTCTGCGATCTCTCGCGGCCCTATTACACCGCCGCCGAGCGCCTCACGGTCCGCCGGGGAGACGCTCGCGCGCCGCACTCGCTGGCCCAGGTGAAGGGGCGTCCGGTGGGAACCCTGCCGGGCTCGCTGGCCGAGCGCATCCTCCGCCGCGAGGGCGCCCTGGTGAAGACGTACGAGGGCGGCCAGGATGAAATCTACGCGGACCTGAAGCTGGGTCGCACGGACGCGGTGCTGCTGGACGAGCCCATCACCCGCTACTACGGCGCCATCGATCCGGAGCTGGAGGTGGTGCCGGGCACCTTCGGCGAGGTGCGGTACGCGGTGGCGGTGCGCAAGGGCGAGGAGGAGCTGCGCCGGGCCATCGACACCGCCCTGGAGGAGCTGCGGCGCGAGGGCACGCTGCGGACCCTCTACGAGCGCTGGGGTCTGTGGAACGCGGAGACGGCGGAGCTGCTGGGCGACCCGAACCCGAGCCCCCGGGGCGTACCGGAGCAGTACGAGGCCTGGCGGGCCTCGGTGGGGAAGATTCCGCCCTTCCTCGAGCGGGTGAGGGAGCGCTATCCGAGCACGCTGATGCTGTTCGCGCGCGGGGCGTTGATGACGCTGGGCGTGTCCCTGCTGTCCATGGCGCTGGCGGTGGTGGCGGGCGTGGTGCTGGCGGTGACGCGCGTCTACGGCCCCGGGCCCCTGCGCTGGCTGGCCATGGCCTACATCGAGGTGGTGCGCGGCACCCCGCTGCTGGTGCAGCTCACGCTGGTGTACTTCGGGCTGCCCCAGCTCGGCCTGAGCCTGGAGCCTCTGACGGCGGGCGTGCTGACGCTCGGGCTCAACTACGCGGCGGCCGAGGCGGAGAACTACCGGGCCGGGTTGTCCAGCGTGCCCGCGGGCCAGCACGAGGCGGCCAAGGTGCTCGGCCTCTCGCGGTGGCAGACGCTGCGCCACGTGGTGATGCCCCAGGCCGTGCGCGTCTCCCTGCCGCCGATGACGAATGACTTCATCGCGCTGCTCAAGGACAGCTCGCTCGTTTCCCTGGTGACGCTCACCGAGCTCACGCGCACCTACCTCAACCTGGCCAACGCCATGCGCGACCATCTGGGCCTGGGACTCCTCGTGGCCCTCATCTACCTGCTGATCGGCCTGCCCTTCGCGCACCTGGCGCGCACCGTGGAGGCCCGGCTCGGACGGCACCTCAAGGGGGTGGCGCGATGATCCGCGTCGAGGACGTGCGCAAGCGCTTCCCCGGCGCGGGCTCGGCCACCCTGGACGGTGTGTCCTTCACGCTGGAGACGGGGCGGCTGGCGGCCATCCTCGGGCCGAGTGGCTCGGGCAAGTCCACGCTGCTGCGCTGCATCGTGGGCCTGGAGCGGCTGGACTCGGGCTCCATCCACCTGGGCGGGCAGGCGGGGCTGGTGTTCCAGTCCTTCGAGCTGTTTCCGCACCTCACCGCATTGGGAAACTGCACGCTGGCGCAGCGGTTGGTGGCCAGGCGCTCGCGGGAGGAGGCCGAGGCACGGGCTCGCCGGCTCCTGGAGGCTCTGGGGCTGGGGCAGCGGCTGGATGCCTACCCGGAGATGCTCTCGGGCGGGCAACGGCAGCGCGTGGCCATCGCTCGCGCCCTGGCCATGGAGCCCGCGGTGCTCCTGTATGACGAGCCGACGAGCGCGTTGGATCCCTCCCTGCGCCGCGAAGTGGTCGAGACGCTGCGCCGCGTGGGCTCGCTGGGAATGACCCAGCTCGTGGTGACGCACGACGTGCAGCTCGCACGCGCCGCCGAGCGGGTCATGGTGCTGGACCACGGTCATCTCGTCGAGCAGGGCCCACCAGAGCAGGTGCTGGACGCGCCCCGGCACGAGGCCACTCGCCGGCTGCTCGCCCAGGTACACGACGACTGATTGGAAGACGGTGACGCATGGGGACTATCGCGGGCAGCGCATGGTCTCCTGCTCGGAGACGAGACACACCCGAGCCGGCCGCGTCACTCGCGTGGTTGCAACACCGGTCTCCCATACTCAATGACGGGAGAGGCCCCAGGGATTGGAACGGCCTCCGGGAGACTCCATGCGGCAGCGTATCGACGACTACGCCCTCCTGGGCGACTGCCACTCGGCGGCCCTGGTGGGCCGTGATGGCTCCATCGACTGGGCCTGCTTCCCCCGCTTCGACTCGGCCGCGGTGTTCTGCCGCATCCTGGACGTGCGACGGGGCGGCTCCTTCCGGGTGAGCCCCGATGGTCCCTTCCAGTCCAAGCGCCGGTACATCGACGACACCAACGTGCTCATCACCACCTTCACCACGCCCACCGGCGTGCTGGAGGTGACGGACTGCATGCCCATCCGCACCGGCCTGGCCCGCAGCTCCCGCGTGGGAACCCGGCACTCGTTGTTGCGACGGCTGCGCTGCACGAGCGGGGAGGTGCACGCACGCGTGGTGATGGCGCCTCGCTTCGAGTACGGGGCCTTCGTTCCGCGCATCCGCCTCACCTCACCCCATACGGCCGAACTGGTGGGCGGCGCGGATGCGCTGTGGGTGACGGCCACGCGCCCGCTGACGGCGCACGACAACGCCCTGCGCGCGCGCTGGCGCATGCGTGCCGGGGACGAGGCCTGGGTGGAGGCGGCGTGGACTCCCTCGCTCGTCGAGCGCACTCCGGCGGAGATGCCGGACCTGGCGACGCTGCGCCGGCGGCTGGAGGACACGGTGTTCTTCTGGCGCGATTGGATCTCCCACTGCGCCTACGAGGGCGAGTACACCCGCGAGGTGCGCCGCTCGGCGCTGGTGCTCAAGGCGCTCACGTACGCGCCCTCGGGCGCCATCGTGGCCGCCCCCACCACGTCCCTCCCCGAGGAGCCCGGCGGCGTGCGCAACTGGGACTACCGCTACACCTGGCTGCGGGACACCACGCTCACGCTCAACTCACTGATGCTGCTGGGCTACCAGGAGGAGACACTCGCCTTCCAGCGCTGGCTGGAGCGCACCAGCGCGGGCCGGGCCGAGGACGTTCAAATCATGTACAGCATCCGCGGCCACCGGCATCTGCCCGAGGTGGAGCTGCCCCACCTGGAGGGCCACCAGGGCTCGCGGCCCGTGCGGGCCGGCAACGGAGCGGTGAAGCAGCTCCAGCTCGACGTCTTCGGGGAGCTACTCGAGGGGGCGTGGCTCTTCTCGAAGATGGGCGGAAGGATGTCACAGCGGCACTGGGACTTCCTGCGCGGGCTGGTGGATGACGTATGCGTGCGCTGGCGTCAGCCGGACCAGGGACTGTGGGAGATAAGGGACGAACCCCGGCACTTCATCCACTCGAAGCTGCTGTGCTGGGTGGCGTTGGACAGGGCCATCCGCATCGCTCGAACGCGGCGGCTCCCCGCCCCCGTGGGCGTCTGGGCCCGCGAGCGCGCGCTGCTACGCGAGTACCTCCTGAAGGAGGGGACGCGCCTCGGGTGGTTCTCCCAATCGGTGGGCTCGGACACACCGGATGCCTCGGTGCTGCAGCTCCCCGCGTTGGGCTTCCTGCCCTCGGCCCACCCGCTGGTGAGCCGCACCGTGAAGGAGGTGCGCAAACGGCTGGAGAAGGACGGGCTGCTCTTCCGCTACCACGCTCCGGACGGATTGAGCGGCGGAGAGGGCACCTTCCTCCTGTGCTCCTTCTGGCTGCACGACGTGCTGGTGCACTCGGGCAGGACGGGGGAAGCGGAGGATCTGCTGCGGCACCTGCTGAGCCTGTCCAACGATGTGGGCCTCTACGCGGAGGAGGCGGTGCCGGGTACGGGCGAGGCGCTGGGCAACTTCCCGCAGGCCTTCACGCACATGGCGCTGGTCGCCTCCTGCGCGCAGCTCTCCGCGGGCCGGAGCTTCCAGCTGCCTCGGGCGGGGGCGTACGACTACGCGGACTTCGCGCTCACCTACCACCTCGGCCGGCGCTCCATGTTCATGTCCCACTTCTCGTGGGAGGCCGCGCTCTAGCCCCGCTATAGTCATCAAAAGCAGAGTATGGGTGACGCATGAAGAAACAGCGCGAGCCCTCGGACTTCGAGTGTCCGGTGGAGCTGACCCTGGATGTCATCGGTGGGAAGTGGAAGGGCGTCATCCTCTACCACCTGCTCGAGAGCGAGACGCTGCGCTTCGGCGAGTTCCAGCGGCTCATGCCGCGGATCACGCTACAGATGCTCACCAACCAGCTGCGCGAGCTCGAGGCGGACGGGGTGGTTCACCGGGAGGTCTACCCTCAGGTGCCACCCAAGGTGGAGTACTCCCTCACCGAGCTCGGTAGGAGTCTCGGGCCCATCATCCGCCTCATGCTCGAGTGGGGCCGCCGCCAGGAGCAGCGCCTGCGAACGGAGGCGGGTGAAGCCGAGCGGGGCACAGCGCCCGCCACCTCGCGCGAAGCAGCCCGTGTCCCCTGGACGTCGCCGGGCCACCCTCCCTGGATGACGCTCCCCGCGGGGACTAGTACCCCAGGCTTGGATCGTACCGGGGCGCCAGCAGCGAGAGCACCACCATCTCCGTCACGTCCTTGCCCCCCTGCAGGTTCGTGGCGAGGCACCGGGGTGTGTAGATGAAGCCCCAGGGCAGCCCCCACCAGCCGAGGAGCAGTGAGAGCAGGGTGTAGCCCAGACTCAAGATGAACGTGCCCTGTCCCGCCCGGACGAAGTACACGTCCGACGAGCGTTTCGTGGTCGTGACGAAGAAGGAGACGCAGTACTCGAAGACCACGAACCTGCCGCCGCGGCGCAGCTCATCCTCGACTTGCGCCGTGGACAGGCCCTCCATACCGAGGATGCCAGCCATACAGCCCCCTGTTGTCCGAGATTGCGGCCTGAGCCGCGAAGAACAGACTGTCACACGGTACATGGCGAAGATGCGGCTGCACAGTCACGCAGAGAAAGAAGAGGCGTGACACCACGACAAGAAAGAGGGCCCCAATACTCCGCGTACAGGTGCAATCCTGTAACGACTCTCATTGGTGAAGAGTGCGACTCTCAGAGTCTGAGAACAGCATCTCCCAGACAGCACACGGAAGTTCAGTGTGTTGCTTTGGACGCAACACGCCAATGTCTCTACGTGAACGTTGGACACGGCATCACCCCTTACGAGCGGGCGGACGAGGGAGCGACATCCGCGCACGTGCCACGCCCATTCCCCCTGCTTACCGTGAAGGGCCGGGAGGCAGGCATGGCCACGAAGAAGACGGAGAAGAAGAATCCCATCGCGCATCTGGGCGAGCTCATCCACGGCATCAAGGTCGCGATGATGACGACGGTGGAGGAGGACGGCACCCTGCGCAGCCGTCCCATGTGGACGCACGACCGGGACTTCGATGGGGAGCTGTGGTTCTTCACCCGCGAGCACTCGCCCAAGGTGGACGAGGTGGAGCGAGACCACCACGTCAACCTCTCCTATTCGGAGCCCGGCAAGGATCGCTATGTGTCGGTGAGTGGCATGGCGCGGCTGGTGCTCGACAAGGACAAGGCCCGCGAGCTGTGGAACCCCACCCTCAAGGCCTGGTTCCCCCTGGGCGTGGATGACCCCGAGCTCGCGCTGCTGTGCGTGACGGTGAACAAGGCCGAGTACTGGGACACGCCCAACAAGCGCATGGTGCAGCTCGTGGGCTTCGTGAAGAGCGTCCTCACCGGCGAGCAGTTCCGCCCGGGTGAGAACGAGAAGGTGAACCTCGACGAGTCCGGCCCCGCGCTGCACTGACGCGGCCCCGTCGCTCCCGGCGGGTGGAGGTCTTTCGCGCTATGCTGCGCGGCGTCATGACCTCCACCTTCGCCGAGCACTTCCCCGCCCTGCGGTCGGGTTTCAGCTACCTCGACAACGCCGCGGGGGCCCAGGTGCCCACCCACGCCATCGACGCCCTCACCCAGTTCCTCGCCAGTGGGAGCTGCAACGTGGGCCAACCCTACGCCGCCTCCGTGCGCGCCACCGAGGTGAAGGCCCAGGCCCGCGCCGCCACCGCCGAGTTCCTCCACTGCCAGCCCGAGGAGGTCATGCTGGGCACCAGCGCGACCGCCCTCACCTTCCAGCTCTCGCGCGCCTTCTCGCGCCTGTTCCAGCCCGGCGATGAAGTCATCATCTCGGAGCTGGAGCACGAGTCCAACGCCAGTCCCTGGCGCTGGCTGGAGGCCCAGGGCGCGGTGGTGAAGGTGTGGCGCGCGCGCTGGCCCGAGGGACGCCTGGAGCCGGCCGACCTGCGCCCGCTGCTCACCCCGCGTACCCGGCTCGTCGCCGTCACCGCCGCCGCCAACTCCGTGGGTACCACGCCCGACGTGGCCGCCGCTGGAGAGCTCGCCCACTCCGTGGGGGCGTGGCTCATCGTCGACGCGGTGCACTCTAGCCCGCACCTGCTGCCCGACGTGAAGGCCTGGGGCGCGGACTTCGCGACGTTCTCTCCCTACAAGGTCTTCGGCCCCCACCTGGGCTGCCTGTACGTGCGCCGCGAGCTGCTGCCCACACTGCCCGCGGACAAGCTGTGGTTCGTGCCCGAGGACAGCCCGCAGAAGTTCGAGCCCGGCACCGCCAACCACGAGGGCCTCGCCGGCTGGCTGGGGTCGCTGCGCTACGTGCGCGAGGTGCTCGGCGGCGGGCAGCCCGGGCGCGCGGGGCTGGAGCAGGCCTTCCGTCGCATCGAGTCGCTCGAGCGCCCGCTGCTGGAGTCCACACTGGAGCGGCTGCGCACCCACCCGCGCGTGCGGCTGTACGGCATCCCCGAGCCGCGGGGAAGGGTGGCCACCTTCTGCTTCAACGTGCCGGGACTCGCGCCGCGCGCCGTCGCCGAGCACCTGGCCCGCCACGAGGTGGGCGTGGCCGCGGGCCACTACTACGCCACCCTGGCCATGCAGGGGCTGGGCCTCATGCCCGAGGGCGCGGTGCGCGTCTCGCTGCTGCACTACAACACGCTCGAGGACGTGGACCGGCTCCTCGCCGGACTGGACACCCTGCCCTGAGCTGGAAACGGGCCAACCTGCCCCATCGGGTCGGGATGGCCTTCCCGACCTGGCTCAGCGCGTGAGCGCGGTGGCGATGATGTTGAGCACCTTGAGCTGGGCCGGGGACAGGTTGCGCAACGAGCGCGCGAGCCGCCGCAGATCCGGGGAGCGCTCCTCCCGGGGCGGTAGCGAGTCCACCCAGGCCGTCACCTCCGAGTGACTCAGGCTCAGCAGCGTGTCCGAGGGAATCTTCAGGACGATGCTCAGACGGCGCAGCGTGGGGACGCTGGGCATCATTCCTCCACGCTCGATGCGACCGTAGACGCCCGGGGCCAGGCCGACCTTCTCGGCCGCCTCCGCCTGGGTGAGCCCCGCGCGCAGCCGGGCGGCACGTGCCGCCGCTCCCAGGGCCAGAGCCAGCTTGTCGTCCATGCGCTGCTGCGAAGTGGGGGGAGGGGTACGTTTCGATGCCATGGTGCCTGACGTCCAAAGAGACGTTGGAGGACATTACCCGAGAGGCCAACCCGCGCCTAGGGACTTGCGGAATCCCCTCCCACTCGGAAGCCCCACCGCTCCGGTCCCCTCCACCATGTATTCCCCATGACCTCGGGAGTCCCCCTCGCCGCCCGAGGGGACGGAGAGGGTTCGGGTGAGCAGGCGCCTCCTGCGGGGTCGGAGCCCGCGTGCCCACGTTCGGGGTCAAGCAGCTGACACCCCAACCGACGGAGATGAAACGATGGCCGGAAAAATGAAGACGCGTCTCACCCTGGCGGGACTGTTCGCGGCGGCCCTGGCGCTGGGCACCGTTGGAAGCCAGCGCGCCGAGGCACGTCCGCAGGATCTCCTCCAGCAGCAGCAGGAGGAGACCACCCAGGAGAACACCGACACGACCACCGAGGACCAGGACACGCTCGACGAGCCCGGCACCGGCGGCGCTGGCACCGGCGGCACCGAGGGCATGACGAACGAGCCCGGCACCGGCGGCACGGGTGACACCGGCGTGCTCGACGAGGATGAGGGCGTCCTCCAGCCGGGCGTGAACGACGAGGGGCTCGACTCCGACCAGGGACAGGCCGACCAGGACACCGTGGAACCGGGCACGCGCGCGCAGCCCGAGGACCAATCCGCTTCAGGCAGATGAGCCCCTGGGCACATGCGCTGACAACCGCGGCACGCTCCCCTCTCCCTTCGGGAGAGGGAGTATCAATCCCCGAGGGGCTCAACCCGCTCCAGCCGGACGCGTCCCGGACTCCGCCGTGCCCACGTCGGAGCCGGCGGGCAGTGCGATCTGGAGGATGAGTCCGCGCCGGCGCCGCGCCAGCTCCAACCGGCGTTCGAGCGCCGTGCGCTCCTGACGGACCTCCTGTGGCTCGGTGAGGGCCCGCGCGGAGATCGCCAGGAGCCGCTCGTTGATGGCCTGCAATTCCTCATCGAGCAGCACGGGCTGGATGTGGCGCGGCACGTTGCGCTTGCCGAGCGCGACGTAGTGGTTGTTCTCGATCCACACCGGCAGGACGGACATGCCCTCCAGCGACACGGACGCACCCGGAGAGGGACGTGAGAGCGAGAGCTTCAACAGCATCGAGTCCCGCTTCCTGCCGTCCTCCTCCATATGACGGCCCTGGATGAAATGCCGGTCCTGGTTCGCGATGAGGTTGCCCAGGGAGAAGGCGATGAGCGTGTCGCGCCCGGAGGTGGTGCGGTACGACTCGATGGGCTGCAGCACGTGGGGATGGTGGCCGATGATGGCGAGCGCTCCGGCCTCCAGGAGGGCCCGGGCCAGCTTGCGGTCATCGGGTTGCGGTGCGTGGGAGTACTCGATGCCCCAGTGGATGGAGACGATGAGCGCGTCACAGCGACGGGCCGCGGCTCGCACCAGCTCCACGGCCGACTCGGGACCGAGACCGAGCCTGGCGGACCTCGAGGGATAGGGCACGAAGGCGACATGGGGAGAGACATCCGGGTCCACCGGATTGCGAGCGCCGTTGAGCCACCGGGTGAAGGCCAGGAAGCCGATCCGCATCCCGCGCTTCTCGAGGATGAGGGGCTCCCACGCCGCGGCCTCGGAGGGACCCGAGCCGACACCCTGGAGGCCCGCCTCGGCCAGGTGCGCCCAGGTGGCCTGGATGCCCGCGCGGCGCTGGTCGAAGGCGTGGTTGTTGGCGAGCGACACCACGTCCACCCCAGCGGCGGCCAGCGCGTGCAGCATGGCGGGCGGTGCGTCGAAGCGTAGGGGCGCGGTGGAGGCCCGGGGGTCCCCACTGACGGGCGTCTCCAGGTTCACCATCGCGACGTCGGCGGAGCGCAACGCGTTGGAGATGGGACCGAAGATGTGGTCCCAGCCCTCGTTGTTGATCGAGCGGGCCGGGCCGGCATCGCCCGAATCGACGCGCGCGTGGTCGGCCGCGGCCTCCTTCACCTCGCCATGGGGGATGACATCTCCTCCGAAGACGAGCTCCACGCGCTGGGATGGGGTGGCACACAACAACGGAACGAGCAGGAACGCAGCGACGGACACGCTCTCACGCTAGCCGAGCGGGCGGCCTGGAGGACAGTCCCCCATATCCTGGAGGACATGGCCGAGGGTACGGGTCACCGGGCGGACCTTCCGGTGCGGGGACTCCGTTGCTGGGGAGCGGCTTGCGGCTGTCCGCATGCATCTCCACGCTCGTGGAGAGGACCCACATGGCCCATGCAGGAGCCCTCCCTCGCCAGAGGACCATCGATGTCACCGCGTCTGGCGAAGCTTTGGAACTCCCTCCAGGCGAGCCTCTCGTTCCGGCCTCCACGCAGTATACACCCCGCGGCTGCTGGGGCACTTCATGGCGGACCACGGCACGCAGCGGGTGCTCGGCTTCTACCTGCTCAGCTTGAGCCTTCTGCCCGCTACACGATGGCTCGCGCTCCTCTGCGTGCTGCTGGCCGCGTGTGCCACTTCAGCGCCAGGCGTGCGCGAGGACGACGAAGCGCCGGATGCCGTGTCCTCGTGGGAGGAAGCCCGTGCGGACCCGAGCTGCGTGGTGCCGCTGTGCGACGAGGCACGCTGCGCCCTGTGGCGCTGCCGGAACCTGGTGGAGGTGGACGCGTCCCCATCCGTGGTGCTGGCGCGCGGGCCCATGCCCCAGGCGATGCGTCCTCCCCTGGTGGGCAGCCCCAGCCGCTGGTGGGGACGCACCCTGGCCGCGCCCACCTACGAAGAACCCGTCTTCGAAATCCCCTGGCACAACTGGAAGGCCCGCGAGCAGGGCACGCATCCGCCGAGGCACCCGCTCGCGTGCATGCTCCCGCCCGAGCCGCTCGAGAAGCACCACATCTTCCCTCAGGCCCGGGATCTCGCCGATTGGTTCACGAGCAGGCACATCGACATTCACGCCTTCACGGTCAGCCTCCCCAGGAGCTTCCACCGATGGCTGCACAGTGGCGGGCCCTCGGGTGGCCAGTGGAATGAGGCCTGGCGTCAGTTCCAGGAGCAGAACCAAGGAGCCACCACGAAGGAGATCTGGCGGTTCGCATTCGAGCTCATGTTCTTGTTCAAGGTGAATGGTCCGCTCGTGCCGTACTGCCAGGATTGAGCCGAGGAACAACGATGCGATATTTCAGAATCAAGAAGGACAGGGCGTCGGACTACACCGGGGACATTGACGCCACACACAGGTGGAAGATTCCGGGCGTTCTTGGTTGCCCTGCCTGTAAAGCCACCTGGGGTGACAATTCCAGAGCGTATCCTTCGGTGGACCTCACCCCGGTCACAGCCCAGGCCGACTTCGAGGAGGCCCGCGCCGAGCCCATCGATGAATATGAAAGAATGTGCGAGCTGGTCCGTCCCTTCCTACCTCCAGGTGCGTTACTGCAGCCTGGTGCCGCCCTTGGCCCGCTCGTGGGAAAGGCCCAGGGCCGCTTCGGACAGCTCGCGGTCCACTCTCCCTGGTGGCCGCTCGTGCAGCGCGAAGCGCTCGACAGACTGAAGAACGAGGGTTTGCGAGACCTCAAGGGTTGCCCGACCCAACTGCGCTTCCGCCAGCGGGCATCGCCCGAGTTCTTCGAGTTGGAGCTCCTGCCCGTGGGCCACGCCCACCCGGACTGTCTCCCCCCAGACCGAAAACCTCCTTGCCCTCGCTGTGGCCGTTTCGGACTCAGGCTGCCCGATGACCTCCTGTTGGATGCAACCACCCTACCGGCCCACCTGAACATCTTCCGCCTGGTGGACTTCTCCGTCATCGTCTGCACCGAGCGCTTCGCGGAAGCCTGCCAGCGCCTGGGACTCGACGGTGTGACCTTCCTCCCCCTGCAAGCACGTTGAAACGCGGCGCCGACTCGGGCATCTGGGGCGGCATGTCCAACCGACTGATGATTTCCCTCACCGCGGCGGTCCTCCTGCTGGGCACCGCCGCCGTTTCCGCGGAGCGTGCGATGTCCTTTCATGACCTGCAGTCCAAGCAGCTCAATGGCCAGCCCGTGAACCTCTCCGAGTACAAGGGCAAGGTGGTGCTCGTCGTGAACACCGCCTCCGAATGCGGTTACACGCCCCAGTACGCGGGCCTCGAGAAGCTCTGGGGCCAGTACAAGGACAAGGGCGTGGTGGTGCTCGGCATCCCCTCCAACGACTTCGGCGGCCAGGAGCCCGGCAGCGCCGAGCAGATCGCGAAGTTCTGCGAGCTCCGCTACAAGGTCACCTTCCCCATGCTCGAGAAGGTGAAGACCAAGGGCGAGGGCCAGTCCCCCATCTACGAGTTCCTCGCGCGCAAGCACGGCGAGCCCAAGTGGAACTTCCACAAGTACCTGGTCGGCAAGGACGGCCAGGTGCGCGCCGCCTTCCCCAGCTCGGTGACGCCGGAGAGCGCCGAGCTCAAGACCGCCATCGACAAGGCGCTCGCCGAGTAGTCCCGGACGTCCCACCGGGGCCTCGTGGGACGAACACACCCGTCCACGGGCCCCGCGGTGCGCTGGTGGGAACACTGCTGGGCGCGGCGCACTACGACGTACTGAGCGGCACGGTGCACGCGCTGCCCCGGCTCCCGTCACCCGGCGCTGAGCGCCCTCCACCTCACATCTCCTCGCGCCGCGCCTCGTCCATCTCCTGAAGAAGGCCTCGCCCGGCACCGGGGTCCGGCGCACGCCATTCGCCAGACCCCGGGTGTAACCACTCCGACTCAGCCCGCCTTGAGGGCACCCGCCGGCGACGACTCGCTCGAGGAGCCCGCCGAGAGCACGAGGACGGCCGACTGGCTCAAGGCCGCCTGACCCAGGACGTTGAGCTGCTGCTGATTGGCCACCGCGTTGTGGAACGCCAGGCCGAGCGCCTGCGCCGCCGCCTCGTAGACGGCGGCCAGGGCCCGCGCGCGCACCTCGTCGGGGTGGACGGCCCGCGAGGCGGACTCCGCGGACTTCTCCGCCGGGGACACGGCCTGCGCCGGCTCGATGGGCGGGAGCGAGGCGGACTTCGGCTCGGGGGAGGAACCGCGCACGGCCTCGCAGGCCATCCGCGAGTCCACGACGAGTTGCAGGATGCTTCGCTGCTGCTGCGCGGTGACATCGTTCAGCTTCGCCAGCACGTCGGCCACCGCCGTCCCGAGCCGCACCAACTCCGCCTCCGCGCCGAGCGTCGCCAGATTCACGTTGTCGCCATCCGCCATCGAGTTCCTCCTGGGAGTGAAGGGCACCACCACCGTGCCACCTGTGCGAAGTAAAGCCGTCCCGCCCGGCCACGTCGAGCCAACTCGTCCCCGGGTCCGCTTCTCCTCCACCGCTCGGGCGTGACACACTGCGCCTGACTCCCATGCGACTGAGCGACGTGCAGGCGCTGCTGGACGCCTCCTTCCAGGATGTGAGGGAGGGTGCGCCCAGGATGTACGAACCCGAGGACTCCCGCTTCGACGAGCGCCTGAGCGCCGTGTGGCTGGAGTACCGGTGGTACGTGCACGGGCGGGGGCTCGCGGAAGTCTTCGTGAAATGGAAGCGGGTGGAGAAGGAGGCCTGCGCACGGGAAGAGGTGTCCGTGCTGCGCATCCACCTGCTCGGGCACTCGGCCACCCTCGCCGAACGGGCCCAGCGGGTCCTGGACGCGGGCATGCCCTCCCCGGGACGGCTGCTCGAGCTGTTCGGCGCGGACGGGGTGAAGCGCGAGTGCAGCGTGGCGGGCGCCACCGGCATCACGCTCGAGCACTGGCCGCCCCCGGTGCCCCAGCCCCTGCTGCCGGAGGAGACGTTCCAGGCGCTCTCCGCGGTCCTGGTGGACCCTCACGCCTCCTTCGAGGAGCGGCACGAGGCGGTGGACCGGCTGTGCCGCGAGCGCAGTCCCCGCGTGGTGCACACGTTGCTGGCCGCACTCGAAGTAGGTCCCTCGCTGTCCGCCCTTCGCCGGTTGTCCGAGTGGGGCGAGCCAGGCGCCCTGCCCCACCTGGAGCGCGCCCTCTCGGCCGTGGCGCCGGACAACCCCGCGGACCTCTGGGCGCTCACCGCCCTGCAGCGACGATTGCAGGCCTGGAAGCCCGAGACACCCGCGCATGAGCCCGCTATGTAGGGCGCATGCGAATCCTCCACACGATGCTCCGCGTCGGAGACCTCGAGAAGTCGCTCGACTTCTACACCCGCGTCCTCGGAATGCAGCTGCTGCGCCGCAAGGACTACCCGGACGGCAAGTTCACCCTGGCCTTCGTGGGCTATGGCCCCGAGGACACCCACCCCGCCCTGGAGCTCACCCATAACTGGGACACCTCGAAGTACGAGCTGGGCAACGCCTACGGCCACGTCGCCCTCGGCGTGACGGACATCCACGCCACCTGCGACGCCATCCGCAAGGCCGGTGGCAAGGTGGTGCGCGAGCCGGGTCCCATGAAGCACGGCACCACGGTCATCGCCTTCGTCGAGGACCCGGACGGCTACCGGGTGGAGCTCATCCAGCAGGGCACCTGAGCCCTACGGCAGCTGCCGCTCCAGCAGCTCCCACCGCTCGTCCACCCACTGGCGGAGGTATTCCACCTCCTGCTCGTGGGTGGTGAAGTCGGTCCGGTCGCTCCAGCGCTCGAAGGCGCGGTACTGCTGGAGCCACCGCGCCTCGTCGCGCAGGGCCACGGCGTGAATCTCCCGCATGTAGCCGTCGATGAGCTTCAGCACCTCCTCCTTCGCCAGCGGGCCGCGCAGCAACTCCCGGTAGCGCTCGCGCATGGGCGTGGCGATGGTGGGCTCGGCCAGCATGCGGGCGAAGAGGTGGTTGGCCCCGGTGAAGTCCGTGAGGACCGTGGACCCGGTCCGGCGCGTGTCCCAGCCCTGTCCGAAGCTCGCGTCGAGGTCCCACGGGATGAAGCGCCAGGGGGCCCGCGTCGCCGGATCATAATAGTGGTAGGCGTTCTTCGCGCTCGAGTCCGTGCCGAGAATGGCCGTATTGAAGATCCACCAGTCCTCGTAGTCCCGGGTGTTCAGCCGGGAGCCCCACCGCGAGCGGAAGGTCTGCGCATCCGAGTCCGCGACGAAGGCGATGAGGTCGTTCAGCGTGTCATAGGCGCCGACCCAACCGTCCTTGGGCTTGCCCTCCTTCTTCTCGAAGCCGAGCTGGAGCGGCTCCTTGGGCGCGCCATTCTTGTCGAGCCGCGAGAAGTTCGCGTCCGCCTCCACCGCCTTGAAGAGGTCTCCATCATCGGAGAGGCCGTGCCGCTCCATCAGGTGCTCGTCCACGTGGTCCGCCACGGTGAAGAGGCCCCAGAAGCGTCCGTTCACGTAGAGCACCGCGCTGAAGGTCTTCACCTGGATGTGGTCCGGGGACATCCGGTTCCACAGCTCGAAGGCGAGCCTCGGCCGGATGTATGAGTTGTCATTGAAGCTGGTGATGAGCACCAGCTTGCGCCGGCCGGTGAACCCCCCCGCGAGCTCCGGCTCGTTGAACGGATCTTCCTTTGCGAATTTGAAGGTGTAGTTGCGCTTGGGGAAGATGCTGGAGGTGGCCCCGCGGTACTTGGCCTCCGCGGTGTAGCGGTGTCCGCGGTAGACGAGCTCCACCGGGCGGTAGCCACCGGCGGTGAGCTGCCCCTCGAAGAACAGGTGCATCACCGGCAGCCCGTACTCCTCGGTGTACGTGGATGGATCCAACTCGCGGACGTTGCCCGGCGCCTGCCAGTTGTCGGCCACACCCACCTCGAGGGTGCCCGTCTCGCCCGTGCTGTGCTCGGTGATGGTGAGCAACCACACGGCCGCCTGGGCCTTCCCGGGTGTCCAGGTAAAGGTGCCGCTCGCCTCGTCCACGCGCGCCCCGTCCGGCAGGGGCGACACGGTGAAGCGCAGCCCCGCCGCCGAGTAACCCGTGCCGCAACGGAGCGTGACCGTCAGCGGCTCGCCTTCCTGGAGCCAGTGAGGACCCGCTCCAGTGGGCGCGCAGACAGCAGGCCTCGGAGGCGATGTGCCCTCGCCGTGCCCTGGCGTGCCCGCGTCAGGTGGGAGCGGAGGTTGATAACCGTCCGAGGGTGGGGAAGGCGGCGTGCCGTCCGTGGGCGTCTGTGCTCCCGGAGTCGAGGGGGTCTCGGTGTCCACTCCGGCTCCGGATGTGTCGCCCGTTCCGCCCGAGGACCCACACCCGATCGCCCCGAGACACGCCATCAGCGCCAGCGTGCGCCGGATCCACCGCCCCCTCCCATCCATGTCCCCTCCCCTGCAGTGGGAGGAGGAGTAACCATTTCGTGACCTGGAGGGCAGGGGACCTCGGGTCGCGGCCCCCTGCCCACGGAGCCCTCGCTCCGTGAGCAGGCAGGCGTGCGTCCCGGCCCGTCTGGGGAGCTACTGACCGAGCTGGAAGGAGCCCTCGGCCACCAGCAGCAGCTCCACCGCGGGCGCGGCCTTCGCGCCGAAGGCGGACAGCGCGGTGGCCTGCGCACGGACCGCCGTCGCATAGGCCTGGTAGGCCTCCGCCGTCTTCGTGGCCAGCAGCGTGACATCGACGGCGTTCGACGACACCGCCGCCGAGATCGCCGCGTCCAACGTCGCATCCAACGTCGCCGCCGCAGTCGCCGTCGCCTGCACCGCCGTGCTCACCGCGAGCTGGTTGGTGGCGTTCACTCCGAGGTAGTTCCCCAGCACGGAGGCCTGCACGTTCGTGCTTCCCGCCACGCTCGCACCGAAGCTCGCGAAGGCCTGCGCCGCCGCCGCGGCGCTCGTCGACGCGCGCACCTGGGCACGCAGCGTGGTGCTCGCCGTCACCGCCTGCTGCTGCACGTCATCCGCCGCGTTGGCCGCCGCGAGGATGGCGGACAGCGCCGCCCCCGAGGCCCGCGCCTCCAGCCCCGCCGAGGCCCGAAGCGCCGCGTCCACCAACGGCTGCGCGTCCTCCGCGGACAGCCGCGCCTTCACCGTCGCCCGGAAGGACGCACTCGCCGCGCGCTCGGCCTGCGCCTGCTCCTCCACCTTCGCGCCCAGCCGCTCGGCCGCCGCCCGCAGCTCCGCATGGAACGTGTCATAGGCCTGCTCCACCGAGGAGCCCGCGTCCAGCGCCACGTTCAGCGCCGCCGCCGCCGCGAGCTCCTGCTGGAAGAGCGCGGACTGGCTCGTCTGCACGCCTGCCTTCGCGTACATCTCCAGCTCCGCCTGCTGCGCCGCGCGCACCGCATCCGCCAGCGCCTTCACCCGCGAGCGGAAGTCCTCGCTCGTGGAGGACTGCTGCCGCGCCGCCGCCGCCATGTTGGCGTTGATGCGGGCGCGCACGTCCACCATGTCCACCGTCTCCGCCCGAGCATCCGCCGCCATCTGCAGGAAGACCTCGGCCTCGAGCGAGCTCTCCCCGTCCATGGGAGGAGCCACCGCGTCCTGGCCCTCGGCGGTCGCCTCGAGCAGCGCCGAGGCCACCACCTGGCCCGAGGCGTCCACGGCCTCCAGCACCAGGCGCTCCTCTCCCGCGGGCACGTCGAGCGTGTAGCGCCCCTGCGCCTCCAGCTCGCCCTCGGCCACCACCGTCAGTTTGCCATCCTGCCCCACGGTGCTGGCGCGCACCTGCGTCGCCGCCGCCACCGTTCCCGAACCACCGAGCCGGTCCGCGCCCGAGACCAGCGCCTGCTGCTGCGTGCCTTCGCCGTCCGTCACCCGCCCCTTCACCTGCACCGTGTTGCCGCCACACCCCGTGGCCAGACCCAGCACCACCACTGCCGCCCAGAGGTTGCGAAGCGTTGTCGTCTTCAAGGTTGTCTCCTCAGTCGCGAGGCGCCACGTCCGGCCTTCCGGCCAGGCTCCGGTACGAGCGCTCGTGATTTGTTTGACGGAAGAACCCCCGATTGGATCAGCGCAATCCTCCGCACTCCGGGTGGGAGTGGGTTTGACTCATGGACGCGCACATCCCGAGGAGAGGGATGTGAAAGCATGGAGGGATGAGATGGCTTCGATTGCTCGTCTTTCCGCTGGTGCTGGCCCTTGTCGCTCCGGGTATGGGCTGCACCGAGGACGAGCCCTACGTCCGAGCCCTTTCGCCCGTCGACGAGCCCCCCTTCGACTACGAGCTGTACTGCGACGCGCGGGGACGACTGGTGGGTGAGGACTCCGCCGTACTCCTCGTGCGGCGGCCTTCGCACCTGGAGCGGGTGTACACGGATGCGCAGCACGGCGAGGCGCGCGCCCGGGCACTCGCCTGGAGACGTTCAGCAACAAGAGCCGCGACTTCAAGGGCTGGAGTTTGGATGGCATCAGCGCTCAAGCACGGGCCGACGCATACGAAGCCCGTATGAAGTACGGAGGTACCGTGCAGGTACGCCGCCCTGGCCATCCGCTCTTCGGGCAGGACGTGCCCGTGTCCCGGGTTCATCTCGTGTATGACGCCAAGACGATTCCGCCCCAGCTCAAGACACGCATAGGCCCCCAGCCATGACCACCCCTCCTCCTCCCGTCCGGGATTTCGCCGCGGTGAACGGGGCTCGTCTGCACTACGAGCTCCAGGGTGATGGATTCCCCGTCGTGCTGCTCCATGGCGGACTGCTCGATCTGCGCATGTGGGACGGTCAGGCCGGACCGCTCTCGCGGCACTTCACGACCCTCCGCTACGACCTGCGTGGCTTCGGCAAGACGCAGGCCCCCGTCGGACAGCCCTACGCGCCTTACGAGGACCTGCGCGCCCTGCTCGACCACTTCTCCATGGACCGCGTCCATGTCATCGGCCACTCGCTCGGCGGACGCTTCGCGCTCGACTTCGCCCTGGCCTTCCCCGAGCGCGTCTCCTGCCTCGTCCTCGTGGCCCCCGGCATCAATGGCGCCCCGCCCTCTCCCGAGGAGCACGCCTGGTACATGTCCCTCCTGGGCTCGGGGAGGGAGAAGGATCCCCAGGCCCTCGTCGAGGCGTGGCTCGGCGGCGACTACCTCGCCGCCGCCATGGCGCGTCCCGACCTGGCGCCCGTGGTGCGGCAGTGGACGCTCGACAACCTGGCGAGCATGAGACCCGGCGCCAACCTCCCCCAGGCCCTGGAGCCCGCGGCATATGGCCGGCTGGAACAGCTCCTCATGCCCACGCTCGTCGTCGTGGGGGACAAGGACAACCCGGTGATGTCGAGGAACGCGGAGGAGCTGGCGCGGCGCGTGCCCGCCCTCACCCGCGTCACCCTCCCGGGCGTGGGACACCTGCCCAACCTCGAGCGCCCCGAGGACTTCAACCGCATCGTCCTCGACTTCCTCCTCGCTCGGAGCTCCCCGGGCGCCCCCTGAGGCAGCCAGGGGGGACTCCCAGGGCACTCCTCACCTGGCGGTATCATGGGCCCGGGCGCGGCGAGGTGACACCCCCGCCGCGACCCTTCCTCTCAGGAAAACCCCCATGCCGCCGTCCCACCGAGTTGCCTCGGGAGTCCGCCGTCCCGCGCTCGCCCTGGCCGGAGGGCTCGCTGTCGCGCGGCCTCGAGCCACTACGGGCTCGTTCCGCCTCTACACCCTTCTGGATTCTTGCACTTGCAGACCCTCGAGGCGTTCGTGTCCGTCAATGCCTCGCAGGTATCGGCGGACTCGGGGCAATCATCGGTCGATCTGCAGAGCTGCATGCACACCTTGTCGTCCGGATGGCAGAGCTCGGACTCCAGACAGTCCTTGTCCACCGAGCACGACAGGTCGATTCCTCCCTTGCAGGCCGTCAGCGCCAGGCCCATCGCCCCCAGCACGACGAGCACCCTCGTCATCCTCCGAAGCTGCATTCCCGGCTTCCTCCTGAATGAGCCCTCCACCCGCGAGAGCATACGCCCTCCACACGCCTCGGCGGACAGCTCACTCGCGAGGCGCGCGGCTCAGGCGACGAGGTCGTCCACGTCCTCGGGCAACCCGAGGTGCCGGCGCGCCACGGCCGTGAGCGCCGCGCTGGAGATGGGCTTGCGCACGAACTCGGAGACCCCCGACTCCAGCGCACGTTTCTCGAGGTCCGGCGCCTTGCCACCGGTGAGCAGCACGAGCGGCACGCGGCTCACCTCGTGCCGTTTGTCCGAGCGCACCTCGCGCACGAACTCCAGCCCATTCATCCCCGGCATGTTGAAGTCCGCGATGACGAGGTCCACGGGATTCGCTCCCAGCAACTTCAATCCCCGATCGGAACGGTCCGCGTCGAGGAACTCCACCTGCTTCAACTTCATCAAGTAGACCTTGATGATGTGCCGGATGGTGTCGCTGTCATCGACGAGCAGCACGGTGCGCTTCATTGAATTCCCCTCGGCGAATCCAGCCACAAACGGGAAGCCGTGGAAGAAAGGATTCCGGAAGCTCCCACGTGTGTCGACCCGAGGTCATTCGCCGCGGGCACCCGCGCGATCAACATTGAACAGACCAAGCGGATGAAAGCAGGAGCATGTTCAACACCCGACTGCGGTGGATCAGGCGACGAGCTCCACCCCCGCGGGCAATCCGAGCTGCCGGCGCACCACGGAGGCGAGCGCATCGATGGAGACGGGCTTGCGCACGAACTCGGAGGCACCGGCCTGCAGCCCCCTGGCCTCGAGGTCCGGATCCTTGCCACCGGTGAGCAGTACGATGGGCAGCCGCCGCATCGGCTCGCGCGCACTCGAGCGCACCTGGCGCACGAACTCCAGCCCATCCATTCCCCCCGGCATGTTGACGTCCGCGATGACGAGATGCACCAGATGCGTCTGCAGCAACTCCAGCCCCCGCTCGGCCCGGTCCGCATCGAGGAAGTTCAACTTCAACTTCATCAGATAGACCTTGAGGATGTGCCGGATGGTGTTGCTGTCCTCGACGAGTAGCACGGTAGGTGTCACAGGAGCCCCCTCGCTTCGCGTGGATTCGTTCCATTCCCCGAGTCCATCCACCTCGCTACAATGCCCCATCCCCAGACCGCATCCATGGCACCGGGGGGTGATTGACGCCGCCTCCCATGTCTGAATGTCTGGCTCAAGGAGAGAGTCCAGGAGCCTCGCTCGTCCAGGAGGAGGACACGCGGCGCGAGCGGCGGAAATGACGCCGAAGCTCGGACAGCGGCAGGGTGTTGAGCACATCCTCCGCCTCCAGCCAACCCCGCCGCGCCACCCAGACACCGTGGCGCAGGTTGTCCAGGTGTTGCGCGTTGTGTGAGTCACTGGAGATGACGAGCTTCACCCCCGCCTCCTTCGCCCGCCGGCACGCCGCGTCCGTCAGGTCGAGCCGCTCGGGCTGCGCGTTCACCTCCAGCGCCACGCCCTCCTCGCGCGCCACCTCCAGCACCCGCTCGAGGTCATACGGGTAGGGGTCCCTGCTCCCGATGAGCCGCCCACTCGGGTGTCCCAGCACGTGCACGAGTCCGCTGCGCAGCGCGCGAACGATGCGCTCCGTCATCTCCTCCGAGGACATGTTGAAGCGCGAGTGCACGCTGGCCACCACGCAGTCGAGCTCCGAGAGCACCCCGGCGTCGAGGTCCAGCGCGCCAGTGGAGAGGATGTCCACCTCGATGCCGGCGAGCAGGTGGGGCCGCCCGCGCAGCTCCCGGTCCATCCAGCGTCCGGGCAGCTTCGGGAAGGCGCTCACCACGCGCTCGGGGTCCGTCGAGGACACGAGCAGATCCAGGTCCCCCACCGTCTCCTTGTGGCGCCGCAGACTGCCCGCGGCGATGGCCTGCCTCACACCTGGAATCGCGCGCAGGCGCGCCACGAGGTCCTCGGCGTACGGGAGGGCGCGGTGCAGAGGGACTCGCCCCTGACGGGAGCGGTGACGCGCAATCGCCGAGACGATGGCCTCCGCGCGTCTGGCGCCCATACGAGGCAATGAGGCCAGACGACCGCTGAGCGCGGCCTCCTCGAGTGCGTCCACGGAGGTGACGCCCAGTCCCTTCCACACGAGCGCGGCCGTCTTCGGGCCCACGCTCTCGACGCGGAGCAACTCCATGACGCCCGGGGGAACCTTGCCGCGCAGACGTTCGAGCACGTCACAGGTGCCCGACTCGACGAGCTGGGCGATGCGCTCGGCGGTGTGGACTCCTACACCGGGCAGGCCACCGAGCTCTCCCTTGCGCACCAGCTCGGAGATGGGAACGGGGAGCGTGTCCACCACCTGCGCCGCGCGCCGGTAGGCGCGGACCTTGAAGGGGTTCTCGTTCGTGAGCTCCAGGAGGTCGGCGATCTCCCCGAGCATGGCCACGACCTCGGCGTTCTCCATGGCGCGCTCCTCCGCGGTGGACCCTCCGACTCAATGTCGGTCGTCCCACGGAGCAGGGGAACTGAAGCGAACGGTGGAGCAGGCAGACCCGGGAGCGCTCACTTCCCCCGATGCTGAAGGCGCTCCAGTTCGGCCTGGAGTTGCGCCAGACGGCGCTCTGCCTCTTCCCGACGCCGGACCTCTTCTTCTCGCCGTCGTGCTTCCTCTTCTCGCCGTCGTGTTTCCTCTTCTCGCCGTCGGGTTTCCACCGCCAACCGCCGGGCATCCTCATCCGCACGCTGCTGCACCGCTTCCAGCTTCTCCTGCAGCCGCGCCACCAGTTCCTCCGATTCCAGCAGCAGCGCGTTGCCCGCCCACACCTGCAACTTTTCCCCCACCACCTCGAACTCCAACCCCAACACTTCCGAGGAGTAGCGCCCCTCCTTCGCCTCCACCCGCTCGTACTTCTTCGCCCCGGGCTCCGGCAACCGGTAGACCTCCAGCCGTTGCCGAGACCGGTCGTAGATGAAGTACTCGGGGATACCCACGCGGGCATAGCGCTCCACGTTGTACTCGGCGTCCTTCTTCCGATCGCCGCCCACGTGCACCTCCATCACCCAGTCCAGCCCCCTACCCTCGTGGCTCACCACCCACTTGTCCCGCTCATGCTGTTCCACCTCCAGCACCGCCAGCAGGTCCGGCGCGAAACGCCGCTCGCCCGGGTAGTACACGGGCAGCTCCGCGCCCAGGTACACCTTGCGTCGCTGATGGCGGAAGTAGCCGCGCAGCACATCCAGCGTTCGCACCTTGGCCTGGAAATGCCGGTCGCCCTCCGGCATGGCCATCTCGTCCCACGTCACCTCCCCGGGCAGTGACTCCACCACCCGAGCCCGCTCCTCCGGCCCCATCGCCTCCCACTCCTCTTGTGTGGGCGCCCGGGGAAAGGCGTCCCCATCCTCGTTCCTGTGCCGTCCCATGCACTCAAGCCTGCGACGGGTGACCTCTTGGGTCAATCTCCCCGAGGCAACTTCTCAGCAAGGAGCGGGCCGAGTGGACAAAAGGCATGGCCCCGAGTGCACGGAGGCCAGACGGCTCGCGCACCACCGCTCATGAGATGGAGGGGGCGTCCCATTTCGCGGATGCACGCGAACGTGGGGTCGTCCCCTGGAGGCCCTGACACCGGACCTCCAGGGGACAAGGGGCAACCTCCGCGGATCAGCCCGCGCGGAAGCGCGTGTCGAAGCGGGTGGCACCCTGCTCGCGCTTCACACCGTGCGTCGTGTTGGCGGCCAGGTGCTCCAGCACCTTGAACACCGTCTCCACCTCGTCCGGCGCGCCCACGGTCGTGGCCATCTCCTCGGCGGTATGGCCCTTCGCCTTGTCCTCGCGCAGCTTCGCGAGCACCTTGCGCTGCAGTTCCAGCACCACCCCCGCCGCCTTCTTCCCCGCCTCCACACCCGGCTGGTGGTACGCGTTGATGTTCACCAGCGTCGCGTAGAAACCCACCGCCCGCTCGTACAAAGCGATCAGCGCTCCCAGCGTGCGCGCGCTCACGTCCGGCACCGAGAGCGTCATCGACTCGCGGCCCTTCTCGAACAACGCCTTGCGCGTGCCCAGGAAGAAGCCCAGCAGGTAGTCCCCGCTCGTGATGTCCGGCTCCACCTGCATCGACTCGCCGTCCCGGTCCTTCAGCACCTCCAGGAAGGTGGCGAAGAAGTTGTTCACGCCCTCGCGCAGCTGCTGCACGTACGCGTGCTGGTCCGTGGAGCCCTTGTTGCCGTAGACGGCGATGCCCTGGTTCACCTCCTTGCCGTCCAGGTCCTTCTCCTTGCCCAGCGACTCCATCACGAGCTGCTGGAGGTAGCGCGACAGCAGCATCAGCCGATCCTTGTACGGCAGGATGACCATGTCCTTCGCGCCGCGCCCGTTGCCCGCGTGGAACCACATGAGCGCCATCAGCGCCGCCGGGTTGCGCAGCGCGTCCCGCTCGCGCGTCGCCACGTCCATGTCACGCGCCCCCGCCAGCATCCCGTCGATGTCCAGCCCCTGCAGCCGCGCCGGCAGCAGGCCCACCGCCGACAGCACCGAGGTCCGTCCGCCAACCCAGTCCCACATGGGGAACGTCTTCAGCCAGTTGCCCTTCTTCGCGTACCGGTCCAGCTCGCTGCCCTCGCCCGTCACCGCCACCGCATGCCGGCCGAAGTCCAGGCCCTTCTGCTGGTACGCGCGCTCGGCCTCCACCATGCCGTTGCGCGTCTCCTTCGTTCCGCCCGACTTGCTGATGACCACGGTCAGCGTCTCGGAGAGCTTGTCCCCGAGCTGCGCCAGCACCCGGTCCATCCCGTCCGGATCCGTGTTGTCGAAGAAGAACACCTGCATCCGGTCCGCCGCCGTGCCGAGCGCGTCCGCCACGAGCTGCGGCCCCAGCGCCGAGCCGCCAATGCCCACCAGCAACACGCGAGTGAAGCGGTCCGCCTTCGGGGGCTTCACGCGGCCGGCGTGCACGTCATCCGCGAAGGAGCGCACCGCCGCCACCGTGTCCTGGACCTCCTTCGTGATGCCCGGCTCCGGCGCGCGCTCGGGGGCTCGCAGCCAGTAGTGCCCCACCATCCGCTTCTCGTCGGGGTTGGCGATGGCTCCCTTCTCCAGGGCCTCCATCGCGTCGAAGGCCTTCTCCATCGGGCCGCGCATCCGCTCGAAGAAGTCATCGGCGAAGTTCATCCGCGACACATCGAGCGTCAGCCCGACCGACTCCACTCCACACAGGTACTTCTTGTAGCGCTCCCACAGTTGGCGCTCGCTCATCTCGTCTCCCTCTTCTGGAGTTCCTTGTGCCGCCCGTTCCTACCGCCATGCCGGGGGCGGGGAAATGGGTTTGATGCGCGCCACGCCCGGGGAATGACACTCAGCTTGATACACGCGCCGGCCCCACCCCATCATCCCCCCGCCATGAGCCAGCCCTGGATGCTCGAGACGCCCGCTCCGCCCGCCGACCTGCGCATTCCCTATGGTGATGGTCCCCACCAGTTCGGAGACCTGCGCCTGCCTCCCGGAGAGGGTCCGCACCCGGTCGTCGTGGTGGTGCACGGCGGCTTCTGGCGGGCGAAGTATGACCTCGAGCACGTGGGCCACCTGTGCGCGGACCTCACGCAGCGGGGCTACGCCACCTGGAGCCTCGAATACCGGCGCGTGGGCCACCCGGGCGGTGGTTGGACAGGCACCTTCGAGGACGTGGCTCGGGGCACGGACCATCTCCGTTCCCTGTCGGCCAGGTACCCGCTGAACCTCGAGCGCGTGATCACCCTGGGGCACTCGGCCGGGGGACACCTGGCGCTGTGGCTCGCGGGGCGCGGGCGGCTAAAGCCCGGGCTGCCCCTGTACGTCGAGAAGCCCCTCGAGCTCCGCGGCGCGGTGTCGCTCGCGGGCGTGGCGGACCTGGAGCGCGCTGCCGCCCTGCGCCTCGGGGACGGCATCGTCGAGTCGTTCCTCGGCGGCTCTCCCGAGCAGGTCCCCGAGCGGTATGCGCTCGCGTCACCCGCCGCGTTGCTACCCCTCGGGGTGAAGCAGGTGCTGGTGCATGGAACCGAGGACACCACCGTTCCGTTCAGCATCAGCACCGGGTATCACGCCCGGGCCTCCGCGCTCGGTGACTTCGTCCAACTCGTGAGCCTACCTGGAGCGGAGCACTTCGAGGTCATCGACCCGCGTGCACAGGAGTGGCCACGAGTCCTGGAGGCGGTGGCTTCCCTCCTGTGACTCCGGGGCCAGGCGGTTCTGGCTGGAATGTATGCTCTTGGATTGCTAAGAGGCCCCGCCCCGGGGACGTCCTGCGCAATTCCAAAGCGGACCAAACCGGCATCCAAGGAGTATTTCGTGAAGGAAGTGATGTTCAGGAATAATGCAGTGGGTTCGCTGCGCTTGATGATGTTGCTGGCGGCTGCCGCGGTGACTGCTTGTGGCCCGGCGGACCCGGAACTGGCGCCTTCGTTGGCGTCGGATTCGGACGCGCTCGAACAACAGCTGTCCGGCCCCACACAGAGTGAGGTGGAGTTGATCGATACTCTGAGACCGTCGCTTCGCTGGCGTCGCGTGACTGAGTATTCCTATGCGAACGGATTCGCCGCCGGATTCAACAACTACCACTACGCGGACTACGGCTCGGGTCTCCTTCTTGGGACCATCCTCATCAATATCAATTCCCATGCCGTGGAGTGGCGTGACGTGCCCCTGTCCGAGCTGGGAAATGCAGACATAGACGACATCCCGGAGATGTTCAAGCGAGCGACGGATTACGCGTACAACCATGGGTTCGCCGGAGGGCTTCCGACCTTTCATAGAGGGACAAATGAGCAGGGTGAAGTACGAGGCGTGTACTTCTTCCGTCCCGGATCTGTCAGTTGGGTGGACGTGCCCACGAACCAGCTTCGTAACTACAGCTTCAGCGTAGCCAACGTGCGCGAGATGATGACGGCAGCCCATGACTATGCCACGGCACGAGGCTATGCCGGTGGCCTGCCAACGTTCCATGAGGCGACCCACGACGGAGTCGCGTATCGCGGTATTCTACTGATACCGCACTCAACGGCGGAATGGCGTGACGTATATGTGACGGAGTTTGACAAGTATTGGCCGGAGCAGTGCACGCCAACCCAAACCTATACCTGCTACCGCTACTGCAACGGCATTTGCATGCCCGGTCATCTCTGTCTGGGCAACAGCCATACCACTGCCGGCCCCCTGGTCAAACACTGCTCCGATGAAGCCGCGGAGATGCCGACCCCATCCACCGAGTGCGAGTCCTACTTCCCGACATCGCCATACCTTCATTGCGAAGATTTATGACAGTCGTCTCTCTCCGAGGCATTGAGTTCAAGGTACGAGCCGCGCCAGGTTTTCGCTCGAACAGGCGCACACCTTCGAATGCATGGTGAGGGGAGGGAAACGGTATAGAAAGGACGGTCCGCTCCGCCAGGAAACGCATAGAGGAGCGGACCAATGACCCCCGGGGAGTGGCCGCGGGTCGTGAAGGCGGAGGTATCCCTCTTGTGAGCGAGCTCAGATCGACCCGAGCAGTTCGGAGAGCTCGCGCACCCAATTGACGCGCTCGAAGTTTCCGTGGTTCACGAGCAGCGAGCGATACGAGTCGCGCGAGGAGAAGCGCCGGTCGACCTCGATCAGCACGCCAGTGTCCTGGACGCGCGGAACGAAGGACAGCTCCAGCTCGTTGATGCGTCTCGCATAGGGCCCGTGCTGCGGCCGGAACTCGATCTCCTGGTAGAAGCCGGCGGTCGACTGGAACCCCTTCCCTCGCAGGGTGCCCTTCTCGACATCCGCAGACACCATCCGGAAGCCCAGTTCCTCGAGCGCCGAGAGCACGCGCTGCATGGGAGGCGTGGGCTCCACGATGAGCGCGTCGCGGTCGGTCGAGTCGACGCCCTTGTCGATCTCCAGTCCGGTGTCCAGCCACACCTTCGCCCCGCGCCCGTGGTGCGGCCGGGAGTGGGTGTACGACAGCTTCGCCGAGCTCCCGCCCTGGGACGAGAGCGCCGTCACCGGCGTCTCGAGGTGGACGTACATCTCGAAGGGAATGGAGACACGCTCTTTCTCCCCGACGCGGAAGTCGCGCGCGAGTGGCGCGCGCGAAATGACGAAGTTCTGCCTGTACTCACTGTCGCCCGACTCCACCTCCACCTGCGTCATGAGGAAGAGCGAGACCTCCTCGATTTCCTGCGACACCTCGCCTCCGGTGATGTGCACCTCGCCGCGAAGCGTACCTCCCGGCACCACGCGGTCATTGACCAGCCTGGTGTCGACCTGCGCCGAACCAGCCCCCATGCTCGCCAACAACTTCTTGAACATACCTGCCCTCCGATTGGGTCCAGGCTTCATCGCCGGAGCACCCCACGAGACACCTGTACCTAGAGCAAGGTCGCTGGTTCCAGGCACAGATAATCTCGATGGATTCCTTCGACCCAGCCTGGGGGAGCCTGGAGGAAAGCGACAGCGGTGGGTTCCCTGTTGTGGCACGGGGAGGAAATACCCTCACCCCGACCCTCTCCCAGAGGGAGAGGGAGGGATTGGTGGCGTTAGAAGCCGCGCATCCAGCCGCCGTCGATGACGATGGACTGGCCCGTGATGTAACCCGCCTGCTCCGACGCCAGGAACGTCACCAGCGCCCCCAACTCCTCGGGCTTGCCCAGCCGGCGCGCTGGAATCGCGGACGTGATCTTGTCCTCGGGCACGCCCAGTTCCTTGAGCCGCTCCGTCGCGTGGTAGCCCGGTTGTACTCCGTTGATGGTGACGCCGTGCTCCGCCACCTCGTTGCTCACCGTCTTCACCAGGCCCATGAGCCCCGCGCGCAGCCCGTTGGAGATGGTCAGCAGCGGCATCGCCTCGCGCGCAGCCACCGACGTCACCAGGATGATGCGCCCCCAGCGCCGATCCTTCATCCCCGGCAGCGCCGCCTGGAGTCCCTCCACCACGCTCATCCACAGGCTCTGGAAGCCTTCCTGCCACTGCTCGGCGGTGAGCTTCTCGATGCTGCCCTTCGGCGGCCCTCCCGTGTTCGCCACCAGGATGTCCACGCCGCCCATGGCCTCGATGACCTTCTCCACCAGCTCCTTCGTCGTGCCCGGCTTCGTCAGATCCGCCGTCACCGCGAGCGCCGCGCCCATCTTCCGGGCGGCCTCGCGGATGCGGCCCTCGTCGCGCGAGCAGATGGCCACCTGCGCGCCCTCCTTCACCAGCTGCGAGGCAATGGCGTACCCCAGTCCACTCGAGGCGCCCAGCACCAGCGCCCGCCTACCTCTCAAGCCCAAATCCATCCGAATGCTCCTTCACGAAGGGCACCAGCCGCTCGTGGATGAGCGTACGGGCCCGGTTCATGTCCACGTCTTCCGCTCGCGTGAGGCCCTCGCTCAGCTCGGCCACGATACCGCTCGCCAGGGCCCCCACCTCGTACGCCAGGCGGTACGGCACCCGGCTGAAGCTCACCAGCGAGTAGCGGCTGATGAACTCGCCCGGGAAGGCATTGAGCAGCGCCTTCTCCACCGCCTTCTCCAACAGGAAGCGCGGGTCCGCCGTCTTGTCCCGCATCTCCACGAAGTTCTCCACCGCCATGTCCGCGATGGCATCCGCGTTCGTCTTGCGCAGCCGGGAGAACGCCTCGAAGGCCTCCGCCCACCGCGTATGTCGCCCGAGGCACTCGTCCAGCACCACGCAGTCCTCGAAGCCGCAATTCATCCCCTGCCCGAAGAACGGCACGATGGCGTGCGCCGCGTCTCCCAGCAGCAGGGCCCTGCCGCCCACGTGCCATGGCGCGCTCTTCACCGTCACCATCGTCCCCGTGGGGTGGTGGAAGAAGTCGTGCACCAGGTCGGGAATCAGCGGCAGCGCGTCCGGGAACTGCTCCTGGAAGAAGGCCACCACCCGCGAGGGCGAGTCCAGGGACTCGAAGCTCACCGGGCCCTGGAAGGGCAGGAAGAGCGTGCAGGTGAAGCTGCCGTCCTCGTTCGGCAGGGCGATCAACATGTACGCGCCCCGCGGCCAGATGTGCAGCGCGTGCTTCTCCATGCGGAAGGCGCCACCCGGGCCCGCGGGAATCGTCAGCTCCTTGTAGCCGTGGCTGAGGTGCTCCTGCGTCGTCGCGTGACCCGGCTGCTTCTCCACCTCGTGCCGCACCGCCGAGCCCGAGCCGTCCGTGCCGAACACCACCGGGGTGCGCACCTCGCGCGTGGTTCCGCTCGGCTCGTCCAGCACGCCGAGCGTGCCCGTCTCGAGGTCCAGGTGCTGCACGCGCTGCTTGAACCCGATGCGCACCTTGCCCGTGCCCTCCGCGTGCGTCATGAGGAACGCGTTCAACCACGCTCGCGACAGGCTGTTGATGTGCTGGGACTCGTCCTTGCCGTACGCCTGGAAGGCCAGCCCTCCCGAGACGGGGTGGATCATCCGCCCGCGCATGGGAATGGCGTGGCGCAGCGCCTCCTCCTCCAGCCCCACCTGCCGCAGGGCGTGCAGCCCCCGGGTGGAGATGGCGAGGTTGATGGAGCGGCCCGCGCCAATGGACTCGCGCCGCATGTCCGGGCGCCGCTCCAGGACGTCCACATGGAAGCCGCGCCTCGCCAGGTACATCGACAGGAGCGAGCCCACCAGGCCCGCCCCCACCACCGTCACACGCTCCGTCCGCTCAATCTCGTGCATGCCTTTCGAGTACCCCCACGAATCGGTATACGTCCTGGAAGCTGTTGTAGAGCGGCGCCGGAGCGGCGCGGATGATGTCCGGTGAACGGAAGTCGCAGTGGACTCCCGCCGCGGTGAGCTTCTCCAACAGGCGCCGCGGCTCCTTGCTGAAGCGCAGCGAGAGCTGGGCGCCCCGCTGCTTCGGGTCTCGCGGCGTGGTGATGCGCACGACCCCGGGAGGGAGCCGGTCCAACAGGAACTCCAGGTAGCCGGTGAGGCGCTCGCTCTTGCGGCGCAGCGCGGGCATCGTCGCGCGGTCGAACAGCTCCAGGGACGCACGCAGTGCCGCGAGCTGGAGGATGGGCGGGTTGGACATCATCCAACCCTCGGCGCCTGGAATGGGCTCGAAGTCCGGCCCCATCTGGAAGCGCGTCTGCTTGTCGTGGCCCCACCAGCCCGCGAAGCGCGGCAGCGCCTTGTCGTGTGCGTGGCGCTCGTGAACGAAGACACCGCCGAGCGTGCCCGGGCCACCGTTGAGGTACTTGTAAGAGCACCACACGGCGAAGTCCGGCCCGTCATCGTGTAGCGAGAGCTGGAGGTTGCCCGCCCCGTGCGCCAGGTCGAAGCCCACCCGGCAGCCCTGCTTGTGCGCGGCCCGGGTGATGGTGGCCATGTCGAACGCCTGGCCGGTGAGGTAGTTCACGTTGCCGAGCAGCACCAGGGCGATCTCCCGCCCATGCCGCTCGAGGGTGTCGAGGATGTCCTCGGTGCGCAGCGTCTCCTCGCCCTCGCGCGGGGAGAGGCGGAGGATGTCCTTGTCCGGGTCGTAGCCGTGGAAGCGCACCTGCGAGGCCACCGCATACTGGTCCGACGGGAAGGCGCCGGCCTCCATGAGGATCTTCGGGCGCTCGCGCGTGGGCTGGTAGAAGGACACCATCATCAGGTGCAGGTTCACCGTGAGGGTGTTCATCACCACGACTTCGATGGGGTGCGCGCCCACCAGCCGGGCCGTCTGCTCGGTGAGCATCTCGTGGTAGGGCAGCCACGGACGCGACCCGCGGAAGTGGCCCTCCACGCCCAGCTTCTCCCAGTCCTCCAGCGCCTCCAGGACGTAGGTCTTCGCCTTGCGCGGCTGGAGCCCCAGCGAGTTGCCCACGAAATAAAGGGAGGGCTCGCCCTCGTGAGCGGGGAAGAGGAACTCGTCGCGGAAGGGACGCAGCGCATCCTCCGCGTCCATCCGCCGGGCGAACTCCTCACTGGCCTCGAACCGCACGCCTTCACCGCTCATCTACTTGAACTCCTCGGACGAACGCCCGAGCCACTCGAGCGCGTTACGCCACAACAATCTCTCCCGGGTGGCGGCATCGAAGTCCACGAGGGACTCCACCAACGCGCCCGGCCGGTCCTCGCCCAGTGGGAACGGATAGTCACTGCCCAGGGCCACCTTCTCCGGGCCGAACAGCCGCACGATGAAGCGCAGCATGTCCGGGTCGTGCACCAGCGAGTCCACCCAGAAGCGTCCCAGGTAGTCGCGGGGCGACACGGGGTTGTCCACCGCCACCAGATCCGGCCGCACCTGGAAGCCGTGCTCGATGCGGCCGAAGGTTCCCGGGAAGGCGCCACCGCCGTGCGCGAAGGCGAGCCGCAGCTTCGGCAGCTTCTCCAGCGTGCCGGAGAAGAGGAGCGAGCAGAGGGCCAGCGCCACCTCCGCGGGCATGCCCACGAGCCACGGCATCCAGTACTTCTTCATCCGCGCCTCGCCCAGCATGTCCCAGGGGTGGACGAAGATGGCGGCGCCCAGGTCGGCGGCGGCCTCGAAGAAGGGGAACAGCTCCGGCTCTCCCAGGTTGAGGCCGTTGACGTGCGAGCCCACCTGCACGCCCGCCATCCCCAGCTCGCGCATGCAGCGCTCCAGCTCGCGCACGGCGAGCTCCGGGGACTGCAAGGGCACCGTGCCCAGCCCCACGAAGCGCTTGGGGTGCGCCCGCACCACCGAGGCGAGCTGGTCATTGAGGAAGCGCGACAGGTCCAACCCGTGCTCCGGCTTCGCCCAGTAGCCAAACATCACCGGCACCGTGGACAGCACCTGTACGTTGACGCCGCACGCATCGCACTCCTCGATGCGCTTCACCGGATCCCAGCAGTTGCTCTCGATTTCGCGGAAGAACTTCCCGTCATCGCGCACCATCCTCGCCCGGCACGGCGCGTGGTGCTCCAGCGTCATGAAGCCCCCGTAACCGTAGCGCTCGGCGAAGCGCGGCAGCTCGGGCGGCAGCAGGTGCGTGTGGATGTCGATCTTCATGACGTGCGCTTTTCCCGCGTCATCTGGAAGCCGCACTGCTTGCAGGTGCAGTGCTCGGGGTTGCCGTAGAAGCGCTCGAAGATGGGCGGCAGCTGGGTGACGATGTTGGTGACCTGGAGGTACTCGTCGTACAGCTTGTGGTTGCACCTGGGGCAGTACCAGGCGAACCCGTCCAGCTCGCCCTCGCGCCGCTTGCGCTCGATGACCAGGCCCACCGTCCCCGCCGGCCGCTGCGGCGAGTGCGGCACCTTCGGCGGCAGCAGGAAGATCTCCCCCTCTCGGATGGGGATGTCCTGGGGCTTGCCGTCCTCGATGACCCGCAGGGTGATGTCTCCCTCCACCTGGTAGAAGAACTCCTCGCTCTCGTCGATGTGGAAGTCGGTGCGCGAGTTGGGCCCGCCCACCACCATCACGATGAAGTCGCGGTCCTGCCACACCATCTGGTTGCCCACGGGGGGCTTGAGCAGGTGGCGGTGCTCGTCGATCCACTTCTTGAAATTGAGCGGCTGCAGTCGGCTCATCTCAGTCCCCAATGGTGGCGATGCACTTCAACTCGATGGCGATGGGCGTGGGCAGCGCGGTGATTCCGAGCGTCGTCCGGCACGGCGGCGTGGGCACGTCCTTGAAGTACTCGGCCCACAGGCGGTTGTACGTGGGGAAGTCCTTCTTCATGTCCGTGAGGTACACCGTCACGTCCACCAGCCGGTCCCACGAGGAGCCCGCCTCCTCCAGGATGTAGCGCACGTTGCGGAACACCGAGTGGCACTGCGTCTCGAGGTCGTAGGAGACGATGTTCCCCTGCGCGTCCAGCTCGACGCCGGGGATCTTCTTGCTCCCGCGCTCGCGCGGCCCCACGCCGGAGAGGAACAGCAGGTTGCCCACGCGCCGGGCGTGGGGATAGAGGCCCACCGGCTCCGGGGCCTTCTGGGAATCGACTCGCTCGGAATGGCTCATAGCTTCACGCACACGTTCTTGGGCTCGGTGAAGAAGCGCAGCGCGTCCCAGCCGCCCTCCCGGCCCACGCCCGAGTCCTTCACCCCGCCGAAGGGCGTGCGCAGGTCTCGCAACATCCAGCAGTTCACCCAGACGATGCCGCTCTCCAGCTTCGCCGCGAAGCGGTGCGCCTGGCTCAGGTCGCGCGTCCACACGCTCGCCGCCAGCCCGTAGCGCGTGCTGTTGCCCCAGGCGAGCACCTCCTCCTCCTTCTCGAAGGGGGTGAGCGTGGCCACGGGCCCGAAGATCTCCTCCTGGTTGGTGCGGCACGCGTGGTCCAGGCCCTCGATGAGCGTGGGCTCCACGAACCAGCCGCCCTGGCAGCGCCCCGGCACCTGCGCGCGCTTGCCTCCGGTGAGGACGCGGCCTCCCTCCTGACGGGCCAGGTCGATGTAGCCCATCACCTTCTCGAAGTGCTGTGGGGACACCAGCGCTCCCTGCTCCGTCCCCGGCTCCAGTGGGTCCCCCACCTTCAGCGCCCGCGTGCGCGCCACCAGCGCCTCCTTGAAGCGCTCGTAGAGGGGCGCCTGCACGAAGATGCGCGAGCCGCAGAGGCAGATCTGCCCCTGATTGGAGAAGGACGAGCGCACCGTGGTGGCCAGCGCCTCGTCGAAGTCGCAGTCGGCGAAGATGACGTTGGGGTTCTTGCCCCCCATCTCCAACGAGAGCTTCTTGAAGAGCGGCGCGGCGGTGCGGGCGATCTCCGCGCCCGTGCGCGTGCTGCCGGTGAAGGAGATGGCGCTGATCTCCGGGTGGCTGCTCAGCGCGGCGCCCACCTTGGCGCCGTAGCCGTGGACGATGTTGAGCACGCCCGGAGGCAGCCCCACCTCGCGGCACACCTGCGCGAGCAGGTACGCCGTCATCGGCGTCACCTCGGAGGGCTTGGCCACCACGCAGTTACCGATGGCCAGCGCGGGGGCGATCTTCCAGGAGAGCAGGTACAGCGGCAGGTTCCACGGAGAGATGCACCCCACCACGCCCAGCGGCGTGCGCAGCGTGTAGTTGAGCGCCCCACCATCCGTGACGTGGGCCTCCGAGGAGAACTGCGTCACCGCGTCCGCGAAGAACTCGAAGTTGAGGATGCTCCGGGGGATGTCCACCGAGGAGGCCACCCCCAGCGGCTTGCCGGTGTCGATGGCCTCGGCGCGGGCGAAGGCCTCCATGCGGGTGCGGATCTCCTCCGCGACGCGGCGCAGCAATCGTGCCCGCTCGGTCGCCGGGGTGGCGGCCCAGGCCGGGAAGGCCTTCCGTGCGGCCTCCACGGCGCGCCGGATGTCCGTCTCGTCCGAGTCGGGGACCCGGACGGAGGGCTCCCCCGTGGCGGGATCGGGCTTGTCGAACCAGACCTGCGAGCTCGGCGGTACCAGCTCCCCACCGATGTAGTTGAGGACCTTCTCCACGCGCGAATCCTCCTCTCGGGCAGCCGGGCGCCGGAATAGCACGGGCCCCGGTCACGGTCACCCCAGGAGGAAAACCGTGACGTTCACTTCTGGTTCACGCGCTCACTTCTTCCGCCGGTACACCGTCTCCACCGCCCGGGTCTCCTGGCCGTCGGGCGAGACGTTGTAGTGGGTGATGACCAGTTGGTCCGGCGTGGGCTGTTGGATGTCCGTCCTCCAGCCCCAGGGCGGCCCGGACGGGGCCTCATAGCTGCCCCGGACGCCGTAGCCCCGGCCCTCGTTCGCGCCCTTGGAGAACATGATGCCCGTGCCGGTGTGGATGTTGTCGACCCAGGCCATCTCGTAGCGGTCCGGATCGAGGTGGTAGCCGTAGATGGCCACTCCCGCGAGCGGCTTGCCCTGGAACGTGCCCTCGTACTCGTGCACCACGAACCGTCCCTCCAGTACGGGGCGGATGGTGCCCCGCCAGGGGGACTCGTCCGCGAGCTTGTCCGCCTCGAACCACGTCCTCGTCACGCCCTCCCACTCCCCGACGAGCTGACCCAACCGGTGGTGGATGCCGCCCTCCTGCCTGGACTCCTCGAACGAACGGCGCGTCATGCGTGAGCCTCCTCTGGACGGGGGATGAGCCCTGGCCGCCTGGAGGGTAGCCTGCCGACAAGGAAGAAGGGCGCACGGGGGCAAAAAACCGCTGCGACTCCCAGGTGCACCCCACCCCGCCCGCGCCTGCCGTAGAGTTCATGCCGGAAAACCGCTGGTGGCGCTCTCCGTCCCCCCAGCAGGGAGATGACCGATGTTCTCGAAAATGACGCTGGGACAACAGTTCACACTCACGTTCATCCTGATGGTGGTGTTGCTCGGGGCCTTCATCACCCGGACCACCCAGCGCACCAACAACTTCACGACCTCCGTCGCCGACGTGAAGCGGAGCAATGAGGCCCTCAACGGGCTCGAGCGCATCGTCGCCCAGGTCAACGGCACGGAGACGGCGCACCGCGGGTACTTCTTCACCGGCAACGCGTCCTACCTCGCGCCCTATGCCCAGGCCGAGGTCCAGCTCGAGAAGGAGCTCACCCAGGTGCGAGAGCACATCTCCGACAACCCCGAGCAGCTCAAGCGCCTGGAGGCGCTGCGCTCCCTCGTCGGGCGGGTGATGACCCACCTGCGCTACAGCGCGGAGCTCCGCCGTACCCAGAGCGCGGAGAGCGCCCTGGCCACGCTCGACACCACCGAGGCCACCCAACAGAGGGAGAGCCTGCGTCAGCTGGTGACGGAGATGCACCGGGCGGAGGAGGAGGTGCTCGCGACGCGGGAGGAATCCCTCGCGACGGACTCGCGCATGTTCAGCTGGTCCTTCGGCGTCGGCGCCGTGATGATCATGTGCATCAGCCTGATTCTCTCCAGCATCGTCGGCAACAACCTGAAGCAGAAGCTCAACACCGCCATCGCGCAGGTGCAGGGCTCCTCGGCCGAGCTCCAGACGGCGGCCTCGCAGCAGGCCACGGGCGCGCGCGAGCAGGCCTCGGCCACCACGGAGATCTCCACCACCGTCAAGGAGCTGCTGTCCACCTCGCGGCAGATCGCCTCCAGCGCGCAGCAGGTGGCCCGCGTGGCGGACGAGACCGCGGGCGCCGCCGGCACCGGCAACGCCACGGTGCAGCAGGCCCAGGAGGCCATCGACACGGTGCGCCGCCAGGTGGACGCCATCGTCAACCACATGCTGGACCTGGGCAAGCGCTCGCAGGAGATCGGCGGCATCCTCGACATCATCAACGAGCTGGCCGAGCAGACGAACATCCTCGCCATCAACGCCACCATCGAGAGCGCCGGCGCCGGTGAGCACGGCAAGCGCTTCGCCGTGGTGGCCGAGGAGATCCGCAAGCTGGCGGACCGCGTGGGGGGCGCCACCAAGGACATCCGCGTGCTCATCGATGAAATCCGCGCCGCCTCCAACACCACCATCATGGCCACCGAGGACGGCTCCAAGGCGGTGCAGAGCAGCGCGCAGCAGTTCAACGACGTGGCCGGCAACTTCCGGCGCATCGCGGAGCTGGTGCGCGCCAACCTGGACGTGGCGCGCGAAATCGAGCTGAGCACCCAGCAGCAGACGACGGCGGTGGAGCAGGTGAACACCGCCATCCTCGAGGTGGCCCAGACGGCGCGTCAGGCCGAGGGCAGCTCCACGCAGACGCTGCAGACGGCCACCCGGCTCATCGAGCTGTCCAAGCAGCTCTCCGGCATCATGGATCCACGCGCCTCCGCGTGAGTCCGCTCGTGTGAGCCCGCGCCACCCAGGCCCTTGCACTCCTGGCCGGGGCAGCGCAAAACGTGCCGTCCCCCGCTGCGGAGAAGGCGATGACGGCACGCATGCACGAAGAGCTGGCCCGGCTGCTGGACCAGGCCCGACTGGAAGCCCGCGAGATTCCCCCCCTCACGAAGCAACACCCGGACCTCGCGCTGACGGACGCCTACGCCATCCAGGCCGAGGGCCTCCGCCTGCGCACCTCGCGCGGCGAGCGCGTGGTGGGCTTGAAGATGGGCTTCACCTCCGAGGCCAAGCGCCGGCAGATGAACCTGGACTCGCCCGTGTACGGCGTCCTCACGGACCGGATGGAAATCCCCGCCGGTGGCGTCTTCCGGCTCCAGGGCTCCATCCACCCCAAGATCGAACCGGAGATCGCCTTCCGCACCTCGCGCGAGCTGCGCGGCCGCATCACCCGCGAGCAGGCGCTCGATGCGTGCTCGAGCGTCTTCGCCGCGCTGGAGATCCTCGACTCGCGCTACGTCGGCTTCAAATACTTCTCCCTGCCCGACGTGGTGGCGGACAACTCCTCCTCCTCGCTCTTCGTCCTGGGCACCACCGAGCGCCCGCCTCGCGAGCTGGACCTGCCCCGGCTCGAGATGGTGCTGGAGGTGAACGGCGAGCGCGTGCAGGCGGCGCGCTCGGACGCCATCTCCGGCGACCCGGTGGTCTCCATCATTCAACTGTGCGAGCTGCTGGACCAACGCGGAGAGTCCCTGCCCGCCGGCAGCGTCGTCCTCTCCGGCGCCGCCACCGCGGCCCACATGCTCCACGCCGGGGACCGCGTCCGACTCACCGTGGAAGGCCTGGGAGAAGTCACGGTTTCCATCGAGTCCTGAGAAAAGGACGTCTGGAACCCGACAGCGTGAATGTACGCGCTGGACCCACACGGAGAGTGGATCCAGAGCGGCCCCTGTCCTGCAATGTATGATGGAGGCTGGCCCACCCACCCTGACGGCGGACGATTATCAACGTCCCATAAAGGGAGAGGAGCGCGATGCACATCATCATGCTGGGAGTCCCCCAGTCGGTCCGTGAGGAGCTGGAGCACAGGCTCCGCGAGGCTGGCGCGCGCCACACGGTGGAATGCCATCTCCAGCACCCGCGAGGACTGGAGGAGCTGCCCGAGACGCTGCCCCCGGGATTGCTGGTGCTGTGGGACGCGGAAGGGCCTCCCGAGGACACGCTCTCGCTCTGCCAGCGGCTCCACGCCCGTAGGGAGCCCTCGCGCACCCACCTGGTGGTGATGACCTCCCGCGGCCCGGACGAGCTCGACGCCATGGCGCACGCGGGCGCCGACGAGTGCATGGTGCCTCCGGGCGAGCACTGGGGCACGCGGCTGCTCGCACTCGACCGGCGACTGCGCTCGATGAAGCCCCAGGCCCTCCTGGTGGACGACGGCCGGCAGTCGGCGCGGACACAGGCCACGCTCCAGACGCTGCTCGAGCTCACCCTGGCCGAGCCCGGCCCCGAGTTCTTCCAAAACATGGTGAAGCAGCTCGCCCGAGCGCTCGGCGTCACCTGTGCCCTGGTGGGCGAGCTGGACGGGACCACCGTGCACAAGCTGGCCTGCTTCAACCAGGGCGACTTCTGCGAGCTGCCGCCCTACCCGCTCGCCGGCACGCCGTGTCAGATCACCGTGGATCAAGCCCTCTGCCACTACCCGGACGGCGTGGCCGCGCGCTTCCCCGAGGACACCATGCTGCACGAGCAGGGCCTGCGCAGCTACCTGGGCGCCGCCTTGAGGGACTCGCACGGCAAGCCCATTGGCATCCTGGCCATCCTCAATGACAAGCCGCTCGAGGCGCGGCAGCTGGACTACGCGATCATCAACGCCTTCGCCGTCCGCGCGAGCGCCGAGGTGGAGCGCCTGCGCACCCGCAACGAGCTGGAGCGCTCGCGCGACATGCTGCAGAAGACGCTCGACGCCGTGCCGGACCCGCTCGTGGTGAAGGACTGGGCGCACCGGTGGGTGGCCATGAACAACGCCTTCTGCCGGCTCGTGGGGCATCCCCTCGAGGAGCTCCTCGGCAGGACGGACCACGACTTCCTCCCCCCGAGCGAGGCGGACGACTCCTGGCAACAGGACGAGCAGGTCTTCTCCACCCGGCAGCCCCAGGAGTTCGAGAGCCACATCACCGACAGCTCCGGTCAACAGCGCACGCTCCTCACCCGGAAGGCGCTCTTCACGGGCCTGGGGGGCAGCCCCCTGCTCATGGCCCTGAGCCGCGACATCACCGAACACAGGCGGCTGGAGTCCCAGCTGCGGCTGGCGGACCGCATGGCCTCGGTGGGCACGCTCGCCACCGGCGTGGCGCATGAAATCAACAACCCGCTCACCTTCGTCTCCGCCAACCTCACCTTCCTGGAGGAGCAGCTCATCCAGCTGATGGTGCTGCCCGAGGCACGCGCCGAGCTGCAGGAGGTATTCGAGGAGACGCGGGAGGGCGTGGGGCGCATCCGGGAGCTCGTCCAGGACCTGAAGTCCTTCGCGCGCGCGGACGAGGAGCGCCGCGGCCCGGTGGACGTGCACCGCGTGGTGGACGGCGCGCTCCGGCTGATGCGCAGCGCGATGCGGCACCGCACCCAGGTGGTGCGCGCGTTCGGCGAGGTGCCACACATCCACGGCAACGAGGCGCGCCTGGGACAGGTGCTCGTCAACCTGCTGGTGAACGCGGTGCAGGCGCTGCCCGCGCGCCACCCCGATGACAACCGCATCCAGGTGTCCACCTGGCGCGAGGGGCCTCACTGCGTGGTGCTGGAGGTGGAGGACAACGGTCAGGGCATACCCGCCGAGGTCCAGCGGCGCATCTTCGAGCCCTTCTTCACCACCAAACCGGTGGGCGTGGGCACCGGCCTGGGGCTCGCCATCTGCCACAACATCGTGCAGTCCATGGGCGGGCAGATCGAAGTGCGCAGCGAGCCGGGCCAGGGCACCGCCTTCCGGCTGCGGCTCCCCGTGGACGCCTCGGCGCACACGCTGGCGCGCGGGCACGAGGCGACCTTCCCCCTGTAGTCCTCAGCGGGACGGAATCTCGGTCCGGGAAGCGGCCTTCCTGCGGGGCACCACCCGGTTCTTGTCCACGATGGCCACCAGGATGAGCACGAAGGAGAGCAGCCGGATGAGGTACGCCCCGAGGACGTGCTCGTTCTCGCTGTTCTTCAGCAACATCATCACCAGGCGGTGCAGCGCCATCAGCCAGAAGGCGGCGGCGAAAAACCCGAAGAAGCGATCCCTCGTCTTCCGCCAGAACCGGAGGAAGAACAGCCCCGCGACGAGGCATAGGGCGGCGACCATGCCGGAAATGAACTCGTTCATTCGGAATCCCACACCAGGCCGAACACCAGGAGCGCGAGCGCTAGGAGCCCGGACAGGTTCCGGAACAGCAGCAGATCCCGGCCCGGGATGATCACCAGGTCCACCACCAGCAGCATGTTATTCACCGCCAGCCCCACGAAACACAGGCTGCTCCACAGCAGCAGGGGAACACGGTTGTGGGCATAGCCCCGCAGGAGCAGCACCGCGCAGGCGAGGCTCGTCGCCGCGCACAGCAGGAAGACGGCATTAGCCATTGTCATCATCCCCCTTCTTCCGGAGCCGGAAGGCATCGGCGAAGGTTCGAATCTTGTCGACGGGCTTGGAGAAGATGAGGTTGATGACGGTCACCCGGCGCTCGGAGTACGCCGCGGCGAGACCCCGCACCGCCTCATCCAGCGACGGAGTCTCCGGGCCATAACGGTACTCGCCCTCACTCCCTTCCACCCGGACCACGAGCCCGTCGTAGGTCAGATCCTCCAGTCTTTCACCCGCGGAGATGGAGGAGACCCGCAGCTCCCGGGCCACGGACTCCGCGGTCCAGGTCCTCCCCGGGTGCTGGAACAGGAGCAGGAGGATCTCCAGCTGCTCCACGGAATCGATGTTCTCGGCGATGAGCCGCCGCACCACTTCGGGAAGATCGCCAGCCCGCAAACGTCATCCCTTTCTTTCTCCCCACCTCGAACGGCCCGCCTCGCGACGGGAAGTTCCGCTACGGAAGGTCAAGATTGAAGGGGCAGGCGCACATGGAAGGTACTGCCCTCGCCTTCCACGCCCTGGGACTCCGCCCAGATACGCCCACCGTGCTGCTCGATGATGCCTTGGGAGATGGTCAGCCCCAAGCCAAGACCACCATAACGTGCACCATGGGCCTGGCCGAAGCGTTCAAATATGAGCGCCAGCTTTTCCGCGGGGATGCCGACGCCCTGGTCACGGACCAGGAGGGCGACCTGCCCCCCCTCCTCGAACCAGGCCCGCAGCTCCACCACGCCGCCCTCGGGCGAGTAGCGGACGGCGTTGGACACCAGGTTGGTCACCACCTGCTCGATGCGCCCCGGATCGCCCCGCATGGGCAGCGTCTCGGGGACGTCCAGCCGCAGCCGGTGCTCGGGGGAGAGCGCCTGCAGCCGCTCGCAGGTGGTGCGCAGCAGCGGCACCAGGTCGAACGACTCCAGCTCCAGCGACAGTCGGCCGGTGAGCAGCCGGCTCACATCCAGCAAATCGGAGACCAGCTTGGTCATCCGGTCCACCTGCCGGTCCAACCCCTCGAAGGCCCGGCGAGGCCCCTCCGTCAGCTCTGCACCGAACTTGCGTTGGGCCAGGTGCACCTGCATCTTCGCCGCGGCCAGCGGGGTGCGCAGCTCGTGCGAGGCGGCGGCCAGGAAGGCGTCCTTGGCGGCGCTCGCCCGGGCCAGCTCCGCCTCGGCCCGCTTCTGGTCGTCGATGTCCGTGGCGGTGGCGATCCACCCGGTGATGCGACCGCGCTCGTTGCGCTCGGGCACGGCGCGGCCCAGGTGCCAGCGGAAGCTCGCGTCGCGCTGGCGGCGCAGCCGGAACTGCACCTCGAAGGGCTCGCCGGAGTCCACGGACCGGCACCAGGCGGCGTGCACGCCCTCGCGGTCATCCGGGTGCACGACCTCCGAGCGCCACAAGTCCGCCACCGCCTCGGAGGGAAGGCCGGACAGCTCCGTCCACGCGCGGTTGCCGTAACGCAGCCGCCCCTCCGGGCTCGCGACGAACACACACAACGGCATGGCGTCGCCCAGCAGACGGTAGCGGTACGCGCTCTGACGCTCCAGGGCCTCGCGCTCGCGCTGGCGCAGCAGCGCCTCCTGACGCTTGAGCTGCTCCTCCTTGAGGAAGAGCTCCACGAAGACGGACACCTTCGAGCGAAGGATTTCCGGCGCGAAGGGCTTGAGGACGTAGTCCACCGCGCCCTGCGCGTAGCCGCGGAACACGTGCGAGGCGTCCCGGCTGCGCGCGGTGAGGAAGATGATGGGGATGAAGCGTGAGCGCTCGCGCTCCTTGATGAGCCGGGCCGTCTCGAAGCCGTCCAGCCCGGGCATCTGCACGTCCATCAGGATGAGGGCGAAGTCCTCTCGCAGCAGGCGCAGGAGGGCATCCTCACCGGAGGCGACCTTCACCACCTCGCCCAGGTCACCCAAGGTGGCTTCCAGGGCGAGGAGGTTGGGAGCGTGATCGTCCACGACCAGGATGCGGGCCCGCGGCAGCTCCAGCTGTACCTGAAACCCACCGACCTTGCTCCCCTCCATCCACGTCATCGCCGTCATCTCGCTCCCGCGCAAGGTTCCACCCACCGACGAATCAACTCCAACAGCCGCTCGGTGTCGACGGGCTTGGAGAGGTAATCCGATGCCCCGGCCTCGAGGCATTTCTCGCGATCGTCCCTCAATGCACGCGCGGTGATGGCGATGACGGGCAGGGAGGCCCACCGGGGGTCCGCGCGAATGGCGCGCATCGCCTGGTAACCATCCATCTCCGGCATCATCACGTCCAGCAGAACCACGTCCAATTCCGGATTCTTCTCCAGAATGTCCATGGCCGCACGCCCGTCCTGCGCGAATGTCACCTGCATGCCATGATTCTCCAGGACGCTGGTGAGCGCGAAGATGTTGCGGGCATCATCGTCCACCAGCAGCACCTTGCGGTCGCAGAGCGAGCGGGAGAGTTCCTTCATCTCCTCGGCGGAGACGCGGGACTGCTCTCCCACCCGGCGAAGGAAGCGGCCCACCTCGGCGAGCACGGCCTCGGGCGAGCGGGCGGCCGCCTCGAGCAGCACGGATTCGGCCGAGCGCCGCAGCTGGCGCTCTTCGTCCGGCAGCAGCTGCGAGCCGCTGTAGAGCAACACGGGGGGCAGGCGGGTGGGCCCGCGGACCAGCTCCACCAGCAGCTTCATTCCCCGTCCACCGGGTGAGGCCAGGTCCAGGGCCAGCGCGTCCACCTCCCCACGGTCCAGCGCCAGCACGGCCTGGGTGGACTCCAGCTCGCGCATCTCCAGGGACTCGCCCATGTCGATGAGCTGCCGCACGCAGTCACGCAGCTCTGGCTTGGGGTCCACCAGCAGCAGCTTGCGGGGCGCGCCGTTGGCCTCGAGCTCCAGGTGGCTGAAGGCGCCCTGGATGGCCTCGGGGGAGAAGGGCCGGTCGAGGTAGGCGAAGCCGCCGCCGCACGAGGCGCCGCGCATGCGGTCCACGCTCACCACCTGAACGGGGATGCGGCGGGTGCGCGGGTCGCGCTTGAGCCGGTCCAACACGCTCCAGCCGTCGATGACGGGCAGGCCGAGCTGCAGGACGATGGCGTACGGCTTGAGCCGCTGGGCCAGGGAGAGCGCCACGTCACCGCGCGTGGCCACCAGCGCCTTGAGTCCACTCTGGTGCGCGGTGGCCACCAGGCCGCGGGCGAACTCCAGGTCGTCCACCGCCACGAGCAACACGCGGTCCTCCGCGCCCAGGTCATCCCGGTCATCCCTCAACGGGTGGGGGGCCGCGGTGCCGTGCACCTCGTCGCGCGGCAGCAGCTCGCGCAGCATGGGCGTGTAGCCCACGTCCGTCTCGCTGGCGGGCTCGCTCCCCCGCTCGGGACCGCTGTAGCTGCGCGGCAGGTAGAGGGTGAAGGTGCTGCCCGCGCCGCGGGAGCTCTTCACGCGGATTTCACCCCCCAACAACCGGGCCAGCTCGCGGCTGATGGAGAGACCCAGGCCGGTGCCCCCGTACTTGCGGCTGGTGGTGCCATCCGCCTGCTGGAAGGCCTCGAAGATGAGCTTCTGCTTGTCCTCGGGGATGCCGATGCCCGTGTCGATGACGGAGAAGGCCAGCACCGTGTCGGCCTCCACCAGCTCGGGGGCGGCGAAGCGCTCCTCGGCGTCCGCCATGCGGATGCGCAGCGTCACCTGGCCCGTGCTGGTGAACTTGAAGGCGTTGGACAGCAGGTTCTTGAGGATCTGCTGCAGCCGCTTGGGGTCCGTGAAGACGGTGGCCGGCACCTCCGGGCCCACCTCGGTGAGGAAGCCCAGGTTCTTCTGCTCGGCCACGGGACCGAAGGTGCGGCGGGCGAACTCCACCAGCTCCGCCACCGCGGAGTCGCGCGGCTCCACCTGCATCTTCCCGGCCTCCACCTTGGAGAGGTCCAGGATTTCGTTGATGAGGGAGAGCAGATCCCCCCCCGAGGAGTAGATGGTCTCCGCGTACTCCACCTGCTTGCGGCTGAGGCTGCCGTCGGAGTTGTCCGCGAGCAGCTTGGCCAGCACCAGCATGCTGTTGAGCGGCGTGCGCAGCTCGTGGGACATGTTGGCGAGGAACTCGCTCTTGTACTTGGAGATGAGCGAGAGCTGCTCGGCCTTCTCCTCCAGGCTGGCGCGCGCCTGCTCCACCTCGCGGTTCTTCTCCTCCACCTTGATGTTCTGCTGCTCGAGCAGCTTGGCCTTCTCCTCCAGCTCGAGCGCCTGGGCCTCCAGCGCCGAGTTGGAGCGCTTGAGCTCCTCCTGCTGCTGGGTGAGCTCGCGCGACTGGCTCTGCAGCTCGTTGGCGAGGCTCTGCGACTGCCGCAGCAGCTCCTCGGTGCGCATGTTGGCCATGATCATGTTCAGCACCACGCCGATGCTCTCGGTGAGCTGGTCCAGGAAGATCTGGTGGATGGTGCTGAACGGGTGGAAGGAGGCCAGCTCGATGACGGCCTTCACCTCGCCCTCGAAGAGGACGGGCAGGACGATGACGTTGAGGGGGCTGGCCTCGCCCAGGCCGGAGATGATGCGGATGTAGTCCGCCGGCACGTGGGTGAGGAGGATGGTCTTCTTCTCCAGGGCGCACTGGCCCACCAGACCCTCCCCGAGCCGGAAGCGGTTGGCCACGTTCTTGCGCTCGCGGTAGGCGTAGCTGGAGGTGAGCTTGGCCACGGGCGCGCTGTCCTCGAAGTCCATGAGGAAGAAGGCGCCGTGGTGCGCGGACACCAGGGGCGTCAGCTCGGACATGATGAGCCGGGAGACGGCCTCCAGGTTCTTCTGCCCCTGCATCATGCCGGAGAACTTCGCGAGGTTCGTCTTCAGCCAGTCCTGCTCGGTGTTCTTCTGTGTCGTCTCCTTGAGGTTGACGATCATCTGGTTGATGTTGTCCTTCAGGGCGGCCAGCTCGCCGCCCGCATCCACCGAGATGAACCGCGTCAGGTCCCCCTTCGTCACGGCGGTGGCCACCTCGGAGATGGCGCGCACCTGCGACGTCAGGTTTCCGGCCAGCTGATTCACGTTGTCGGTCAGCTGCCTCCAGGCACCGCGCGCCCCGGGCACCTTGGCCTGGCCGCCCAGCTTCCCTTCGATGCCCACCTCGCGGGCCACCGTGGACACCTGCTGGGCGAAGGTGCCCAGCGTGTCCGTCATGCTGTTGATGGTGTCCGCCAGCGCGGCCACCTCGCCCTTCGCGTCGACGACCAGCTTCTGGGTCAGGTCACCGTTGGCGACCGCGGTCACCACCTTGACGATGCCGCGCACCTGGGTCGTCAGGTTGCGGGCCATCAGGTTCACGTTGTCCGTGAGGTCCTTCCACGTTCCGGCGACACCGGGCACGCGCGCCTGGCCTCCCAGCTTGCCTTCCGTACCGACTTCACGCGCGACGCGCGTCACCTCCGAGGCGAACGCGTTGAGCTGATCCACCATCGTGTTGATGGTGTCCTTGAGCTCGAGGATCTCCCCCTTCGCGTCGACGGTGATCTTCTTGGACAGGTCCCCGTTGGCCACCGCCGTCGTCACCTTGGCGATGTTGCGCACCTGGTTGGTCAGGTTGGACGCCATCGAGTTCACGCTGTCGGTGAGGTCCTTCCAGACGCCGGACACACCCTGCACCTCGGCCTGGCCACCCAGCTTGCCTTCCGTCCCCACTTCCTTCGCGACGCGCGTCACCTCGGCGGCGAACGACCGGAGCTGGTCCACCATCGTGTTGATGGTGTTCTTCAGCTCGAGGATCTCCCCCTTCACGTCGACGGTGATCTTCTTGGACAGGTCTCCATTGGCCACCGCCGTCGTCACCAGGGCGATGTTTCGCACCTGCGCCGTCAGGTTGGAGGCCATGAAGTTCACGTTGTCCGTGAGGTCCTTCCAGGTACCGGAGACCCCCGGCACGTCGGCCTGGCCGCCCAGCTTGCCTTCCGTCCCCACTTCCTTCGCGACGCGCGTCACCTCACCGGCGAACGAGCGCAGCTGCTCCACCATCGTGTTGATGGTGTTCTTCAGCTCGAGCACCTCGCCCCGGGCGTCGACGGTGATCTTCTTGGACAGGTCACCGCGGGCGACGGCCGTGCTGACCTCGGCGATGTTTCGCACCTGCGCCGTCAGGTTGTTGGCGAGCAGGTTCACGTTGTCCGTGAGGTCCTTCCACGTACCGGCCACACCCGGCACGTCCGCCTGGGCGCCCAGCTTGCCCTCCACGCCCACCGTCTTGGCGACGCTGGTCACCTGGTCCGCGAAGATGCCGAGCGTCTTGGTCATGCTGTTGAGCGTGTCGGCCAGGGCGGCCATCTCGCCCTTGGCGTCCACCACGAGGCGCTGGGACAGGTCACCGTTGGCGACCGCCGTCACCACCTTCACGATGCCTCGCACCTGGGTGGTGAGGTTGGAGGCCATCAGGTTCACGTTGTCCGTGAGGTCCTTCCAGACGCCGGACACTCCGGGCACGTCCGCCTGGCCGCCCAGCTTGCCTTCCGTCCCCACTTCCTTGGCGACGCGCGTCACCTCGCCAGCGAACGAGCGGAGCTGATCCACCATCGTGTTGACGGTGTTCTTCAGCTCGAGCACCTCGCCTCGCGCATCGACGGTAATCTTGCGCGACAGGTCACCGCGCGCCACCGAGGTCGTCACCTCGGCGATGTTTCGCACCTGCGCCGTCAGGTTGTTGGCCAGCTGGTTCACGCTGTCCGTGAGGTCCTTCCACGTCCCGGCGACCCCCGGCACCCGCGCCTGGCCTCCCAGCTTCCCTTCCGTACCGACCTCGCGCGCGACGCGCGTCACCTCGGCGGCGAACGAGCTGAGCTGATCCACCATCGCGTTCACCGTGGTGCCGATGCGAAGGAACTCGCCCTTCACCGGCTGCCCCGGCAGGTCCAACGCCATCTTCTGGGTGAGGTCACCCCGCGCCACCGCGCCCAGCACGCGCGCCACTTCCGTGGTGGGCTGCACCAGGTCCGCGATGAGCGAGTTGATGGAGCCGATGCTCGAGGCCCAGCCGCCACTCACCGGTCCCAGCGAGGCGCGCTCCGCCATCTGGCCCTCGCGGCCCACCACCCGCTCCACGCGCACCAGCTCGTCCTGCATCCGCTGGTTCATCGCCACCAGGCCGTTGAAGGCGTGGGCGATCTCCTCCATCGCCACCGGCTGCTCCTCGGGCGGCAGGCGGACGGAGAAGTCGCCGTGGGTGACGGCTTGCAGGGACTCCAGGAGCGTCTCGAGCGCCTCCGCCGTCGCGAGCCGGCGCGAACGCGCGTGCGAGCGCCGCGCGAGCGTGGTGCTCTTACGGGTCTTCTTCCCTGTCTGGGTACGGGTCGAATGGCTGGAACGACGATTCACGGCCTTCTCCAGTTCGGAAGTCGGGCGATTTCCCAACCCGGCCAGGCAGCGCGTTCGTTCCTGTATTGGCTGTCGCCTCGTACCAGTCCAGGCATGCGGGCGAGCGCCCCCGCGTCCCGGAATGCTCCGCTCCGGCGCTACATCGGTGCGCAGGCCTGCGACTCACCGTGGTGCGGCAGGTGCCCCAGCTTCTCCAAGGGCAACGCGCACAGCAGGTCCAGGCGCATGGAGAGCTCCCGCCCCATCTGGATGAAGCGCAGCTCGTGCTCCCGCTCGTCGCCCTCGAAGTCCACCGGGTCCGGTTGGTTCCAGTGGGCGGCGATGGGCTCCCAGCGGCTTCTCGGGAAGGCCTCGCGCTCCTTGTCCCGCAGCGTGATGATCAGATCGAAGTGCTCGCCCTGGAGCTCCTCCCAGGACTTGCTGCGCGCGCCCTCCGGCTCGATGCGGTAGCGCTCACTCAGCACCTTCAATGTCAGCGGGTGGACCTGCCTCCTCGGCTCCAGGCCCGCACTGCGGGTCTCGAAGCGTCCGTTCCCCAGGCGGCGCAACAGGTACTCGGCCATGATGCTCCGCGCCGCGTTGTGGGTGCTCAGGAAGAGGATTCGCAGCGGATGGGTGGGAGTCATGGCGCCCACGGTGCGCGGTGCCCCCGTCAACGGCAACCCGGGAAGTCCTATACCCTCACCCCGTCCCTCTCCCAGAGGGAGAGGGGTGGGTCGTCCGCTCGCTACCTGGGCAGCAGGTTCAACCGCGTTTGTGACAGCGGGCGGCCCCGTGCGTCCTTGAAGGTCGCTCGTACCTCCAGCGGCCCGGCCAGCCAGCCTCCCTGCACCGGCGTGCTGTAGGGCAACAGCATGTCCACCCCCGCCGCCACCTTCTCCGAATCGCCTTCCTGAGGGAAGAACCGCAGCGGCTCGCCCTCCTCGGAGAGGGCTTCCACCGAGAGGCTCGCGGCCTCCGGCGCCGTGTAGCTGAACTGCACCGCGTCCCCCTCGCCACACACCAGGGTTCCGCCCGGCCTCGCCTCGCCTCGCACCGCTCCGTCCGCACCCACGCAGAAGGCCCGCAGGCCCCACGCCGACGTCCCCGTCTCGGCTCCGCGTGACTGCCACTCGGACTCCCGCGTCCCCAGCTGCGGCACCACCCACACCATCGCCACCCCGGCCATCGCCAACCCCACCGCCGCCGGCACCAGGAACGTCGGCCAGGAGCGCTTGCGCTCGGGCACGGGTGCCCGCTCACGCGCCGGCTTCGCCGCCGTCTCCAGCCGCGCGAACAGCTCCTTTTCCAGCAGCAGCTCCCGGTTCGCGGGAAGCACGCGCTGCTCCAGCGACGACTCCACCCGGCTCAGCTTGTCGTAGGCCTCCCGGCACTCGTCACACGCCGCGGCATGCACGCGCAACCGGGTGAAGCCCTCCCCGTCGAGCTCGCCCCGGAAGAGCGCCTCCAGCGCCTGCTTCGCCTGTCGGTCCGCGCACCTCGTCATGACTGCCCTCGCCGCTTGAAGAAGCTCCACCCCTTCACTTCCATCCCCTCCAGGTAGCCCCGCGCCTGCAGGAACTCGAGCAGCCGCGTCTTCAACCCCAGCTCCCGCCGCCGCACCTGAATGCGCGTCAGCCCCAACTGCTCGGCCGCGCATTCCTGCGCCAGCCCCTCCTCGCCGAAGCGCAGCTCGAACAGCCGCCGCTCCTCCGCCGACAACCCCTCCTTGAAGCTCGCCAGCAATCCCTCCACCTCCCGGTCCTCCAACACCTGGGCCAGCCCCTCTCCCTCCAAGGGTACCTCGCCCACCTCCTCGAAGGGCTCCAGCCCCACCGACACCTCACGCCGCCGCGCCTGCTCCAGCAGCACGTTGCGCGCGATCCCCACCAGGAAGTGCCCGTACGGCCGCACCCCGTCGTACGCCCCCCGGGCCCTCGGCTCGAAGGCCCGCGCGAACGTCTCCAGCACGGTGTTCTCCAGCTCCAGCGCCCCCTTCATCTGGCTGAACCCCCGCCCTCGCCACACCATGGCCCGCAGTGCCCGCGCCAGCACTTCCACGTGCGCCCGATACACCTGGCCCAGTGTCTCCGGGTCACCCTCCCGGAAGTGTTGCAATGTCCGCGCATCCCACTCCATCCGTCTGCGACTTACCGTGCCCAACGCCCCGCCGTCACCTTCCCGCATCTCGAATTGCGATTTGCTGGCCGGAGTGGATCTCCAGCGTTCGGGGATCGTCAGGAAGGGGACCCGACAGGTGGCGCGCTTGTCAGGTGGCGCGCTTGTAACGATGCGAGTCCAGGCGTTTGCCCCTACGCTCGGACCATGACCTCTCGCCTGCCCCCTGGCTCGAAGTCCGTGGTGCTGCTGTGCCTGCTGCTGCTGCTCACGCCCCGTGGAGGCCTCGCCGCCGAAGACGCGCCCCTGGCCTCCCCCACCTCCAATACCGAGGAGCACGGACCCACGCTGCTGGAGGACCCCGCCTCCGGGTCCCTGCGGAGGAGGGCCCCGCTCGCACTCCGTCTGCTCGCGGAAGTGGGCGGGGGCGTGGCGACGACCCTGGCGGGAGGGCTCACGGGTCTCGGGCTGTGCCTGCTCACGGAGTCCCCGGTCCAGAGCGAATGGGGCTGCGCCTATCCCCTCCTCTTCGGGCTCACGGCGGGCCTGTTGGTGGGCTATCCCCTGGGGGTCTGGTGGGGCGGAGAAGCCGTGGGCGGAGATGGAAGCCTGTGGGCCGCGCTCGGGGGAGGGGCCGTGGGGTTCATCGCGGGAGGCCTCCTGGAAGGCACGACCGCTGGCGGCGGCATGGTCATCGCCATTCCCGTGCTCGGCATGATTGGAGCCTCCCTGGGCTACGAGTTGTCACAGCGCCCGGAGCACCCGGAGAGGAGCGCCGCCCACCCACGCCTCCAACCCCTGCTGGCCTTCGACGCCCGAGGGGGAATGCTCGGTCTGAGTGGCCGCTTCTGACACCCGGCATGCGGACAGGGCACACGGCCAGTACGGAAGGTCGGCTGCCCGACACTGCACCCCCTCGTCTCCCACGGAAGGTGCGTGGGAAGAGTCCCTCCGCGCACCCGTGGCACCTTGCCGCCCTGGCTCGCTCCGGAGACACTGTCACCGCATGCGACCGCTCCGATGCGCTGCGGTGACCCTGTGGGCCGCGCTCCTCATTGGTACCGCCGCGAGCGCCGCGCCCGAGCGGGTGGCCTACGCGCTCATCCTCGCCAACAACACCGGGCTCGAACCGAAGCAGGCCCCCCTGCGCTACGCCGACGATGACGGCGCGCGTTACTACGAGCTGCTCTCCTCTCTCACGAAGGAGACCGTGCTCCTCACCGTGCTGGACGAGGAGACGCAGGCACGCCACCCGGGGCTCGCCTCCCGGACCCGGCCCCCGACCCGCAGGGCGCTCAAGGAAGCGCTCGGCCAGCTCAATGCCCGCATGGCCGAGGACCGCAAGCGCGGCGACGAGCCCGTGCTCTACTTCGTCTTCACCGGCCACGGAAAGCGCGGGCCCGCCGGAGAGGGCATGGTGAGCCTGCTGGATGGGCCCTTCACGCGCACCGACCTCTACGCGCAGGTCATCGCGCCCAGCACCGCCGCCTTCATCCACCTCATCGTGGACGCGTGTGATTCGTACTTCTTCGTCAACTCGCGCGGTGCGCTGCCGGTGGCGCCCGCCCAGGCGCAGGCGGTGCGGGGCCTGCTGGCCGCGCGCGAGCTCGGGCGCTACCCGCACGTGGGCGCCGTGCTGTCCACCACCCGCGAGCAGGAGAGCCACGAGTGGAGCGCCATCCGCTCGGGCGTCTTCAGCCACCAGGTGCTCTCCGCGCTCGCCGGGGCCGCGGACGTCAACGCGGACGGGCGGGTGGAGTACTCGGAGCTGAGGGCCTTCGTCGCCGCCGCCAACCAGGGCGTGGAGGACGTGCGGGGCCGGCTCGAGGTGTCCATCCAGCCGCCCGCGCAGGATCGCTCGGCGGCGCTGGTGGACCTCGGGGACAGGGCGCGCCTGGGCTTCCTGCTGCTGCCCGCGGGCCTGGAGGGCCGGCTGTGGGTGGAGGATTCGCGGGGCCTGCGGGTGGCCGAGTTCAACAAGGAGCGCGAGCGCTCCGTGGTGCTGGGATTGCCCCCCGGCCCTGGTTACTTCCTGCGGGCCTTCGGACGCGAGGCCGCCTTCAGGTTCGCCCGCCCGGGCGCGGTGGTGAACGCGGGGAGCCTCTCCTGGAGGGACAACTCCATCGCCGCCCGCGGCGCGGTGGATGACGCCTTCCGGGACAAGCTCTTCTCCGTGCCCTTCGGCCCCCGCTTCTACGCGGGATACATGGCCAGCCTGGGGCAGACGCCCGTGGCCCCCGAACAGGGACCCGATCTCACACCATGAGTCTTCTTTCGTTCGCGCTGGTGCTGGCACTGGCGCAGGCCCCTGCCCCGTGCAGGGGAGAGCGGGTGGTGCTCGTCCCCTTCCAACCGGTGGCGCTGTCGACCGCGGAGGCGCGTGAGCTGGAGGACACCGTGCGCCGGGTGGCGGAGAGCACCTCCGGCATGTGCCTGGAGCCGCGCGCGACCACGGTGGCGAAGGTGCGCGCGCAGGGTGGACGGCTCGTGGGCTGCGTGGACGCGATGTGCCGGGGTGCCCAGGTGCAGGCGTTCGGCACGGACCGGGTGGTGCGCGGCGTGGCGCTCGGCGTGGGGGGTGGGCGCAGCGTGGCGCTCACGCTGGTGGACCGCGAGGGCCAGGAGTCCCACAGCCTCGTGCAGCTCTCCGGAGAGGGGCTCCCGCCAGGCCTGGAGGCGGCGCGCATCCGCGAGGCCTTCGACGCGCTGTGGTCGGCGCGGCTCGCCGCGAGGACCGTGGAGCGCCCGAGGAAGGTGTGGCCCACGGTGATGCTGGCGGCCGGAGGCGTCGCGCTCGCGGCCGGAGTGGGCTTCGGGCTGGCCGCGCGCCGCTCGGAGACGAGCCTCTCGCGAGGGAGCGCGGGCTGCTCCGGAGAGGGCGAGGCGTTCCGCTCCTGCATCTCGGGACGCATCCAGGAAGGCCGGAAGCAGGCACGCACGGCCAACGTGCTGATGGGAGCGGGTGCGCTGCTGGGCGCCGGTGGGGCCGTCTTCTTCGTCTGGGAGCTGCCATGAGACGCTGGCCGCGGTGGATGATGGGAGGGGCCGTGCTCCTCGGAGTAGTGGCGTGCGCCTTCCAACCGGACTTCTCCCGCTTCCCCACGTGTGATGACCAGGGCGCGTGCCCCGGGGGCTGGACGTGTCTGGCGTCCGAGAAGGTCTGCCTCCCGGACTGCGGCGAGCGTGGACCGTGTCCCCTCGAGGTACCCTCGGACATGGATGGAGGTGGCTCCGACGCGGGCACGGACGGCGGGGACGCCGACGCGGGTCCGACGCAGCTCGTGCTCATACCGGATGGCCCCGGAAGGGGGCTGGAGACGGAGACCTTCTCCCACCGATTCCAGGCGAGCGGCGGAACCCCGCCCTATGCCTTCTCCATCACCGCGGGCGAGCCTCCTCCAGGCCTGACGCTCGACCCCGAGGGCATCCTCTCCGGCAGGCCGACCACGGCCGGGGACTTCCTCTTCACCGTGGAGGTGGTGGACCGGAGCGAGACGCCCCAGCGCTCCAGCCAGGAGTTCTCCGTGCGCATCCGCCCCCTGTTGCGTCTGGCCGGGCCGGGCGTGCTCGCGTTCTTCGAGAGTGGCAAGGAGTACGTGGATCAGCTCTCGGCCACCGGGGGCAAATCGCCCTATACGTACGAGATCGTGTCGGGCAGCCTGCCTTCGGGCATCGTCCTGCGCGATGACGGGCAGGTCGACGGAAAGGCCTCGGATGACACCAGCACCCCGCCCTTCGACGTGCGGGTGACGGACTCCGACGAGCCTCCACAGACCGCCGTCCGCCGCATCCAGCTCACCTCCATCACCTGCTCGTCCTCGCAGGTCTGCATCAAGACCAGCGCCCTCCCCGATGCACGGGTGGGCTCGTCCTATACCCATCCCCTCCAGACAACCCCCACCTCCGTCACCTGGGAGGTGGTGGACGCATCCAAGCTGCCGCCGGGCATCACCCTGAACGCCAGCACGGGTGTCCTCTCGGGGCAACCCACGCAGGCGGGCGTCTACGAGTTCACCGTCTCCGCGTCGACGGGACTGTTGGGTCCCGCGACCTCGAGTCGCACGCTGAAGATGACGGTGTTCTGAGCGCTGGAGCGCCATCCACATGGGGACGCGAAAAGCCCCTGGGAGAAGAGTGCCCTCAAACCGCTCGGAAAATAATTTTTAAATCAGGGCGATCCAGCTCTGGGCTCTTTTTCCAAGAAATGGGTGAAGGCGCGATTCAACCCCACCCCACGCGCCTGACTGAGGAGCCCACCATGAACACCCGTCACCTGAAGCATTTCCTCGTTGGCGCCGCGTTCGCGGGTCTCGCCGTCCCAAGCGTCGCGCTGGCCGACCCCACCTGCGCCTACATCATCGGCCACGTCGACTCGTACACCGTGGCCACCCCGGCCGTGGCCGTCGTCGTTCCCGACAGCGACGCCTCCGTCCAGCCCATCCGCGTCCACCTGGATGAGACGGGCCAGACCATCCTCGGCTACTCGGTGCGCGTGCCCGGCGTCGACGCGGAGACGGACGGCCAGCCGGTGTTCGTCCCCGGCGTCTCGCAGGACATCCCCTCCATCTCCGCCACCCTGCCGGAGCTCAACCTCACCCCCAGCCGCTGCGTCAACGTCGACGGCGTGAGCACCCCGGCCGTCCCCGTCTACATCCCCGCTTCCGCCCTCACCCTGCCGGGCGGCACCGCGGAAGTGGGTGGCATCATCATGAACATCGTGGGCCACCCGGTGACCGCTCCGGGCCAGCTCATCACCTTCGACGGCAAGACGATCGTCATCCCCGAGCGCGAGGCCGGCGTCCCGAGCGTTCCGGTGGGCACGCCCGACCAGAGCATCACCGTCGACGTCAACGGCACCGTGAAGACGGCGCACTACCTCACGCCCAACAGCTGAGCGGACAGCGGATCCAACCCGGAACACCCGAAACAAATAGGAAGTGAAGCGCCCGCGGCCCTCCGCCGCGGGCGCCCTTTTCATCCGAGAGTCTTCATCTGGGAACGAACATGACACCGCCGTTCAAGACACTGGGCCTCGCCCTCACCACCACCGCCCTCCTCACGGGCTGCGGCACCTCCGCACCGGAGAGCGCCCAGGGTTCAGCAGCGGAGGCCCGCCCGGCCCGTACCGCGCTCCAGGGAGGCAAGAAGAAGCCCGTCGTGGAGCAGCCCACCACCGACCCGAGCGCCTGCACCGCGCTCTACTCCACGCCCCAGGCGCAGGCGGCGCTCACCCAGGCCGTGATGGACCCGTCGCTGGCCGCCGACGGGCTGGTGAAGACGCTCATCCTCTCCTTCAACACGCAGGAGGCGGTGGCGCCCGCGGTGGACCTGCTGAAGGGGACGCTCGGCATCTCCCTGGGAGAGGGCCTCGGCGCGCTCGAGGCGCTGCCCATGGTGGCACTGAAGGTGCCCGTCACGCCCCTGCTCCTGAGCACGCTGCGCACCACGCTGCAGCCGCTCGGCCTGGTGTCCATCTACCAGGACCGGCCACTGCACTACTTCCTGGACGAGAGCGTCCGCTACATCCAGGCGGACACCGCGCGCACGGCCTTCAATGCCACCGGCGCGGGCGTGGGCGTGGGCATCATCGACTCGGGCGTGGACGGCACGCACGGGGATTTCCCCAACCTGGTGAAGAACGTGAAGGTGGCGGCGCCCATCCTCGAGACGGGCGTGAGCGGCGCGCTCTACATCGACGTGCCCAACAGCGACCTCACCAGCGGCCACGGCACGCACGTGGCCAGCACCATCGGCGGCTCTGGCGCCCGGTCCGGCGGCAAGTACAAGGGCGTGGCCCCGGGCGCGAGCCTCATCGCCGTGGGCGCGGGCGAGGCCATCAGCATCCTCTACGCGCTCCAGGGTTTTGACTACCTGCTGAGCCCGGACATCCGCGAGACGTACAACGTCCGCGTCATCTCCAACTCGTGGGGCACCAGCGGCAGCCACTTCGCGCCGTTCGATCCCGTCAGCATCGCCTCCAAGCGCGCCTACGACGAGGGCATCGTGGTGGCCTTCGCGGCGGGCAATGACGGCCCCGGCGAGGACACGCTCAACCCGTACAGCGCCTCGCCGTGTGCCATCTCGGTGGCGGCGGGAGCGGCCAAGGACACCCGCGCGGCCACCAACCCGCTCATCAGCCAGGGCGTGCCGGGTCAGCTCGCCGACTTCTCCAGCCGCGGCATCCCGGGCGATGAGAACCACCACCCGGACATCACCCTGCCCGGCGTGGCCATCGTCGCGGCGCGCGCCACCACGGCCACCGTGGCGCAGCCGTACCTCGGCCTGGACGGCCTGCACCCGGAGCCCTTCTACGCGGCCCTCGATGGCACCTCCATGGCCACCCCGCACCTGAGCGGCGTGGTCGCGCTGATGCTCGAGGTCAACCCCACGCTCAACCTGGACGGCGTGCTGGCGGCGCTCACGTCCACCGCCCGGCCCATGTACACGCAGGACGCCACCACCGGCGCCACGCGCCAGCTCGAGACGTGGGAGGCGGGCGCGGGCTACGCGGATGCCTACGCCGCCGTGCGCGCCGCCTCCGAGTCCGCCGGCACCCGCACCACCACCGTCACCACGGCCCTGCCGGGCTGGAGCGGCAACGTGAGCCTGTCGGTGAAGGTGCCCATCCTGGACGTCACCCTCGCGGAGGCCTCGCACGAGCACGCCCTCACCGTGCCCGCTGGCGCCAACGCCCTGCGCATCGCCACGGACTGGGGCAACCCGGCGCTCGACCTGGACCTCTACGTCTACGATCCGAGCGGCAACCTGGTGGGTACCAGCGCCAACGGCACCTCCGTCTCCGAGTCGGTGTCCATCCCCCACCCCGTGGCGGGCACCTGGCGCGTGCGGCTCGAGGGCTACCTCAACACGCCCACCAGCTACACGGGCACGGCCGAGGTGGACACGCTCGTCCCGGTCTCTCAATAACACGCGCGCGTCCGCTCCCTTGGCGCGCCGCCCACGGCGCTGGGTAAGCTCCCCCTCCCGGCGCCGTGGGTGTCTTTTCCCATGCCATTCCATGGCACCTCTCGAGAACCGACCGCTCCCCTGGTTCGGAGGCTCGTTGTCGGAGGTGCACACATGACTGTTCGCTGGGTGATGGCGAGCACGTCGTTCCTCCTGCTGCACGAAGGCTGCGCCCATGACACCCGCAGCATGCTCCTGAAGCGGAAGCCTTGCTGGCGGAAGCCATCGACAACGGACTGCTGACCGTGTCGGCGGCAGCGCAGATGCAGGAGCGGCTCACCCAGCTCGAGGCCCGGGAGGCCGAAGCGGAAAGTTCCTCGGAAGAGGAGCAGACCTGCCGGTCGCGACACCCCGACCACCCGATGTGCCAGACACTGCCCGAGGCGTACTCCCACCACAGTGCCCAGCAGGCGTTGAATGCCATGAAGAGCAGGCTGGGGGAGAAGAGCCTGGGTCCTCATCATCCGGAGGCCACGGAAAGGGGACCTTGCCCGCGCATCGGACTGCATTACAACGTTCGCGCGAATGGCCGGAGAGCAGGCTCCATCACCTGATGTCCTTGCTGCGTGGATACCGCGAGCGGCCCGATCCAATGGATGAAGTGCCGCATCGTCTGGTGAACGACAAGGAGAGCGACCATGGAAGCAGGCAGCCCCGATGCGGAGCTCCAGGCCTCGAGGCTCGCAGCCGAGGAGAGGGACTGGAACGGCTGCCTGGCGGTGACGGAGGAGTTACTGCTCCGGTTGCCCGCGAGCCGGGCGGTGAGACGGGTCCGTCAGGTGGTGGAGCGTCACCTCCCCACGTTCGAGCGGCATCAACCCGGAGTGCGGTGGCCGCGTGAACTCATCGAGTCCATACGAGACGAGGAACCGCTGGATGACGGGGGAGGCTGGCCCGAAGAGGAGGACGATCATCCCGGGCCAGGTGCCAACAATTTCACGCGAGCCGTGGAAAACCTCTGGCGGGCCAGCCGAAGCGGCGCCGAGGCACAGCAGCGCACGGAGGCATTGGGAAGCGCCATCGCCAGTGTCATCCTGGCGGAGGAGATGGAATCCTGGGGCTCGCGCCACCCCGAGGAATGGAGCCGTTGGTACGAGCTCGCAAGCGCTGGTGGCAACGACCCGCGCGTGCCCGCGACGCAGCTCACGCTCATGAGGGACCCTGAGTCCATGCGACTCGAGCGAGCCGCATGGATGGAGATCGCGGCACCGCTCGAGGAGGCCCTGGGCGAGCGTTGAACACCGCACGGCGCACTCCGTGTTCCGCGCGACCTGGGGCGTGCGGCGCCCGCCCTTCTACCGGACGCTCACAGTCTCCGTGAACACGCCCCGCCCTCAGCCAGAAACCGCGGACTCCTGGCCTGGCGCGGAGAGGAGGAAGTCGCACACCCGCTCCAGCGAGTCCGTGCGCTCGAGCGCCTCGGGAAAGGCGTGGAAGGCCTCGCGCGGGCCGAAGAGGATGAGGGGCTTGTGGTAGCGCAGCGCGAGCACCGGCCACGAAGGCCTCCGCCGCCGCGCGCATCACCCCACCTCCCGCCCCCGTCAGCAGGTGGAAGCCCCTCCCGGCGATCCACCGCGCCAGCGGCTCCACCCACTCCCGGTGCTCCTCCTTCCCCGAGCCCAGGACTCCGATGACTTCACGTCGGGTACGCATGGTCCATGCTCCTGGCGCGGACGGGTGAGGGACGGCCCTCACCCTAGCCGTCTGTCAGGGGGAGGGGGACCCATCACGTCCCGTCAGTCGCCCGCTGTACGCTGGCCCCCACACGGCGCGGCGTACACAATGCCGCATTCTTTTCGGACCTGACTGGAAGCCATGACGACCCCCGCACCGCTGCCCCCCATGCCTCCCGGCCACTGGCTCTGGGGCCACCTGCCCGAGCGCGCGAGAGATCCACTCGGCCTGTACCTGAAGAGCCGCGAGCGACTCGGCGACGTGGTGCGCTACCGCATGGGCTACATCTTCGTGGAGCAGCTCACCCACCCGGACCATGTGAAGCACGTGCTCGCCGACGCGAACGCGCGCTACACGAAGGGCACCGTCTTCGACAAGACGCGCCCCCTGGTGGGCAACGGCCTGCTCACCGCCGACGGTGACTTCTGGAAGCGCCAGCGCCGGCTCGCCCAGCCCGCCTTCCACCGCGAGCGCCTGGCCGCGCTCGGCGCGAGGATGACGGACACCATCACCGAGACACTCCAGACGTGGGAGCCCGCGGTGGCCTCGGGCCGGCCGCTGCCGGTGTTCCAGGAGATGATGAAGCTCACCCTCACCGTGGCGGTGCGCTCGCTCTTCGGCGTGGACGTGGGCGAGCACACCCGCGCCGTGGGTGACGCCTTCACCACCGCGCTCTCCGTCACCAACGAGCGCATCATCTCCCCCCTGCCCTACCTGCCCTGGCTCTACCGTCTGCCCTCGCGCGACAACCGCGCCTTCCGCGAGGCGGTGGACACGCTGGACTCCATCGTACGCGGCATCATCTCCCAGCGCCGCGTGAAGGGGCCCGGGGCGGGCGCGGATGAAGATCTGCTCGGCATGCTGATGGCCGCGAGCGACGCGGACACCGGGGACACCTTCGACGACGCGCAGCTGCGCGACGAGGTGATGACGCTGTTGCTGGCCGGCCACGAGACGACGGCCACGGCGCTCGCGTGGACCTTCCACCTGCTGGAGCAGAACCCCGAGGTGGAGGCCACCCTGCACGCGGAGGTGGACGCGGCGCTCGGCGGGCGGGTGCCCACCCTGGCGGATCTACCGAAGCTGCGCTACGTGGGCTGCGTCTTCGAGGAGGCCATGCGCCTCTACCCGCCCGTCTGGGCCATCCCCCGCGTGCCCCTGGAGGATGACGTGGTGGACGGCTACCGGATTCCCAAGGGGGACATCGTCATCCTCGTCCCCTACGTCACCCACCGTCATCCGGACTTCTGGCCCGAGCCGGAGCGCTTCGATCCCACGCGCTTCCTCCCGGAGAACAGCAAGGACCGGCCGCGCTGGGCCTACCTGCCCTTCGGCGGAGGGCAACGCCAGTGCATCGGCAACAACTTCGCGATGATGGAGGCGCAGTTCGTGCTCGCCCTGGTGGCCCAGCGCTTCCGCCTGCGCGGGGTACCCGGCGTCCCCGTGGAGCCCGAGCCCCACGTCTCCCTGCGTCCCCGCGGTCCCATGCCCATGCACGTGGAGCGCCGCGAGGACAGGTCCCAGGTGCGCGCTCGCACGGCGTGAGCCGGAAGGCGGCCGGCCCAGGGCCTCTCAGGGGGCGGGGCAGGAGCCGCAGTCGGGCAGGCAGCTGTCGGCGGTGACACCCCAGCCGCAGCTCTCGCCCTGCTGGCAGACGCCGTCACCGCAGCGGTGGACATCCTGGGGCCGCATGCGGGTGGTGAGAGGCCTGTACTGCATGCCGTTGACGGTGCACTGCGTGTAGTACATGCCGTTGGCGTCCAGCGTGCAGTGCTGCTCACACTGGCCGATGCGCTTGAGCTGCGTGCACTCCGCGTTGGAGAGCGCCCCATAGCCCCTCAGGCCGCACGGACGCGAGGTGCTCTCCTCCGCGGCCAGCGCGTTGCGGTCGTTGCCGGCGAAGAGACCCTCGCTCGTGAAGACGTTGCCGAAGAAGCACGACTCCTTCCTGGGGAAGGACGCCAGCTCGTCGGCGGTGTAGGGGATGTCCACCCCGTTCGCGTCGCGCCCCAACACGGAGATGGAGATGTGCAGCCCATAGTTGTTGGCGTGGGCCGCCAGGCACGCGGAGACGACCTGCTGCTCCACCACGGTGGCCGGAGCCCCGCTCGCCCAGCTCGGCGCCAGGCCCAGCCCGCCCTGCCAGGTGTAGAAGACGCCCGTGCTCGGGTTGACGAAGCTGCGGGTCTGTCCCGCCGGCACCGCGCAGCGGACCATGTAGCGCATCAGCTGCTCATGCCCCGCCGGATTGCCGTTGAACCAGTTGGCGAAGTTCGTGGTGGACAGCCCGTTGAGCGACAGGCCATTGAGCGACAACCCGTTGAGCGACAACCCGTTGAGCGACAACCCGTTGAGCGACAGCCCGTTGTCCTCCTGGACGGCTCGCTCCTGCGTGTGCAGCGCCAGCTCCTGCTCCTCGGAAGGCAGCTCCTGCACACCACAACCCGTGGCCCCCACCACCAGAGAGAGCGCCGACGCGAGCACCCACATCGTCACGCTTCCACCCGCCGCCCCACGCCCGGCCACCCCGTTCCGCAGACCCTCAAAAGACGTGAAACCCATGGCACACCTCTCCAGCGCACGGCCACCTGGGGCTCACCAGGTGCCGAACGTCAGGGTGGGTATGCGCTGAGTTCCAGGCATGGGCCGGAAGTCGGGGAAAGCCGTAGAGGTGCACCGTGGACACCCAGGCCGTATGACGCTCGACGTTTGGTTCCGACGGGCGTCAGGCGTGCAACAGCACAAAGGCCCTACACACATTCCCCTACAGGCCACAGGTGGAAAGTCATTTCCCAATGACGGGAAGATGACGCCACGCGGGGTGTCATCCGGTCTTCACCGTGGGAAAAGTCTTTCCTCAGCGCCCGTGAAAGCGAGAAGCGCGCCTGCTGTCGCATGGGCATCACCCAGATCGCCCTCGGGTCGCTGCTGCGCGGAGATCAGAGACAGGAGCGCCTCGTGGGCCCCGCCTCCGGCCTCGCCCACGCACTGGAGACAGAAGGCCAACTCCGCCGCCAGGTCCGCGTCACCCTGCTCCACCACCCAGGGCGTGGCCACCAGCAGCTCCTCCGTCCACGCCGCCGTGCCCGGAGCTTTCGGGGGGAAGCGCAGGTAGCGGGTGTCCAGCAGGAACAGATGCGTGAGCCAGTAGAGGTCCGCCAGGCGCGACATGTCCCGGAAGGCCCGCTCGGGGATGGACAGGCGCACGTCCAGGCCACACGTGGCGGCCATCTCTCCCAACAGCCACGCGTGGAGGCCATAGCCCTCGCCGTCGAGGTGCTCCAGGTAGGCCTGGAGGATGTGCGGCACCAGCGGCGCGTGGGGGAGGCCCCGCTCGCGGAGCACGTACCAGGCGTCCACCCGGGACATGCCCGCCTCCGGGGACAATCCCGCGGGGAGCGACAGGGGCACCTCCGCCAGCGCGGCCACCGCGGCCTCCAGCGTGGGCCCCAGCGCCCTGCGCGCGAAGACCCCGGGCGCGTGGCCCTCCAGCATGTGCAGCGTCAGTGCGCGCAACGCTCGCGCCTCGTCGCTTCCGCCCTCCGTGAGGGAGAGGAAGGCCCGCAGCGCCCGCTCCACCGCCTCCGTGCTCGGGGGCTTCGGGTGCGCGGGAGGCCCCGGCAGGAGGAAGAGGGCCGCGGCGTCCCGCAGGAAGGAGGCACTGCCGGGCTCGCCCGCCACGGCGCTCCCCAACACCGAGCTCGCGGCGGACGCGGCGCGCAGGGCCCGGGTGTAGCGCTCACGGAAGGTGCGCCCCTCCACCTCCACCCGGTAGCGGTCCACCCGCCGGGCACCGGTCTCGGCCGCGAGCGCCGCCTGGTGCCCACTCTTGAAGGTGAGGACGAGTGGCGCGTCCGGGAGCGGCTCCACCGGACGGCCCGGCAACGCGGCGGCGCGGGACAGCTCCGGGAGCACCTCCTCGGGAGGGCGCGAATCCGCGCGGGTGGAGGAGAGAGCCACCTTGGTGCGCACGTAGCCCACGCGCCCACCGAGCCGGGCCTCCAGCACGTCGTCGCCGGAGACGAACACGGCGGGCACGCCCGCCTCCGCCGCGAGCGCCAGCACGAGGTCCGCCTCCGACAGTCCCCGGCCAGCGCACGTCCACGCGCCCACCAGGTCCACGGTGTGCGCACAGAAGCCCGCGAGCCCCGCCTCCGCATGCATCCCCAGGCAGGCCACCGCCTGGACGTCCTCGAAGAAGGGGGGCGCGTACGCATCCTCCTCGAGGAAGCACGGCTCGGCCGCGGGGTGCAGCGACTCGAGCAGCAGGTTGGTCCCGCCGGAGCCGGACAGGTGGCTGTCGCTCACCCGGACGCGCTGGAAGCCCGCGGCGAGCAGGCCCTCCACCGCGGCGTTCACCTCCGCCGTCAGCAGGGCCTGGGCGCGCACGTACTCCGGCGTCCCGGAGATGAGCGCGCCGGGAGTGTCCACGCCGGCCACGCCCTCGAGGTCGACCACGAGCAACGCCCGGCGCTCGCCCATGACGTGCCTCCTACTTGCCCGCCTTGGGGCCACCGGCCTTGATCCACCGGGCCAGCACGAGCGCCGTGGGCTCGTCGACGAGCGAGGCGTAGGTGGGCATGGCGGTGCCGGGGACGAACTTCTCCGGGTTGCGGATCCACTTCACCAATTCCTGCTCCGGCTTGCCGGCGGCATTGACGATGCGCTCGTGGTAGCGCGCGCCCGGGGCATGGCACAGCGTGCACCCCAGCCGCGAGAAGAGGGCGGCGGCGTCCACGTTCTTCCGGGGCTCGGCCTGCGCGAGCACGAGCTCCATGAGTCCGGCGGGCGCCGAGGTGCGCACGGGCGAGCCCGGCTCCACCGCTCGCGTGGACGGAGCGTCCGACGTCACCCGGGCCGACGGAGCCCCCGCGGCGGGAGCGGTGTGGGGCCGGGCACCGGGCACCTCGTTGCGGCGCGGAGGCAGCGAGCGCAGGTACTCGTAGAGCGCCTGCATGTCCACGTCATCCGCGCCGCGGTAGCGCGGCATGGGGAAGCGGACGATGGCCCCGGGCGCGAGCCCATCACGCACGGCGCGGGTGAAGTCCTCGAGGCTCCAGCCCTGGATGCCGGTGGCATCGAAGGTGATGTTGCTGGAGCGGATGGGCTTGCCATCGGCGCCGAGGAACTCGCGGCCACCGGAGAAGCCCCTGGGCCCGTCGGCGTCCTTCGGATCGAAGCTGTCCGTGTGGCAGCCGGCGCAGTCGAGGACGCTGGCCATGTAGCGGCCATACTCCACGGTGGGGCCCTTGGGAGGCACGGGCATGCCCGAGGCGGGGTGCTCGGGCACGCGGGACACCATGCGGTAGGCCAGGCCTCCGAAGAAGGAGAACTCCGTGCGCGGCGCCACGGTGGCATCGGGCTCGAAGAGCGGGTGCTGGGAGCGCATGAAGCCCAGCACGGCCGCGAGATCCTTGTCGCCCATGATGGACGACGGCATGGGGATGAGACGCCCGTCGCGGCTGACGCCGTAGCGGATGACGCGGGCCAGCTCCTCGTCCTTCGCCGAGCCGATACCCGCGGTGGGATGGGCGGTGAGGTTGGCGGTGTAGAGGGAGCCGAGCCACCCGGGCGCGTCCCTCATGGGCGCACCGGTGACACGCTCCGAGTCGGGCCCCCGGTGGCAGCCCTCGCAGGCCCCCCGGAAGATGCTCTCACCGCGCGAGAGGGCCTCGGAGGACATGTCCGCCCGGATGGGAGGATAGGCGGTATTGGCGACACTCGCGCACCCGGACAGCAGGACGCTGCCCACCAGCAAGGTGCCATACACGGCGCTCGAGACTCGACGGTGCATCCTTCACGACCTCCAGAGAAATCCAGGATGCCGTAACTCCAGGTTCAGCGGTAGACACCGCCCCTCCGCCCGTTCCCCGAGGAGGCGGGGGGGCCCGGACGCGCCCCACCGGACACAGGGTGGGATATCTCCGGTATTTTCGTGGCGTCGCCTTTGGGGCCCGGGGGTATATAAGGAGCGCGGCGGCGGTATGCGCCTGGCAACACCCCTGTTGCCCATCCGGGGGCCGGCCCCTACCGACACCCCTCATTCGAGCTGGTACGGCCATGAAGACCGAATACGTGCGCCACTCCTCCGGGCGGATGTTCGAGAACGACTTCCTCGAAGCCGCCTCGAAGATCCACCCTGTCGTTCCCTTCGTCTTCTACATCCCCATCATCATCGGCCTGCTGGCCTGGGGACTGTGGAGCGGAACCACCACCGTGGGAAAGCTCGCCCTGTTCGGGGTCCTGGGGTACCTCACGTGGTGCTTCATGGAGTACACGCTGCACCGCAACCTCTTCCACTGGGAGGGGAACGGGCCGCTGACCCGGCGCTTCCACGCCATCATCCACGGCTACCACCACACGTACCCGGATGATCCCCAGCGGCTGGTGATGCCGCTGGGCGCGAGCATCCCGCTGGCCATCGTCATCGGCGGGCTGCTGTGGCTGGTGGGCCGGCCGGACGCCACGATTCCGTACTTCTGCGGCATCGTGGTCGGCTACCTCGTCTACGACTACCTGCACTGGGCGGTGCACTACAAGAAGCCGTGGACCAACTGGGGCAAGGCGCTGCGCGCGCACCACATGGCGCACCACTTCGCCTGCCCGGACAAGAACTTCGGCATCAGCCACCGGTGGGTCGACGTGCTGCTGGGCTCGATGCAGGTGCGCGGGCAGGCGGCTCGCGAGGCGGCGAAGCAGTCCACGGGCGCCAACACGGCGGAGTAGTCCCCGCCGTGCGCCACCGGGGCACGCCTCAGGGGTGGGCGGCGGAGGCCGACGCCCATTGCCAGGCGGAGCCCCGGTGCAGGGCCGCGTAGATGCGGTCCCTCAACTCGTTGCACTCGGCGTGGGTGAGCGAGCGGTCGAGCGCGCGCAGCACCACGCGCAGCAGCACGTTCTTCTGCCCGGGTGAAATGCCGAGCCGCTGCACGGCGGCGGGCGGCAGCGCCTCGTAGGGCGTCTCCGAGAGCACCTCGACGGATTCCACCACCTCGGCCCGCGAGCCGAGCGCGGCGCGCACCACGTCCCCGAGCTCCTCGGAGGTGGCGTCGTCCTCGAGCACCAGGGACAGGTCCCTGCGCACCGCGGGCATGGAGGACACCTCGCGGTAGGGCTCCAGGTCGAGCATCTGCGAGCAGATGCGTGGGTCCTCGGCACGCAGCAGGCGGATGTCGTCCAGGCCCTTGCGCAGCATGAGGATGCGATCCATCCCCAGCCCCATGGCGAGCCCCGAGACGCGCGCCGTATCGAGCCCACTCTCCGCGAGCAGCTCGGGGTGGGCGAGGCCACACTCGCCGATCTCCACCCACTCGCCGCCCTGGCGGACGTCGATCTGCAGTCCATCCGTGGTGTACGGATGCCGGGCCGGGGTGACGCGCGACTCGCGCCCGGGAAGCAGCGCACGCACCACCGTCTCCACCATGAGGCGCAGGTCCTCGACTCCGAGCGGAGCACCCCGCCGGACGCGCCAGAGGTCCATCTGGTGGGGCTCACCGGTGTGCAACCGGTCGATGCAATCGCGGCGGTAGACGAGTCCAGGACAGGCGAGCAGCACATCCTCGGGGGACTGGGGTGTGGCGGCGAGTTGGCGCAACAGCGGCGGAATCATCGCCGAGGTCTGGGTGCGAAGCAGCGCGGTGTCACAGACGTAGCGCGTATAGCGCGCGTCGCGGGCGACACCATCGGGCGGGTAGCGCAGCCGGTCGTAGTTGTCGGAGACGGAGACGATGGGGCTCTGCCGGTGCAGACGCACGTCGCAGCGCCACGCCTCGCGGAGGGCGGCGAGCACGTCGTCGACGAGGCGCTGCATGGCATGAGGGCCGGAGGAGGGATCGGTCAGGTCACGGACGGACAGGGCACGGCGGACAGCATCGGTGCTGAGAATGCAGACGGACATGGAAGGGCTCTCGGACTGGAGTGGAAGGAAGACAGCTCCAGGCGACGCCCGGTCCTCGAGGAGAGGAGGAGGCGGCGCCACGCTCGGATACCCCCCGAACCCCTGGTCCAGGTGGGCATCACGCCGAGAGGCGATCCGCCGAGGGAGAACGGGCTAGCGACGCAGCACGGCCTCCCGGCACCTGGTGGGGCTCGGGGGGCGGCTAAATCGACGCTGGCACGTCAGGAGAATCATCGCTCGAAGAAGGTAACCGCGGTCCGGGCCGAAAGCAATCCGGGGCCCGCTCACACCTCGACGAACCGTGTACCGGTGAGGCCTTCCTGCTCCAGGGCCTGCTTGAGGTCCTCCGAGATGATGAGGCCCTGTGACCAGCCCCAGGTGCGGAAGATATGCGCGTCTCCCACCTGGGTCGGGTCGATGCGCATTCCCACGACGGAGCGGTACCTGCCCACCTTCTCCGGCTGGCCGTCCTCCGGCCGCCAGTATAGAGCCTCCTCGCACCGGGCATCGTCGATGCAGCGGATGATGCGCAGCGTGTTGAGGATGAAGAAGGGCCCGGCATGACCGTCCACTCGAGTGGGAATGAACTGCACGTCCTGGATACCCAGGCGCTCGAAGAGATGGACGAAGCGGTCGTTGACCACGGGAATCGAGAAGGCAGCAAGACTGAAGTCCAGCTCCACACCATCGGGCTTCACGGCAAACCAGATCGCGCCCTGGAGGGAGAGCTGAATGCCTTTGGAGAATTGCCAGGGGCTGATTCGCTGTCCTTGTTCATCCAAGGGACCACTCAAATGCCAGCGCCCCAGATGGTAGATGTCATCCTCCAGCTCGAAATATCCTGGCATGCTTCTCGCTACGTCCTCAGTCCTGAGACTTCGTTGCCAACCTGTGGAGTCGTGACCCTGGAGTGCATACCTCTTCAGCAATCTTCCGGAGCGCCTCCAGCAACTTGCTCCTACATCGAGCAGCGGTTTCACAGTCTTCAATCGCCGCGCTGAGCTTCGTGTATACCTCCTTATGGTACGCCTCTGGATGCGGACCTTTGTGGCCCTTGAGGTAGATGAGGTTCTCCGCAGCGTCCAGGCTCATTCCCGCGAAAGCGAAGAGTTCCTCGAACCTGGGCGTCCAGGGTCCGCCTGACACCGTCGAGATGTCGTTCTTGTTGGTGGCCAGGTGGTGCCAGTGGTAGCCGTCCTTCGCCTCCGAGCCATCGGTGCAGGCACTTCCCACCGTGGCCGCCGCCGTTCCCGCCGCCACTCCCGTCACGACGACCGTGCCATCCGCCACCATCTGTACCGTCGTCGCTCCCTGCACCGTCACTCCTCCGGGCAATGCGAACCGTGGCGAGCGCAACAACGTCCCCAGTCCTCCCTCCGGCACTCCGGGCAACCCCTTCGCCACTCCCATGCTGGCCACTAGCACCAGCACCCTCAGCCCCACTCCTCCCATCGCCCTGCCGAAGCGCTCCGCCACCGCTTCGAGCTCCTCCACCGTCCTCGCCGCCTCCGCCTCCTGGTACAGCCTCACGCAGGCTCGTGCCACCTGCGTCAGCTCCACCACGCCCACCGCCAGCGTCAGCCTCAACGTCAGCGTCGCCACGAAGGCCTTGGTGAAGACAGGCTCCGGTGCCAGCCACGCCGCGAAGTACACCAGCACCGACAGCGCCACTCCGGAGAGGAACACCGGCGAGCTGAACAACTCCCTCGCCGCCTCACGCACTCCCTCGCCCATGTAGCCAGCTGACAGTTTCAGCGCCAGCAAGAGCCGGCTCCGCTCCATCGCCCCGGGCATGGGCAGCAGCGGCGGTCCGTACCTCGACAGGTACTCCTGCCTCAACCGCGACTCCCACTCCGCAGGCTGGCTCCCTCCCTGTCCCCTCGATGCCAGCACGAGCCGGGAGCGCTTCCGTGGCTTCTCCGCCTCTTGGAATGACTCCTGGAAGAACGCCAGGGCCGCCCTCGCCTCCTCCACTCGCATCCGCTCCAGCGCCGGGTTCGGCACCACCGGCTCGAAGGCGAGCCGGTGCCTTCCTCCCGAGAGCTCCTCTACCTCTACGACTTTCGGCTCCCTCTCACGGCCCGCCCCACGGAAAGCACCCCCTGGGGACACCGCGCATGAAAGGGGCACCAGCAACAACAGCGCCACGGCCGCTCGCGGCCATGTGAGGGTTCTCCGCATGGCGCGGCAGCATGCATGCCCCGCTGTCGCCGCACCACCGGACGCGCGCTACCTCGTGCCAAAGAGCCGATCGCCCGCGTCGCCCAGACCCGGCAGGATGTAGCCGTGCTCGTCGAGCTTCTCGTCCACCGCCGCGGTGAAGACACGCACGTCCGGGTGGTGCTCGCGCAGGTTGGCCAGGCCCTCGGGACACGCCAGCAGACACACGAAGCGCAGGCTCCCGGGCTTGCTCTTCTTGATGCGGTTGAGCGCCGCCACCGCCGAGTTCCCCGTCGCCAGCATCGGGTCACACACGATGACGTCCCGGTCCGCCAGCTGGTTCGGCACCTTGTAGTAGTACTCCACCGCCGTCAGCGTCTTGGGATCTCGATACAAGCCAATGTGACCCACGCGGGCGCTCGGCACCAGCTGCAGCATCCCGTCCAGGATGCCCTGCCCCGCTCGGAGGATCGCCACCAGCACCAGCTTCTTGCCCTCCAGCACCGGTGCCGTCATCTCCATCATCGGCGTCTCGATGGTCTCCTCTGTCAGCTTCAAGTCCCGCATCGCCTCGTAGGCGAGCAACAGGGAGATCTCCTGCAACAACGCGCGGAACGAGGCCGTGCTCGTGTCCTTGCGCCGCATCAGCGTCAGCTTGTGCTTCACCAGCGGGTGGTCCACCACGGTGCAGTTGTCCGAGTACGTCACGGCTGTCTCCTCGTTCTTCGCTCGAGTGAAAGAAATACCCTCACCCCAACCCTCTCCCGGAGGGAGAGGGGGTATTCTCAGAACACCGTCCCGTCGCTCTCGATGCGGATCGGCGGCGTGCCCCCCGGGCGCCTCTCCGCGGCGATGCGCCTCCCCGCACTCCATGTCCCTCCTTGCAGCACCTTCGCCAGTGGGAGCTCCTCCGCCGTCTTCCCCAGCCGCTCGCGTACCCGCTTCGCCACCTCGTCCAGCAGCGCCACCGTCAGCGCGCGCCACTCCACGATGGGCTCCTCTCCCGGCGAAAAGGCATCCGTCAGCAGCCGCACATCCCTCGGCGCCAACACGCCCAGGTCCACCAGCAGGCCACCGTTGCGGTACTCGGGCAGCCCGGTGAGCGCGTCCAGCTCCGTCACCGTGATGCCGCCTTCCTCCAGTGGCTCCAGCAGCGAGTACGTCAGCCACTGCGACAGCTTGTGGAAGGGCACCAGCGCCTCCGGGCTGTCGTCAGGCCCCAGCGCCGGGTGCCACCACACGTCGCCCAGGTTCACCCCGTCCAGCGTGATGCGTCCCGGCCAGATGGGGCCGAGCGACTCCAGCACCCGCCCCAGTACCTCCGCGGCGGGCACCCGCGGACCTCTCTCCGCGAGCTGATCATGGAGCGCCCCGGGCCTCGGCAGCGCGTGCCCCAGCCCGTGCAGCAGCGTGAGCCGCCCCTCCAGCCCCGCCAGCGGGTTGTCCTCCGTCACCTGGAAGCCCCTCGCCAGCGCTTCGAGGCTCAGGCGCCGCAACCCCTCGGCGTCCGCGCGCAACGGCTGGCTCGGGTCCGAGGAGAACGCCCCCGCCATGAACATGCGGAAGCTGGCCACGGCCAGGCCCTCGGAGCGCGCATACGTGCCTCCCCCGGGTTCCACGTACTTCCACGTGGGCCCACTGCCCGCGTCCAGCAGCACGCTCGTGACGACCAGGTCCAGCTTCGCACGGGCCCGCTCGGCGGGCGGCAGCGTGGCCAGACGCGCATCCAGCTCCGCGTTGCGCCGCACTCCCCCCACGTCGAAGTGTCCCCAGCGGCTGTGCACCGGAATCTCCAGCGTGGGGTACGCCGCGCGAGTGACGTCCAGCACGTAGTCCGCCACGGCCGGCAGCCGCTCCATGTCCACGCGGAAGTGCCTCAGCTTCCCGGCGAGCCCCAGCTCCAACAGGGCCCGGCAGCGCTCGCGGATGGCGCGCGGGCTCCGCAGGTACGCGACGGCGGTGGAGACGTCAGGCATCGAGCGCCCTGCCCTTCACATCCACGAGCTCCTCCTTCGAGGCCACCTTGCCCGTGGTGAAGTAGCCGGCGGCCTTCTTCGCCTCCATCTCCACCTTGGCATCCGCGGGAATGAGCTCCTCCGGAATCGGCACGCGCTCGAGGATCTCGATGCCCGAGCGGACGATGGCGTCGTGCTTCATGTCGCTCATGGACACGAAGCGGTGGATGCGGGTGATGCCCAGCCAGTGCAGCGCGTCCGGCATCAGCTCCTGGAAGCGCATGTCCTGCACGCCGGCCACGCACTCGGTGCGGTGGAAGTAGGTGGCCGCCGAGTCCCCGCCCTCCTGGCGCTTGCGCGCGTTGTACACGAGGAACTTCGTCACCTCGCCCAGCGCGCGGCCCTCCTTGCGCGAGTAGACGATGACGCCCGCCCCTCCCTCTTGCGCCGTCTGGATGCACACCTCGATTCCGTGCGTGAGGTAGGGCCGGCACGTGCAGATGTCGCTGCCGAACACGTCCGAGCCGTTGCACTCGTCATGCACGCGCACCGCCAGGGGCACGTCCGGGTTGGAAATGGTGTCCATGTCCCCGAAGAAGTAGAGGGTCAACCCGCCAATCGGCGGCAGGAAGACCTCCAGGTCCGAGCGGGTGATCAGCTCGGGGAACATGCCGCCGGTCTGCTCGAAGAGCCCGCGGCGCAGCGCCGCCTCGGTGAGGCCGAAGCGCTTCGCGATGCCGGGCAGGTACCACACCGGCTCCACCGCGGCCTTCACCACGCTCACGTCCCCGTTGGCGCAGAGAATCCTGCCATCCGGCTTCAGGCGCCCGGCCGTGATGGCGTCACGCAGCTCGGGCATGTTGATGTGCGCGCGGGTGATGGCGATGGTGGGCCGGAGGTCCATGCCCTGGTCCATGAACGCGCGGAAGGCCTGCGGAGCCACCGCGCCCCACGGGTCCATCGAGACGATGCGCTCGGGGTCGAACCAGGCCTTGTGGGGACCGATCTGCGCGGCGGGCGCGGTATTGGTGAGATCCGCCCGATGGTCGTGCGGCAGCTGACCGGCGGCCACCGCGACGGCCCGGTAGATGGCGTACGAACCCGAGTGCGTCCCGATGACATTGCGGTGCGCGGGCTCCGTCAGGGTGGCGATGACGGGACCCCGGCGCAGCGGCTCGGACTCACCCCAACGGATGGGGACGGCCTGGGAATCGCTGTCGGGGTGCGAGGTGAGACGGATGTGATTGACGGACTTCTTGTCGGACATGAGGCGCCCTCCTCGGAGTGCGCGCTGCGGGGGAGGTGAAACAGCGGGGGAAACGCGTCAGCTCATCCAGCTGCCGTCGGTACGGGTGGTCCACTTGCGGGTGACCTTCTTCAGGTCCGTCCAGAACCCCAGACCGGACGTGCCCGTGATGTCGCCGTGGCCGAACTTGGACTCGCCCACGCCGCCAAAGGAGAAGGGCTCGCGAGGCACGGGCACGCCCACGTTGACGCCCACCATGCCCACGCGCGCGCCCTCCACCACCGCCTGCGCCACCGCGCCGTTGGTGGTGAAGACAGACGCCGCGTTCCCGTAGGGCGAGGCGTTCTCCACCTCGAGCGCGGCCGACAGCGTGGGCACGCGGACGATGGACAGCACCGGGCCGAACAACTCCCGCTGGGCCGCATCCATCTCCGGGCTCACGCCATCGAGAATCGTGGGGCCGAGCCAGTACCCACCCGCCCACTTCTCACCCGCGGGCTTCTTCCCGCGCCCATCCAGCAATACCCGCGCCCCAGCCCGCTCCGCCGTGGCGATCGCCGTCTCCAGGCGCATGAGGCTCGCCCTGTCGATGATGGCGCCCATGCCGGGCCCCACCTCCAACCGCGAGGCGCGCTCCACCACCTGCTCGAGGATGTGCCGCACCTCCCCCACCGCGAGCAGCACGCTCGCCGCCATGCAGCGCTGGCCGGCGCACCCGGTGAAGGAGTCCACCACGGCCTGCGCGGTGAGCGACTCGTCCGCGTCGGGGACGACGATGAGGTGGTTCTTCGCTCCGCCGAGCGCCAGCACGCGCTTGCCCTGCGCGCTGCCCTCCGCGTACACGCGCCGCGCCACGGCGGACGAGCCCACGAAGCCCACGGCGCGCACGTCCGGGTGGGTCACCAGCGCCTCCACCGTCTCGCGCCCGCCGTGCACCACCGAGAAGACACCGCGCGGAAGGCCCGCCTCCACCATGAGCTCTCCGAGCGCGCACGCGGTGAGCGGCACCTTCTCCGAGGGCTTGAGGATGAAGGCGTTGCCCACCGTCACCGCGATGGGGAACATCCACAGCGGCACCATGGCGGGGAAGTTGAAGGGCGTGATACCCGCCACCACGCCGAGCGGCTCGCGCCGGAACTCGCAGCTGACGCCGCGGCTCACTTCCATTCCACCGCCGGTGTCCAGGTTCTGCAGCGACAGCGCGAAGTCACATACCTCCAGGCCCTTGAGCAGGCCCGCGCGGGCCTCGGCCACCGTCTTGCCGGCCTCGCTCGCGGCGAGCTGGGACAGCCGCTCCAGGTTGGACTCGAGCAACGAGCGGAAGCGGGCCATGAGCGTGGTGCGCTCGCGCAGGGGCGTGGCGCGCCAGCCGGGCGCCGCGGCCCGTGCGGCCTCCACCGCTTGCGCTACTCCCTCGGCGGGCGTCAGCGGCACCCGGCCGATGATGCTTCCCGTGTAGGGGCTGTACACGTCGAGGAGCGAGGCATCCCGAGGGACGAGCCACTCGCCTCCCACGAGGTTACGACAGGTGGTCACGCTCTCGGGCAACTGGACGAAGGACACGTGCGCTCCCCCACTGTGGCGACTGCGTCACGGAGATCATAACTCCAGACAGGGAGAACCCGGCAATCGGGGGGGAGTCGAAGGAAAGGAAAAGTGGGTCCATTTCCAGACACACACACACCGCGTCACGGTGCACAGTGACGGAGATGACGTCTCCTGGACCACGCGCGCGCGTCCCGAGAACCACGGGACTGACAGCAACGAAGCAGGTGACACACGCACGGGCTCGTGGTGTTCATCCGGCGCGACGTCATCACACCGCGACTGGGGGGTTCCTCGTGTTCTCGAAGTCATCTCATCTGTTCACCTCGCTCGCCGCCGTCACGGTGCTCGCCACCGGATGCGGCGGGAAGAAGCCGCCTTCGGAGCCGCCTCCCGAGGTCTGCACCGGAACCACCGCGCTCGATGTGCTCCCGGGGACGTACCCGAATGCCGTGGAGCTGTCGGGCACCGGCGCCCTCGAGGTGGCCATCCTCGGAGATGCCTCGCTCGACGCGCGCACGCTGGACCCGGCCACCGCCTCGCTGTCCGATCCGGACGCCTCCGCCCCGAGCGTCTCCGCCGAGGCCACGCTCCGCGAGGAGGATGTGAACGGGGATGGCCGGGTGGACGCCGTGCTGCGCTTCCCATTGCCCACGTTGGTGGAGCGGGGCGTACTCCACGCCGAGATGAGCCGTCTGAGGCTGGACGCGAGGACCCTCTCGGGCGCCGAGGTGAGCGGCTGTGATCGGGCATATGCCTCGGACCACCTCCTCACCCGGCTGCCCGCCCCCACCGGCCCGTATGCAGTGGGCACCACCTCCTTCCACTGGGTGGACACCTCGCGCGAGGAGGAGTTCTCCGAGGCCAAACGCGACAAGCGCGAGCTGATGGTGCGCGTGTGGTACCCCGCCACGTCCCCACTCCGGGCCCAACCCGCGCCCTACTTCCTCGTACGCCGCGAGGGCATCGCCCAGATGGCGGGAGGTGGCTTCGACACGCCCGCCCGCATGCTGGACTTCGTCCACGCCCACGCCGTGGCCGAGGCCCCGCTCGCGGCCGACGCCCGCTTCCCCATCATCCTCTTCTCGCCAGGAGCGGGCTTCTCCCCCACCTTGTACACGTCGCTGATGGAAGAGCTCGCCAGTCACGGTTACGTGGTGGTGGCCACCTCGCACACGTACACCACGGGCGCCGTCATCTTCCCCGATGGCCGCTACGCTCCCAACACCGAGGATCCCGGAGGCCTCTTCGGGACGCCCTTCCTCGACACGACGGTGGCGGACCTGCGCTTCGTCCTCTCCCAGGTACGGGCGCTCGACGCGGGGGACGACTCGGGGCGCTTCACCGGAAAGCTGGACCTCGAGCGGGTGGGGGTGTTCGGCCACTCCATCGGCGGCGCCGCCTCGACACTCGTCTGCCAGAAGGAGCCGGGCGTACGCGCCTGCGCCAACATCGACGGCACCTTCCAGGGTTCCTGGAAGAAGGGCGTCGACCAGCCGTTCCTCCTGGTGCATCCCCAGGCTTCCGAAGACGGCACCCATCGCTCCTTCATCGAGGACAGGCGGGCGCGGGTCTACGAGGTCTCGGTCTCCCGGTCCGCGCACCTCACCTTCTCGGACATGCCGCTCCTGCTGGAGCTGATGAAGAGCTACGACACGAAGGTGACCGCCGACACCCTCGAAACGGGGACACTCGAGCCGGCGGAGCGTGCCGCGTCCATCACCCGCGCCTGGGTGCTCGCCTTCGCGGACGAGACGGTGAAGGGCGGCGGCGAGTCTCCACTCCTCCAGGGGAGCTCGGGGGACTACCCGGAGGTCACGCTGGAGGTGCACTCCCGTTGATCGGGAAGCCGGGAGAGGTCCGCCACCAATGCGCGCACCGCGTCGAGCTCCACCGGCTTGACGAGGTGCGCGTCGAAGCCCGCCTCGCGTGAGCGCTTCCGGTCCGAGGCCTGCCCGTAACCGGTGATCGCCACCAGCCGGGGGCCCGCGCCCGCCGCCCGCTCACGGATGCGGCGCGCCACCTCGTACCCGTCCATTCCTGGCAGGCCGATGTCGAGGAAGATGACCTCGGGCTGGAGCGCATCCAGACACTCCAGCGCCGCCATGCCGTCGTGGACCACCGTCACCCGGTGGCCGTGCATCTCCAGCACCTCGCCGAGCATCTCGGCGGCATCCACGTTGTCGTCCACCACGAGCACGCGGCGGCTCTCCTCGGACACATCCGGCTCGAGACGCTCGTCCCCGGGCTCCGCCGGAATACGCTCCGCGGGCAGCAGCGGCAGACGCACCGAGAAGACACTGCCCTGTCCCACGCCCTCGCTCGCCACCTCCACGCGGCCGCCGTGCATCTCCACCAGCCGCTTCACCAGCGTCAGCCCCAGGCCCAGGCCTCCCTGCGCCTGGTCCAACGTGCGCGACACCTGCATGAAGGGCTCGAAGAGGTGGGGCAGCGCCTCGGCGGGGATGCCCATGCCCGTGTCCGCCACCCGCACCACCGCCTCACCGGCCTCGCACGTCAGTGTGAGGGTGATGCGGCCTCCGGGCTCCGAGTACTTGGCCGCGTTGTGCAGCAGGTTGGAGAGCACCTGCTCGAGTCGCACCGGATCCGCCTCCATCCACAGCGGTCCTCTCGGCAGCTCCACGCGCAGCGTGTGCTCTCGCGACTCGGCGAAGGGCCGCGCCGACTCCACCGCGCGTCCCACCGCGGCCACCAGCTCCACCGGCCGCTTCTGGAGGTGGATCTTCCCGCGCGTCACCCGCGACACGTCGAGCAGGTCATCCACCAGGCGGCGCATGTGGTGCACCTGGCGCTCCACCACGTCGCGCTCCCGCTCGGTGCCCAGGCCGGATTGCAGCTTGCGCTCCATGAGTTGGACGGCGGTGAGCACCGGGGCCAGGGGATTGCGCAGCTCGTGCGCGAGCATGGCGAGGAAGTCGTCCTTGCGCTGGTCCGCCTCGCGCAGCTGCGCCTCCACACGGGCCCGCTCGGCGAGCGCCACACGCAGCTCGTCCGCGCTCCGCTCCGCCGCCCCACGCGCCCGCACCTGGGCTCGCGACAGGAAGAAGAAGGCCAGACTCATCAGCACTCCCGTGACCGTGAAGGGCACCACCACGACCCTCGAGGCCGTCTCCTCGAAGCTCGGCAACGACGCGAAGGTGAGCGTCCAGGGACGCCCGGCCACGGTGAGTGTCCTCGTGGTGGTGAACAGGGGCTCGCGCGGCAGGGCCTCCGGCTCATGCGAGACGTGCAGCAGGTTCTCCGGGTCCACCCCCGTGCCATCGTAGAGCTGGAAGCTCACGCGCGGCCGGCGATCGGCGCCGAAGATGCCGTTGAGCAGATCATTCGCGCGGAACGGGCTGTAGACGAAGCCAACGAGCGCCTCGCGCCGCGCCTCCACCGTGGCCGGCCTATGGCTACCGCGATAGACGGGCACGTACAGGAGGAAGCCCGCCTGCTTCTCTCCGTGGATCTCCTGCTTGAGCGTCACCTTCGCGCTGAGGGCGGGCTGCCCGGTATCGCGTGCGCGCGCCATCGCCTCGCGGCGGTTGGGCTCGGAGTACATGTCGTAGCCCATGGCCGCCTGGTTGCGCGCGTCCCGCGGCTCCAGCAGGACGACGGCGTGGTGCTCGTCCGGGAAACGCTGGGAGAAACCGAGGCCCTGGACGCCCGGGTAGCGCTCCTGCAGCTCCAGGAGTTGGACGAACGCGGAGAACTCGTCGGGTGACACCCGATGCTGCGTGGCGAACAGCCCCTCGGTCCCCTGGAGGAGCGCGATATGGGTATCCAGCCGGCGAAGGAGCCGATCGGAGGTCGACTGCACCTGGTTATCGAAACGCGCCTGGTCCCTCGCCCGTGTGTTCGCGTTCAGCAACAGGCTCACACAGGCGGTGAGCAGCAGGGAGAGGGCGAGCACGCCCACGGGCACGAGGTGCCGGGGGAGCCGATGGAGACGGAGAGGGCGGAGGAGTTTCGTCACGGCGAATCGCGAGGAGACACCATCTAACGACCAGGGCGCCTGGCGCCATCCCGTGCGGGGACCGCCTCGTTGCCCGGGACCCGGACACTTCCTAACTTGAAACCCACCACGTCACGCACCAGAGCCCGGTGGGGACACACTGGGAGATGCGATGCCAGGGAACACCGGATGGAAGGGCGGGGGGGAACACTCGGGCCCCGGATTCGAGGATTCGGACTTTGGCGATGAGCTGACGCGGGCGATCACCCAGGAGCCCGCCCTCCTGCATACCCCGGTGCGGGGCGAGCGCATCGGTGGCTCGGATGGTCACCGGTTCGAGATCCTCGAGCTCCTGGGCAGTGGCTCCATGGGCCGGGTGTTCCGCGCCTGGGATGCACAACTACAACGGGAGGTGGCGCTCAAGTTCCTCCTACCCGGCGGGCCGCTGGAGGTGGAGCACCTGGTCTCCCTACTGCAACGCGAGGCCCGGGCCATCGCGCAGCTCGCCCATCCCAACATCGTCCGGCTCTTCGACGCGTCCGAATGGTCCGGCGCTCCCTGGGAGCCACGCGTCCCCTTCCTCATCATGGAATGTCTGGAGGGTGAATCGCTCTCGGCGCTGTTGCAGCGGGAGCCCCGGTTGGAGCTGCGGCGCGCCCTCGACATCCTGGCCGGCATCGCCTCGGGGCTGGCGCACGCCCACGAGCACCACGTCATCCACCGGGATCTCAAACCCAGCAACGTCTTCCTCACCCGGCAGGGCGAGGTGAAGCTGCTCGACTTCGGTCTGGCGTGGCTGCTGGAGGAGAGCCAGCCGGCCGGCGTCGTGGACCTGCCCAACGCCGGCACGCCGGCCTACATGGCGCCGGAGCAATGGAGGAGCGAGCAGCAGGACGAGCGGACCGACATCTGGTCCACGGGAATCGTGCTGTACGAGATGCTCACCGGAGCACCGCCCTACCCGAGCGCCTCCTTGAAGGAGCTGCGCACCCAGGTGCTCGCCCCCACGCCCGTTCCGCCCGTGCGCGAGCGCCGCCCGGAGCTGCCCCGGGAGGTGGAGCCGCTGATGGCCACGCTCCTCCACAAGGACCCCGCACGGCGTTTCCAGACGGCGCAGGAGCTCGTCGAGGAGCTGCGCGAGCTGAGGGAGGTGCTCGGCTTCCAGGGGCGGGGGCCGCGCCCCGTGGCGCCCGAGCGCAGGCAGGTGACGCTCGTGTCCTGCCGGCTGACGGGGATGGCCGACTCCGGACAGGCGCTGGACGCCGAGGACGTCGGCGAGTTGGAGGAGTCCTTCCACCAGCTGTGCGCGGAGCTCGTCCAACACCGGGGCGGCTCCATCGTCCTGTCCATGGCCGACGAAGTGCTGGCCTGCTTCGGCTATCCGGCGGTGCACGAGGAGGACTCGGAGAACGCGGTCCAGGTGGGGATGACCCTGGTGCGCGAGGTCCCCGCCGCCCTCCAACGCAAGCTCTCCCACGTCGCGTCGGGAGTGCTCGCCGTGAAGGTGGGCGTCCACACGGACCAGGTGACGCTGAGCGAGCCTCCGCGGGAGCATGGGGGTCGGACACTCGTCCTCCAGGGCGAGGCCCCGAAGGTCGTCACCTGGCTGGCGGAACAGGCCGCGCCCCACACCGTGGTCGTCAGCGAGGCCACCTGGAGGCTGGTGCGTGGCACGTTCGAGGCCGAATCCATCGGGCCGCGCGCCTACGCGGGCCTCTCGGGGGCGCGGCACCTGGAGCCGTACCGGGTGCTGCGCGAGCGCCCGGCGAGGTTCCGCTTCGCTCGGGCCATCGTCACCGGCGGCCTCACGCCCCTGGTGGGCCGGGAGCAGGAGCTGCAACGACTCCTCACGCACTGGGGCGAGGCCCGGCGGGGCCAGGGCGCCTTCGTGCTCGTCTGCGGCGAGGCCGGGCTCGGGAAGTCCCGCATCATCCAGGAGCTACACGAGCGGGTCCGCCAGGAGCCGTGCATCCACTTCCAATGTCAGTGCTGGCCACAGGCTCGCACCAGCGCCTTCCAGCCCATCATCGAGGTGCTGCGGCGCCGCGTCGTCTCGCACCAGCTCCTCGAGGAGGCACCCGGCCTGTCACCCGAGCACGTCGCCCTCCTGCGCCAGCTCCTCTCCCTGCCCATCCCCGAGGAGCTTTCCGTCCTCCAACTCTCGCCGGAGCGGCGCAAGGAGCGCACCTTCGAGGCTCTGGCGCTGCTGCTGTCGCACCTGGCCCGGCAACGCCCGGTACTCGGTGTGGTGGAGGACGTGCACTGGGCGGACCCCTCCACCCTGGAGCTGCTCGGCTACCTCCTCGAACAGGTGGAGGGACAGCGGCTCCTCCTCGTCCTCAGCGCCCGGCCCGACTTCCATGCCACCTGGACCGCCCACCCCCGGCTGCACCCCCTCACGCTGGAGCGGCTGAGTCCGGAGGACACCGCCACCCTGGTGCGTGAGTCCGCCGGCGGCCGGACGCTGCCACCGGGCGTCGTCCAACAACTGGTGGTCCGCACGGACGGCATTCCCCTCTTCGTGGAGGAGATGACGCGCATGATGTTGGAGCGCGGCACGGCGGATGCCATCCCCATCACCCTGCGCGAGCTGCTGCTCGCGAGGCTGGACCTGCTGCCCTCCCGGCAGAAGTCGCTGGCCCAGTCCTGCGCGGCGCTCGGGCGCGGCTTCTCACACGCGCTGCTGGCCACGTTGATGCGGCGCGGTCCGCCCGCGCTCCAGCGGGACCTGGAGGGTCTGGTCGCGGCCGGGCTCCTCCAACGGGTGGATGACGGCACCGGGCCGGGCTACCGGTTCCGCCACGCCCTCATCCAGGACGCGGCCTGGCACTCCCTGCCGCGCAGCGCGCGCCGCACGCTCCACCAGCGCATCACCCAGGCCCTGCTGGAGCAGTCCCCCGAGGTGGTGGAGACACAGCCGGAGCTGCTCGCCCACCACTACACCGAGGCCGGCGAACACGCGCGGGCCATCGAGTTCTGGACCCGGGCCGGACAGCGCGCCAGCCTGCGCTCGGCCAACACGGAGGCGGTGAGCCACTTCCAACAGGCCCTGCGGCTGTTGCGCCTCCAGCCGGACACGCCCCGGCGTCTCCAGGAGGAGCTGCGGCTGCTCATCTCCCTGGGCATCCCCCTGGCCCAGCTGCGCGGCTACCGCTCGCCAGAGGTGGAGCGCACGTACACCCGGGCGCGCGAGCTCATCCTCCAGGTGGGCGAAGCCCTGCCCCGCCTCCAGCTCTCCTATTGGGGGCTCTTCGTCTATTACTTCTCGCGGGCCGAGTACGCGCTGGCGCACGAGCTCGCCGAGCAGCTCGTCTCCCAGGGTGAGCGCCACCAGGACCAGGAGCTGCTCGCCCTGGGACACCGGATGATGGCGGCGGACCTCTTCATCTGGGGGGACATGCGCGCCGCCCGGGAGCACGTCGCGCGGGCGCTGGCGTGCCCGGACCTGACGCTCGAGGAGCACCGGGCCATCGCCGAGAAACAGTGGATCAACCCCCGCGCCACGACGCTGGCCTTCGGGGCCATGGTGGACTCCGTGCTCGGCCGGAAGGAGGCGGCGCTCCGCGCCAGCCACGAAGCGCTGGAGCTGGCGCGGCGCATCGGCCACCCGCACACCTCCGCCACCGTGCTGACCTACCTCTCCGTGGCCAGCCAGTTCCGGCGGGATGTGCGGTGCGCCCTGGAGTGGTCCGACCAGGCCATCGCGCTCTCGCACGAGCACGGGTTCCGGGCCCTGCGGATCTGGGCCACGCTCATCCACATCTGGGCCATGGCCGAGCAGGGACATGCCCGCGAGGGACTGGCGCTCATGCGCGAGGCCATCGCGGGCTGGGGGGGACCGGGCATCAGCTCCGGCCTGTTCCACCACGACCTGGGCCTGCTGGCGGAGCTGCACCTGAAGCTGGGGCAACCGGGCGAGGCGCTCGCGCTGCTCACCGAGGCCCTGGAGCGGGCTCCGACACAGACGCAGCACTTCTACGAGGCCGAGCTGCAACGGCTGCGAGGCGAGGCACTACGGGCGCTCGGCCGCGAGACGGAAGCGCGCGAGTTCTTCTGGCGAGCCATCCAGGTGGCGCGCCAGCAGGGTGCTCGCGCCTTCGAGCTGCGGGCCCTGGGGGACCTGAGGGGACCCCCATCGGCGCAGCACCCCGCGTAGCCCGGGGCCTCAGAAGGGCCGCTGGAGCCGGAAGTCCATGCGCTTCTTCTCATGGGAGCTCCCATCCAGGTCCGGCCGGAAGCGGCCCTGGATGCTTCGTCGGCGCAAGCGCGTGTCCAGGGAATACACCGCTTCGTTCAGCCAGCCGCCCTTGATGATGAACCGGGCCATCTGGTGGGACTCCCACTCCAGCCGCAATCTCACCTTCCTGGAGTCCTCCGAGGACCGGGTCGATAGGAATCCGAGCACGTTGTGCCAGACACGGTCCCGGTAGTACCGCAGCCCCGAGAGGGTGATGAACTCGTCGTACATCCCGAGCAGCCGGCTCAGGAGGCCCAGGCCGCCGCCGAACTCCCTGCCCAGGACCCGCTGGATCTTCGGAAGGCTGTTCACGAGGACGTTGTTCAGCTGGTCATGGTCGAACTTGCGCCGGGCCAACAGCTCCATCCGCTGTCGCTCGCGCTCTCGCGAATCCTCCAGACCCCGCGGGGCCAGGAGCTCCCGCTGGAGGGACTCGTGGATGCCCAGGGCCAGGTCGAAGTTGATATGGGCATTGATACCGAGCAGCAGGTTCAGCATGACGCTCGTTCGCTGTCGGGTGGCCATTTCCATGGCCAGTCCCCACGCCTTGCAGATGGGCTTCGCTGACGCGCGGGAGCGCTCGAGCGACTCGAAGTAGAGATGCGCGAACCGGCCGGCGACCCTGTCGACCCAGTCGGGGTCGAAGAAGATGGGACCGACCCGCTTGAACTCACCCGTCCCATGGACCGCGGCGTTCACCTGGGTGGTCATGACGAAGTAGGCGCGAAGGAAGACGGCGCGGTCATCCTCCTGATCGTAGAGGCGCTTCAACTCCTTGCTCATGCACCGCAGCGCTTCGTCCGTATTCCGGGGCGCATGCTGCTGGGTTCCGCACTCAACGCCGCACGGAAGCGACGAAGCGGTAAAGGTATCCGCCATGGACGACTCCCCCTGTCGAGACTCAGGTTCAGGAAGGACAGAGAGGAGGAGCGCCCGTTGTGACGCGTGCGGCTCCTCGCCCGCTCTGGAGGGAACAGGGAGGAGCACGGGGGCCCGCCAGGACGGTTGGTCGCGGCGGGGCAGCACTGGAAGCGATTGAGCGGCTCGAACACCTCGTGAAGGACGCGGTCCAGGCCGTAGGGGAGACGACGGAGTCGAGGGCGGTCGGGCCCTCACACCGAGCCGGACAGGCCTCCGTCCACGTTGATGGCGGTGCCGCTCACATAGGAGGCACGAGCGGAGACGAGGAAGGCCACCACGTCGGCGAACTCACTGGCGCGGCCGATGCGCCCGAGCGGGACACCCGCCTCACGGCTGCGCTCGGCGTACAGCACCTCCGGCGGCTTGCCAGCGGCCTCGGCGCGGCGGGCCCACTGACCGCTCTCGATCATCCCCACGAGCACGGCGTTGACGCGGATGTTGTCCGGCCCCAGCTCCTTGGAGAGCACCTTGGTCAGCGCCATGCCGGCGGCGCGGGACACCGAGGAAGGCGTGGTGTTCTTCCCGGGCTCCTTCGCCTTGATGGACAGCACGTTGACGATGGCGCCGCCTCCCGCCGCGCGCAGATGGGGCACGGTCAGGCGCACGGTGCGCATCGCGGCGAACAGTTTGAGTTGGAGGTCCTCCTCCCACTCCGCGTCGGTGACGGAGAGGAAGGCCTTGGCCGAGGCCGAACCGGCGTTGTTCACCAGCGCGTCCACGCGGCCCCAGCGCTCGTGCGCGGTCGCCACGAAGCGCTCCACGTCCTGGGCGCGCGACACGTCGGCGGGAACGGCGAGCACCTCACCGCCTAGGGCGCGCAGGGTGACCGCGGTGGCCTCCAGCCGCTGCGGATTCCGGGCGCACAGCGCCACGCGCGCGCCCTCCTGGACGAGCCGTTCGCACACCGCGGCGCCGAGCCCCTCCGAGCCACCCGTCACCAACACCACCCTGCCAGAGAGCTGCAAATCCATACGAGAGAGACGCCTCCTGATGAGAGTTCCCTCTCTATATACGCGGGACCGCCACGGCTCACGCCCCAGGTGCTCCGAGCGGGCCCGGACGGCACATGGGGCGTTGCGGGAGTTACGCGCTCACGGCGTGGACAGGATGCCGCTCAGGGCCGACGCATGGGCATACGGCAAGACAGAGCCTGCGCTCGTATTCTCCGGCGAGTACCCGGGGGCGGACATGGCGGTGAGCTGGAGGATGTAGTGGCTCGCGGGCTTCAAGACGTCGGGCGGGAGCAGTACCGACGTGGCGCCCCCCGCGAGGGTGAAGTAGACCGACTCCACGTTCCGGGCCAGGCCCCCCTCCGCGGCCACCTCATACCGCCGGAGCCTCAGCGCATAGACACTCACCTGGCCCGAAGCCGGCGGCTGCCACGAGATGACGTGGCTCCCCACCGCGAGGGACCGTGTCGCGTAGGCATCCTCGCCGTCGAGCTTCAGGCCTCGAGGCGGGAAGGTGCGGGGCTGGACGGGACCGGCGGCCAGGACGGACATGGGCTCGTAGGCTTCCATCCAGGCATCGATGACGAGCGGCCTCGTGGCACCCGGAACCGAGTACTGCACACGGAAGGGAACGGACAACCACGCGAACTCGCCCCAGGTGGACGGGAAGGGATTGCCGTAAGAAAACGTGGCGCTGATGTCCTCGTCGTAGCCCCTGGGCAGATCGAACGAGAGCAGATCGCCGGAGTAGCCCATGAACCTGGCGTCCTCCGCCCCGTGCGCGAGTGGGCTGAGCGTGAAAATAGCCCGGTCAAAGGTCGCGGCCGGGTGCGTGTCCGTGGCATGGGACGCGAAGGAGGACAGCGCCCAGTTCAAGGTGAGCTGCTTCGAGGGCAGCTCCTGGAACGTCCCGCTCACGGGGAGGGGCTGAGTGCCGTCGTAGGAGAACGGCTCCAGGTGCAGGGAACGCGCGACGGCGCTGTAGTTCAGGTCGCTCCCATCCGCCAACGCCCCCGCCTTCCGGGACACGAACTGGGTCACCCAGGCCCGGTCTCCCCGCTCCTGCTCGAAGCGGTACAGCCGAGAGTACACGTTGTCATACGACACGAGCTCGCCACGGACCGATGTCATCCCCGGCCGCATGACCTCATCGGCGTTGATGTACCCCGCGACGTCCAACTCTCCGGAGACGAGCTGCATGCTCGGCCAGGGTCGCGCACCGTAATCGGCCCATGGCTCAAGCCCGTCGATGTCCAGCCGGACCTGCGTCGGGGTGGAGGATTCGGGGAGCTCCTGGGCATCCACCCGGCCAAGCCGGTGGGGGCTCCAGTCCAGGCGCCGTGCGGAGGTGACGGTATAGCTGCTCCCCCTTTTCAGGTAGTAGGTGCCGTCTGGCACGTCCGCGAACACATACTCTCCCGGTCCCGCCAGCGCGCCGGGAAACGCCTTGAAGGCTCCGTCCTCCAACAAGAACAGCTCCACCGGATTGGAGAAGTCATCCGGCCGCTCCTCCACACCACTCGCCGTGTGGAAGCTCCAGACACTGCGTATCCGGACACTCTTGTCCTCGACTGGAGGCTTCACCACCGGAGGCTTCACCTCCTCCCCATCGCAGCCCAGCCCCAGTGAAACCAGGAGCAGCAATCCCCTACTTGCCTTCGACATGATTCCCCCCTCGGTTTTGATTCCCATATGTGGCGAGCGCGGTGAACTAGCGAAGGAGGAGTGACGGCACCGTGACGGCAGAGCCACCCGGAGCAGAAAGGGCCCTCAAGCAGACCGGCGGCCGGCCCCCTGGTGGAGGGCGCCGGCCGCCGGAGCACGACACATCGGGTTCGCACCGCTCAGCCTGGAATCCTAAAGCCCGGGCCGCGCGGCGCCCTCCCCCTCCCGGATGGAAGGAGGAGGGCTTCCACGTCTCAGTTCATCCGGCGACGACGGTTCAGCAGACCCATGAGCGCCAGGCCGAGCAGACCGGCCGGGGCACCACCACCGGTGGCGGAGCAGCCACCGTGGTCATGGTCATCATCGTCATCCCCGCCGCCGTTGCCGGTGTCGGGCTTGGCCGTGGCCTCCACGGTGGCGCTGTTCGTGGCGCCGTGGGCATCCGTCACGGTGAGACGGAAGGTGTATGTGGCCTCCTCGGTCACGTCCACGCTCAGCACCGCCTGGTTGGCATCGCCGAGCTGCAGGGCCGGGCCACCCGTCTGCTCCCACTTGTAGGTGAGCGCCTCGCCCTCGGGATCGCTGGAGCCCGAGCCATCGAGCGTCAGCGAGGTCTGCTTACCGGAGAGGATGACGCGGGCATTGGCCACCGGCGCCTGGTTCTCGACAGGGTCGGCGGGCGTGACGGTGACATCCACCAGGTCGCTGGTGGTCACCGAGCCGTCGCTCACCAGCAGCACGAAGGTGAGCGTCTCACCGGAGGCCGTCTGGGGCGCGGTGAAGGTGGCCTGCAGCGTGTTGGCACCGGACAGAGCCACCGGAGTGCCGGACACCTGCACCCAGTAGGCGCTGAGGGTGTCCCCATCCGTGTCGCTCGCCGAGCCGCTCAGCGTGAAGCTCTCGCCCGACTTCACGGCACCGTCCAGACCCGCGTTCACGGTGGGCGCGTGGTTGACGTTCTTCACGTGCACGGTCACGGTGTCGCTGGCCGTGGTGCTGCCATCGCTGACGGTCAGCTTCAGCACCACGTCGCTGTCGCTGGTCACCGTGGGAGCGGTGAAGGACGGCTCGAGCGTGTCGGCGCCGGACAGGGTCACCGCCGGGCCGGACACCTGCGTCCAGCTGTAGCTCAGGCTGTCACCATCCACGTCGGACGCGCTGCCGGTCAGGGTCACCGTCGAGCGCTCCGCCACCGTCACGCCCGCGCCGGCGTTGGCCACGGGGGGACGGTTCGAGCACACGTTGTTCTCCTCGACGATGCTCGTGAACGGAGTGTTGGTGATGCCGGAGAAGGACAGGTTGTCCAGCACCCAGCCCGTGAACGCGGCGGAGTTGTCCGAGCCGATGCGGAAGCGGAGCAGCACCGTCTTGCCCGCGTAGGCCGAGCCCAGGTTCAGCGTCGTGTTCGTGAACGTGGGGAAGTCCGCGGTGGTGCCCACGAAGGCCTTCCGGCCCTGCAGCGGGTTCTGGTTCTCGGCGTACGTGATGAGCGTGCCGGTGTACGCCGGGCCGCCGATGTCCACCCACGTCGCGCCATTGTCCTCGGACAGCTCGATGACGGCGCCGTCGTAGAAACCGCTGCTGTCGAACTCGAAGTCATAGGCATGATCGAAGGAGACGACGAGCGGCTTGTCGGTGCTCACCTCGAGCGGCGGGGTGATGAGGCGGATGTCGCTCCCCGCGCCGATGTTCGGGCCGTAGAAGGCCCGGTTGAGGTCGGAGAACTCGACGATACCGAACTCGCCCTCGGACAGGGTGTCGTCGAACTCGGTGCGCCACGGCAGCTGGCTGGCCTCCACGTTCTCCGTGGCGCTGGTGGCGAGAGCCTCGTCGTAGTTCGCCTTGATGGTCAGCGAGTCGGTCTTGTCACCCGGCTGCGCCTGGTGCTCGTCACGGAAGGCGAAGTCGAAGTTGACGAGCGCACCCGTTCCCGCGTTGTGGAGCGACACGGGCACGGACACCTCGCCCGCGCCGCCCACGGGAATCTCCGGGAAGGTCGCGGTGCCACCATTGCCCACCGTCACGCCGCGCGTGCTGGAGAACACGGTGACGCTGGTGTTCCTGGCCACCGTCGAGCCCGAGTTGCGCACGGTGATGATCAGCCGGCCCGTCTCACCGTTGTCCAGGATACCGTCCTTGTCGCAGGAGCCGGTCGCGAGGTCATCGGCGAAGGTGGCGGAGACGAACTCCACGTTCACCCCCAGGTCGAAGCTCTCCACCACGCCCAGGTGGTTGGTGGAGTACTTGTCCGGAGCCACCGCGCCCACGCCCGCACCACGCCTGGCGAAGGCCGCCCAGAGGCGCTCGCCATCGGCCGGGTCGTTGGCGAAGGCCGCCGCGAGCACCGCGTCACGCGCCTCCAGGAAGGTGGGCGCCGCGGGCGTCATCTTGTACCCGTTGACCAGGTAGCTCTTCATGCGGTCCTGCGCCTCCTGGAACGGATGCGCACGCAGGAGCGACACGTAGCACTCCCACAGCATGGTGGCCCAGACCTCACCCGCGTTGTGGACCTCGGAGTTGGGCAGGCCATTGTTGGAGAGGGGCATCGTGGTCGGCAGCGCCACGCCGTCCATGATGTGGCGGAACGTCAGCGCGTTCTTGGCCATGTCCGCCGAGTAGGTCACGCGACGGATGCCGAAGAACGTGGAGTTCGCGGAGCTGCCACGCGTGGCGAACTCGGCCGCGCCGTAGGCACCGTTCCAGTCGGCGTTGGCGGGGACGTTGATGTCCTCCGGGCGCGTGATCATCAGCAGCGCGGTGAAGTCACCCCAGCCCTCGCCCATGGACCGGCCCTGGTTGTTGACCAGACCGGCCGAGTTCTGGACGAGGCGGTTGCTGATGTAGTGACCCCACTCGTGCGCCACGATGACGTTGTCCACCGTGCCGTCCAGGTTGATGGTCGGCGCGCGGAACAGCGTCACGTTGAGCCCGGCGGCGGCGCGCAGCGTGTTGCCGTCCGCGAGCGTGATGCGCAGCGTGGGGATGGTGATGCCCGCGGAGTCTCCGCCGATGCCCGCGACCGGGCCCTCCAGGTGGTCCGCGATGATGACGCCGATGGCGCCCGCCGTCTGCGCGTTCGCCACCTTGACCGTGAAGTTGCACGAGCCACGGTCCACGAGGGCGATCTTCCCGGCCACGTCCGCCGCGTTGGTGAGCGCGGTGCACGCGTCGGTGGTGGAGGCACCGGAGGCGTTGGACTCGTCCTGGGCAATCACCACGTCGCCGGTGACGTCGAAGGACTGCGGACCGAAGCCGGAGGCAACACCCACCTCGTAGTTACCCGCGACGGACGCGGGCGCGTTCGCCGTCAGGTGCGCGTCCTGCACCCCGGAGAACAGGTACATCTGCATGCGCGGGGACGCGCCGTCCGCCGGCGTGGACATGTTGGCGTTGTTGGTGCCGCTGTAGTCCTGCGCCTGCGCGCGGATGGCGTCATTGGCCAGACCGCCACGGCCGTAGTTGTCGGCCTGCGCGTTGCCAGAGGCCTCGTCGAAGCCCGCGTCGTAGTACCAGTCGTGCAGCCAGTTGTTCAGGAAGAACAAGCTGGTGGTGGCCGCGGCGATCTGATCCGCGTTGGCGTTCGGCTGGATGTCGAACAGCATGGTCCGGTCGAACACGCCCGGCGCGGTGATCGTGGGGCGCAGGTCGCCAGCGTTGTAGTTGTCCGGCGCGACGAGGTCCGCGTACGCGTCCACGTTGTTACCCCTGGTCTCCGTGGCGTCGGCCGGCAGCCAGGGATCGTTCTGGCTGAAGGGGACGTTCTGGAGGGTGACCAGGGCGGGCGGAACGAACGACGGGAGGAAGCCATCCGGCGTGCCCGTGGGGTGCGGCGTGGCGTTGGTGCCCGAGGGACCGTCGTGCGGCGTGTACGGAGGCGTCGAGTCCGCGAAGACGCGGTAGCTGAACTCCGCGTCCGCCGTCAGGTTGTTGCGCATCAGCAGCCGGCCGTCGACCGCGGACACGACGTAGGAGTAGTAGTCCGAGTCCTTGGCGTCCGGGCTGCCCGTGTTGAGCTCCACGTAGTACGCGGGCACCAGCGCGTTGGGCAGCGAGAAGAGCACCTGCTTCGCGCGGGCCGGGATGACCAGCTCCTCCGCCAGCGGGCGCGCGTAGGAGGCCAGCGAGTAGTGCACGTACTTGCCGGAGTCCAGCTTGTTCACCCGCGTGAGCAGGCTCCCATCCAGCACATGGCCGGTCAGGTCCTTGTAGGCCACGGCGATGGCCTCGGAGGCCGGCAGCTGGAAGCGCACGCGCGCGGCGGGCACCTCCGACGACACGTGCTTGGAGAGGTTGCCGGAGATGGCCACCAGCTCATTGTTCCGGTTGAGCATCAGGTGGAGGGACTGACGGAAGACCTCGATCCCCGCCGCCTCCTGCACCAGCGTGACCACCTTGACGCCCTGGCGGTTCTTGCTGACGGAGGCCACCCGCGCGCCCGCCGTCTCGAAGGAGCTCAGTCCGTAGAGGGGAGCATGATCCGCCAGCTGCGCCAGCGCGGCCTTCTCCGGGGCCATCTTCGAGAACTGCGCGCTCATCTTCGAGGGGGCGCCGCTCTTGTTGACCCAGACGAACGTGGGCGAATCGGTCAGCGAATCGCGATGCGCGACGCGCGCACCCTTCGCGTTCACCAGCTTGAAACCCGCGGTGGCTCGACCCGCGGGCTTCGCATCCTGCAGTGCATCGTAGTTCGGCAACGTCCGAGCCGAGGCGCCGGCACCCGACAACACCAGCGCCAGCCCAGACAGCGTGGCAACCAACCTTCTCACGTGGGGATGCTCCCTGTTTCAACTGCTTGGGGGGTGGGAGCTCCTTCGAGACCTCGACGAGATGTCCCGGCCCCATTGCCGCGACACCTTGCCACTCCACTCCAGGTGGCTCCCAGATGACGAACTGTCACCTGAATGAAAGATTAGTGTCATCGTGGATGTGGGTTCAAATACGACAAACTTTTCCCGCTTGCTGAGAATGGCGGGTGTCGAGCGTCCCACCGAGGGTGGCGCACCGACGCGAGGCAGCCAGGCGGGCGACTACGCCTCGGGAGCCATCCTCAGACCGCGCGCCCTGCGGGCCCGGCGCTCCTCACGGCGCGCCTGGTGACGGGACACCATGCCGTAGGTGATGCGGTACCCCAACCACGCGGTGGGCACTCCCAGCAGCACGCCTCCGATGACGAGTCCGAGCCCCACCTCGAGCGCATCAGGACCGGAGAGCGCGCCCAGGTCGAAGCCCGCGGATTGGCTCCCGGCCCTCGGCGCGGAGAGCGGCAGGAGGCGGTGCGCGATGGGGCGGCCGACGAGGTAGCACAGCCCGTAGACGGGAGCGGCGGTGACGGGGTTGTTGATCCACACGCCCGCGGCGGCGGCGACGCGCGAGAGCTGGAAATTCGTCAGTCGGCGGAACAGCTCCGCGATGACGAGGGCCAGGGGGAGTTGGAGGCCCATGATGGGCAACAGGGCGATGAACAACCCGAGCGCCATGCCGCCAGCGATCTCCCCCGGCGCACCCGAACCGCGCAGCAACCGTACGCGAGCCCGACGCAGCTTCCTCTTCGAGGCCTTCCACCACGACGACACGGTCCACCACCACTCTTCGCAGGCCGGATTCCTCCGGGACCGGTGCCAGGATAATGCGAAGCCGGCGCGTGCGCAGGATGTCGTGAGGGATTCCAGTCACACGCCTGCCACCCACCCTCAGATGGCGTGCAGGGAACCTGGGAAGGGGCGGAAGCCGAGCGCGGCCTCCACGACGGCGCGCAGCTCCCCGGCGGCCCAGGGCGAGGCGAGCGCGAAGTGGATGATGCTGGCCTGACTGAGGGTGGCGGCTTCCTCGGGACGAAACTTGTTGGACAAAAGAATGCGTGGGCCCGGGTAGTCGCGCTCGACGAGTGTGGCGAGGAAGTCCGCCGACCCCTTCGCGTCCGCGAGGCCCAGGTCGATGAGGATGGCCGCGGGGGCCGGCTCCACGTCGAGCAGGGGCAGGGCCAGGGCGAACGTGTTGGCGGGGAGCAGCTCGAAGCCCGGGGACAGCTCGCGCCGGGCGGCGTCACGCAGCGCGGGCGAATCGGCCACGAAGAGGACGCGGATGGACGTGGAGGTGGCCCGGCTCCGGGGGCGTGCATCGCCCTGCGGCTGTCGGGAAGGGGGCTCGGAAGGCACGGGCGCAGCCTAACGCCGGGGGAGAACGGCGGGCAACGCGTCCGCGCCCCGGGAGACGGGCAGTGAACCCCGTGCGTACCCCAGCTACGCGCTCACGAGCGTCAGCTCGGTGATTTCAGGCGCGGGCCCCAGGCGCAGCGGAGGGCCCCAGTAGCCGGTGCCGCGGTTCGTGTAGACGCGCACCCCGGCGATGGTGGCCAGTCCCTGGATGACGGGCTGCTGCAGCTTCACGAAGGCCATGAAGGGGAACATCTGCCCGCCATGCGTGTGCCCGGAGAGCTGCAGGTCCACACCCAACGCCTTCGCCAACACCGCCACGCGCGGCTGGTGCGCGAGCAGCAGGCGAGGAACCCCCTCCGGAGCCCCCGCGAGCGCCACGTCCGGCCGGCACGCGTGCGATGGCTCCATCCTCCCGCCCTCCAGGTCCGTCACCCCCGCCACCGTCAGGCGCGCGCCCCCGCGCTCCACCACGCGGTGCGCGTTGAGCAGTACCGTCAATCCCAAACGCGCCACCTCGGCGGACCAGGCGGCGCCCCCGTGGTAGTACTCGTGGTTGCCCGTGACGTAGTAGACGCCCAGCGGCGCGCGCAGCTCCGCCAGGGGCGCCACCTCGTCGCGCAGCCGCGAGACGCCGCCATCCACCAGGTCCCCCGTCACCGCCACCAGGTCCGGCGCGAGCGCGTTCACCTGCTCCACCACCCGCCGCATGAACCTGCGGTCCAGCGTGGGGCCGATGTGGATGTCCGAAATCTGCACCACCTTCATGCCCGACATCCCCGCGCCCAATCCCTTCACGGGCACCGTCACCCGCTCCACGCGAGCCGGAGCCCGCGCCGTGCGGAAGGCGAACAGCATCGCCGGCACCACCAGCCCCACCACCGCCAGCGCCTTGTCCCGCGCCAGCAATGGCGCCGGGCCCACGAGCCGCCACACCCACCCCACCACGTCCGCCGCCACCGTGGCCGTCAGCAACAGCCCGAAAGCCCCCATCCAGAGCATGCCGCCCCAGTGCAGCACCTGCTCCATCCATGAGGGCCGCATCCGCGTGGACGCCATGGCCGCCGGAATGGACGCGAAACCCAGACACAGCACCGCCCAGCCGAGCCCCGCCCACGGCTGTTCGAGCCCCGGGTCCGAGATGAGCCGCACCCCGAGGTAGAAGTGCAGCGCCGCCACCAGCCCCACCATCGTCGTCAGCACCAGGAGGCCGCGCAGCAGGAGGCCCACGGGCACCCTGCCCGGGCGGAGGTCCCGCTGCTGAGCGCTCGCACCATTGGACGGAGATGACACCTCGGTTGGCTCCTTCGCCGGATGGCCCTGGCGGGCCGGGTCTGGGGGCAGTACATAACGCTCACGCCCTTCGCCCGCCTGGTAACCGGGCGGACGCCCGCCGTGCCCTCCTGCCGGCGCACGCCATCCCCGAGGCACTCTCCACGAGCGGCCGGGCAGGGGGATGGCACACGGGGACTCCTCCGTCCCTATCCTCCCCTCATGAAACGCTCATCCGCGAAGAACCTCGGTGGAGCGCTCGGGATGGCCGCCCTGCTCGCTCTCGGGACGGCGGCCGCCCAGGGTGAGAGGCAGTACCTCTACCTGCGCACTCCGAACGCCGCCATCACGGCCCGGGTGGACGGGGACAGCGTCTCCGGGCCCGACCTGCAGCTCTCCCGGGACGGGAAGACCCTGCGCGGCAGGGCCTTTGGCCGGACGGTGTTCCTCGGCCTCAACGGCGAGGAGCTGGGCGGCACCGTGGGCAGCACGCTCACCCGGTTGAGCTTCGAGGACAAGGACGGCGTCACCCATGCGCGGGGCACCTTCTACGGCCGCCTCTCGGAGCTGAGCATCAGTAAGGAGTCGCTCACCGGCACCGTGGGCCCGTGCAGCTATGACCTGACGGCCAACGAGGACGGGGTCTACGTAGGCTCACGCTCGTGTGGAGGCCGGCCGGAGCGGCCCGTGGTGCTCTCGATTCCGCCCGCGCTCGCGAAGCAGGGCCCCGCGATGACACTCGCCACGATCTCCCTCATCCTGGGCCCGCCGTAGACGCTTTGGAGGAGCTTGCTGGCGCGCGTATGGGCTTGTGGATTTCTCTGGGACTCTTCGCCGCGGGTGTCGTGCTGCTCCTGCTCGGAGGCGACCTGCTCGTGCGAGGAGCGGTGGTGCTCGCGGAGCGCGGGGGCATGCGCCCCCTCACCATCGGACTCACCATCATGGCCTTCGGCACCTCCGCGCCGGAGCTGGCCCTCAATGTCGCTGTCGCGCTCAGCGGGGATACGGCCCTGAGCTTCGGCAACATGGTGGGCTCGAGCTTGAGCAACACGGGGCTCATCCTCGGACTGTCCGCACTGCTGCGGCCCATCAAGGTGCAGTCATCCCTCATCAAGCGCGAGCTGCCCGTGATGCTCGGCACCGTGGCAGCGCTCATCACCTTCGCCCTGATCCCCGGTGGCGTCGCCGGAGGACAGCCGGGGCTGACGCGGTACGAGGGGCTGCTCCTGCTCGGGGGATTCGGCCTGGTCCTGCGCATGGTGCTGCGCTCGGCGCACCAGCCGGCCGAGGTGGGCCGTGAGTTGGCGGGAGAGGTGAGTGACGTCGTCCAGAGCGAGCCGGTGGTGTCCACGAAGCTGGCCCTGGTCATGGTGCTCGGAGGCCTGGCGCTGCTGGGCTTCGGTGGAAAGCTGGGGGAAACGGGCGCGGTGGGTGCCGCCTCCGCGTTGGGACTCTCGCAGCAGCTCATCGGGCTCACCGTGGTGTCGTTGGCCACCACGCTCCCCGAGTTGGTGACGAGCTTCATGGCCATCCGTCGGGGTCAGACAGACATGGCGCTCGGCAACATCGTCGGCTCGAACATCTTCAACACCCTGTTCATCCTGGGGCTCGTGGCGGTCCTCGCCACCGTGCCACTGCCCGCGGGAGGGCTGATGGCGCTCGCCGCGCTGCTGGGCATCACCCTCCTCCTCTTTCCCATGTCCATCAGCTTCGATTGGACCATCACCCGCCCCGAGGGCGGCGTCCTGCTCCTGCTCTACCTGTCCTTCATGGGCTTCCAACTCTGGTTGGGACTGACCCGGACCGGTTACTGACCTTCTCGGAGTCATGGATGGACAGTCCTTTGCGTGAAGGGAATATTCACCCCACATGGCAATAGCATCGACTCACCGAAGGCTCTTGGTTTCAAGTCTTGGCCTCCTCCTTTTTTCTTGTAGTGCGATTCGCGCCCCGCTTCCCGGCCCCAAGAATGTCCAGGACCCATCCCGCTTCGTGCTCGTCATCAAGGAGACACCGGGCGGTCAGGTCACCCATTCATGGGAGCCATTGAGCAGCTTCGATTTGTCCAGGTATCCCTACCGAGCAAGCGGTGGCTCCGTGGAAGGCCCCATCGTCCGCGCAGCATGGACTCGCGACTGCGAGGAAGAACGTGATGGCTGCGAGAAAATGTGCATCAAGTCTCTCAGAGGCCGGAGTTGGAGCCATGCGAAGCTCGCGACGGTGAAACCATGACGTCCTCCTCGCTTCTCTCAGATGCACAAGAGGTGATTGGGAAGCTCTGGAGTGAGGAGCGGTCTCCTGAGCAGGAGCGGATTCTGGAGTTGGCGCGAGATGCTCTCTTCTTCGTTTGGGTTACCGGTCAACGGTATCGCTTCGAAGACTTCCGCAAGACCCTCGAGTCTGGCGTGTCCCCTTCCACTGGACCGTCTCGAGATGGCCTCGTGAGTCTCGAGGAACGCATGGACAGAACGGCGGGTTTCTTCACGAGGCTTCGCGACGAAGCCGAATCCGCCGAAGAGAAGAAGCTGATCCAGGTCATTCTCGATACGCTCCGCTTCATCTCCTCGACGGGTCAGCTCAGCACCTTCGGTGAGTATCTCGAGCCTCCTTCGATACGAGGGAGGAGGCGGAATCCTGGCTCGGAAATCACCCCAGTCCGCCCGATTTCGCCCACGTGCTGATCGCGAACGACGACGGCATCGACCATGCCTTCGAGGATGGCCTGGAGTTCCGCCGAGCGCTGCCGCACCTGCGCGAGCAGCAGCTGCCGCTCCTCCTCCTGACGCTGACGCTCGGCGAGCGTGCGCAGCAGGGAGCGGGTCCGTTCCGAGCGGGCCATGGCCAGACCACTCGCCCCCAGCCCGCCCCAAAGCATCACGCACAGGGCCACCACAAACCCCCGCTGTCGGCGCACGGCCTCGAAGAGCACATCTTCGTCCGTCGAAGCGAAGACCCTCCAACCCACACCTGGGGGATGCCCACCTCGGTGAGGAGCCGTCCCTGGTCCAATCCCTGTTCATGTTCCCACGCCCGCAGATCCTCGAGGGTGAGCTCGCACAGACACCGCACGGGTCTGCCCCGCGCTCGTGCCCAGGCGAGCAGCTGCTCCTCCCGCGGGTGGGCGAGGAGCGCGCCAGCGGGGCTTGCGACGTAGAGGATCTCCGAGGGAGAGCGGTTGGCCTGGCGGACCATGTCCGAGATCTGGGGGAGGAAGAGGTCCACGCTCGCCACCCCGCGCAGCCGGCCCTGGTCGTCGAAGATGGCCCTCGAGAGCGTCTCGTACGCCTGGTCCCCTTCGACGTAGGGCTCGGAGAGGACGGTGCGGCCCCCGCTCGCACGCGCCTGTTGGTACCAGGATTGCCGGAAGTAGTCGTAGGCGGGCGTGGACCACTCATAGGTGAGGATCGGAGGACCTCCACGTCTCGCCACATCCCGGTGGACGTAGGGCCCCAGGTAGCGCGCCCCTGGCACGAGCTGACCGGGCTCGAACCACACCCCGAGCCCGTAATCGTGAGCAGCACCCCCACCGCCACCGTCAGCAACAGGGCGAGCGAGAGCGGCCGGCGCGCGGTTGCCTTCTCGCGGCTCGAGGACGAGCGGTCGTGGATGCGAAACAGGTCGATGATCTCCTCCTGTCCCCAACACTTGCACCCCAACGCCTGATGCATGGACGTACCTCCCAGCCGCCGAGGCTGCGCTCGAACCGCTCGGCCGGTTACCCGGCATCCGACCCATTCCCACTTCGCGTGGATTTCGGATTCAAGCGAATTAAGTCAGTTGACTGCTTGAGTCGATCGACTTAGAACTTGTCGCGTGGGCTCGAGGACGCGCCACTTTGCGGAGGTCATGATGAATACCGACGACAGCAAGCAGGCGCGGCTGGTGAACCCGAGCAAATCCGATCGGGGCAGCGAGACCCGCGAGCTGATCCTCGTCACCGCCGAGCGGCTCTTCGCCGAGCACGGCGTGGAGGCTGTCTCCAATCGTCAGGTGAGCGAGGCGGCGGGCCAGTCGAACAACTTCGCTGTCGGCTATCACTTCGGCTCCAAGGAGGACCTCGTGGTGGCCATCGCGCGTCGGCACTCCGAGTCGGTGGAACGGCGGCGCACCGAGATGCTCGCGGAGCTCACCGGCTCGCCCGACCTGCGCGACTGGGTGTCCTGCCTCGTGAGGCCAGCCACCGAGCACCTCGCCTCATTGGGTATCCCCTCCTGGTACGCGCGGTTCATCGCCCAGGTGACCACCCATCCCGCCCTGCGGGAGCGCGTGTTCAACGAGTCATACACCTCGCGGTCGCTGCAGCAGGCCCACGAGAGCATGTTCCGGCTGATCCCTCGCCTCCCAGAGGCAATACGGCAGGAGCGCAACGAAATGGGCCGGTTGCTGGTCGTGCACATGTGCGCCGAGCGGGAACGCGCGCTGCACGAAGGCACGGCTTCGCCCCATTCGACCTGGGAGTCCACCGCGGCCGGACTCGTCGACGCGCTCGTCGGCTTGTGGCTGGCCCCCGTTACCGCCCGGCGGTGACACGACCGAGCCGTCCAGGCCTCGGAACCAACCGAAGTGAAGGAGTAATGAGCATGGATGCGACGAACAAGGGCGCGACCTCCTTTTCTCCGGAGGCGCTGAAGGAGAAGTACAGGCTCGAGCGCGAGAAGCGGCTGCGTCCCGACGGCAACACCCAATACATCAGCCTCAACGGCGTCTACGCGGACTTCGACAGGGATCCCTACGTCGAGCCCGGCTTCACCCGTCCGGCGGTGACCGAGACGCTCGACGTCGTGATTGTTGGCGGTGGCTTTGGCGGCATGTTGTCGGCGGCGAGGCTACGCCAGGCGGGGGTCGACGCCTTCCGCATCATCGAGAAGGGCGGCGACTTCGGCGGCACCTGGTACTGGAACCGCTATCCGGGCGCCGCCTGTGACGTGGAATCCTATATCTACATGCCGCTGCTCGAGGAGACCGGCTACATCCCCACGGAGAAGTACGCCAAGGCGACGGAAATCTTCGCCCACTGCCAGCGGATCGGCCGGCATTTCGACCTCTACAAGGCGGCGCTGTTCCAGACCCAGGTCGAGCGGATGGATTGGGACGAGAACGTCCGGCGCTGGGTCGTCACGACCAACCGGGGCGACAAGATCGTGGCGCGGTTCGTCGTCATCGCCGGTGGCATCATGAACAGGGCGAAGCTGCCCGGCATCCCGGGCATCGAGACCTTCAAGGGCCACAGCTTCCACACCAGCCGGTGGGACTATGCCTATACCGGCGGCGGCCCCACGGGCGGAATGACCCGGCTGGCCGACAAGCGCGTGGGCATCATCGGCACGGGCGCGACCGCGGTCCAGGTCATCCCCCACCTCGGAGCCTCGGCCAAACAGTTGTATGTCTTCCAGCGCACGCCCTCCGGTGTCGGCGTTCGCAACAACCAGCCGACCGACCCGGAATGGGTGAAGACACTCGAGCCCGGCTGGCAGCAGGAGCGCATCCACAACTTCTCCGCGATCGTCTCCGGCCGCCAGATGGACGTCGACATGGTGGGGGATGGTTGGACCTATATCTTCCAGGACACCGAGAGCTGCCGCGCGAAGACTCGCGAGGAGGCGGCCGAGCTCCGCCAGCTGGCCGACTTCCGCAAGATGGAGGAGATCCGCGCGCGGGTGGCCGCCATCGTCAAGGACCCGGCGACGGCCGAGGCGCTCAAGCCCTACTACAACCAGATGTGCAAGCGCCCCTGCTTCCACGACGAATACCTGGACACGTTCAACCGCCCCAACGTCAAGCTCGTGGATACCGATGGCAAGGGCGTGGAGCGGATCACGCCCACCGGCGTGGTGGTGAAGGGCAACGAGTACGAGGTCGACTGCCTGATCTACGCCTCGGGCTTCGATGTCTCGGGCGATTTTACCCGCCGGCTGGAGTTCGACATCCGCGGGCGCGGCGGAAAGACACTGCGCGAGAGCTGGGCTCAGGGCCCGGCGACACTCCACGGCATGACGAGCCGCGGCCATCCCAACCTCCTGATGCTCAGCGGCACCCAGAGCGGTTGGGCGATCAACTTCGCTTCCATCCTCGACGAGCAGTCGCAACACGCCGCCTACATCATCGAGCGTTGCCTGAAGCGTGGCATCGAGACGGCCGAACCGACGGAGCAGGCGCAGCAACAGTGGTGGGAGGTGATCCTCGGCAACCTCTCGAAGAACGCCACCTTCGGCGGTGTCGAATGCACGCCCGGCTACTTCAACAACGAGGGAGTCAGGGGCGGCCCGAACGATATTCGCTATGCCTCTTTCGGAGGCGGCACGCTCGAGTTCATCGAGCTCCTGCGCAATTGGCGCAAGGGTGACGATCTCGCGGGCCTGGAAGTCACTCGGGGTGGGACGTCTCCCAACCCCTGATTCATTTCAATCCCCAAACCCTCCCCCTTTCCGACAACACCTCCCCATGCTCGACCCAAAGACCCTGACCCTGCCCGAGAACGCCTCCCTGTTCACGCGCCTGCGCATCGCGACCCAGATCCTGAAAGTGATCAAGGGCAACGAGGGGAATCCCGTCTATGGCCAGACTCTCAACGCCTGCCTGGACTACGACGTCTACGAATCGCTCCTCCAGAAACTCCAGCGCAGCGAGGATTGGCGCCGCATGCTGTCCGAGCGCCCGTCCCTGGAGGCCAAGGACCTGGATCTGGCCGCGCTCGAGCGCCTGCCCGAGGGAACGCTCGGCCATGCGTACGCGCGCTACTACCGCGACAACAAGATCTCCCCCTTCGAGACGACGCTCGAGCTCAAGAACGACATCGACTTCCTCGCCAAGCGCTACCGCGAGACGCATGACGTGCTGCACCTGGTGACGGGCTACGGCACGGACGTGATGGGCGAGATAGAGCTGCAGGCGTACGTCCAGGGCAACCTCGGTATCTGGACCGCGGCGCTCATCGTGCTGGTCGGCACGCTCGGACAACTCAAGGGCCGGCAATCCGGCGTCGATACGTCCGTGTACCTGCGGCGGATCAGGGCCGCGCACCGCCGTGGCCGCGCATCCCCGCTGTTCCTCGACTTCTGGTTCGAGCGCCACTGGGAGACCCCCGTGGCCCAGGTGCGCGCGCGGCTGTGTGCCCCCTCGGAGCCGATGAACTGACGGAGCACATGGCGGCGGAGAGACCGCTCCCCTCCTCAGCCGGAACATGGACGTCGATTGACTTTCTCAGTCACCCGACTTAGTTGTTCTCGTATGGGCTCGAAGACGGGCCACCCCCCCCGGAGGTCGTGATGAGTGCCGACGACAGCGAGCAGGCCCTGGCGGTGCTCTCGTGAGCCCGGTCAAATCAGACCGGGGCAGCGAGACCCGCGAGCTGATCCTCGTCACCGCCGAGCGGCTCTTCGCCGAGCATGGGGTAGAGGCCGTGTCCAACCGCCAGGTCAGCGAGGCGGCGGGCCAGTCGAACAACTTCGCCGTCGGCTACCACTTCGGCTCCAAGGAGGACCTCGTGGTGGCCATCGTGCGCCGGCACTCCGAATCGGTGGAACGGCGGCGGACCGAGCTGCTCGCGGAGATCGCCGGCTCGCCCGACCTGCGTGACTGGATGTCCTGCCTCGTGCGGCCGACCACCGAGCATCTCGCCTCGTTGGGCAGCCCCTCCTGGTACGCGCGGTTCATCGCCCAGGTGACGACCCATCCCGCCTTGCGAGAGCGCGTGAGCAAGGAGGTGGGCTCCTCGCGGGCGCTGCAGCAGCTCATCGAGGGCGTATTCCAACTGGTCCCACGCCTCCCGGAGGACGTGCGGCAGGATCGTGGAAACATGAGCCGGTTGCTGATCGCGCACATGTGCGCGGAGCGGGAACGTGCGCTGCACGAGGGCACGGCTCCACCCCACTCGACGTGGGAGTCCACCGCGGCCGGACTGGTCGACGCGCTCGTCGGCTTGTGGCTGGCCCCCGTCTCCGCCCGGCGGTGACCTCGAGCCGTCGAGAAGTCGGAAACGACCGGCCCCTGCTTCGTGGGGAAGTCGGCTGTGGTCGTATTGCCGTGACGTAGGCGAGGTTTCGAGCCGGGTGCACGGAGAAAGGAACGTCGTGGCAATGGAAGAGCGCATCATCATCGTGGGAGCCGGCCAGGCCGGTGGCGAGCTGGCCTCCAGCTTGCGAAAGCAGGGCTACAAGGGACGCGTCCTCCTGCTGGGAGACGAGGCGCATCCGCCCTACCAGCGGCCTCCGCTCTCGAAGGGGTTCCTGCAGGGAAAGCTGTCGCTGACGGAGCTCTACCTCAAGCCGCTGGCGACCTATGAGCGCTTCGACATCGAGCTCAAGACCGGCACGCGCGTCGAGGCCATCGACCGCGCCACGAAGGAAGTCTCCCTGGGAGATGGGAGCCGGCTGGCCTACGACAAGCTCGTCCTGGCCACGGGAGGCCGGGCACGTCCCTTGAATCTCCCCGGGCTGGAGGATGCGCGGCTCGAGAACCTGTTCTCCGTGCGCTCCATCTCCGACGTCGAGGCGATGCGCGGGAGGTTCGTCCCAGGCAACCGGCTGGTCATCATCGGTGGCGGCTACGTGGGGCTCGAGGTCGCGGCCGTGGCGGTGCAGCTCGGGCTGCATGTGACGCTGCTGGAGGCGGCGCCTCGCCTGCTCTCCCGGGTGACGGGTCCGGAGGTGTCCTCGTTCATCGAGCGGTTCCACCGCGAGCGGGGCGTGGAGTTCCGGCTCTCGTGCGAGGTGCGGGGCCTGGAGCTCGACGAGGCGCGGCGCCAGGTGCGCGGGGTGAGCCTCGCGTGTCAAGGCGCGCCAGAGCGGCTCGAGGCGGACCTGGTGCTGGTGGGAATCGGCCTCATCCCCAACACGGAGCTGGCCTCCGCGGCGGGCCTGGCCGTCGACAATGGCATCGTCGTGGACGAGTACGCCTGCACGGCTGATCCGAACATCCTCGCCATCGGGGACTGCGCGAACCAACCCAGCGCCTACACGGGCGGACGCATCCGGCTCGAGTCCGTGCCCAATGCCGTCGAGCACGCGCGCGTCGCGGCGGCCACCCTGGTGGGCAAGATGGAACCCTACGCCGCCATTCCCTGGTTCTGGTCGGACCAATATGGCGTGAAGCTGCAGATGGTGGGGCTCTCCACCGGCTACGAGCAATGCGTCACGCGGGGCTCCGTCGACGGCAAGGAGTTCTCCGCCTTCTACCTCAAGGACAGACGGGTCATCGCCGCGGACGTCATCGGCCGCCCCGCGGAGTTCATGGCCGCCAGGCGTCTGGTCTCGAGCCGGGCGGAGGTGGACGTCACCCGCCTGGGTGACGCGGCCGTCCCGCTCAACAGCATCGCCGCTTGAAGACAGTTCAACCCCCGGAAGGAACACCCAGGAAAACCCATGACGAAGATCAAATTCATCGAGGCGGATGGGAAGGAGCACCAGGTCGAGGCGCAGGAGGGCCAGTCCGTCATGCAGGCGGCGATGGACAACCTCGTGCCGGGCATCGTCGCCGAGTGCGGAGGCTTCGCCAGCTGCGCGACCTGCCACGGCTACGTCGATGAGGCCTGGCTGAAGAAGCTCCCCCCGCCCGATTCGGCGGAAGAGGGAATGATCTCGTGCGCCTACCACGTGCAACCCAACAGCCGGCTGACCTGTCAGATCAAGGTGACGCCCGCCCTGGATGGGCTGGTGGTCCGTCTTCCCGTCTCGCAGACGAGCGAGTGAGGACCGGACGGGTCCCCGCGCTTCCATCCCCGACAATCCGAGAGTCCAAACATGCACGCCGACAGCGGAAGCCAGAAGTTGGACAAGATTCCCGCGCACGTCCCACCGGAGCTGGTCTACGAATACGACATCTCCAGGGATCCTCGGATGTTGGAGGATCCGCACGCCCGGATGCGCTCCCTCATCCACGAGGCCCCGCCCATCTTCTTCTCCCCGTGTAATGGCGGCCAGTGGATGGTGACCCGCAAGAAGGCCATCATGGACATGACGCTGAACACGGAGGTCTTCAGCAGTCGCTCCACTGGCACAGGGGAAAACCCGGGGGAACACAAGGACCCGACGGGGGGTTTGACGCTGCTGCCCATCTCGGTGGATCCGCCGCAGCACACGATGTACCGGACGCCGCTCAACCAGCCTCTGTCGGCCAAATCCGTCGCCAGACTCGAGCCGGCGATCCGGGACATGACGAACGAGCTCATCGACAAGGTGCTCACCGCGGGACGCTGCGACTTCCTCCCGGACATCGCCGAGCCGCTGCCCGTCACATTGTTCATGAAGCTCGCGGGCATGCCGACCAACCGCCTGGCGGAGTTCCGTCACCTGGCCGCGCAGGCGGCGTCCCCCACGGTGGATCCCGCGACCCGCGCGGCGACCTTCAAACACATCGCGGGAATCCTGGCGGAGACCATCAAGGCCCGGCAGGAGAAGCGCGAGGATGACCTGATCAGCCATCTGCTCGACGCGAACCTCAACGGCCGCAACCCCGACTTCCATGAGATGTTGGGCTACAGCATCCTCCTGTTCCTCGGGGGACTGGACACCGTGGTGAATGCCCTGTGCTTTGGTGTCCGGCACCTGGCGAGAGATCAGGAGTTGCAGGCGAAGCTCCGGGCCGACCCCAGCCTCATCCCTGGAGCCATCGAGGAGCTGCTGCGGCTCTACGGCATTGTGTGCATGCCCCGGCATGTGGCGCGCGACGAGGTCTACCAGGGCGTCCAGTTCAAGAAGGGCGACACGGTGTTGTTGCTCCTGCCCGCGGCCAACTACGACGAAGCGGCGTTCGCCAACCCCGAGCAGTTCATCCTGGGCCGCAAGGAGCAGCACCAGACGTTCAACACGGGTCCGCACCGGTGCGTCGGTCTGAATCTGGCCCGCCTGGAGATGAAGGTCTTCTACCAGGAGTGGTTGAAGCGCGTGCCGCCGTTCCGGCTGGACCCCGAGAAGAAGCCTCGCTTCATCGGTGGCTACACCCTGGCGCTCACGAGCCTGCCGCTGGTCTGGTAGGAGCCAGAAACCGCGGAGGGTGGGACGCTCCACCTCCGCCGTCCACCCTGAAGACAAACAAGTCATCGCCGCGGTCGTCATCGACCGCCCCGCGAAGCTCATGACCACACGACGTCTGGTTTCGAGCCGGGCGGAGGCGGACGTCATCGCCGCTTGAATATTCTCCAGCAGTCAGAAAGGTTCGAACATGAGTTCCTTTAGCGGAAAGAAATTGGACAAGATTCCCGCGCACGTCCCGCCGGAGCTGGTCTACGAATACGACAACGCCAGGGATCCGCGGATGCTCGAGGATCCGCACGCCCGGATGCGCTCCCTCATCCTCGAGGCCCCGCCCATCTTCTTCACCCCGTACAATGGTGGCAACTGGGTGGTGACCCGGAAGAAGGCGATCGTGGACATCACGATGAACCCGGAGGTCTACAGCAACGCCTTCCTCGTCTCGGGGCACGCGGAGGAACACTCGGGGGAACACAAGGACTCGCAGCCTGGCTTGATGATGCTGCCCATCGCGGCGGATCCGCCGCAGCACACGATGTACCGGGCGCCGCTCAACCAGCCGCTGTCGGCCAAGTCCGTCTCCGGACTCGAGACGGCGATCCGGGACATGACGAACGAGCTCATCGACAAGGTGCTCGCCGCGGGACGCTGCGACTTCCTCCCGGACATCGCCGAGCCGCTGCCCGTCACGTTGTTCATGAAGCTCGCGGGCATGCCGACCAACCGCCTGGCGGAGTTCCGTCACCTGGCCACGCAGGCGACGTCCTCCACGGTGGATCCCGCGACCCGCGCGGGTGTCTTCAAGAGCATCGCGGGAATCCTGGCGGAGACCATCAAGGCCCGGCAGGAGAAGCGCGAGGATGACCTGATCAGCCATCTGCTCGACGCGAACCTCAACGGCCGCAACCCCAACTTCCATGAGATGCTGGGCTACAGCATCGCCCTGTTCCTCGGAGGGCTGGAGACCGTGGTGAATGCCCTGAGCTTCGGCGTCCGGCACCTGGCGAGAGATCAGGAGCTGCAGGCGAAGCTCCGGGCCGACCACAGCCTCATCCCCGGAGCCATCGAGGAGCTGCTGCGGCTCTATGGCATCGCATCCACGGTCCGGCAGGTGATGCGGGACGAGGTCTGCCATGGCGTCCAGTTCAAGAAGGGCGACACGGTGTCGTTGCTCCTGCCCGCGGCCAACTACGACGACGAGGCGTTCCCCAACCCCGAGCAGTTCATCATCGGCCGCAAGGAGCAGCACCAGACGTTCAACACGGGTCCGCACCGGTGCGTCGGTCTGAATCTCGCCCGCCTGGAGATGAAGGTCTTCTACCAGGAGTGGTTGAAGCGCGTACCGCCATTCCGGCTGGACCCCGAGAAGAAGCCCCAGTTCGTGGGTGGCTTCAACCTGGGAATCACGAGCCTGCCGCTGGTCTGGTAATACGAGTCCCATGAACCCATCAGAAGAGTCACGAGCCATCCGATTCTGGCCGTTCATGTTCGCCCTCTTCGTCGGGTCGTTCATGTCCGTGCTGAGCTCCAGCACGATCACGATCGCCATCCCCGAGTTGCAGAGATATTTCGGTGCCGAGCTCTCCGTGCTGCAGTGGACCCTGACGGGCTTCATGCTCGCCATGGGCACGAGCGCGCCGCTCACCGGTTATCTCGGCGGACGCTTCAGTTTCAAATGGCTGTACGTGGCAAGTCTGGTGGGTTTCACCCTGGCGTCCGTGCTGTGTGGGCTGGCCTGGGATACGCGCTCGCTCGTGGTCTTCCGGTTCATCCAGGGCGCTTTCTGTGGCGCCATCATGCCCGTGACCATGACGCTCATCTACCAGCTCCTCCCCCGGGAACAGCAGGCGCTGGCCGCCAGTCTCTGGAGCCTGGCGGCCAGCCTCGCTCCCGCGTTCGGGCCGACCTTCGCGGGCTGGTTGATTACCCTGGGCAACTGGCGGTGGTTGTTCTTCGTCAACGTCCCGCTCGGCCTCGTCGCCGTGGGCCTGGCCGTGCGGACCATTCCCTTCTACCGCCTGCAGGCCCCGAAGGCGTTCGATCTCCCCGGACTGCTCACCGTCATCACCGGCACCCTGTCGCTCCTGATCGCCCTGAGCCAGGGGCGGGGCTGGGGGTGGATGGATGTGAAGACCGTGTCCCTGTTCATGCTCGGGACGCTGTCATTGATCGTCTTCGTCGCCAGGGAATTGAAGACGAGCGCTCCGCTGCTCGATCTGCGAGTGCTCGCCAACGGCCGCTATCTGGTGACGCTGATCATCTCGAGCATCATCACCATCAGCCTGTATTCGGGCGCGTTCCTCGTGCCCGTGTTCCTGCAGAAGGTCCAGGGCGTGACGCCGCTCGAGACCGGATTGATCCTCCTTCCGGCCTCCCTGGCCATGGCGCTCTTGATGCCCCTGGTCGGGCGCATGTATGGCCCGCTCGGGCCGAGCACGCTCATGACGGCCGGCGTCCTGTTGATCGCGGGGGGGACGTTCGCCTTGAGCCGTCTGACGCCGGACGTTCCACGCTTCTACATGGTGATGTGGATGGTGGTGCGGAACGTGGGGATCTCCCTCTCCATGATGCCGGCCAGCAACGCGGGCATGGAGCAGATTTCACGCGAGCTGAGCGGCCACGCCTCCTCCATCAGTAACTGGTTGCGAAACGTGTTCGGGGCGTTCTCGATCGCCATCTTCACGTCGCTCCTGTCCACCTTCACGGCCCGGGAGGCGCAGGAGCTCGTGCGGCAGGGGATGACGGAGCGCAGCCGCATCGAGTTGTTCTCGTTCGTGGAGGGCATCAACGACGTCTACCTGGTCGCCACGATCATCGCGCTGGTGGCGGTGCCCCTCAGCCTGGGGATCCGCAAGCACCGGGCGGTACTCGCGGCCTCCGCGGAAGCACGGTAGGGATTTGGGGGCTCAGCGCCCCTTCTCCTCGCCCCAGAGGAAGGCCAGCTCCAGCTCGAACGCCTCGAAGGGCTCGGCGCGCACGTTGACGGGGCCGGAATGCGTGACGAGCAGCCTGTAGCTCGCCCCATCCAGCCGGAACACCTCCAACGTGTGGGCCTCCGGATCCATCAGCCAGACGTGCCGCACGCTCTCGCGTGCGTACACCGGCAACTTGCTGGCCCGGTCCAGCGCCACGGTCGAGGGGGACAGCACCTCGCACACCCAGTCCGGGGCGAGCGTGAAGGCCGCGGTGCGGGGAGGGCGCGGCATCCGCTCGCGGCGCCACCCGGCCAGATCTGGCACCAACACATCCTCGCCCAGGTGCAGCTCCGGCTCGTCGAGCAGGAGCCACCCTCCGGGGCCACCCCGCCCTCGGTCGAACGGGCCCGTCAGCTCGCCACCCAACCGGGACGCCGCCACCGTATGAGGGGCCGCAGGCCGCGGGCTGACGTGCAGCTCCTTATCGATGAGCTCTCCCACCACATTCGCCGGGAGCGCCTCCAGGTCCGCGTAGGTGGCCGGTCTCTGTCCCATTTCTTCCCCATGTTCCCCGACGCCCATCTCCGTTTCCATGAGGAGAGAGCATGACACCCGGGACTGACCTTCCAGAGTACATCCCGGCTCCTTCCCTCCCAGGTTGCTCTCGCGGGAGGTGGAGTGCAAGGCACATAGGGACCGAGGTGTCCGCCCTGGCTCAGTAGAGGTCGAGGACTTCGTACTCGGCCGTCACCGAGTCGTGCGGCCCGTACAACGTCAGCTTCTTCCCCGGTTCGAGAGGCTCGTAAATCGACAAGGGAAAGGCCTGACTCAGCGAAACATGGAAGCCCGAGAGCCCCCCTCCACCTGCTTCAGCGGAGGCTCCAGCACCAACGTGAACGAGACTTCACCACCGCGCAGGTTCCTCAGGACCAGGACCGTCCCCTCGCGCAGCCGCCCATCCTCCCCCGAGGGTCCGAGGGCGAGGTTCTCGAGGGTGGCGAGGGTCCTCTTCGTCTTCTCGAGTACGGACGTCTCGAGCTCGAGCAACGCGGCCCTGTTCTGCGGTGCCCAACCGGCCGAGAGCAGATGGGCCTGGACGACCTTCGACTCGGCGGCGGCGAGGGCCTTCTCGAGCTCCTTCAGCAAGACGTCTCTGAGAAGCGCCTTGTCCAGGAGAGAGGGAGCGCTCGGAACGGAGGGCCGGCCGCAACGACATACTCCGTAACGGTTGCGAAATGTTCGCGGCACGTGCGCGGCGCATCTTCCTCTGCGTCAGCCTGGATTCCCCAGGCACGCAGTCATCCATGAACGAGGAGTCTCGCACCATGAACCGTCCCGTCCTTGCGCTGTGCCTCTTGCTTCCACTGCTCGCCACGGCCCAGACCCAGACGGCGCCGTCCGCGAACGAGCCCCACGGGCCCCCTCCCCGCTTCGCTCACAAATCGTCGGTGGCGCTGCTGCTCGAGCACAGCCAGGACCTGGCGCTCACGAGCGCGCAGGTCTCCGAGCTGGAGCGCATCGAGGCCACCCTCACCGAGCAGAGTGCCCCTCTGAAGCAGTCCCTGGAGTCGCTGCGCCCGCCCCGGGGCGAGCGGCGTCCCACGCCCGGCCAGGCGCCCACGGAGGAGATGCACGCCCGAAGGGAGCAGGCGCACGGCCTCATGAAGCAGCTACACGACGCGGACACGGCGGCGTACCAGCAGGCCGAGGCACTGCTGAGCGACGCCCAGAAGATGACGGCGCGCGAGCTCATCGCCGAGGAGCAGCAGGCGCATGAGCAGCGCCGGCGGGAGATGCACCAGCGCATGGGGGGTCAGCCGCGCGAGCGCTGACGCGAGCCCTCTACTGCATCTTCTCTCGCAGGTAGGTCTCGAGCTCGGAGATGGCGACGCGCTCCTGCGCCATGCTGTCGCGGTGGCGCACGGTGACGGTGTCCTTGAGGGCCGTGTCCTTGCCCTCACCGAGCGTGTCGAAGTCGACCGTGATGCAGAACGGCGTGCCGATTTCGTCCTGGCGCCGGTAGAGCTTTCCAATCGCGCCGGTGTCGTCGTAGACGATGCGCATCGCGCCGGTCGACTGGAGCTTCCTGCGGATGATCTTCGCGGTGCTGACGATCTCCGGGTGGTTCTTCTTGAGCGGAAGCACCGCCACCTTGATGGGCGCCAGGTGCGGCTTGAAGTGCAGCACCGTCCGATAGAACTCGTCGACCACCGGGTCCACCTGGCCGCGCAGCTTCTTCGCCACCTCGATGCTCTCCGCGCCGGGCATCGACAGGAGCCCCGCGATGGACGGCAGCCGCTCGCCGAGCGCCTGGGCGATCCGCTCGCCCTCGGCGATGAGGGCCTCCTTCGCCTGGGCCGGAATCTTCTCATTGCGGCCCACCGACTTGAGGAACGTGCCGAGCGCCTCTTCCACCGGCTTCAGGCGGTCCGCCGGGGCGGGCTTCACCTGCTCCTCCGCGTAGGCCTCGCTCAAGAGCGCGAGCACCCCGCGATCCACGCCGGCCGACGGCTCGATGACGAAGGGCACCACGTGCTGCTTCGTCTCGGGGTCGAAGTACGAGAGCTTGTCGGTGCTGTGCGAGTTGGGGCTGACGCGCGCCTTCAACCCGAGCGAGCCCTGGTCCTTGCTGTGCGAGCCCAGGTCGTAGTCGGTGCGGTTGGCGATGCCCTCGAGCTCTTCCAGACCGTGCGGGAAGCGGTAGAGCAGGTCCACCGTCGCCTTGGCGTAGTGGGCGAGCTCCTCGGGCTTCTGGTGGTACGGCACGAGGTTCTCCCGGGACAGGCCCACGGACAGCCACCAGTTGATCCGATCCTCCACCCACTTCTTGTGCCACCCCTCGTCCTCACCCGGGCGGACGAAGAACTCGATCTCCATCTGCTCGAACTCGCGGACGCGGAAGATGAAGTTGCGCGGGGTGATTTCGTTGCGGAACGCCTTGCCGATCTGCGCGATGCCGAACGGGAGCTTGCGCGACGTGGAGTCGAGGACGTGCTTGAAGTTGACGAAGATGCCCTGCGCGGTCTCGGGCCGCAGGTACGAGAACGACTCGGGGTCCGGCACCGGGCCGATCTGCGTCTTGAACATCAGGTTGAACGGACGCGGCTCGGTGAGCTCCGTCGACGCGCAGTTGGGGCACTTGCCGGAGATCTGATCCGCGCGCCACCGCATCTTGCAGTTCTTGCAGTCGACCATCGGGTCCACGAAGGTCTCTTCGTGGCCGGAGTAGCGCCAGGTCAGCTTGTTCATGAGGATCGCCGCGTCGATCCCCTCCATGTCCTCGCGCTCCCAGACGTTGGCGCGCCACCAGGCGAGCTTGAGGTTGTTCTTCAGCTCGACGCCGAGCGGACCGTAGTCGTAGGTCCCCTGAAGACCGCCGTAGACCGCCGAGCCAGGAAAGATGAATCCCCGGCGCTTACACAGGGAAACCAACTGCTCCATCGTCTGCGCGGCCATCGGTGTATCGCTCCTTCACATGCCAGATTGGCGAGGGGTGGCAGCCTACACCGATTGGAAGACGAGGTGCGTTCGTGGCGGAGGTCAGCGCGGTGCGCCGTAGGTCTTCTCCAGGTAGGCGACGATGTCGGCGGACTCGAACATCGCCGTGCCGGTGTTGGGATCGGAGAGGAAGGGGACCATCATCCGGCCCGAGCGAGCGACGAAGTCCGGGCGGCGTGGGCTGCCATTGGCCACGTTGTGCAGCAGGTACGGCAACTCCAGCCGGCAGAGCGCCTCGCGGACGATGCGACAGTAGGGGGACGCCTCGTAGCTCCACAGCTCCAGCGGCTGCGCCGGGGCGCGGCTCGGCCGGGCCAGCGCACCACCGAACCCACGTGACCACGACGCGAGTACGGAGCCGACCATGGTGAGCGGCCCGAGCGCCAACGCGATGGGCACCCTGCCATCACCATACGTCTCGAAGAGGTATCGAACGATGGCGTTGGACTCGTACATGCGCTGACCGGTGTTCGGGTCCACGAGATAGGGGAACTGCTGCTTGCCGCCCAGTTCCACGGCGCGAGGGCGGAAGCGGGTGCCGCCCTTGGGGCATGGGTAGATGAAGGCCTCCAGGTCGAGCAGGCTGAGGGCCTCGCGGACCTTGCGGCAGAAGGGGCAGTTCTCGAACTCGTAGAGCTCCAGCGGCTTCTCGGGGCGCCTGCCGAGCGCGCTCACGCGCATGCCCAGCCCGAGCCGGGCCACGCTGGCGACATAGGACGTCGTCACATCCACGGTGCGGTTCATTTCGCCATCCTTCCCCTGGTGGGGCTTCTCCGTCGTGCGCTCTCTTTACTCGGGAGACACGACGTAGGCGCGGAGGAACGTCTCCAGGTGGTCCTCCAGGAAGCGCTCCACGTTCAGCGGTCGGCAGTTCGCCCCCGAGAGCTGCACCTGGTGCAGCAGCCCGAGCACCACCGGGCACACCAGCTCCAGCGCGGCGTGGCGCACGTCACAGTGCCGCAACTCCCCGTCCGCGATGTGCCGCGACAGCCGCGCCTCCGCCGCCTGGAGCGTGGGCTCCAGCAACTCCTTCACGTACACCGGCCCGAGCGTCTCGTGGCCCACGCCCGCGGTGAGCCCGAAGGCATGCACCGCTCCCACCCCCATGCGCCAGCCCGTGAGGAGTGACTCGAGGAACCACTGGAGCGACTCCCGAACCGGGCCTCGTATCTCCGTGGCCGCGGCGAGCAGGTACGGCAGGCCCCGCCGGTGCATGTCCGCCATCACATCCGCCAGCAGGGCCTCGCGCGAGCCGAAGTAGTGCCGCAGTGTGGCCACACTCACCCCAGCCACCTCGGCGAGCTCCCGGAAGCTCGTCTGGGCCCCGTCCGAAGCGAGCAGACGCAAGCGAACCTCCTCGAGCAGACGCTCCCGCTCCTTCTCGTAGTCCGCGTTGCGGCTTCCCTTCATCCGGGCCATGTGGATTGAATAATCCAAATGGGGTATGGAATCCACCTCCTGGGAGTCCACCCGCCGATGTCCCGCCTGATTTCGACTTGAAATTAAATAAGCCAGTCTGAATATTCTATCCAGCGTGGGGGACGTGCTGGAGGACACCATGTTGGACGGTTTCGCCGACGAGGGCATCGCGAACCTGTGGACGCCGGTGGCGATGTCGAAAGAGGTGGGCAAGGCGCCACTCGGGCTGACGCTCGCCTCGGAGCGCATCGTGCTCTTCCGGGACAACGAGGGCCGGGTGTCGGCGCTGCACGACCGGTGCCCTCACCGGGGCGTGAAGCTGTCCCTCGGGAAGGTGGGCAAGGACGGGTGCCTGGAGTGTCCCTTCCACGGGTGGCGCTTCGCGTCGGGCGGCTCGTGCACGCACATCCCGCTCAACCCCATGCCCCAGGAGAAGCGCCAGCGCTTCTCCGCCACCGCCTTCCCCGTGCAGGAGCGTGGCGGCCTCATCTGGCTCTATACGCATCCGGGCACGGAGGCCCCGGAAGAGCTGTCCATGCCCTCGGTGATGGAGCAGCCCGGCATCCACGTGTGGCACTACGCCGAGACGTGGAACGCGCACTGGACGCGGGCGATGGAGAACATGCTGGACTCGCCGCACCTGCCCTTCGTGCACCGGCGCACCATTGGCGGAAGTCTGTGGCGGCGGATGAAGCCGGACTCGAAGATGGAGATGGAGGAGCACCCCACGCCCACGGGCTTCCGCACCTCGTGGAGCCTGGACGGAGGGCCCTCGTCCGCGGCGCTGGAGTGGCTACGGCCCAATGGCATGGCGCTGCACATCCCCATCCCGAATCGCCTCATGCGCCTGCACATGTGGTGCGTGCCGGTGGATGCGACCCATACGCGGATGATGCTGGTGAGCACGCGTGACTTCCTGAAGCTCCAGCCGCTCGCGGCCGTGCTCGATCGCTACAACAAGCGCATCCTTCGCGAGGACCAGGCGGTGGTGGAGTCGAGCGATCCCGTCGAGTCGCCGCCGGTCTCCGAGGAGCGCAGCGTGGCGACGGACCGGGCCACGCTGGCCTTCCGCCGCTGGTACCTCGAGCGCAAGAAACTCGGCGGGCGAGAGTCCACGGGTGCGGAGCTGGCGCCACTGGCGAGTTGAAGTGCCAGCGCTCCTGGTTATGGTTCGCGCGTCTCTTTTCCCGACGGAGGGACCCCAACCATGGCGCAGATGCACGAGGTGGATTTCCGTATCCACGGCAGCGAGATGCAGTTCGTGGAGGTAGAGCTGGACCCGAACGAGGCGGCGGTGGCCGAGGCGGGTGGGCTCATGTACATGGAGGACGGCATCGAGATGGAGACCGTCTTCGGTGACGGCTCCGAGAAGAAAAGCGGCTTCTTCGGCGCGTTGATGGGCGCGGGAAAGCGGCTGCTGACGGGCGAGTCCCTCTTCATGACCGTCTTCCACAACCGCGGGAGCGGCAAGCGGAAGGTGGCCTTCGGCGCGCCCTACCCCGGGAAGATCATCCCGGTGAAGCTCGGGGAGATGGGAGGAGAGCTCATCACCCAGAAGGACAGCTTCCTGGCGGCGGCGAAGGGCGTGTCGGTGGGCATCGCCTTCCAGCGGAAGCTGGGCACGGGCCTGTTCGGCGGCGAGGGCTTCATCATGCAGCGCCTGCAGGGGGATGGACTGGCCTTCATCCACGCGGGCGGCACGGTGTACTCACGAGACCTGAAGCCGGGCGAGGTGCTGCGGGTGGACACGGGCTGCATCGTCGCCTTCCAGCCGACGGTGGACTACGACATCCAGATGGTGGGCGGCATCAAGACGGCCTTCTTCGGAGGCGAGGGTCTCTTCTTCGCCACGCTGCGAGGCCCGGGCAGGGTGTGGTTGCAGTCACTGCCGCTGAGCCGGCTGGCCGGGCGCATCCTCTCCGCGGCGACGCCGGGCGGCGCGCGCGGTGAGGGCAGTGTGCTGGGCGGAGTGGGGCTCGGCGGACTCCTGGGCGACGACGAGTAGCGTGGCCGGCCTGGAACGACTCCAGGCCGCGGCTCAGCGCTTCTCCATCATGCGCTCCAGCGCATCGCGGTTGTAGGGCTGGAAGAAGCGCTCGCGCAGGAGCCGAGGGAGCGCGCGCTTCTCCACGCACAGCAACTGGAGCGCGTCGTTCCACTCGCCGAGCACGGTGACGGCGCGCACGTCCGGGGCTTCTAGGTAGAGGTCGTTGAGGTTGTGCACGAGCGCCGCGAGGTCCTCCACCTCCCAGCGCTCGGACGTCTCGCCCGCGAGGACGTGGAGTTCCAGGACGGGGCGCTCGCGCACGTCGACGACCTTGAAGCGCCGCGCGGCCCCGCCCATGGCCAGCGTGAGAGGCCCCACGAGCTCATCGGGCCGCACGCCGAACGACACGGTGAGGCCGCCCTCGAGGAGACCCACGTCGCACAGGCGCAGGAGGGAGACATGAGGAGGCTCCGCGGGGTTGAGCACCTCCCGGGCCGCGTCCCGGTCCTTGAGGAGGCGCGAACGTTCGAGCGAGTCGAGGAGGGAGGCCATGGGACGCGAGGGTGCCACGGCGTCTCCCCAGGGCTCAACCCTCCTCGCCGTCCCAGTAACCCACCTGAGCGGTCAGGGGCAGGTAGGCCTCGAGGGTGCGCGCGGCCTTGTTGCCCCCGGGAGCGGCCCCGGCGAGCACGCCCACCTTGTTGGAGTCCGGGTACACGATGACGTCGGGCTCGAGCATGGTGGAGAAGGCGAGGTAGCGCAGCGGCTGCTCCCCGTCGTTGATGAGCTGGTGCGCGCACGCGGGCCCGGCGGGGAGCGCGACGTAGTCCCCTGCCTTCACGGGTACGGTCTCGTCGCCGAGCCGCAGCTTGCCGGAGCCCTCGAGGAAGAAGAGGGCCTCCTCATTGGCGAGGTGGTAGTGGCGGGGCCAGGACTGTTTGCCAGGGAGGAGCTCGAGGAGGCTGCACCCGAGCTTCTGTCCATGGGCGGCGGCTCCGAGCTGCTTGCGGCGGATGGCGACGCGGGAGCCACGGGTGGTCTCGGTCCAGGGGAGGTCCTGCGAGTTGACGATGTGGTGATGAGCCATGACGGGGATGAACTCCCTCTCCCTCTGGGAGAGGGCTGGGGTGAGGGTCTACGCCCGGGTGGGCATGGTGGTCCAGCGCCTGGCGACGCATCTCGACGTGTCATCGAGTCGAGTCGACAATGCGCTCTGGGAGACAAAACGAATGGTTAAGGCGAGGGAGCCGAAGGCTCAATCTCGATTCGACAGTCGACATGAGGAGTTGCTGTCCGCGGCGGAGGCGGCACAGCTGCTGGGGGTGAAGCGGGCGACGCTCTACACGTACGTGAGCCGGGGCCTGGTGCGGTGCGTGCCCGAGCCGGGGACGAAGGAGAACCGGTACGTCCGGGCGGACCTCGAGCGGCTGAAGGCCCGGCACGACGCGCGGGCGGGGCACGCGGCGGTGGCGGCGGGAGCGCTGCGCTGGGGCGAGCCCGTCATCGACTCGGCGGTGTCGACGGTGGGGACGGAGGGACTGGCGTACCGGGGCCATGCGGCGGTGCGGCTCGCGGTGGAGGGGCGGAGCCTCGAGGACGTGGCGGAGCTGCTCTGGACGGGAGCCCTGCCAACGGAGCCGGTGCGATGGCCCTCGCCGGAGCTGCCCTTCGCGCCCTCGGCGGTGGCGGAGTTGTTGCCGAAGCGCTCGCCGCCGCTAGCGGTGCTGCTGGCGGTGGTGCCACTGCTGGGGGCCTGGGACGAGGTGCGCTTCGCGGCTCCGGCGGAGCAGGAGCGGCTGCGGGGGCAACGCCTGCTGCGGCACCTGGCGGCCTGGGTGTGCGCCGCGCATGCACCGGGGCGAGTGGCCAGGGCCCTGAGGGAGGAGACGGTAGCGGCCTCGCTGGCGGTGGCCTGGGGCGCGACGGCGAAGCGGGCGCCGGAGGTGTTGAACCGGGCGCTGGTGCTGTGCGCGGATCATGAGCTGAACGTGTCCACCTTCGCTGCGCGGGTGACGGCATCGTCGGGAGCGGATCTGTATGCGTGCGTGAGCGCGGCACTGGCGGCGCTCTCGGGTCCGAAGCACGGGGGCGCGTGCGATCGCATCGAGGCGCTATTGCAGGAGGTGGGCAAGCCAGAGCGGGCACGCACGGTGGTGCACGAGCGCCTGCGGCGGGGCGAGTCGGTGCCGGGCTTCGGCCACAGGCTGTATCCGGAGGGAGATCCCCGCACGCCGCCGTTGCTGGAGGCGGCGTATGCGTTCCGTCCGGAAACGCCAGGCGTGCGGATGCTGCGAGCGGTGGAGGAGACGATGCGCGAGGCGGGGCACCCTGCACCGACGGTGGACTTCGGGCTGGTGGCGCTGGCATCGGCGCTGGAGTTGCCCCCGGGAGCGGCGGCGGCGCTGTTCGCGGTGGGGCGCGCGGCGGGCTGGGTGGCGCACGTGCTGGAGCAGCGTGAGCAGGGACACGTGCTTCGCCCAAGGGCTCGCTACGTGGGGGCAGCTGTCACCGGGCGCACGGCGAATGACAATGCGCTGGACTCCGCTCCCCGCGCGCCCTACCGGAGCACTCCATGAGCCCCTTCCTGCGCCTCCAGCTGGTGCTGCTGCTCGGTAACCTCGCCTTCATCGCCGCCTGGGCCGTGGCCCTCACCCGCCCCCCGGGCTGGCAGTGGATTGGCGTGGTCCTGCTCGCGTTCTTCGTCGTCGTGCGCGTGGGCGGCATGTGGCTGCGCGCCCGGAAGTACCCCGACGAGGGTCGCTCCCGCCGCGCCGCCATCCTCTCCACCTTCGTCGCCGCGCTCGCCGTTGGCCTGTGGGTCTATACCGCCCTGCGTGGGGCTCCGTAGCTCTCGTGCCCCCGCCAAGCGAAGAGGGTGCCCGGGACCTCCTCGGTCCTCATGGCACCCTCTCGTAGACCCTCACCCCGTCCCTCTCCCAGGGGGAGAGGGGTGGTTACACGTTGAAGCGGAAGTGCATGCAGTCACCGTCCTGCACCACGTACTCCTTGCCTTCCACTCGCAACAGGCCCTTCTCCTTCACCGCCGACTCGCTCCCGTACTTGATGAGGTCTTCCCACCTCATCACCTCGGCCTTGATGAAGCCGCGCTCGAAGTCCGAGTGGATGACCCCCGCCGCCTGCGGCGCTTTGTCACCCTTGTGGATCGTCCACGCCCGGCACTCCTGCTCGCCCACCGTGAAGTACGTCTGCAGGCCCAGCAGCTTGTAGCCCTCTCGCACCACCTTGTGCAGACCCGGCTCCGTCAGGCCCGCGCTCTCCAGGAAGCCCGGACGCTCCTCCTCGGGCAACTGCTGGATCTCCGACTCCATCGCCGCCGCCAGCACCACCACCCCCGCGCCCTCCTTCGCCGCCATCTCCCGCACCGCCTTCACGTACGGGTCGGCGTCCTCCTTGCCGATCTGCTTCTCGCTGATGTTCGCCACGTACAGCACCGGCTTGTCCGTCAGCAGGAAGAGCTCGCGGATGGCCGCATGCTCTTCGGCCGTCAGCTTCTGCCCGCGCACCGTGATGCCCGAGTCCAGCCCCGCCTTGACGCGGTCCAGCAGCGCCAGCTCGGCCTTGGCCTCGTCGCCCGCCTTGCCGCCCATCTTCGCGTTCTTCTGCGCGCGCTCGCGGCGCTTCTCCACCGTCTCCAGGTCCTTCAGGCAGAGCTCGGTGTCCACCACGTCCCGGTCTCGCACCGGATCCACGCCGCCCTCGACGTGGGTGATGTTGTCGTCCTCGAAGCAGCGCAGCACGTGCAGCACCGCGTCCACCTGGCGGATGTTGGCCAGGAACTGGTTGCCCAGTCCCTCGCCCTTCGAGGCGCCACGCACCAGGCCCGCGATGTCCACGAACTCGAGCGAGGTGGGGATCTTCTTGAGCGGCTTCACCAGCGCCGTCAGCTTCTCCAGCCGATCGTCCGGCACCGGCACCACGCCCACGTTGGGCTCGATGGTGCAGAACGGGTAGTTGGCCGCCTGGGCCCCCGCCGCCGAGAGCGCGTTGAAGAGGGTGGACTTGCCCACGTTGGGCAGACCGACGATGCCGATGGAAAGCGCCATATTGGATTCCTGAACAGCGGTACGCGGACCCGGAAATCCGGTCGGCTACGCCCGAGGCGTGGACGAGCCCTTGGCCGGCAGGCCCTGCACGAACTGCTCCGCCAGCGCGCGCTGCTTGCTGTCGTCCATGCGCTCGTTGATGAGCTTGCCCGCCACATCCATGGCCAGGTCCACCGCCATGGCCTTCACCTCGGCGATGGCCTTGGACTTCTGCTCCTGGATTTCACGCTGCGCGGACGCCTTGAACTCGTCGGCCTCCTTGCGGCTCCTGGCCATCAGCTCCTCGCGGAACTTCTCCACCTCCTGCTGGTTGCGGCGGAGCATCTCCTGGGCCTCGCGGCGGGCCTCGGCGATGGCCGTCTTCTGCTCGGCGAGCAGCTTCTCGGCCTCGGCGCGCTCACGCTTGGCCGCCTCGATGGAGCTGGCGATCTGCTTCTCGCGCTCCTCCACGAGCGACAGGATGGGGCCCCAGGCCTTCCAGCGCAGGATGAGGGCCACGATGATGAAGGTGACGAGGGTCCAGAAGATGAGGCCCGGGCGGACCTCCACGAAGCTGCTGGCGGCGAGAACGTTGGGCAGGAGCATGGCGGCCTTCGGAGGTACGGCGTCAGGGTTACGGCGGTACGGCCAGAAACGGTTCTACGGATGCTGCGAGGGCCGGCGCTCCCCGCCAGAAGCGAGAAAGCGCCGGACCCGGGGTCCTACTCGACGGCCTGAATCAGACCTTGATGGCGAGCAGGATGCAGACGACCAGCGCGAACAGCGTGGCGCCTTCGATGAGGGCCGCGGCGATGATCATGGTGGTGCGGATGTCACCGCCGGCGGCCGGCTGACGGCCCGTGGCGTCCATGGCGGCGGCGGCCAGACGGCCGATGCCCAGGGCGGCGCCGATGATGGAGAGGCCGGCACCGATACCGGCGGCGAGGAAGGCGAGAGCGACGTTGGTCATGGGAGTGCTTCTTCTTTCTTCGGAGGGGACCCGCTTGTGGGGGGGTCGTTGCTGCCCTTTGGGACGACCTCCGGCGACCTTTCGAATCGCCGGGTACTCACCGGGGCCCCGGACACCAGGGCCCCGCCAACTCAGTGAAGGAACTCAGGAGCCCAGCATGTGGGCCTTGCCATGGTCGTGGCTGTGGCCCGTCTCCTTGCCATGCGCGTCGGCGTGCTCGTGGCCGTGGTGGCCCATGGCCACGCCCATGCCGATGAAGAGCGCCGAGAGCATGGTGAAGACGTAGGCCTGCACGAAGGCCACGAAGAGCTCCAGCAGGTAGATGCCCATGGCGAAGGGCACGCTCACCAGCGCCACCGCCGGGTGGCCCAGCATGAAGATGAGGCCGAGCAGGAAGAAGATGACGATGTGGCCCGCCAGCATGTTGGCGAAGAGACGGATGGTGAGCGCGAAGGGCTTGGTGAACAGGCCCAGGAACTCCACCGGAATCATGATGGGCCACAGCCAGGGGGCCACGCCGCCGGTGAGGTGGGCCAGGTAGCCACCGAGGCCCGCGGCGCGGATGCCCGCCATCTGGGTGATGACGAAGGTGCACAGCGCCAGGCCGAGCGTGACGGCGATGTTGCCGGTGGCCGTCGCCATCCAGGGGAACAGGCCCAGCAGGTTCATGAAGAGGATGAAGAAGAACGCCGTCAGCAGGTAGGGCGTGTAGCGCGGGCCCTCCTCCTTGCCGATGTTCTTGATGGCCAGCTCGTCACGCACGAAGAGCACGAGCATCTCGAAGAGGTTGGCCGCGGTCCCGCGGGGCACCAACTTCGTCTTGTCCCGGTTGCTGAAGAGCAGCAGCGAACCGATGAGCAGCAGCGCCGCCAGCCACATCATCACCGTGTGCTTGGTGATGGAGAGGTCCAGGCAGCCCTCGGACAAGCCGGGGACGGCCATGCCGTGGCCCGTGTCGCGCGGCGCGCATGACACGCCCCCGCGCAGGGGGATGCCGAACTGCGGCAGGTGGATGGCCGAGTGGTCCCGGCTGAGGGGAATCTCGATCTCGTACTCGTTCGAGTCGGAGACGTGGTGGAGGATGTACCCCGCCACGTCCTCCTCTTCCTTCTCCAGGTGCGTCGGCTCGTGCCCGGCGGCGGCGCCACCGTGCTCACCACCCGCGCCGTGCTCGTCCTGGACGGGGGCGGCGGCGAACGCCACGCCCGCCATGAGACCGACGAGAAGAACCATTGCCTTGCGCATCACTCGTCTCCGCCCGCCGCGTCCCGGGACGCGGCCATCACGTAGCTCACTTCAATCCACTGCAGCACGAAGTAGGTGCCGAAGAACCCCGCCACGAACGCCACCGCCCCCAGCCCTCGCTGCACCACCCACAGCAACCCCAACACCACGCCCACCGCCCGCATCCCGAAAACCACCCCCACCACCTTCAGCGCGGCATTCAGGTCCCTGCTCACCGCCCGCCGCTTGAGCAGCAGCGCCACCACCCCCGTCACCGCCGCCAGCCCCACCCCGATGAACGCCGCCTGCCGCGACTCCGCGTCCTTCGGCAGGAAGGCCGCCAGCGCCAGTCCCACCAACGCCGCCGCCGCCGCCAGTCCGGAATGCTTCCGGAAGATGTCCGCGCCGTGCCCGCTCACCGCTTGCGCTTCCCCAACCGCGCCATCTCGTGGAGGAACCCGTAGACGCCCGCGGAGATCCCCACCAGGCTCAACCCCAGCAGCAACCAGGGAGACGTCCCCAACCACCCGTCCAGGAAGTACCCACCCAGCACCCCCACCACCGCCCCACCCGTCAGCTTCCACACCGCGGAGAGATAGGGCTCCGCCGCCCGCATCTGCCGGGCCGTCTCCGACAGCTCGCTCCCTTCCCTGTCGTCCCGGGGCACCTTCTCCGCCATCGCCTCGACAACCCCCGGGAAAACCACGGGTTTCCCATCCAAACAGCCCCACCCCGCCCTTCCTACGCGCGGGCGCCGCTTAGCATTGAAGGTGCGCGCCGCGCAACTTGTACGCTCCGGGGTGTTCGCCACCTAGAAGGGGGGCAAATGCCTAGGGCAAGCCGAAGTCCGGGTGGAAATCCGCCGTGAAGCTCCCGGCGCCCGCTGGCTGGACGAGCAGCTCCACCCGCCGCACCTGGCGGAGCACCCCCTGGACATCCGGGGTGCTGTTGCCGCCCACCACCCAGGTACCACCATCCGGGGGAGGCAGGGGGATGTTCTCCCGGATGGACTTGAGCCCGGCTCGGTCATCCGCCCGTCCACGCGCAGCCGCGCCGTGCCCGGAGCCACCAGCCCGCCCCATCCCTTGCGCGCGAAGGCCGGCACCAACGCCGCCACCGCCGTCCGGAGCTGCTTCATGAGCGTCGTCGGGGAGGCGCCCGTCACCGAGCGTCGCGCCACCCCGCCTCGCACCGTGTCCACCCACGCCACGTCCACATCCATCAGGCCCTGGCGCCGCGGCACCACGCCCAGCACCAGCACGTGCTCCATCCGGGTCTCCTCCGCCACCGCGCGCAGGCACGCGTCCTGCGCGCCACAGCGGCCCGACAGCGGCCCCTCGGGGGCCCGGGTGATGGCGAGGCCCGTCAGCTCCCGGGCCAGCGACTCGGAGAGCTCGAGCACCCGCGCCGCCTCCGCCGCCCCGAGACCGCCCCCGTGCTGCAACCGCACCGCGAGCCGCTCCGCCGCGGCGGCGGGCAGGGACGACAGGAACAGGGCAAGGAACGGGACCAGGAGTCGCTTCACGGCGGGCCACTGTAGCGCAGGTGCGCGGGAGGACCCAGCCGGGGACACCTCCTCCCTTCCCATCCCGCTTGTATTTCGACGTCCATCTAAATAGATAGTCATCGAAACATGGCACGCACGTCCCGCAGCCCCTTCGAGGCCCTCGCCGATCCCACCCGCCGCGCCATCCTCCGGCTGCTGCGCCAGGGCTCGCTCACCGCCGGCGAGGTCGCCGCCTCCTTCGAGCTGACCCGTCCCACCCTGTCGCATCACTTCAAGGTGCTCGAGTCCGCCGGGCTGGTGCGCTCGGAGAAGCGCGGCACCCATGTCGTCTACACGCTGCAGACCAATGTCCTCGAGGACCTGGCCACGGAGCTCATGGAGCTGACGGCCACGGTGAAGGCCTCCACCCGAAGGAAGGGCAAGGCATGAAATCCCCCCGCTTCAACCACGCGGACCTGGCCTGCCTCGGGCTCTCCGCCCTGGGCCTGGGGCTCTCCACCCTCCTCTACCCCCGCCTGCCCGAGCAGGTGCCCGTGCACTTCGACTGGCGGGGCGTCCCCGACGGGTGGATTCCCCGCGCCCGGGGAGCCTTCCTCCTGCCCCTGCTGGCGCTCGTGAACTGGGTGCTGCTGCGCCACGGCGGCGCCCTGCTCCCGGCCCGCCTCCGCGCCGCGCTCGCCCGCTCGCCCATGGACATGGTGGCGCTGCGCAACGCGGCCCTGCTCACCGCCCTGCACCTCATCATGCTGTACGTGGCCCTCGGCCGCGCGGAGGCCGTCGGTACGCCGCTCGCGCTCGTGTGCGGCGTCTCCTGGCTCCTCTCCGGCCAGCTCATCCCCCGGCTCCGCCGCAACCCCTTCGCCGGCTTCCGCAACCCCTGGGCCCTGCGCTCGGACGAGGTGTGGCAACGCACCCAGCGCTTCGGCGGCTACAGCCTGACGCTCGGCGGGCTCGCCACCCTGGGCCTCGCGCCCCTCTCCACTCCCGCCGCCATCGCGGCCCTCGTCGTGTCCGGCCTCGCGCCGGCCGTCTACTCCTTCCTCCTCTCCACCTCGCCCGTGCGCGAGCGCTGACCGCGTGGAGCCCGCACCATGGATACCGCTACCGCCTCGCCCTCTCGCCTCGATACGCGCGGCATCGCCGCCTTCGTGGCCATCGCCTACGGCTTCTCCTGGCTCTGCGTCCTCGGTTTCGTGCTGGGCTTCGGCACGCAGATGGAGCAGGCGCCCATCGCGTTCCGGGTCGTCGCCGCCCTCTCCATGTTCGGCCCCACCGTGGCCACCTTCATCGTCGCCCGCCGGGTGTCTCCCCTGCCCTCCCTCAAGCGGGACACGGGCCTGGGGCTCGGCCAGCACCGGCTGCGCTTCTTCCTCCTCGCGGTGCTGGGCACCCCGGCGGTGGTGCTCGGGGCCCTGCTCCTCTCCGCCGTCTTCTACCCGGACGCCCTGGATCTCACCGGGCTCTCCGGCCTGCGCGCGCAGCTCGCGCAGTTGCCTCCCCAGGCCGCGCAGGCCATCGACAAGCTCGGCGGGCTCCACGTCCTCCTCGTCATCCAGGTGGTGCAGGCCGCGCTGCTGGGCCCCCTCCTCAACCTCCCCGTCATCTTCGGCGAGGAGTGGGGATGGCGCGGCTACCTCCTCCCCAGGCTGCTGCCGCTCGGCCAGTGGCGCGCGCTCGTGCTCGGCGGCGTCATCTGGGGCTTGTGGCACGCGCCCCTCATCCTGCTCGGCTACAACTACCCCCAGCACCCCGTGCTCGGCGTCCTCCTCTTCACCGTGGTGTGCGTGCTGCTCTCCATCCTCCTCGGATGGATGCGGCTGGCCACCGGCAGCATCTGGCCCGCGGTGCTCGCCCATGGCTCCCTCAACGCCCTGGGCCCCATCGTCATCATGCTCGGCTACGCGGAGAAGCCCATCGACACCGCGCTGGTGGGCCTCACGGGCTGGCCCGGGTGGCTGGTGCTCGCCGCGCTCGTGGGCGTGCTGGTGCTCACCCGGCGGCTCCCGGTGCGCGACCCCGAGGGCACTCACTCCGTCCAGGCGTAGGCCACCTCCGGGAATGAACGGCCGCTGAGCTCGAGCGGCTGCTCACCCACGAGCGAGCCCCCGAGCCGCTCGTAGAAGCCGCGCGCCGGGGCGTTGTCCTTCAACACCCACAGGACGAAGGGGACGAGCCCGTTCTCCCGCAGCCAGGCCGCGCCGCGCTGGAACAGGGCCCGGCCCACGCCCCGCCGCTTCACCTCGTCCACCAGATAGAGGGCGTACAGCTCGCCCCGGTAGTCCGGGAGCGACTCGGGCACCGCGCGGTTGTGCCCCACGGCGCACAGGCCCACGATGCGCCGGGTGTCCGGCTCCACGGCGACGAAGACCGCCGCCCCGGGTTGCGCGAGTCCCTGACGCCACCCGGAGAGCCGCTCCTCGAAGTCGAGCGCCTCCAGGGCCTCCCGGGGGAGGAGCTCCCTGTAGCTGCTGCGCCAGCTCTGGATGTGCGCCCGGGTGATGCCCTCGGCGTCCTCGGGGACGGCGCGTCGGATGGAGATGTCCACGGCCCATCCTCCACACCGGGAGTCCCACCAGGTCAAGGCCCTCGCTGGAACCGTCCGGCAGGAAGCAACCGGAGTGGCGCCGAGCAGGATGATCGGCACCGCACCCGCCCACCGGGCCCCGCTCGCCGCGAGGTGCCTCCGTTCCCAGCTTGCACGGGGATCCCTTTCCCACACGTCAGGAGGACCGTGGCATGCCCATCCCGTTCCAGCTTTCCTCGCCCCGCTTCCAGAATGGAGATTCCATTCCCATCGCCTACACCGGCGAGGGGGATGACCTGCCCCCGCCCCTGCACTGGCAGGGCGAGCCCCCGGGCACGAGGAGCTTCGCGCTCGTGATGCTGGACCCCGACGCGCCCGATCCGCGCAACCCACGCGCCACCTGGGTGCACTGGGTGCTCTACAACCTGCCGCCCAACATCCACGACATTCCCGACTCCATGCTGCCCGAGAGCCTGCCCGCCGGTGCCCGCCAGGCCCTCAACGACTGGAAGCGGATGGGCTACGGAGGCCCCAATCCCCCCATCGGCCGTCACCGCTACTTCTACCGGCTGTATGCCCTGGACACCGTGCTGCCCGACATGGGCCATGCCACATGGCAGCAGGTGGAGCGGGCCATGGAGGGCCACGTGCTCGCCCAGACGGAGCTCATGGGCACCTACGAGAAGTTCAACCACTACCAGCAGTGACCCCCAGCCGCCCGGGCCCGGAAAACACCCGGGCCCGCTTCCCCCCGACCGGTCCGAGGTGACATCGTACACTTCGTGACGATGCACGACGGAGTGGGGGGGGCCCCGTACCAGCACCTGGAGACGCTGCCTTTCGCCCTGGCCGTCGTCCGCGACGGCATCATCGTCTACGCGAACCCCGCGCTGCTCTCACTGATCGGCCACCCCCGCGAGGAGGTGGTCGGCGGCACGTCCTTCGCGATGCTCTCGACGGACCAGCAGCCCCTCGTCGCCGAGCGGCGCGCGAGCCGGCTGCGCGGGGATCCGGTCCCGGACACCTACGAGACGGTGATGCGCACCGCCACGGGCGAGCGGCGCGTGGAGCTGTCCATCTCACTGTCGGGGCCGGAGACGTGGGTGCTGGTGCGTGACCTCAGCCATCGCGTGGCCAACCGCCAGCTGCTCCAGCGCGTGGCCACGCTCGGCGCCTCGCTGCCCGGCCTCCACTCCGAGGAGGAGGTGCTCCGCCGCGTCTTCGAGGGCCTGGCCGAGTTGGAGCTGTCCTACGGCTACCTCGTCCCGGATGGCGGGCGGGTGTGGCTGGGCCATGCCTTCGTGGCCCACAGAACCGCCGCGGGCAAGAAACGTCTCACCGGCCAGCACCTGGTGGATGTGCCGGGCACCTGGTCCCCCATGCTGGAGCGCGCGTGGCGGGACGGCTCCGCCTATGGAGAGGACTTCGGCTGGGAGGCGGCGCGGTTCGTCGGCCCGGAGTGGGCCGAGCCGGTGCGCGCCCACCTGCAGCGCGTGGGGCCCCTGCGCTCCATCTGCGTCCGCATCGACATGGAAGGCCGGCCCCGGGCGCTGCTGACGGTGGCCACGGACTGGCTGCGCGAGGAGGAGTTGCCGCCGCTGCGCCTCTTCGCCGCGCAGGTGTCCGCCGCCCTCGAGTCCGCGCACACCATCTCCCGGCTGTCCACGCGCAACACCGCGCTCGCCGCGCTCAACCGGCTGGCCGCGGTGGCCGCCACCGCTCCGGAGCCACGCGACTTCTTCGAGCCGGGCACGGAGGAGATCATCGGGCTGCTGCGCTGCGCCTCGGTGGTCCTCCTGCTACGCTCCGAGAAAGGCGATGAGCTGGAGCTGGCCTGGTCCCACGGCACCACCGAGGCGTCGGTGGCGCCCTTCCGGCGGCTCCCCATCCGCGGAAGCATGGCGGGCACCGTGGTGGAGCTGGGCATGCCCCTGGTGCTGCAGGCCGATGACTTCCCCGAGCCCGTGCGGGAGCACCTGCGCGACCACGGACGCTCCACCCTGGCCATGGTGCCCCTCCAGGTGCGCTCGCGCATGGTGGGCGCGCTCGTCGTCACCTTCAGCCAGCACCGCCTGCTGTCCGCCCTGGAGCTCGAGACACTCCAGGCCATGGGCGCCCACTTCGCCGCCGCCATCGAGTCCCACCGGCTGCTCCAGGAGGTGCGCGGGCGCGCCGAGGAGCTCGCCCGCCTCCACACGGAGCTCGAGCACGCGCAGCAACAGGTGGTGGAGCACGAGCGGCTGGCCGCGCTCGGCGAGCTGTCCGCCGTGGTGGCCCACGAGGTGCGCAACCCCCTGGGCGCCATCTTCAACGCCGTGGCCACCCTGCGCCGCTACGTCCCGGGCACCGGCCCCGCGAACACCCTGATGAGCATCCTCGAGGAGGAGGCCAACCGCCTCAACCGGCTCGTGGATGACCTGCTCGACTTCGCCCGCCCCACCTCGCCGCAACCGCAGCCCATCCCGCTGGCGCGCCTGCTGGAGGAGGCCGTGCGCACCGCGACGAGTGGCCAGCCCCGCGTGCACGTGGAGTGGGCGCTGGACCCGGAGGTGCCCCCCGTCCCGGTGGACGAGCGGATGATGCGGCAGGCCTTCCTCAACCTCGCCCTCAACGCCGTGCAGGCCATGCCCCACGGCGGCACGTTGCGCATCACCGCCCGCCGCTACCACGAGTACCCCGGCGCCATCATCGAGTTCACCGACACCGGCCCCGGCATCCCCCCGGAGCTGCGCGAGCGCCTCTTCAAACCCTTCTTCACCACCAAGGCCACCGGCACCGGCCTGGGGCTCGCCATCGTCCAGCGCACCCTCGATGCCCACTCGGGCCACATCCGCATCGAGTGTCCTCCCGGCGGCGGCACCACCTTCCGGCTGATATTGCCACTCGGACCGGAAGCCCTGGCCACGCAGACGGGGTAGGCACCGGAGCCGAAGAGGGCTCGGACCCCCGCCCGCCCTCCGAAAAGACAACCCACCGTCTCCTGTCATGTCTGGTATTGCACCATCCAGGCGGCGCGGGGAATCACTTTCAATCCTTTGTCAAGGAATTGTCCCGGGGGTCCCTGGTCATCCGAGGAAAGCAGAGGTAGAAAGGCAGGACCCCCAGGTATCGTTCTGAAGCTCGGTGTGGCCGGCGTCCCATCTCGCGGCCTGGGCGGATTGTTTCGCGGAGCCGGACCATCCCCCCGAGCCTCATCCCGTCCTCCGGGAGGTGTCCTGATGCGTCGTCTGCTCGCAGGAAGTGTCGCAGTGTCCGCGTTGGCGTTGGCGGGAAGCGCCCACGCCGAAGGAGAATGTGGCTCGACGTCCGCTGGTTGGAACGCGCCCAACGGCGCGGTGGTGTTCGACCGGGGCCCTGGCCCCATCCGCGACGTGCTGGACGCCGTCGGCGAGTACCGCACGCACTCGATGCTCTCGCACGGTCCCGGCGCGGGAGTGACCCACGCCACCATGAACACCCCGTCGCAGGCGAGCTGGCCCGGCGTGTGTACCAAGCCCATGCAAGGCAACGATCTGCGCTACGGCTACCCGGGCCTGCAGCAGGTCAACCAGGGCGGCATCTACATGTACATGTATGGGAACGGCGTCGGCCCCGAGTGGACGGGCTGGCAGCAGGGAGACCCCACCCAGGCGGCGCTGATCGGCGACTCCATCTGGTACAACCACCCCTTCGTCACCGACGCGTCCAGGCACGACCCGGAGCAGCCCCTGGACCGGCCGGTGCGCAACGGCAACCGCGTCAACTACTCGCTCTTCCAGTACCGGGACCTGCAGACCGCCCACCAGACGCCCGGCGACGCGGTGAACAGCGGCATGGTCTGCTCCACCTTCATGGCCTACGCGCACAGCTACGCGGGCCGTGGCGTGGTGACGCCGTACACGTACTCGCACGCGCAGATCGCCAACGCGTCCAACTCGCTCTACACGGGCGTCTACAACCAGTGCAAGGAGTCGCTGGGCTGGTTCATCAACGCGGCGCTCACCATCGCCTGCCCCTTCTACAACGTGTGCGGCAACGCCGGTAACCAGGTGGCCAACTGCATGTCCGCCAACATGTGCGACTCCTCCGACAGCCGCTACTGGAAGAGCGTGCGCGACGATCCCAACTCCACCGCCCGCTCCATCAGCCCGGACCGCGTCGGCGGCTGGGGCGTGCACCCGCTCAACAACACCATCTGGGGCCCGGACTACTCGCACCAGTTGCAGTGGAACTCGGGCGGCAACGTCTACGGCTGCTGGCAGTAATCCACCCCGCTTCACCTGAATCCACACCCCCCTGAGAGGAGCCCACGCGATGACGTCGACCCCCGAGAACCGTTCCCAGCGGCCCTGGCGAGGGGTGCTGATGCTCACCCTGCTCGCCCTCGGGGGAATCTTCGGCTGGCTCCTCTCCCGGCAACAGCCGGCGCCCGAGGTTCCCATGGCGGCCCAGGAGGCCCACACGCGCACCCGGGAGGGCTCCTCCGCCACGGACGCGCCGCCGATGCTCGCCGCGCGGAAGACGCCCGAGCCCGAGCAGCCCGCGGCCACCGAGCCCGCTCCTCCCATCGTGGACGAGGTGCTCGTGGAGAAGCAGGAGGTGTGCTCGGGAGAGGACAACCTCATCACCGTGCGCGCCCACACCCCGGATGGCAACGACGCCTACCTGCACTACAAGGTCGGCGATGGCACCGGCCAGCGCATCCCCGTGCGCGTCTGGCTCAACGACGCGGACGGCTCGTACGAGCTCCCGCAGGTCACCGTCTTCACCAAGAACAACGTGTCCGTCACCGTGCCCGTCCCCGCCTTCAAGGTGAAGGAGTGCGAGCCCGAGCGGCTCGTGCACGTGATGTCGCGCCGCCAGCCCAACTCCGAGGACGACTTCGAGTTCTTCGCCAAGGTGATGGAGCGCCCCGCCCGGCCCGGACAGCCCGCGCCCAAGCCCTTCGTCCCCGTGCGCTACGTGTGGACCTTCGACAACGAGGCCTCGGAGACCACCACCAGCCCCATCGTCTCGCACACCCTGCTGGGCACCACGGGCGCCGACAACATGTACACGCAGCACCTCATCCGCGTGGATGTCTATGACGCCTCCGGCCGCAAGGAGACGGGCCGCTCCTCGCTCCAGGTGCTCAACACCTCCTTCGAGAACTTCGACAAGAAGGGCGTCGTCACGCTCCTCGCCGTGGGCACGCCGCGCTTCCCCGTGCTCGACCCGGATGGCGTGGTGCGGCAGACCTTCCGCCTCTACCACCGCTTCCGCGGACCGGTGCGCATCACCCGGGTGACCACCCTTCGCGCCTTCCGCGGCTCCGAGGAGGGCCCCCCTCCCCCCGAGCAGGTGGACGTCGCGTCGCTCCCCGTGAGCGAGGTCCCCGAGGGCAAGGGCACCGAGGTGAAGGTCTCCTTCGACACCAACGCCGAGCCCGACGTCTTCGCCATCACCTACTCGCTCGAGGGCGTCAGCGCCGACGGTCATCCCGCTCGCGGCACCTTCTCCGTCATGCGGCCTCCGCCCCGGCCCACCAGGGAGAACAGCAACCCCGTCACCGACCCCGTCCTGCTCGCCAAGATCAAACGCGCACGCGAGCTCCTCTCGCAGGAATACGTCACCGACGAGGACATCTTCCGTCTGGAGCGCGAGGGGAAGTTCGCCGACCTGAAGGTGGATGCCTCCCAGAAGCCCTCCGGCGCCGTCGCTCCCGCCGGCGGCACGCTCAACGGGCGCCCTCGCAATCCGGCGAGTGGTTCGGGACGGTAGGGACGGATACCCTCACCCCGACCCTCTCCCAAAGGGAGAGGGAGGGAGGGAGCGGGCACGGTGGCACGCCGGGGGCGAACAGGCCATGCTCTTCCCCGGAGGTAGTTCATGTCCCTCTTCGATGCCGTGATGGCCGGTGACCTGGCCCGCGTGGAGGCGCTGCTCGCCGCCGGCGCCGACCCCAATCCCTTCGACGCCGATGGCCGTACCCCCCTCATGGTCGCCGCCGAGAACGGCCACGAGGAACTCGTGCGCACCCTGCTCGCCGCCGGCGCCGACCCCATCCTCACCGACCGCATGAGCGAGTCCGCCCTCACCAAGGCCGCCGCCCATGGTCACGGCCGCGTCGCCGCCCTCCTCTACCCCCACGCCTCCGAGGATGACCAGGCCATGGCTCGCACGCTGCTCCAGGTGGGCACCGACTTCTTCACGCTCCCCCGCGAGCAGCCCCAGCCCCCCGACGACTTCCGGCGCAAGCTCGCCTCCGCGGGCGCCTATATCGCCGGCAAGCTCGGCGACCATTCGCCCACCGAACGGCTCGAACGTCTGCGCCGCGCGGAGAAGAACTCCAAGAAGTCCTGAGCGGATCGCCAGGATTTCGCGCGCGCTCCGCCCCCTCCGTCCGGGTCCCGACAGCCCATTCGACGGGTGGTGAACATCGTCCCCGGCCGGTTTCGGGCATGTCACGTGACTCCGTGCGACCATGCGACCCGTCGGGTGCGGCCCTGTGGGCCGCATGGTGCCACTCAGGCCTCCTGTAGGGGGCCCTCACGACCGGGGGGATATGCATGATGCTCGCGGATGAGCGTGTGGTGTTCGGCAACACCTTCGACGGCCTCTTCCGGATCGCTCTCGAAGGCCGGCTCTCCACGGGCGCCCGGAGCGCGCTCAAACGCATGGGGTTGCACATCGACCAGCAACCCCTCCCCTTCTACCCGGCGTCCGTCTGGCGCCCCTCCCTCGACATCGTCGTGAAGGATCTCTTCCCGGACCTGCACCTGGAGGATGCCTACCGTCTGCTCGGCCAGAAGATGGTGACCGACGTCAGCGAAACGGTCCTCGGCCGCGGCATGCTCGCCGTCGGCCGCGCGCTCGGGCCTCGCCGCCTGTTGATGCGGATGAACCACAACTTCCGCAACGCCGACAACTACGTGCAGATGCAGCTCACCCAGCTGGCCCCCACCGCGTACGAGGTGCTCATCAACGAGACGCTCGGCATGCCCTCGTACTACCAGGGCATCATCGAGGCGGCGCTCGAAGCCGCTGGCGCCCGCGAGCCCCACGTCCAGCGAATGAGCATGCAGGGCAGCAGCTGCACGTACCGCGTCGAGTGGCGCTCGTAGCCCCGTCAGAACTGGTTGGCGCGCGCCTGCTCGAAGGGCACGCGGTGCTTCATGTACATCTCCTGGAAGTTGTGGTTGGCGATGACGTTGAGGCCTCCATCGCCGAAGCGGTGCACCACCGCTCCCTTGCCCGCGTCCTTCAGGAACTTCAGCGGATCCACGCTGCCGCCCAGGCCGGTGAACGTGGGCACCACGTCCCGGTTGTTCACGTAGTGCACGTACTTGGGCCCATCCGGGTACTTCGTCGAGGCCGCTCCGAAGGTCTCCACGTTGAGCTTGCTCATCAGCTTCTCCGTGTCGGCCTTGGACAACCCATCTTCGATGCGCAGCCTGCGCTGCACGTCGAAGAGGGCCCGCGCGGTGATGAGGCCCCCCTGGCTGTAGCCCATCAGGTGCACCTCACGGCCCGCCTTCAGCTCCGCGTAGACGGTGTCCGCCAGCGTGTCCACCGCCGGATTGGTGCCCTTGTCCAGCTTGTCCTTCACGCACTGGGCCAGGTCCGTGACGAAGCCCTCGGTGGAGTTGTGGATGCCAATGGCCTTGGCGTTCGCCTTGTCGGCGATGGCCTGGAGGTCGCTGGACTGCGCCTCCTTGGGCGTCAGGATGCCGTTGACGTAGATGATGGTCTTCGCCGGGTTGGGGTTGTTGCGCGGCGTGACGCCCGGAATCTCGCTCAGCGGCGTGCCCGGCGGGAACGTCTGGCCCCCGGCGCCCACGAACTGGCCGTCATGCACCTTGTCCGACGGCTTGCCGCCGCCCAGCAGGCTCGCCGACACCTGGCGCGCGGGCCCGGCCTCGAAGGTGTCCACCTGCTTCGCCACCTTCGCGCTCTCGGCCACCGTGTTCTTCACGGTGTTCGCCCCCGTCCCGACGGGTTGCTGGGCCTTCTCCGCGGTCTGACGACCCACCTGGGAGAGCGGGTTCCGGTTGCGGTCGATGGTGGTCATGGGGGCTCCTGCGTTATTCCGTGAGAAATCCGTTGATCCATTTTCTCACGGAGCGGTGCGGAAGTTGCGGACCCCCCCCCATTTTCAGCCTGTTGGGCGGATACGCTGCCTGGGCGATCCCTCCACCCGTTTCACCCCCAGTCAGAAGGAAGAGGCATCCATGAACGCGAAGCGTCTGCTGTCGTCGGCGTTGCTCCTGGTGGGCCTGCTGGCCGTCACGGCCTGCGGCAAGGCGGAGATCGGCGAGGAATGTGACAAGACGGGCAGCACCGACGAGTGCGTCGAGGGCGGCATCTGCGACACCCTCGGCGGTGACACCACCGGACTGCAGTGTCTGAAGATCTGCACCCAGGACTCGGACTGCCCCGCCACCCAGGCCTGCACCGGCGTCAGCGGCAGCAACCAGAAGGCCTGTCACAACAAGTAGGCCGTCGCCGTCCCCGTGCCGCGAGGTCCGCCCCTGGGAGGTGCGGTTCGGTCGGCATGTACGCCAGCCTGCCCTTGATGACGCCGCTCCGGGTCCTGTGACCCTGACCGGCCGCCTTGGCGATGCCGAAGTCCACCACCCTCACCGCGCCCTGCCGCGACAGCAGGATGTTGTCCGAGCTGATGTCGCGGTGGATGAGCCCCAGCGCCTCGCCGGTCTGCGGGTCCGTGAAGTCATGGGCGAAGGCCAATCCCTCGCACGCGTGAGCGACGATCCGGGCACACGCCACCAGCGGCGGGTCCATGCCTTGCGCCGAGACCCGCTTGACGAGCGTACGCAGGTTGGGCCCGTCGATGTACTCCATGGCCAGGAAGTACGAGCCGTCGGCCTCGCCGAAGCCGAAGATTTGAACGATATGGGGGTGGGTGAGCTGCGCGGCCAGCCTGGCCTCGGAGAGGAACATCTCCACGAAGGCGGGCTCCTCGGCCAGGTGCGGCAGGATGCGCCTGAGCCGTCTCCTCGAACCGACCCTGGACCCCCCACCAGGGTGCTACGGCGTGCTCCTGCCACTACGCGGCGCGAAGGTGACACAGATTCTCAATCCACGAAACGCAGGACCCGCGTCCATGACCCTGCTTGTTCCCAGCCAGAGGGCTTGTGGGTTCCCGGACGCCGTCCCCGCCGCCGTTCAGCCGCGGAACCGGTCCGTGGCCTCGACGAGCGCCGCGGCGATGCCCGGCTCATACGCCGAGTGCCCCGCGTCCGGGATGATCTTCAGCTCCGCCTCGGGCCAGGCCTTGTGCAAGGCCCAGGCGCTCTCCACCGGGCACGGCACGTCGTAGCGGCCCTGAACGATGACCCCCGGGATGTGGCGGATGCGCGGCACGTCGTCCAGGAGCTGGGTACGGCTGCGCAGGAAGGCGCCGTTGACGAAGTAGTGGGACTCGATACGCGCGAAGGCGAGCGAGAACGCGTCCTCGCCAAAACGCGCGACGGCATCCGGGTTGGGCTGGAGATAGCTCGTGCGCGCCTCCCAGACGCTCCAGGCCCGCGCCGCCTCCTGCCGCACCCGCGCGTCCTCGCTCATCAACCGCCGGTGGTAGGCGTGGAGCAGGTTTCCCCGCTCCTCGGGAGGAATGGGGGCGAGGAAGTCCTCCCAGGCATCCGGGAAGAGCGTGTGCGCGCCGTGCTGGTAGAACCAGTGGATCTCCTGCTCGCGCAGCAGGAAGATGCCGCGCAGCACCAGCTCGGTGACGCGCTCCGGGTGCGTCTGCGCGTAGGCGAGCGCGAGCGTGCTGCCCCACGAGCCACCGAAGACCTGCCACCGCTCGATGCCCAGATGGCGGCGCAGCGTCTCCATGTCCTCCACCAGATGCCAGGTGGTGTTCTCCTCCACGCAGGCATGTGGCGTGCTCTTCCCACAGCCGCGCTGGTCGAACAGGACGATGCGGTACGCCGCCGGATCGAAGAAACGCCGTTGCTTGGGGTCCGTGCCACCACCGGGACCCCCGTGCACGAAGACGACCGGCTTGCCCTTCGGATTGCCGGACTCCTCGAAATACACCTCATGGAGCGCGGAGACGCGGAGACGGCCGGTGTTGTAGGGCTCGAGCGGTGGGTAGAGGGTGCGACGCGCGGCGAGGGACATGGGACCCGCCTTAGTGAAAGCGCTCTGGGAGTGCAAGCGAGCAAGCACCCGCCCCTCCCTCCGGTAGGAGCCGAGCCCTCGTCCGGCGGCCCGCCCCACCTTGGCGTCCGAGGGTGTCAGACACACTTTCATCGAGCTTCACTCCCCGTCCGCTTTTCCAGACGAGGACGGAAGGAGAGCGACAATGGAACGCAGCCCACCGACCAGGTCACAGGCGATGGACGCTGCTCTCGTCACCGAGCCCGATAGGTCCATCCCTCCCCGCTCCCTTTCCCTGAGGCAGTTCATCCTCCGGTTGCGCGAGGCCCATACACGCGGCGGCTACCCGGCCATCGAGGAGGTGCTCCGGCAGGGCAACCTGCACCGGCGAGCGGTGGAGCCCTATGCCCTGCTGAAAGAGGGGCGCTACACGCGCACGCTCGTGTACCGGGACGAGGATCTGGAGGTGCTCGTGCTGGGCTGGGGGCGCAACGCTCGCGCGCCCGTGCACGGGCATGACGGCCAGGAGTGTTTCCTGCTGACCGTGGCCGGGGAGTTGGAGGTGGCCGACTACCGCCTGGTCGCGGGAGGCCAGGAGCCCGGATACGCGCTCGTCGAGCGCATGGGACCTCGCCGCACGCTGCTGCCCGGCGCCGTGGACCACCGCAATTCCGAAGCGGAGCTGCACTCGGTGCGCACCGGCGCGCGCAGTGGCTTCGCCATTTCCCTGCACATCTATTCCCGTCCCATTGACACCTGTCTGGTCTACGACCCCCGCCGCTCCAGTTGCGAGCTGCGCCAACTCCGTTACGACCGTGTGATGCGCCTGGCCGACCCGCCCCCCTCCTCCTCCAAGTCAGCGTCAGCGCCAGCCAGGAAGCGCCCCGGGCACCTCGCCCGCCTCTGGCGCACCCTCTTCCGGAGCGTGCGCGAGGTGAAGGAGTCGGTGAAGGAGGCGCTGGTGCCCGCCCTCGTGACGGAGGACTCGGCGAAGATCGCAGTCAAGCGGGTGGAGCACCGCTACGCCAACAAGGTGGTGGCGCTCCAGGACGTCAACCTCAACATCCGCTCCGGCGAGTTCGTCTGTCTGCTGGGGCCCTCGGGCTGCGGCAAGTCCACCCTGCTGTACGCGTTGGCGGGCCACATCGCGCCCACGGGTGGACAGGTGCGCATCGACGGCAAGCCCATCACCGGACCCGGGCCGGACCGGCTGCTCATGTTCCAGGAGGCGGCGCTCTTCCCGTGGCTCACCGTGCGGCAGAACATCGAGTTCGTGCTCTCCGCCCGGGGCCTCTCCAGGGCCGAGCGCACCGAGCGCGCACGCCGCTACATCCACTACGTGCAGCTGGCCGGCTTCGAGAACTCGCTGCCGCACGAGCTGTCGGGCGGAATGAAGATGCGCACGGCGCTCGCGCGGGCGCTCGCGGTGGACTCGCCGGTGCTGTTGATGGACGAGCCCTTCGGCTCGCTGGACGCGCAGACGCGCCTGCACATGCATGTGCTGTTGCAGCGCGTCTGGACGGAGACGCGCAAGACGATCGTCTTCGTCACGCATGACGTCACGGAGGCGCTGATGCTGGCCAACCGGGTGGTGGTGATGGCGCCCCGGCCCGGCCGCATCCTGAAGGACCTCGAGGTGCGGCTGCCCATGCCACGAGGCCCCGACGACGTGGCGCTGGTGGGACTGGCCCGGCAGATCCGCACGATGCTCCATGAGAGCGAATCCATGAGCGCGACCGGACCTGGCAACGGGGAAGGACGAGGGAAGCACCATGAAGGCGTGGCACCTGGGTCAGAAGCTGCTGTTCTTCGCGGGGCTGCTGGCGGTGTGGGAGCTGCTCGCCCGGTTCGGGCCCTGGCCCCAGCACCTGTTCCCGGGACCGAAGGCGGTCGCTGAGAGCCTCGTCGCCATGGCGCGCGATGGGCGGCTGTGGGACGCCCTCGTGCGCTCCCTGGGGCGGCTCGCGCAGGGCTATGCCCTCTCCGTGCTCATCGGCGTGCCGCTCGGCATCGCCATGGGACGGATGAAGGCCGTGCGCGGCATGCTGCGCCCGCTGGTGGTGGGCTTGCAGGCCCTGCCCTCCATCTGCTGGCTGCCGCTGGCGCTGCTATGGTTCGGCCTCACGGAGCTGTCCATCATCTTCGTGGTGGTGATGGGCTCGGTGCTGGCCATCGCCATCGCGGTGGAGGACGGCATCATGAGCGTCGACCCCCTGCTCCTGCGCGTGTCCTCCACGTACGGCATCCGCGGGGCGCGCTTACACGCGGGCGTGCTGCTGCCAGCGGCGCTGCCCGGCATCGTCACCGGGCGCAAACTGGGGTGGAGCTTCGCCTGGAGGGCCCTCATGGCCGGCGAGCTGCTGTACGTCTCCGGAGGCCTGGGCCAGCTGCTCACCATGGGCCGCGAGCTCATGGAGATTCCCCAGGTGATGGCGGTGATGGTCTGCATCATCGCCGTGGGCACCTTCATCGACCGCGTCCTCTTCCAGACGGTGGAGCTGCGCGTGCGCCGCCGCTGGGGATTGGCGCCCGGCTGACGAACCTGCCTGACTCGGGTCCATGTGCGGCGGGCCCCGACCCGCTCCACTCTCGGTGACATATGCGTCTTGGATTGCTCGTGGTGGGTGTGGCCGCCGTGTGTCTGGCGGTGGGTGGGTGCAAGAAGGAGCAGGGCGCCACGGAAGAGCGCCCGCTCCGGGTGGGCTTCTTCCCCAACATCACCCATGCCCAGGCCCTGGTGGGCAACGGCTCGGGCGCCTTCCAGCAGGCCGTGCCCGGCATCGAGCTGAAGATGTTCAACGCCGGGCCCGCGGCCATGGAGGCGCTGTCCTCCGGCTCGCTGGATGCCTCGTACGTGGGCACCGGGCCGGCCATCAACACCTTCCGCAAGGCGGGACGGGAGCTGCGCATCATCGCCGCGGTGGTGGACGGCGGCGCGGTGCTGGTGACGAAGACGGCGCGCTCCCCGGCGGAGCTCAAGGGCAAGACGCTGGGCACCCCGCAGCTGGGCAACACCCAGGACATCGCGCTGCGGCACTGGCTGGGCCAGCAGGGCTTGAAGGTGGGCCAGGACGTCACCGTCACCCCGCTGTCCAACCCGGGCATCCTCGGCCTCTTCCTCAATGGGAAGCTCGAAGGCGCCTGGGTGCCCGAGCCGTGGGGCGCGCGCATGGTGGCCGAGGGCGGTGGTCACATCCTCGTGGACGAGCGCGACCTGTGGCCGGAGCGGCGCTTCCACACCACGGTGCTCGTCACCACCGCCAAGGTCCTGAAGGAGCGGCCCGAGCAACTCGAGAAGCTGCTGCGCGCCCACGTGGAGCTCACCCGGCAGTGGCAACAGCAACCCGACGTCTTCCTCTCGCGCGTCAACGAGGCCTTCGGCAAGGTGACCGGGCACCCCATGTCCGAGCCCCTCCTGAAGGACTCCTTCTCCCGCATGGAACCCGCCCTCGAGGTGAGGCCCGAGCAACTCCAGCAGGCCGCGCGGCACGCGCAACAGCTCGGCTTCATCCCCAGCTCCGACCTGTCGGGGCTCGTGGATACCTCGCTGCTCGAGGAGGTGATGGGCCAGGGCGCGAGCCCCTGAGCAGCGAGCGCCATCATGCACGTCACCTGTTGCAGAAGGCGGAACACCCCCTCCCGGCCCATCGCATCCACCAGCACATGGACTCCGCCCCGCGGAGCGGAACGTAGCGCGGCCTGGCCCTCGACGGGCTACGCCGCCTCGGCGGACGTGGAGTCGAGCAGCACCACCTGCCCTCGGTCCCCATCCACACGGAGGCGCTGTCCGGTGCGGATGCGCTGCGTGGCCCCCGTCACCCCCACCACCGCCGGCAGCCCGTACTCGCGGGCCACCACCGAGCCGTGGGTCATCAACCCGCCCACCTCCATCACCAACGCGCGGGCGTGGATGAACAGGGGCGTCCAACCCGGGTCGGTGAACGGCGCGACGAGAATCTCCCCCGGCCGCAGCACCTCGCGCGCCGGGTCGAGCACCACGCGCGCCGTGCCCTCGACGACGCCCACCGACGCCCCCATGCCCGCGAGGACACCGGGCATCTCGGGCCCCGAGGACGCGGCGAGCGGAGGAATCTCGCCCTCGCTGGTGAGCATCGGCGGCGGCGAGAGCCGGGCGTAGCGCTTCCAGGTCTCTCGCCGGGCCGCCACCTTCTCGCGCATCCCCTCCGTGTGGCCTTCCATCAACGCGATGAGCTCGTCCAGCTCGAGCATCCACACGTCGGAGACGTCCGCGAGCAGCCCTCGCTCCACGGCCTGCCGCCCGGACTCCAGGATGGCCTCGCGCCCGTGTTGGAAGAGGCGGATGAACAGGAACTTGGGGTGCTCGCGCAGGGACAGGTAGGCGCGGGCCCGGGCCACCAGCCCTCACGCCATCCGGCGGCGGAGGAATCCCAGGGGCCCCTGGCCCGCGGCCTCGAGGATGCGCTCCGTGGCCAGCTCGGCCTCGCGAAGCGCGGCGGCATGGCGGCGGCGGTGCTCTCCGGAGACATCGGAGTGCAGCATGCCGGAGAGCACGCGGACCAGGCTCGAGGGGTCCTCGCTCCAGCGGGGCAGGGCGATGTCCAGCTCCCCCGGGCAGCGGTGTCCATACCGCGCGATGAAGTCGTCCCAGGCCGACAGGAAGCGCCCGGCCTCGGCGAGGCCTCGCAACTCCTCGATGATGGCGGCCGAGGCCGCATCCCTCAAACGGCTGGCCACCGCGGGGGTCTCGCGCGCCACGTCGGCCACGTCCCCCAACGCGAGATCCATGTCCGTCGTCACGTTGCCCTCGAGCCCGCGAATCACCGCCTGCAAGGTGCGCTCGTCGACGCGCCCGCGCACCAGCGTGCCCACCAGCTTCCATGACATCAGACCCGAGGCGATGGCCGGCGCGGCCTCGGTGAGCAACACCTCCCGGAAGACCGTGGACACCTCCTGGCGGAAGAAGCGCAGACGCGGTGCCCCGGGTGCGCGCTCCTGGAAGCCCCGCGACCACTTGCCGAGCCGGGACGCCATCGCCACCTCGAGCCCGGCCCGGGCCTCCTCCGGCTTCGCGTGCAGGAGCCTGCGCCGCACACGCGCGAGCAACGGACGCAGCGCTCCCACCAGGGGCCCGAGCGGCGCGGCCAGCCGCTCCCGTCCCGCCAGGAACTCGGGCCGGCACGGGGTACAGGGTGGTGATGGGACGCGACTGCACCACGTAGAGCTGCCCACCCTCGAGGCACCACTCGATGTCCTGCGGGCCTCCCCGGAGCACCTCGATGCGCCGGCCCATCTCCACCAGCCGCGCCACCGTGGCGTCATCCAACGCGCGCACCCTGCCCTGCCCGGGAGGAACGGGGCGCCGCTCCGTGCCGCCACCGGGCGCGGGCCAGAGGGAGATGGCCTTGTCCCCGAGGCGCACCTCCAGCAACCCGCCCGTGGCCTTGCGCGCGCGGTAGAGGTCCGCGTTGACGAGCCCCGACACCAGGGCCTCGCCGAGCCCATAGCTGGCGTCGATGGAGCACACGTTGCGATTGCCGCTGACCGGGTCGGCGGTGAAGAGGATGCCGGAGACCTCCGGGGACACCATGCGCTGGACGACGACGGCCAGACGCGCCGCCGACGAGGGGTAGCCGTGCTGGCGCCGGTAGAGGATGGCCCGGTCCGTGAAGAGCGACACCCAGCATCCCCGGACGCGCTCGAGCAGTTCCTGCTCGCCACGCACGTTGAGGAAGGTGTCCTGCTGGCCCGCGAAGGAGGCGTCGGGCAGATCCTCGAGCGTGGCGCTGGAGCGGACGGCGTAGGCATGCCCGGTGCCGAGCCCACGCCATGCCTCCACCACCCCGCGCGCCACCGCCTCCGGCACCGCCACCTCGGAGAGACGCTGACGCACGCGCTGCCCCACCCGCCTCACGCCCTCGACGTCCTCGGGCTCCACGGCATCCAGCGCGGCGAGCAACTCCGGCGCCTCGGGGCACCCGGCGAGGAAGTCCGAGAAGGCCGCGGTGGTGACGCAGAAGCCTGGAGGCACCGGCAGCCCCGCGCTGGCCATCTCCCCCAGGCTCGCGCCCTTGCCTCCCACCCACGACAGCTCTCGTCCTCCCGGCTCCTGGAACGCGAGGCCCCACTGACTGCTCCGCGAGGATTGGTTCATGACGCGTCCCCTTCCGCCCGAGGGGCGGCGACTCCGTGAAGGAAGAGCTCGACGACGGCACGGGCCCGCGCTTCCCGATGGCCCGGCTCCGTGGAGGATTCCGCACCAGCCGGCGGCGGCTCCGCCAACAGGCGCCGCACATCGAGCGTCGCGCCCAGCACGAGCCCGATCAGCCCCAGGGCCCTGTCGACGGGATTCCCCGGCCGCAACCGCCCGCGCTCGGCCTGCGCCGCGAGGTAGCGCATGAGCCGGTCCGTCGTCCCATACTGGCGCTCGCGCAGATGCTCGACGTACCGGCCCTCCTCCCCCTGGCTGAAGAAGAGCATGGAGAAGAACGCGGGCTGCTCCGCCCTCCACCGGAAGAGCGCGAGGACGAACCGCGTGAGCGTGTCCTCGACGGGCGCGTCGAGGTCCGCGAGCAGCACCGAGGCCTCGCCGCGTGGGCCCAGCTCGGCGAACATCGTCCGCAGCAGGGCGTCCTTGTCCCCGAACGTACGGTAGATGGTGACGGGGCTCACGCCCGCCGCGTCGGCGATCTGCTCCACGGTGAGCGCCACCAGCCCCTGGCGCCCCACGAGCTGACGCGTCGTCTCCAATATCTTCTGCCGCGAGGGCTCGCGGGTGAGCGCCGTCCCGAGCTCCACCGCCCGCTCCCGCCGCAGCCGCTCGGCGAGCTTCTCGCGGCTCGGCACCCGCCGGTACAGCGTCGCGCGAGACACCCCCACCGCCTGCGCCAACGCCTCCATCGTGAAGCCCGGCCCCTCGCTCGTCAGCAGGGCCTCGGCCGCACGCAGGATGCGCTCATCCAGGTCTTCTTCGTCCGGACGCTGTCCCTTGAGATGAGACACGAGATATATGTATCTTTCATCGCATCTCAGTGCAATGCGGCCGGGAGTGCGAACTGGCCCCACAGTGGGCCTGGGGAGCGCTCGGATGCTCGGTGGGAAGCCGGGGACGGATACCCTCACCCCGTCCCTCTCCCAGAGGGAGAGGGGTGGGTCTTTCTCAGCTCATCCTCGGGGACCCGGTATAGAGAGTTCCTCCACGTCATCGTGGTTGAAGAGACCCATCGCCTCGCAGTTGCACTTCGATGGCGAGCGAGCCACCAACCGGTCCCTTGCTCGACACGTGCCTCGACCTCCTTCCGTGACTTCCACGCGGAAGAGAGGAGGGCGGCCGGTGGGGCGCTTGAATGAATGCGACACGCGTCGGATTTGGGAATTGGGCTACGGTGTGAGGAGCATCCTCGCTCCCTCATGGCCGCCAAAAAGCACCTCTTCGTCTTCCCGGTCCTTGGAGGGCTCGCCGTCGCCCTCGTCATCGGCGGGCTGCTCCACACCCTCACCGGCCAACCCAGTGGCTGGGCCAGCTGGTCCATCCTGCTCCTCGGCGCACCATCGGTGCTGCTGCTGACGAGCTACTTCTTCTGGCTCATCTGGGAGGCGAGGCCATCCAAGGAGCGCACCAGCCTGCTCACCCGGCTGGCCGAGGGAGACCTCACCCACACCGCCCACTCGGGGATGGAGGACGAGCTCGAGGTACGTCGGCTCCTCCTCTCCCTGCGCCGCGCACTGGGCCAGGTGCAGCGGGTGACGAGCAACGTGCGCCGCACCTGCCAGGGCGTGTCCGAGGAAGTACGTGTGCTGCTGGAGGCCGCGCGCCGCCAGGGCGGAGCGGTGGGGCGCTCGCAGGAGTCCGTCAACAGCATGGGCCAGAGCCTCCAGGCCGCCGGCAAGCGCGTGACGCAGTTGGAGAGCTTCGCCCAGGAGACCAACGGCTCGCTGGGGGAGATGAGCGAGCGGCTCGGACAGGTGGCCGAGGCGCTGCTCGCGCTGGACGACTTCTCCCACCGCACCACCCAGCAGGTGCAGGCCATGAGCGAGCGGCTGCACCACATCGCCTCCTCGGGCGACGAGCTGGCGCGCTTCGCCAGTGAGGCCGAGGCCTTCGTCCAGGTGGTGCAGACGGGCATCGATGCGGTGCGCCACCGTGCCTCGGAGACCAATCAACTGGCCCACGCCGTGACGGCCACCGCCGAGCGCGGCGAGGTGCTCGTCAACGACTGCGTCCAGGGCATGTACCGGGTGGAGGAGACGGTCCGCAAGACCGCGGAGCTGGTCGACTCGCTCGGGGTGCGCTCCACGCAGATTGGCCGCATCGTGGACGTCATCCAGGAGATTGCCGACCAGACGAACCTGCTGGCGCTCAACGCGGCCATCATCGCCGCGCAGGCCGGAGAGCAGGGGCGGCCCTTCGGCGTGGTGGCGGACGAAATCCGTGGGCTGGCCGAGCGCACCGCGCGCTCCACGCGGGAGATCGCCAGCATGGTGGGCGGCGTACGCCGGGAGGTGGACACGGCGGTGTCGCTGGTGAAGGAGGGCCGGGAGCAGGCGGGCACGGGCGTGCTGTTGGGAGACCGCGCGGCCGAGGCGCTGATGGAGATTCGCACCATCACCCAGCGCACCTTCTCGGCGGTGGAGGCCACGCTGGCGGAGACGAAGCGGCTGGAGGCGCAGGGCTCCACGGTGGTGGAGGCGAGCCGGCGGGTGGCCAGGCGCGTGGATGACGTGACCCGGGCGGCCATGGAGCAGGCGGCGCACGGACGCGAGCTGGTGCACCAGACGCAGCAGATGGCGCGGCTGGCACAGGAGGCCTCGCAGAAGGCCGAGGGCCAGGCGCGCACCGGCAGGGACCTGTCCAGCGCGGTGGTGCGGCTGAGCACGGCCATCGAGGAAATCCGGGCGGCGCACGTGGTGCTGATGCGTGGGGACTCGGCCATTGGCGAGGAGGTGGCGCGGGTGCGCGAGGACGCGCTCCAGGTCATCCGCATCGGAGATGGACTGAGCCGCACGGTGGACCAGCTGGCGCACGAGGCGGCCAGTCTGGACGGTGAGGTGTTCCGCTTCCAGCTCCCCGCTCCGCGCACGGGAGGCACGCTGCACGCGGGCATCCACCAGACGTCCCACCTCAGCGCGGTGGGTCGGTTGGATCCCCTCTTCGGCGTGGAAATCCAGCTCGTGGAGATGAGCTGCTGCGTCTTCTCCAACCTCCTGCGGTCGGAGGACGGTGTGCTGGTGCCGGACCTGGCCGAGCGCTGGGAGGCGGACCCCTCGGCACGCATCTACCGCTTCTTCCTGCGCAAGGGCGTCACCTTCCATGACGGGACCCCCCTGACGGCACACGACGTGAAGCGCCACTTCGAGCGGCTGCTGAACCCCGCGGAGAAGTCGCCGGAGCGGGGGTTGATGGCGGACGTGGAGGGCGCCAGGGACTTCGCGGCGGGCGAGGCCGGCGAGGTGAAGGGCATCGAGGTGCTGGACGACCTGACGGTCGAGATCCGTTTGGAGAAGCCCAAGGCCTTCTTCCCCCAACTGATGTCTCAGACGGCCGCGGCGATCGCCCGGGTGGACGCACGGGGCCAGTTGCAGGGCACGGGCCCCTTCCGGCAGGTGGACTTCGGCTCGGAGCGCATCGTGCTCGAGCGCAACCCCGCCTACTGGCGCAGGGAACAGCCCCTGCTGGACCGGCTCGAGTTCCACCTGCTGAGCTCGCGCGACAAGGCACTCGCGGCCCTGAAGGAAGGGACGGTGGACTTCGTCTCGTACCTGCACGCCGCGCACGCGGAGGAGCCCGAGAAGGAGGGACTCCAGGTGGTGCCCGGCATCACCCCGACCACGTCGTTCCTCGGCTTCAACCTGGGCGAGCCGCCGTACAACGACATACGCGTCCGCAAGGCCCTCCGCGCGGGCCTGGACATCCAGGGACTGGTGGACCGCTTCCACAAGAGGGCGCGCCTGGCCCGCACGGTGACGCCACCCGAGCTGCTGGACGAGCAGGGCCTGCTGCCCGAGCCACGCCTGGACATCGGTCTGTCCGAGCGGCTGCTGCGCGAGGCCGGGGTGCGCCGGGTGAAGGTGACGCTGTACCAGACCGAGGGACGCGACACGTCGGCCGAGGACGCCATCCTCTTCCGGCCCTTGATGGAGGCCGGGCTGGTGGAGCTCGAGCACGTCCAGCTGAGCGCGGAGGACTTCTCGGAGCGGCGGAGTAACGGGCGGCTGCCCATCTTCCGGTTGCACTGGGTGGCCGACTATCCGGACCCGGACAACTTCCTCCACTTCCTGCTGAGCTCGAAGGCCCAGACGTTGTACACGCTGCGCTACCGCAACGAGGAGCTGGACGCGCTCACGGCGGAGGCCCGCGTCACCATCGACCCCGAGCGGCGCAAGCAGCTCTACCGGCTCGCGGAGCGGATCGCCCACGAGGACTGCCCCCTCATTCCCCTCTTCCACCCCCGCGTGCACGCGGCGGCGAGCGGCCGGGTCCAGGGGCTGCGGCTGCACCAGACGCCTCCGCAGGTCCGCTACGACGAGCTGTGGCTGGATGGGATGAACGACTCGGAGACGGGCCGGGCGCGCTAGTCTCGTGCCCATGAGCGAGAACCCCAGAGTCCTGCTGGTCGGCGCGGGAGCCGTCGGCCAGGTGTTCGGGAAGTACCTCCAGGCGGCCGGCTGCGAGCTCTCCTTCCTGGTGAAGGAGAAGTACGCGGAGGAGGCGCGGCGGGGCTACACCCTTTATGAGCTCGGCCTCCTGGAGAAGGACTACGAGCCGGTGACGTTCTCCGGCTTCGGCGTCCTCGTCTCCATGCGGGAGGTCGCGGCGCGGCAGTGGGATCAGGTCTGGCTCTGCGTCTCGTCCACGGCGCTGCGCGCGGGGGGCTGGGTGGGCGAGCTCGCCCGGGCCACCGGAGACGCCACCTGGGTCATGCTCCAGCCCGCGCTGGATGACCGCGAGTGGCTGCTGCAATGGGTGCCCGAGGAGCGGCTCGTCTCCGGGATGATTCCCTTCATCAGCTTCCACGCGCCCCTGAAGCCCGGAGCGCCCGTGCCGAAGAAGCCGGGCACCGCGTTCCTGATTCCCCCGCTGACCCGAGGCCCCTTCAGCGGGCCCCCGGAGCGTCTCCAGCCGGTCGTCCGGACCCTCCGCGCGGGAGGGTATCCGGCCAGCCGCACCGGGGATGTGGCACGCGGCGCGGCGATCCCCACCGCGGTGCTGACCGTTTTCGTGCAGGCCCTGGAGGCGGCGGGCTGGAGCTTCGAGCGGTTCCTCCAGCGGGACTCCCTGGAACGGACCGTACGGGCCGCGCGCGAGGCGATCCGGATCGCCGCCTGGCGCACGCACGCGAGCGCCTCCGCCATCCTGCCGCTCCTGCGGCCCGCGCTCTTCAAGTTGTTGCTGCCGCTCGCCGCGCGCGTCACCCCCTTCGACCTGGAGACCTACCTGAAGGTCCACTTCACCAAGGTCGGAGAGCAGACCCGGTTGATGATGCGGACGTACGTGGACCTGGGCAGGAGCGCGGGACTGCCCGTCGACGGCCTCCAGGCCGTGGCACCGGGAGACAGTGGGTCTCCCCCGGCATCCGCCCGGCCCCGGGCGGAACACCCCGGATGACGCCCGTCCGCCCGCTCGCTGGGAATACATAGGCCCCCTGGAGGGCTTTCCCTTGGGTTGCGGACCTCGTCCCCGGGCGCCCCGAGCGCCCGGCGACCCCGGACGATTCTCTTTCGTTCAGCCTGCTTTTGGGCGAGTGTTCGCTCCCTCAGGAGAGCAATTCCAGATGGCCGAGACCGAGTCCAAGCCCGTTCACTTCATCCGTCAGATCATCGCGGACGACAACAAGTCGGGGAAGTTCGGCGGGCGCGTGCACACGCGCTTCCCCCCCGAGCCCAACGGCTACCTGCACATCGGGCACGCCAAGAGCATCCACCTCAACTACAGCATGGCGGTGGAGCACGGCGGCCAGTTCAACATGCGCTTCGACGACACCAACCCGTCGAAGGAAGAGCAGGAGTACGTCGACTCCATCCTGCGCGACGTGAAGTGGGTGGGCGCGGACTGGGGAGACCGGCTCTTCTTCGCCTCGGACTACTTCGAGCAGATGTACGAGTACGCCGAGCAGCTCATCCAGAAGGGCAAGGCGTTCGTCTGCGACCTGAACGCGGACCAGATGCGCGAGTACCGCGGCACGCTCACCGAGCCCGGCCGCAACAGCCCCTACCGGGACCGCACCCCGGAGGAGAACCTGGACCTCTTCCGCCGCATGCGCGCCGGCGAGTTCCCCGATGGCTCGCGCACCCTCCGGGCGAAGATCGACATGAGCTCGCCCAACCTCAACCTGCGCGATCCGGTCATGTACCGCATCATCCACGCCCACCATCACCGGCAGGGCGACAAGTGGTGCATCTACCCGATGTACGACTGGGCGCACGGGCTCGAGGACTCCATCGAGCGCGTCACCCACTCGCTGTGCACGCTCGAGTTCGAGAACCACCGGCCGCTCTACGACTGGTACCTCGACGAGCTGGGCGTGTACCACCCGCAGCAGATCGAGTTCTCGCGCCTCAACCTCACCTACACGGTGATGAGCAAGCGCAAGCTGCTGGAGCTGGTGCAGGGCAAGTACGTGCGCGGCTGGGATGATCCGCGCATGCCCACCCTGTCGGGCTTGAGGCGGCGCGGCTGCACCCCCGAGGCCCTGCGCGCCTTCTGCGAGGACGTGGGCGTCACCAAGTTCGACGCCACCATCGACGTGGGCCGGCTGGAGAACGCCATGCGCGACGACCTGAACCGTCGCGCCCAGCGCCGCATGGGCGTGCTGCGTCCGCTGAAGCTCGTCATCGAGAACTTCCCCGAGGGCCAGGTGGAGATGCTCGACGCGGTGAACAACCCCGAGGATCCCTCCGCCGGCTCGCGCCAGGTGCCCTTCTCCCGAGTCCTGTACATCGAGCAGGACGACTTCATGGAGAACCCGCCGAAGAAGTTCTTCCGGCTGGCGCCGGGGCAGGAGGTGCGCCTGCGCTTCGCCTTCTTCGTGAAGTGCACGAGCGTGGTGAAGGACGAGCAGGGGAACATCACCGAGGTGCGCTGCACCTATGATCCCGCCACGCGCGGCGGCGAGTCCCCGGACGGGCGCAAGGTGAAGGCGACCATCCACTGGGTGTCCGCGCAGCACGCGGTGAACGCCGAGGTGCGCATGTTCGACCGGCTCTTCAACGTGGCCGAGCCGGATCGCGCCCCGAAGGATCCAAAGGCGGCGGCGAGCTTCGACTACAAGCAGAACCTCAACCCGAACTCGCTGGAGATCCTCCAGGGGGCGAAGCTGGAGCCGTCGTTGGGCTCGGCGCAGGAGGGCGAGCGCTTCCAGTTCGAGCGCCTGGGTTACTTCTGCGTGGACTCGGACTCGAGGCCTGGAGCGCCGGTGTTCAACCGCACCGTGACGCTGAAGGACACCTGGGCCAAGGAGCAGGCCAAGGAGAAGGGCGCCGGCTGAGCCGGGCCCGCGGACCCACGCGCGGAGCGGCCCCCTCGAGGGCCCCGCGCGTGGGCCGGAGCCAGGGCGAAATGGCTCCACGAACGCGAAGCAACCCGTAGAGTGGACCCATGAAGCAGTGTGTCCCGCTCCTGGTTCCGCTCCTCGTTGGACTGGCGTGTTCGTCACCCAGGGCCATGGATCCCCACCGTCCACCTCCAGGAGCGGGATCCCCAGCTGGCCCTGCGAGTCTCCACCGAATACTGCGCCTGGCTCTACTACACCCCAGAGCACAAGTATGAGTTGAGTATGCTGACGGACCTGTCAATCCCAGGCAGCGCTCTGCGGAGGGAAGCAAGCTGCCTGCTGCCTCCGTATGTGGACGATCCTCGCTACCCGCCGAGCAGCATCAAATACATCTTCCTTCTCCACAATCATCCCTTCGCGGGTGAGATCTCCATAGTGGACATCAACTTCGCCATTGCCATGGTAAATGCTCACGAGCTGATCGCAGAAGCAGGAAACAGGACAGTCCCTCTCTCTGTCGTCGCATTCTTCTCCAATTCGAAAGACAGCCAGAACCCCACCTGCGATGGCTTCTACCAATACATTCCAGCAACCAGTGAGCTGCTGAAGTGGATGAACACGGATGGCGAATGGGAGAAAGAGAAGATTGGCACGGTCAGTTGGACCAGTGACAACAAGCCCACCATCATCAGCGAATAGCACCCTCCCACCCAACCCTTTCGAGGACGCTGTATGAAGATGCGATGGATTTCTCTCGTGCTCGCCGTCACGCTCCTGGGATGCGGGTACGTGCGGAGCCTGTTTCCTCACCGAGCGCCACTGGAGGAAGATAAATCCATCGTCTTTCCAGAATTCTTCAAACATGTTGCTGTCGAGGTCGGTGCGAAAGGCGAGCCATATGAGCTGGACGGCGAGATGCTCCGGGCCCTTGTCATTGCCTCCAATGATTATCTTCCCTCAGACGACAGGGACATACCTTGTCCAAGCAGGAAGGAGGCGCAGCTCTACCGGGTCATCCGCCAGGGAAACATCATCTTTGTCTTGATCACCTGGAACTACGCATATTGCGGATACCAATACCCACCAGGGTTTGGCGAGGGCATGATGTACGCCATCAGTGCAGACGGCCGTATTCTCCGACGCCTTGTGGAGGGCCAACCCTCGGGCCCCATCGAGCCGGAAACGCCCGATGCCGGACGCCGACGGGTCAAAGCCGAACCCGGCGTCTCCTCTGAATTTGAAGCCATGTGGAACTCACCGCAGGACGGTGGAGTCCCAGACGCGGGATGAACCACTCGCCTCTTACTTCCAGAGCCGCTTGTACCAGGGCTCCTGCGGCTTGCTTCCCCCGGTCTTCTTCCCTGGCGCGTCGTCCCCCATCTTCTTCGTGATGGTGCCCAGCTCCCAGCCCGTGAGATTCGCCAGCGTCTCCGCCTCCCGCTGGTGACGCTTGTCCAGCTCGGTCAGGTACCGCTGGCCCGCCTCACACTCCAGCGGCCCCTTGAAGGCGTGCCGCAGCACGTACCGCGCCTGGAAGTTCTGCCGGTCGTTCGTCACCTGGAACACCAGGTCCTCCGGGAAGTGCTCGCCGTCGTAGCGCGCGTGCAGTCGCGTGAGCACCACCTGCGAGCCCCCTCCCATCCCGTTCGGGTTCTGCTCGTCCAGCCAGAACACGCCCAGGTTGCGCAGCTCCTCGGGGCTGAGCGGATCCGCCGCGCACGGGTCGCACCAACCCATGTCCCAGACGTACTCGGTGAAGAGGGCGCGCTTCTCCTCCCGCTCGTGCGCCTTCTCGAAGAGCGCCGGGTAGAACTGCTTGAACTCGTCCTTCACGAACACCGGGATGTCCATGTCGCTCGGCACCTTCACCGTGCGGTAGTTGGACGACTCCACCCGCCCCTGCCGCGTCATCGCGTAGATGACCAGATCCTGCGGCCCCCGCGCGTTCGCCATCCCCAGCCGGATGGGCAGCATGAACTTCTTCGACTCGTACGCCATCTGCAGCGGACGCAGGTAGTTGAAGCCCGTGGCCTTCTGCACCTTCAGGTTCACCTTCGCCACGAAGAACTTCATGTCCTGCTTGATGTACGGCGCCAGCGCCTTCGCGGCCTTCGGCGGAATCTTGTAGCCGCTCTCGCGCAGCCACGTCTCCAGCCCCTCCGACTCCTTCGCCGACAGGATGAGGATGTCGTACTCGCCGACGGTGTACTGCGCCTCCACCGTCACGCCCAGGCTCTTGCGCCGGACCGCGTCCATCCCCGCTCCCGCGGGCACGGCGGCCGGCAGCGACTCCTGCAAGACCACCATCCGCTCGGCGCACGGATCCTCGTCGAAGTACTCCACCAGCCGTGGCGCGGAGTAGGCGTCCAGCCGCTCGATATACTTGCGCTCGCCCACGTGGAGCTGCTCGCGCTTGAGCACCACGGGCACGGGCACCACCAGCGCGAAGTCCGTGAGCGCGCCCTTGTAGTCGTTGGACATGGTGACCACGGTGCGCTCGCCGTCGCGCACCAGCACCACCTGCGAGGCCTCGTTGAAGAGGCTCGTGTCGGCCTTGCCCACATAGAAACCACAGAAGGCCTCGGCGGCGGGCGCGGCGAGGGACACCCATCCAGCCGTCAGGCTGGCTGCGAGGAGACGGAAGCGCATGCGTCTTTCCTTTCCAATTCCCTTCCTCCCGGCCACTGGAAGCGGCCGCAGGGCAGGAGGCGGTCGATGAGGGGAGTGAGCGGTGAAACCAGACAGAGCGCCCAGACGAGCGCGTTCTGCCACCAGAGTCCGTGCAGCAGGAAGAAGGCCAGTCCGGCCACGGAGACGGCGTAGAGGACGCGCCCCACCCGGTGGTCCGGCGTCGTCTTCGGATCGGAGATCATGAAGAAGGTGAAGAGGATGAGGCCGCCCGCGGAGAGCTGGTGCTGGAGGCTGGCCCAGGGCGCGCCCAGGTAGAAGATGCGGGCGGCCTTGAGCAGCACCCAGGCGCCGAGGAACGCCAGGCTCACGTCCGAGCGGAACGAGCGGTGGGCCACCGCCAGGCCGAATGCCGCGAACCACCCGAGCAGCGCACCGCTGTGCCCCCACTGGCTCGGCGAGCACCACGCGTGAGGGGTGAGCAGCATGGCCACCACCAGGCCCAGGTTGGTGGGGTTGAAGAGGTGCTTGCCGCGCACGCGCAGGACGAACTTGCTGGAGATGGCCACCGCCGCGGCGAAGGGCCCCACCCAGAAGGCATCGGTGCGCAGCAGCAGCGACAGCCCCAGCGAGGTGATGAGCGGCGAGAGATGGCCCACCGGAGGCGCCCGCATCAGGCGCGTCATGGCCCACTGCGTCACACAGGCGGTGAGCAGGATGAGCGGCGGCTGCCAGACGGGGACGTCGAAGCCCAGCCACCCCACTCCCGCCGCCAGGAAGGAGGCGAGGAAGGCAATCTGGAGATGGCGCGGGTCGCGGGGGAGCACGGCGGCGGGCGGCATGTCCCCATCAACGCCCGACCCCTGGGAAAAGGTTTAATGTCCCGGCCTTCGAGGTGATGACCCATGCAGACCAAGGCCCCTCCGCCCATCACGCACCTTCAAGGCAAGAGCACCCTCCCGCTCATCGAGGCGTACTTCGAGCTCAACCACCTCAAGCAGCTCTTCCGGCAGGGGTGGTTGCGCGTCGGCCTCTCGCGGGAGAACTGCGAGAGCGTCGCCGAGCACTCCTTCGGCGTGGCGCTGCTGTGCCTCTTCCTCGCCGACAGCTACTTCCCCGAGGCGGATGCCACCAAGGTGGTGCGCATCGCGCTGCTGCACGACCTCGGCGAGGCGTACGTGGGAGACATCACACCGCATGACCCGGTGAGCCGCGAGGAGAAGTACCAGCGTGAGCGCGACGCCGTGGAGCGCATCCTCGCCAAGCTGCCGCGCGGTGCCGAGTACCTCGCGCTGTGGGAGGAGTACGAGCACGGCACCTCCTTCGAGGCCCGGCTCGTGCGTCAGGTGGACCGGCTGGAGATGGGCCTGCAGGCCACCATCTACGAGCACCAGGGCGCGGGAGATCTCTCGCAGTTCTTCGCCTCGGTGCACAAGGCGCTGGAGACGCCCGAGCTGAAGGCGGTGCTCGCCGAGTTGGAGACGCTGCGGCCCGGAGTCTGAAAAGGGCCCCCATCGGAGCACAGCCCGGACCCGGAGTATCCTGGGAGCATGCGGGTGGGCGCAGCGAGAGACGAGGCCGAGGCGACGCCAGTCGCCCCTGACACAGGTACGCCACGGGCTGGAACGCCGCCCCCCACGGCACTCACCTTGCGCGCGCTCGCGCTCGGCGGCCTCATTGGCGCGCTCATGTGCCTGTCCAACCTCTACGTGGGGTTGAAGACGGGCCTGGCCTTCCCCGCGGCCCTCATCGCCTGTGTCGTCGGGCTCGGCGCGCAGCGGGCGCTCCTCGAGGTGAGTCCCTCGCGCTTCGGACCCGCGCTCAGCCTCCAGGAGACGAGCGCCATGCAATCCGCCGCCTCCTCCGCGGGCTACTCCACAGGGGGAACGATCGTCACCGCCAGCGTGGGCTACCTGCTGCTCGCCGGCCATCACCCTCCCGCCTGGGCGCTCCTGCTGTGGACACTGTTCGGCTCGGCGCTCGGCGTCGTGCTCGCCCTGCCCATGCGGCGCGCCTTCATCCACCACGAGCCCCTGCCCTTCCCCTCGGGCCTGGCCGCGGCCTCGGTGGCGCGCTCGTTCCATGCCGGAGACGAGTCGGGCCGGCGTGGCGCACGGGCGCTCGGCATGGGGGCATTCGGGGCGGGGCTGCTGTCGCTCATGCGCGATGGGCTCCAGTGGCTCCCCGCCTCGCTCGCGCTGCCCGGAGCCGTGCTCGGCGTACCGCTGGCGGGCCTGTCCTTCTCGTTGGATCTCACGCTGATGCCGCTGGGCACCGGGGCACTCGTGGGCTTGCGCGTCGGGGCGTCACTGCTGCTCGGCGCGCTCGTGTGCTTCGGCGGGCTCGCGCCCTGGATGTACGAACAGGGGCTCCTCACCCAGCAGGGCTTCTTCGGCGTACTCGAGTGGAGCATGTGGCCCGGAGCCGCGCTGGTGACGAGCGCCTCCTTCACCCACCTCCTCCTGCAGCGAGGACTGCTGCGCCGCACATTCGGCGCGCTGCTCGGTGCGAGCCGGGCCCCGGACGAGGCGCCCGATGAGGCGGAGGCGGAGGTGCCCCGCTCGTGGTTCCTCGCCGGGGCGACGCTGCTCACACTGGGGCTCGTGACGGTGGGCGCGGTGGCGTTCGGCATTCCCTTTCCACTGGGGCTGTTGGGCGTGCTGCTCTCCTTCGCGTTCGCGGCCGTGGCGTGCCGGGCCACGGGAGAGACGGACATGACGCCCTCGGGTCCCCTGGGGCAGGTGGCGCAGCTCGCCTTCGGCGTGCTCATGCCGGGCAACACGCTGGCCAACGCCATGGCCGCGAGCCTCTCCGGAAACATCGCCGCCTCCAGCGCGGATCTGCTCACCGATGTGAAGGCGGGATACCTGCTCGGCGTGCGCTCCCGGCAAACCTTCCTGGCGCAGCTCTGGGGCTGCGTCGTCGGCTCGGCCCTCATCGTCCCCGTGTTCTATCTGCTCGTCCCGGATGCCTCGGCCATCACCGAGGAACGATTCCCCGCCCCCGCTGGCTTCTTCGTGGCCGGAGTGGCGCGCGTGCTCTCGGCGGGACTGGGAAGCCTCACGGCGGCGGCACGCTGGGGCGCCCTCGTGGGAGCACTGCTGGGCGTGGTGCTCGTCCTCCTGGAGCGCTTCGCCCCCGAGCGGGCCCGGCGTTTCATTCCCTCGCCCATCGCCCTGGGGCTCGCGTTCGCGCTCCCCGCCTCCATGTCGTTGTCCATCTTCCTGGGCGCGGTGGCCGCGGCCCTCCTGGCCCGCGCGAGGCCAGCGTTCGCGGAGGCCACCACGGTGCCGCTGGCTTCAGGACTCATCGCCGGAGAGAGCCTGGTGAGCCTGGTCACACTGCTCGTCCTCAGTGTGCCGTCCTGAAACCGGAGAGGAAGAACACATGCGTCTACGGTTTGCATTCATCCCGGCATCGCTCCTCATCATCTGCACGGGCTGCCCGGACACCTGGGGGAAGGGGGGCAAAATGGATCGAGCCATGGCAAAGGACATCCAGCAAACGACGGACCAGAAGGACTGCCTGCTGGACGAAGACGAGTTTGAATATCGCTGTGAAAGCAAGGAGATGTGGACGAATCGGGGCTGCCCACCGGAATGCCAATGAAATGGCGTACGCTCCTGGCGGTTGTCCTCGGCCTCCTACTGCCCGCGCCGTTGATCTGGCTCTTTCTCGGGGAGGCACTCCACATGACTCGGCCTCGGGCCTCGGGCCTCGAGACGCTGCCAATGATTCCTCTCGAGGAGAGCCGGAGACTGCCGACCTACGAACACAGCTGCCGGAACAACGAAGACTGTGAACCGCCTTTGCGCTGCATCTACAACACGAGGCGCGGAGAGCGTTACTGCACCGCCAGCACCTGCATGAACGATCAGCACTGCCCTGAGGGGTTTGCCTGCCGCGCACTGCTGACAGACGACGAGAGAGCCCTTGTTCGCATCTGCTCGCTGGTGGGGCTTCGAAAAGAGGGTGAAAAATGCGAGCTCCTGCCTTCCACACCAGAAACAGGGTGCGAGCAGGGGTTGCTCTGCCAGGGCTGGTGCGGTCGCTCCTGCACGATGGACGACCCCTCTTCTTGCCCGCGGGGATTTCTCTGCGGCAACGGGCCCAATGGAGCCTCTTGCCTCCCCACATGCAAAAGCCGCACATGCCCGGACGGTCAGCAATGCGTTGATTTCGGCGAGCACGTTTCGGTATGCGCGGCGGTCCACGGGCAGAACTGCCACCTGACACCATGCCCGGAAGGACAACGGTGCCATATCGAGGGCATTTCAAACCGTTCGGACGCGGTCTGGATGTCGTGCCTCACCCTCTGCGGAGCAAAAAAGCCGCCCTGCCCGGACGGGCTCGTCTGCGACGTCTTCCGCTGCCGTCAGTCCTGTGACCCGAACGGGCCCGATATGTGCGGTCCCCACCGCCATTGTGGCCGCCGCTCGGAGAGCCGGCCCTGGACGTGCATTCCCACCCTCTGAAGCCCGCCTGCCCCAGGTGCGAGCCAGCAGCGGGCTGGGATTCATCACTCCATGACTAGCTTTGGAGGCCAGGAGGAGTGCCATGGAACGTTCGACCCGACGCATCCTCGCCGCGGCGGGAGTAGGGGTTCCCCTCGTGGCCCTGGGTGCCCGGTTGTGGTCCAGCCAGGGCTCCACGCCCCCCATTCGGGACGAGTGGGGACGGCCCCGGCCCGAGGGGATCGCCTCGCTGGAGCAGGTCCGGCTCGGAGGCGTGGACCAGTGGGTGCTGATCCGCGGGCGGAGCATCCACAACCCGCTGCTGGTCTACCTTCCAGGAGGCCCTGGCGTCTCCGAGCTGCCCTGGGTGCGCCACTTCAACGCGCCCCTGGAAGATCACTTCCTCGTGGTGCAGTGGGACCAGCGTGGTGCCGCCAAGTCCTACGCCGCCCTGAAGGACAGGGACGCGCTCACGTTGGACCAGTTCGTCTCCGATGCCAGTGAGTTGCTCGAGCTGCTGACCAGCCGCTTCTCCCAGGAGAAGGTGTTCCTCGTCGGCCACTCGTGGGGCAGCATCCTCGGGGTGCTGCTCGCACAGCGCCGTCCCGAGCGGCTCCACGCCTATATCGGCACGGGCCAGCAGGTGAACTTCCTGGAGAACGACACCCTCAGCCACCTGCGCGCGCACGAGCTGGCGATGCGCTATGGGGACACCCGGGCGCTCACGAAGCTGGCACGCATCGGCCCGCCCCCCTACACGGGCCCGGACATGACCCGGCGGTACATGACGCTGATGTCGCTCGCGAGCCGCCATGCCAGCCGCCGGAGCATCACCCCCGAGATGCTCCTCTCGGTCCTCAAGGCCCCCGAGTACTCGCTACGCGACAAGGTGCACCTCTTCCTCGGGCTCAAGGAGACGTTCCCCCTGGTGTACCCGCAGCTGGCCGGGGTGGACCTGGAGGCGCAGGTGCCCCGGCTGGAGGTGCCCGTGTGGTTCCTGCTCGGGCGCGAGGACTACGTCACACCGTCGGAGATCGCCGCGCGCTACTTCGAGAAGCTCGAGGCGCCGAGCAAGACACTCCTCTGGTTCGAGCACTCCGGACACTCCCCGCCCTTCGAGGAGCCGGACAGGTTCAACGCCATCCTCGCCCAGCAGGTGCGCTCCGTGTTGATGACCGAGGCGCGCGCCGAGGCCCTGCTCCATTGAGGGCCCCCGGCTCGCTACAACTCCCCCCGGGCCGAGCGGCGCACCTCGTTCACCAAACGGTGCGCGTGCCGCGTCGTCTCCGGCTCCCGGTAGCGGGACGTCATGCGCAGCACCAGTTCGACGGCCGTGGGCAGATCCATCATGTGCCCCGGTGACACGTAGACGGGGAGCACGTTGCGGCGGGTGCGCACCGCCCGGCCCACCACCTCGCCGTCGTGGAGGATGTCCGCCACCGAGCCGCGCTCCTCTCCCAGCGGCCCGTGCCGGCCCACCAGCAGCGACTTGGCGCACCCGATGGAGGGCACGCCGAACAGCATCCCGCCGTGGCACGCCAGCCCGAAGCGCCTCGGGTGGGCGACTCCCTGGCCGTCGAAGATGAGCACGTCCGGCCGCACCTCCAGCCGAGTCCACGCCTCCGACAGCACCGGCAACTCCCGGAACGACAGCAGCCCGGGCACGTAGGGGAAGGTCAGCCGCACCGCGGCGCTCGACCGGGCCACGGGCGCCAGCGTCCCCGCGTCCAGCACCACGATGCCACCGTAGGCCCAGACATCCCCTCGACTCATGGAGATGTCCGCGCCCGCCACCCGCTCCACCTTCAGCCCCTCGGGCGGATGTGGGTCCAGGCGCTCCCGCAGCTCGCGTTGCAGCGCCACCGCCTGCTTCGGTGTCAGGTCCCATCGGTGCAGCGGCTCGAGCTCCATTCCGTCTCCCCGGCGAGGCACGACCCACCTCGTGAAGTGGGCCGCACCCTATGACCTCCGAGGTCATGCCGTCCAGCGGTCCGCCGCCCCCCTCACAACGGCGTCCGCGCCCCCTGACCTCCACGAGGCGACAGGCAGCGGGGCTCCGAGGTCCCGCTGTCCCACGGGCCTTGTTCACTCGATAAGAGGAGCAAGGGAGCGAGCGTCGCTTCCGAAGGGCTGACGGCGAGCCGGAGCGGTAGACTCCCCGGGCCCCGGCGACCGCGGCCCCCTCCGCGAGCCGGGCCAGGAGGAAGCCATGGCGGAAGCAAGGCGGCAGGAGCAGTCGGCGGAGTCTGGCGAGGACACCCCCACCCGGCCCGAGACGCTCCCGAGCGCGCAGCCCCCCACCTCTCCCGAGCCCCTGCGTGTGGGCGCTCCGTCGAAGTCCGCGGGAGGTGTGCCCGCAGTGGTGTCCGCGATGAAGCACGCCTGGAGCGAGATGGGGCCGGTGCGTGGCTCCCGGACGCTGCTGAAGGTGAACCAGACGCACGGCTTCGACTGTCCGGGCTGCGCGTGGCCGGATCCGAAGCACCGCACGGCCTTCGAGTTCTGCGAGAACGGCGCGAAGGCCGTGGCGGAGGAGGCCACCACGGCGCGGGTGACGCCGGAGTTCTTCCGTCAGTGGAGCCTGGTGGACCTGGCCGCGCAGACGGACCACTGGCTGGGCAAGCAGGGCCGGCTCACGCACCCCATGGTGCTGCGCGAGGGCGCCTCGCACTACACGCCCCTCTCCTGGGACGAGGCCTTCACGCTCATCGCCGAGGAGCTCAACGCGCTCGGCTCGCCGGACGAGGCGTGCTTCTACACCTCGGGGCGCACGAGCAACGAGGCGGCCTTCCTCTACCAGCTCCTCGTGCGGCAGTTCGGCACCAACAACCTGCCGGACTGCTCGAACATGTGCCACGAGTCGAGCGGCACGGCGCTGCTGGAGACCATCGGCATCGGCAAGGGCACGGTGACGCTGGAGGACTTCGACAAGGCCCAGGTCATCGTCGTCATCGGGCAGAACCCGGGCACCAACCACCCGCGCATGCTGACGGCGCTCGAGGCGGCGAAGCGCCGGGGCTGCCGCATCGTCAGCATCAACCCGCTGCCGGAGCCGGGCCTGCAACGCTTCAAGCATCCGCAGGCGGTGCGCGGAGTCCTCGGCTCGGGCACGCCGCTGGCGGACCTGTTCCTCCAGGTGCGCATCAACGGAGACGTGGCGCTGCTGCAGGGACTGGGCAAGGCGCTGCTGGAGCGCGAGGCGAAACAGCCGGGCACGGTGGTGGCCCGGGACTTCGTGGAGGGCAGGACGCTCGGCTTCGAGGCCTACGCGACGCACCTGGCCCGCGTGTCCTGGGACGACGTGGTGGAGCAGAGCGGCGTGTCGCGCGAGCTCATCGAAACCACCGCGGAGTGGCTCGCGGGCACGGAGCAGATCATCTGGTGCTGGGCCATGGGGCTGACGCAGCACCGCAACGCCGTGGGCAACATCCAGGAGATCGTCAACCTGACGCTGCTGCGCGGGAGCATCGGCAAGCCGGGAGCGGGCGTGTGCCCGGTGCGCGGCCACAGCAACGTGCAGGGTGACCGGACGATGGGCATCTGGGAGAACCCCCGGCCCGCGTTCCTGGATGCCCTGTCGCGCGAGCTGGGCTTCGAGCCGCCGCGCCACCACGGCCTGGACACGGTGGGCACCATCCAGGCGATGTACGAGGGCCGGGTGAAGGTCTTCTTCGCCATGGGAGGCAACTTCCTGTCGGCCACGCCGGACACGGAGCGAACCGCCGAGGCCCTGCGCCGCACGCGGCTCACCGTGCACGTGTCCACCAAGCTGAACCGGGCGCACCTCATCACCGGGAAGCGAGCGCTCATCCTGCCGTGCCTCGGCCGCACCGAGAGCGACGTGCAGGCGGGCGGGCCGCAGTTCGTCACGGTGGAGAACTCGATGGGCGTGGTGCACGCCTCACGAGGCACCCTGCCCCCGGCCTCCGAGCACCTGCTCAGCGAGCCGGCCATCGTGGCGAGGCTGGCGCGAGCGGTGCTCGGGTCGCGCAGCCAGGTGCGGTGGGAGTGGCTGGTGGAGGACTACGACCGGGTGCGCGACCTCATCGCGCGGGTGATTCCGGGCTTCGAGGACTTCAACCGGCGGGTGCGCGAGCCGGGAGGCTTCTCCCTTCCCAACGGGCCGCGCGAGGGCCGCTTCACCACGCAGAGCGGCAAGGGACACTTCACGGTGCACGAGATGTCACGGCTGAAGCTCGAGCCGGGGCAGCTCCTGATGATGACCCTTCGCACGCACGACCAGTACAACACCACGGTGTACGGGCTGGACGACCGCTACCGGGGCATCCGCAGCGGACGGCGCGTGGTGATGCTCAACACCGAGGACATGAAGGAGCTGGGCGTGGAGGCCGGACAGGTGGTGGACCTCACCAGCCACTTCGAGGGCCAGCGGCGCGTGGCGCTGAAGTTCGTGGTGGTGCCGTACGACATTCCGCGCCGGTGCGCGGCCACCTACTTCCCCGAGGCCAACGTCCTGGTGCCGCTCGACAGCTTCGCGGAGAAGAGCCGCACGCCGACCTCCAAGTCGGTCGTCATCAGCCTCGCGTTGTCCAGGGAGCAGCCCTAGCCGGCCTCCAGCACCCGGACCACCACGCCCGTGATGTTGTCGGTGCCTCCACGGGCGTAGGCCTCGATGACGAGCCGCTCCGCCATCTCCTGGGCCGAGCCCCCCTGCTCCAACAAGCGGACCATCAGGTCCGGAGGCACGGGCTCGTACAGGCCATCGCTGGCGAGCACCAGCACGTCCCCTGGCTGCAAGGCCACGCGGGTGCACTCGGGGTCGACACTGGCCTCCATGCCCACGGCGCCCGTCAGCGAGTTGCGGTGCATCGCGGCGAAGGGGTTGCTCGTATCGAGCCCCGCCTCCTCCATCTCCGCGAGCACGGTGTGATCCCTCGTGAGCCGCCGCAACAGGCCGCCCCGCGCCAGGAAGGTGCGGCTGTCCCCGAGGTTGCACACCACCGCCTCCCCGTCCCGTAGCAGGACCGAGGTGAGGGTCGAGGCCATCATGGACAGCCTGCCGCTCTGACGAGCATGGACCTCCTGGTGGGCCTGGCGCACGGCCTGGACGATGAGGCTCTCGGGTCCACCGCCCGGTTCGCCCGGTGTCGACAGAGCGGACTGAGCCGGGTCCACCTGAGCGGCCAGGAAGTCGGCCACCGTGCTCAGCACGAGCTGGCTGGCCACCTCTCCGCCCTCGTGTCCTCCCAGGCCATCCGCGACCGCGAAGAAGCCCAGCTCGGGCCTCTGACAGTAGGAGTCCTCGTTGTTCGGCCGGCGGCCCACGTGCGTGGCCGCACCGCTGTCGATTCGTGCCATGGCGGACTCGGAACGTCTCGGGAGAAACATGCGCATCCCCGACGTGAGTCTCGACTGGCGCGCCCGACGGGCCAAGGAGTTTGACGATTCCCTGGCCCCCTGCCCCCCAGGCGCGGAGCCACTCCGCACCCGGGGACCTTCACCGCCTCACGGGGCCGGCGCGACCGAGGGCTTCTGCTCGGCCTTCTGCCCCGGCTTCACCTCGGCGGGCTTCGGCTCGGCGGGCTTCGGCTCGGCGGGGAGCGCCAGGCGCGAGCCCGTGTCCCGCACGATGTGCCGGTACCAGGAGTCCGGGTACTTGGGATGGTTCACCTTGCCCATCTCGTCGCGTACGTTGCCGTCGATGTACTTCACGAGCAGCTGCTCGCCCAGCTTGCGCCAGCGGCCGTGCACCTTGTCCCCCTGCCGCGTCGAGTACTCGGTGAGGTAGGAGCGCGCCTGCTCGGGCGAGGTCTTGTACAGCTCCAGCGCGGCCTTCTCGATGTCGGCCTGGTCGGCGAGGAACTGGCCCTCCAGCTCGCCCTGCGCCTTCTGGACGTCGACGATCATGTCGCTCCAGCGCGCGTAGGCCTGGTTGGACACCCAGTTGAACACCCAGAAGGACGAGTCCCAGGAGAACTCGCCGCGGCTGGCCACGCCCGTGGCGAAATTCTTCGGGGCGGTCCGGATGCCCGCGTACATGGGCGTGTACACGGTGGTGAACGTGTCATCCACGCCGAACCAGAGCACGCCGCCAATGGGGCCCGGCATCCAGGAGCGCATCTGCGCCACGAAGGAGAAGCCCGTCTGCTGCGTGGAGATGGCGCGCTCGTGGAGGTACTTCTTGCCGTCCACCTCCCACGTCATCGGGCGCCAGCGGTAGGGCACGGCATACGGCCCGGCGCCCACGTCCTTCGTCATGTCCAGCGGCGTGCCCTCGAAGTGGTCACGCATCAGCCCCATCACGTCCTGCACGGCCAGCTTCTGGTCCGGCTTCACCCACAGGGGCAGGCGCTTGTCGGGGGCCGAGCCATCCACGTAGTCCGCGCCCAGCTTCGCCGACGGCGCCGCTCGGCGGAGGATGCTCCACACGCGTGCCTCGGCGAAGCGCGTCCCCTCGAAGTCGAGCGGGTGGTAGGTGTCCGCGAAGCTGAAGTCCTTGTCCGCGCCCTTGAACCAGCCCTTCCCGCGCGCGAAGGAGATGACGTCCTTGGAGTAGAGGGCGTTGTCCGCGTCGTTGAGCGGGAACTGGCGGATGCGCGCCTGGTTGGCGTGCGCCGAGATGTACCCGTCGGGCAGCCGGCGGGCCACCCACACCGCGCCCTTCTGACCCGCGCCCTTGCCAATCATCTCCAGGATCCACGCCTCCTTGGGATCGGCGATGGAGAAGGACTCGCCGGTGGAGGCATAGCCATACTCGGCGACCAGGTCGGTCATGACCTTGATGGCCTCACGGGCCGTCTTCGCGCGCTCCAGGGCGATGTAGATGAGCGAGCCGTAGTCGACGATGCCGGCGGGCCCCTCCAGCTCCTTGCGTCCGGTGAAGGTGGACTCGCTGATGGAGAGCTGGTGCTCGTTCATGTTGCCCACCACGGTGTACGTGATGGGGGCTTCCTTGATGCGGCCGAGGAACTTGCCCGTGTCCCACTCGATGATGTCGCGCATGGCACCGGGCGGGTTGCGGCGAGCGGGGGTGTAGTACAGCTCGCCGTACAGCTCGTGCGAGTCCGCGGCGTAGGTGATGAAGGTGGAGCCGTCGGACGAGGCGCCCCTGGTGACCAGCATGCTGGTGCAGGCGAGCGCGGCGGGAGCGACCAGTCCCGCCGAGACGGCCAGGGCCGGGAGGAACTTCGAGTAGGGTCGGGTCATGGCGGCGGATGCTACCCAGGGCGCCCCCGGATGGCACCCCTTCCGAGCGCTTCTTCTTCGTGCCCACCAGGCAGGGAGGCGGGCGTCAGGTGCCCAGAACGCGGACGCGGCCTAGTTTGAAGGAAGGTCGGGTAGGCACATGCAACCTGAGCTTCCCACGGGAACACCCCCCCTGCGCGGGGACGAGCGGCGGCGCGAGGTGGCCCAGCGCCGGGTCGAGGAGCTGCGCGACCTCATCAACACCCACGACTACCGGTACTACGTGCTCGACAGTCCGGAGGTGACGGACGCCGAGTATGACGCACTGGTCCGTGAGCTGCGCCAGCTCGAGGCGGAGTTCCCCGAGCTCGTCACCCCGGACAGCCCCACCCAGCGCGTGGGCGGCAGGCCCGGCGAGCTGTTCGCCCCCGTCGAGCACCGGCTGCCGATGCGCTCGCTCGACAACGCCTTCTCCGACGAGGAACTCGCCGCCTGGGCCGCGCGCGTGGAGCGGCGCATCGGCGCGGGGGCGGACTACGTCTGTGAATTGAAGATCGACGGGCTGGCCGTCTCCCTCCTCTATGAGAACGGCGTCCTGGTGCGGGCGGCGACCCGGGGTGATGGCTTCGTCGGCGAGGACATCACCGCAAACGTCCGCACCATGCGCTCGGTGCCGATGCGCCTGCGCGGCGGACAGGTCCCCCGCGTGCTGGAGGTGCGGGGCGAAATCCATCTGCCCGTGAAGGCCTTCGAGCGCCTCAACCAGGAGCTGACCGCGCGCGGCGAGCGGCCCTTCGCCAACCCTCGCAACGGCGCGGCGGGGAGCATCCGGCAGAAGGACCCGGCGGTGACGGCCTCGAGGCCCCTGCGGCTGTGGTGCTACGCGCTGGGGTACGCCGAGGGCGTCACCTTCTCGCGACACTCCGAGTCACTCGCCTGGCTCGAGCGCATGGGCCTGCCGGTGAATCCGGAGCTGAAGAAGGTGCGCACCCTGAAGCAGGTGCAGGCCTTCTGCGCGCACTGGCGGGAGCATCGCCACGACGTGGACTATGAGATCGACGGCGCCGTGGTGAAGGTGGACTCGCTGGAGCTGCAGCGGGAGCTCGGGGAGACGAGCAAGGCGCCGCGCTGGGCCATCGCCTTCAAGTTCCCGCCGGAGGAGCGGACCACCCGCGTGAAGAACATCGCGGTGAACACGGGCCGGACGGGCAAGGTGACGCCGTTCGCCGTGTTGGAGCCGGTGCGGGTGGGCGGCGCCACGGTGACGTACGCCACGCTCCACAACGAGGAGGAGGTGCACCGCCGGGACGTACGCGAGGGGGACACCGTCATCGTCCGGCGCGCCGGCGAGGTCATCCCCGAGGTCGTCGGCCCCGTGCCCTCCAAGCGCCCGCCCGACGCGCGCCCCTGGCGTTTCCCGAAGAAGTGCCCCTCGTGCGGAACGAAGCTCGTGCGCGAGGAGGGTGAGGCCGACTGGCGCTGTCCCAACCGCGTGGGCTGCCCGTCCCAGGCCATCGAGTGGCTCTTCCACTTCGCCTCGCGCGGCGCCATGGACATCGAGCACCTCGGGTATGTCACCGGCACCCAACTGCTGGAGCGCGGTTGGGTGAAGGACCCGGCGGACGTCTTCTTCCTCACCGCCGAGCAGTTGGGGCAGCTCCCCAACTTCGGGGAGAAGTCCGTCCACAACCTGCTATCCGCCATCGAGGCCGCGCGGCACCGGCCCCTCTGGCGGCTGCTCGTGGGGCTCAACATCCGGCACGTGGGGCCGTTCGCCGCCCGGCTGCTCACCCAGGCCTTCCCCTCCATGGACGCGCTGCGTCAGGCCTCGCTCGAGGAGCTCCTCACGGTGCAGGGCGTCGGTCCCCGGATTGCCCGGAGCCTGCACAGCTGGCTCGATGAGCCGGAGAACGTGCGGCTCATCGAGAAGCTGCGGCGCGCGGGCGTCCAGCTGCGCGCGGAGGCTCCGGCGCGCGGAACAGACACCTCGGGCGCCCTGTCAGGGAAGACCGTGGTCATCACCGGCGAGCTGGAGACGATGAGTCGCGAGGAGGCCACGCACGCGGCCGAGGCCGCCGGGGCCCGAGTCACCTCCAGCGTGTCGAAGAGCACCTCCATCGTGGTGGTCGGAGCGAATCCGGGCGCGACCAAGTACGACAAGGCGCGGGCGCTCGGCATCGAGACGGTGGACGAGCAGGAGTTCCTCCGCCGTCTGGGCGCACGGCACACGGTCCACTGAGTATGTCCCCTCTCCCTCCGGGAGAGGGATACGATGAGTTTTTTTGAAAGGGCCTGTGATTCCGAGAGGTTAGGCCCTATTGCGAATTGTTTGTGTAGTGAATCTGTAGCTTAGCGGGTGCTGTAGCGAACCGTGCCAACGCATCGCTATGCACTCTCTGTGAAGGCCCCCCGGTCCGGGCTACTCAGCGCCGGGGGGGGCTTGAACGGGCCTTCTTACCTCGTGGGGGGCCCGTCGTCCACGAGCGGGATACTCGCCAAAGTGGCCTCGTAGGCCCGGTCGATGGCTTCGAGCATCGCCTCCCTTCGGGCCTTCTGATCCTGTTCCTCTGTACCGGGCGGTACGTGGGCGTAAAGCTCCCCCCTCACGATGCGCGACACCTCGCCCTGGGAGATGCCGAAGTGCTTGGAGATGCCCTCTTGGGTCAAGGTGTCTGTCCGCGCCAAGTAGCGCAGGGTTTGGACCTCGTGGGGGGTGAGTTTGCGCTCCCGTTCCTTCCGGTGGACCTCCCCCCGAAGCACCCGGGAAACGCTCATGGGCGTAACGCCGAACTTGGCTGCCAGAACGGCTAGGGAGAGGGCGGGGTTTTGCTCCCTTGCCGCGCGGATGGCTTGAGCGTCGGCAAAGGTAAGCTTGCGGTATTTATTGGGCTGCTTTGACTGCATCCAACCCGGCTACCGCCATCTATTTGCGCTGTCAAAGAACCTCGGGAGTGTAGCTAGACGGGGGACCCTGGGAGTATTGGCCCCATGGGATGCCCGCTGGACGTGCCGCCATTCACCGGCAGCAGCTAGGCCCGCCCCCAGTCCGGTTGGGTCGGGGCTGGCCTATCACCTCTGTCTCTTCCCCCTTCTTCATGTGACTACAGTTAGCACTACTTACTGTTATATCATTCCACTAACTATCTCTTACTGCATATCTCTTTACCCTCTTCTTACTCTCTCTACCCTGCCAAGAAGAGAAGAAGAGTAGAGAGTTCAACCCGCCTTATTCACGAGAGGTGCAGGAGGATGACCGGAAAAGGAGGGTGACGCGCCTGACCTCCCGAGTGGTAGAGGGGTGTTGTTCAGACATCCACCATCACAAGGCAGGAGGCGCGTCATGGGTGAAATCCTCAACGACTTCGGGCTGGAGTTCAACGGCTCCGTGAAGCTGGAGGCGAGGGCGGAGCGGTTGACGTCGGAGGCAGGGGCGGTGCTGCTGAGGGAGGTGGACGAGCGGTTGGGGCTGACGCGCTGGCTGGGGGAGATGTTGACGGACACGCGAGACGAGAAGCGGATAACCCACTCGCTGAGGGAGTTGGTGCGCACGGACCTTCTGCTGTTGGGGCAAGGGTGGAGAGACCACGACGACGCGGACGCGCTCAGGAGGGACGCGGCGTTGAGGTTGGCGGTGTCGGACAGCAAGAGCAGCGTGCCGCTGAGGGGAAAGAGGGGGAGCGGAGGGGTTGGCCTCACAGCCCACCTTGTCGCGGCTGACGGCCATGTTGGCGCGAGAGGAAAACCGGAAGGTGCTGCACGAGGCGCTGGTGTGGCAGACGGGGCGGAGGCTGAGGGCGCAGCAGCCCAAGGGCCAGAAGCTCAAGCAGGTGACGGTGGACGTGGACGGGTTGCCGGTGGAGGTGCATGGGCACCAGGAGGGCAGCGCGTACAACGGGCACTACGGAGTACGCATGTACCACCCGATTGTCGCCAGTCTCGCCGAGACGGGAGACCTGTTGGACGTGAGGTTGCGCGAGGGAAACGTGCACAGCGCCAATGGAGCGCTGGAATTCATCGACGAGTTGCTGGGGCGAGTGGAGAAGGAGGTGTGTGAGGTGGCGGCGGTGCGCTTCGACGCGGGCTTTCCCGAGGAGAAGCTGCTGGCGAAGCTGGAGGAGCGAGGCACGCCCTACGTGGCGCGCGTGCGCAACACCAGCGTGTTGCAGCGGGAGGCGGCGCTGCCGCGCTTCATGAATTCGGGAGTGCCGCTGGGGGAGCCGGGCACCCACCTGTACGAATGGGAGTACCAGGCGCAGGGCTGGAGCCGTGCGCGGCGCGTGGTGTTGGTAGTGCTGGAGAGGAAGGACGAGCTCTTCCCGCACGCCTTCTGGCTGGTGACGAGCTGGAGGAAGGAGCAGATGCCGGCGCAGGCGCTGCTGGAGCACTACCGCCAACGCGGCACGGCGGAGGGCCACTTCGCAGAGCTCATGGACGTGCTGGCCCCGGCGCTCTCCTCGGCCAGACGGCCCAAGTCCAAGTACCGGGGGCAGCCGCCCGTCCAGCGCTCGGTGTCCATCGACGCCTTCGCCAACAACGAGGTACGCCTGTTGCTCAATGCCCTGGCCTACAACCTGGTGCACGCCGCGCGCGTGCTGATGGAGCAGGCCACGGGCGAGGGCTGGGGGCTGCGCCGTGTGCGCGAGCGGGTGCTCAAAGTAGCCGCGCGGGTGCTGTTACACGCCAGAAGAGTGGTGCTGGTCATTGGCCGGGAGTCGGCCAGCCTCTGGCAGAAGCTGTGGACGAAGCTGGGCTCGCTGAGCACAGCGCACATTACGTAGCTGCCTGGAGTCAATTGCAGCTCACGTGTCGCACTCTCCCCACTCCCCTCTCCATCTCCTCCTGCTTGCTACCCGCTGCCACGGGGCGGGCTTCCTCTGCCTTGTGCCCGTATACCCGTTGTACTTCGTCCCGCGACTCGTCCGAAAGGAAGAGGCTCCGAGACCTGGGCTCGCGTTCCCTGGCCATCGCAACGGACGCCAGGAGGGCGAGAAGAAGGGCAGACCGGGGAGGTAAGAAGTTCCGCATAGCGCGGGCCAACCTACCAGAACGGGTTAGCGGCGGCCAGCCCGTCACGCTCTGTCCCCGGCTGGAGCTCCCTGCTTAACTGGCCTAACATCAGAGGCATGGAAAACCTGAATTGCACCCCGCGCCTCTGGGTAGCCGTGCTGGTGGGTGGGCTCGTTTCAGGCTGTGCGGCAGCCATCGCGTGCCGACCGGGAGAGTCCACGGTTGACTGCTGCATCAAGAAGTACCCGTTGACCGCCATGGAGAGTTGCACCGCCAGCCGCTCGGACGAGCTCCGGGTCCTACGGGACATTTCGCTGAGAATCGACGACGAGGAGTTCGAGAACAACAAAGACCTTCCGGAGTGGAAGCAGATCTGCATAAAGAAGTTCGTCCTGTGCGCCGACGAAGGCTGGGACGGGCCCTGCTACGATTGCCTGCGGTATTGCGAGGGCCAGCACGAATGGCCGAGAGATAGGTGCCCTGATCCCCGGGAGAAGTAGGAGCGGCAATGTCCGACAAGAAGATTGATTGGGACCCTATTCGGGCACTGGCCAAACGGGTCCTAGAGCAAGGTGAGCCCCTAGAACTCACCGATGAGACGCGCGCTCTATTGCTGCGAAGCGCCCGCGAGGTGGCCATCAGCGATGAGGATGCAGAGAGCGCCCTCCGCAGCTTGTCCACCGCTACGACGCTGCTACAGGAAGTCCGACGGCGCATCTCTGATGGTTCGGCGCGGCTGAGCCGTGCTCAAATCCGGGCCTATGAACTTCGGGACGCGGGCGATCTCACCGGGGCACAGCAGTTCATGCGTGACGTGCTCGCCGTGGAGGTCGTCCCCTTCTACCGAGAACAGGCCGAAATTGCCCTAGAGAAGCTAGCCGGGTTGGCGGAGGTACGCACAACCGGGCAAATCAATCCGAACCTGAATGACCGGCCGCAGCTCACCGCCCTCTACCAGCGCGTTCAGCAGGGACACGTCCTGGAACTCACCGACGACGTGCGCGCCCTTCTGCGTCGGATGGCCCCCACAGCAGCCGTTAGCGTGGCCGAGACGGAAGACGCACTCAAGAGCTCGGAAGGCGCCGAGGCACTCATGGGGATGATTCTCTCTCGCTTACGGGACGGCCAGAAGCGGATCACACGCGCTCTGTTCCGGATGACGAGCCTCCGGGACGCTGGGGATCTCGAAGGTGCCCGCCAGCAGATGCGTGACGTACTGGCCGTGGAGATCGTGCCGCAGTACCGCCGGATGGCCGAGGAACAGCTACGGGGCCTCGACAGTCCGCCCCCGAAGTAGTGACCGCTGAACGCAGAGACTCGCCAAAAGGTGCCGCTAAAATGAGGTCTTTCATCTGGAATGGCGGCTCTATTCTAGATATGTAAGACAAGGTGGACCGAAGCACATCTGGGAGATTTGAACCCACCATATTCGCGACGACTGGCTCAAGACATGCATGAGGGCTGAGGTCGAGCGCGTTGGGTTGAGTTATCGGGCACAAGGCAGAGGAAGCCCGCCCCGTGGCAGCGGGTAGCAAGCAGGAGGAGATGGAGAGGGGAGTGGGGAGTGGGGAGTGGGGAGAGTGCGACACGTGAGCTGCAATTGACTCCAGGCAGCTACGTAATGTGCGCTGTGCTCAGCGAGCCCAGCTTCGTCCACAGCTTCTGCCAGAGGCTGGCCGACTCCCGGCCAATGACCAGCACCACTCTTCTGGCGTGTAACAGCACCCGCGCGGCTACTTTGAGCACCCGCTCGCGCACACGGCGCAGCCCCCAGCCCTCGCCCGTGGCCTGCTCCATCAGCACGCGCGCGGCGTGCACCAGGTTGTAGGCCAGGGCATTGAGCAACAGGCGTACCTCGTTGTTGGCGAAGGCGTCGATGGACACCGAGCGCTGGACGGGCGGCTGCCCCCGGTACTTGGACTTGGGCCGTCTGGCCGAGGAGAGCGCCGGGGCCAGCACGTCCATGAGCTCTGCGAAGTGGCCCTCCGCCGTGCCGCGTTGGCGGTAGTGCTCCAGCAGCGCCTGCGCCGGCATCTCAGAAGGCGTGCGGGAAGAGCTCGTCCTTTCTCTCCAGCACTACCAACACCACGCGCCGCGCACGGCTCCAGCCCTGCGCCTGGTACTCCCATTCGTACAGGTGGGTGCCCGGCTCCCCCAGCGGCACTCCCGAATTCATGAAGCGCGGCAGCGCCGCCTCCCGCTGCAACACGCTGGTGTTGCGCACGCGCGCCACGTAGGGCGTGCCTCGCTCCTCCAGCTTCGCCAGCAGCTTCTCCTCGGGAAAGCCCGCGTCGAAGCGCACCGCCGCCACCTCACACACCTCCTTCTCCACTCGCCCCAGCAACTCGTCGATGAATTCCAGCGCTCCATTGGCGCTGTGCACGTTTCCCTCGCGCAACCTCACGTCCAACAGGTCTCCCGTCTCGGCCAGACTGGCGACAATCGGGTGGTACATGCGTACTCCGTAGTGCCCGTTGTACGCGCTGCCCTCCTGGTGCCCATGCACCTCCACCGGCAACCCGTCCACGTCCACCGTCACCTGCTTGAGCTTCTGGCCCTTGGGCTGCTGCGCCCTCAGCCTCCGCCCCGTCTGCCACACCAGCGCCTCGTGCAGCACCTTCCGGTTTTCCTCTCGCGCCAACATGGCCGTCAGCCGCGACAAGGTGGGCTGTGAGGCCAACCCCTCCGCTCCCCCCTCTTTCCCCCTCAGCGGCACGCTGCTCTTGCTGTCCGACACCGCCAACCTCAACGCCGCGTCCCTCCTGAGCGCGTCCGCGTCGTCGTGGTCTCTCCACCCTTGCCCCAACAGCAGAAGGTCCGTGCGCACCAACTCCCTCAGCGAGTGGGTTATCCGCTTCTCGTCTCGCGTGTCCGTCAACATCTCCCCCAGCCAGCGCGTCAGCCCCAACCGCTCGTCCACCTCCCTCAGCAGCACCGCCCCTGCCTCCGACGTCAACCGCTCCGCCCTCGCCTCCAGCTTCACGGAGCCGTTGAACTCCAGCCCGAAGTCGTTGAGGATTTCACCCATGACGCGCCTCCTGCCTTGTGGTGGTGGATGTCTGAACAACACCCCTCTACCACTCGGGAGGTCAGGCGCGTCACCCTCCTTTTCCGGTCATCCTCCTGCACCTCTCGTGAATAAGGCGGGCTCACTTCTAGTGCGGGCCCCGTGTAGTGGAGAATGTAGCTGCGAGCGCCAGAGAAGACCCGAATTGATGGTTTTTGACCCCCCATCAATTCGGTCTAAGTGCCCGAAACTCTTGGAGAACCGTTTTTTCTCCCACTAAGAGAGGGCTAGGGTGAGGGTATTTCCCTCCCGTATTCCCTCCCCGTGTAACGGAATGCGCGAACTGGAGGACCCAGGGGTGAAACCCGGGTGACGACTACCCTCACCCCCCGCCCTCTCCCAAAGGGAGAGGGAGCACCCGCGGCGTTCGCAGGATGTCCTCCAACCTCACGGAACCGAAGGCCACCGCCGGAATCTCCGAGATGCTCCAGTCCTCCAGCGCCTCGGCGTCGATGAGCACCTCCGGCTTGGGCAGGAAGGCCCGGAAGCAGTCCTCGAGCCCCAGCCCCGCCGCCACCTTCCGGGCGTGCTCGGCCCCGTGCCGGCTCCACAGGTACAGGCCCCCTCCCCTTCGCGCGAGCTCCCGGATTCGCGCCACCATCCGCTCCGGGGGGATGCGCGTGTCGGCGCCGGACACCAGCGTGTCCTCGGCGTCGAGGTAGATGGCCGAGCAGGGAACGACGGGGGCGGTCATGGGCGCCACAGGATGGCACCCCCGGAAGCGCTGTCCAGCGCGTCACCTCCCGCCCGCCCCCAGGGCATCCGGGCGGCGCCCCCCTACAATCGCTCGTCGCTCACATGAGGGTAGGTTTTCGGCCTGTTCCAGGCAGACTCCCCGGACGGACAGCTCCCTGCTGACAATCGGGGAATGGGGACCCAGACTCGCCGGTCCAGGTCCAGCCAACCGTTGGAGAAGGCCACGATGAACGACTTCCAGTTCCAGGACATGCTGCCGCTCGGCAAGGACGAGACGCCCTACCGGCTGCTCACGAAGGATCACGTCTCCACCTTCGAGGCCGGCGGGAAGACCTTCCTCCAGGTCGCTCCCGAGGCGCTCACGCTCCTCACCCGCGAGGCCATGCGGGACATCTCCCACCTGTTGCGGCCCGGCCACCTGAAACAGCTCGCCAACATCCTCGAGGACCCCGAGGCCTCGTCCAACGATCGCTTCGTGGCGCTCGAGCTGCTCAAGAACGCCAACATCGCCGCCGGTGGCGTGCTGCCCTCCTGCCAGGACACCGGCACCGCCATCGTCATGGGCAAGAAGGGCCAGTATGTGATGACGGGCGGGGGCGACGAGGCGGCCATCTCGCGCGGCGTGTTCGACACGTACCGCACCGCCAACCTGCGCTACTCGCAGATGGCCCCGCTCGACATGTACAAGGAGGTCAACACCAACAACAACCTCCCTGCTCAAATCGAGCTCTACGCCACCGACGGCGACGCCTACAAGTTCCTCTTCATGGCCAAGGGCGGTGGCTCGGCCAACAAGAGCTACCTCTTCCAGGAGACGAAGGCGGTCCTCAACCCGCAGAGCCTCCTGACCTTCCTCGAGTCGAAGATCCGTTCGCTGGGCACCGCGGCCTGCCCGCCGTACCACCTGGCCATCGTGGTGGGCGGCACCTCCGCCGAGTTCGCGCTCAAGACGGCCAAGTACGCCTCGGCGCGCTACCTGGACACGCTGCCCACCGAGGGCAACTCGCTCGGCCGCGGCTTCCGCGACGTGGCCCTGGAGCAGGAGGTCCTCAAGCTCACCCAGCGCACCGGCATCGGCGCCCAGTTCGGCGGCAAGTACTTCTGCCATGACGTGCGCGTCATCCGCCTGCCCCGCCATGGCGCCTCGTGCCCCGTGGCCATCGCCGTGTCCTGCTCGGCCGACCGCCAGGCGCTCGGCAAAATCACCAGGGACGGCGTCTTCCTCGAGCAGCTCGAGACGGACCCGGCGAAGTACCTGCCGGAGACGAAGGACACGGACCTGTCGGGCGACGTGGTGAAGATCGACCTGAACCGCCCCATGGCCGACATCCGCGCCGAGCTGTCGCGCTACCCCATCAAGACGCGCCTGTCGCTCACGGGCCCCATGGTGGTGGCGCGCGACATCGCCCACGCGAAAATCAAGGAGCGCCTGGACCGCGGCGAGGGCATGCCGCAGTACCTCAAGGACTACATGGTCTACTACGCGGGCCCGGCGAAGACGCCCGAGGGCTATGCGTCCGGCTCGTTCGGCCCCACGACGGCGGGCCGCATGGACGCCTACGTGGACCAGTTCCAGGCGCAGGGCGGCAGCTTCGTGATGCTGGCCAAGGGCAACCGCTCGTCGGCCGTCACCGAGGCCTGCAAGAAGCACGGCGGCTTCTACCTGGGCTCCATCGGCGGCCCGGCGGCCCGGCTCGCCAAGGACTGCATCAAGAAGGTCGAGGTGCTCGAGTACCCGGAGCTCGGCATGGAGGCCGTCTGGAAGATCGACGTGGTGGACTTCCCCGCCTTCATCGTCGTGGACGACAAGGGCAACGACTTCTTCGCGGACATCAACAAGCCCTCGAAGAAGGCCTGAGCCCCCGTCCCACGCGGGAGGCCCGGTGGCGCCGGGCCTCCCCGGGACGGCTCAGTGCTTCAGCCCTCCCGCCACGTGAGGCGTGGTGGGCAGGTTCTCCAGCCCGTGGGCGAGCTGGAAGGTGTAGCGCACACGGGGCGCCGACTTGAGGCCGCCCACGAGCTTGAAGAGGAAGTAGCCGCGCTCCACGTTGTCCGGGTCGGGCGTCACCTGCACCTGGAGCAGGTCGGAGGTGTCGAGCACCATCTCGCCTACCAGGCGCTTGCCCAGGATGAGCTGCACCACGGGCGTGCCGCTCTCCTCGGCGAAGAGGACCCAGTGGAGCGCCTCGGCATCGTAGAGCCAGGACTCCTCGGTGCCGAGGCTGAGGATGCAGTTGGTGTGGTCCAGGAGCCAGTCCCAGAACCGGTCGAAGGGGAGCGTCACTCCCGATTCTGTCTCGATCGCCATGCCCCCCCACATACCGCAGGTCGGGGGCTTGTGGGGAATGGCCCGCCCAAAACGAAGCCCCCGGGAGGCATGCCTCCCAGGGGCCCCGTTCAACTCACGACGTGCCCGGCTTCAGGGTGCTCAGTAGGAGCCCTTGAGCGAGAGACCGGAGTAGGCGCTGTAGCCGCGCACCATCACGTAGATACGGGTGGCCGAGGTCTTCGCGGCGATGCTGCACGACTCGGCGTTGCCGGTCTTGTACGGACGGCAGTCGTACGAGCTCGTGGTCGGCTGCGAGCCGGCCTTCACGTACAGGTCCGCGTCACCCGAGCCACCGCTGATGGCGAAGGTGGACGCCTTGCTGGCCGGCACGTCCAGGTAGTAGTAGGCGGCGGAGCTGGCGGCGCCGGAGAGGCCCGTGACCGCCGTGCCATTGGTCAGCGCCGTGCCACCCGTGGGAGGCGTCGTGGTGCTGCCCACGCCCACCGCGGCCCAGGCCGCCGTCACGGACGCGACGTCCGCCTCGGAGTAGCCGAGCGCCGTCGCGGCCTGCTCGGTGTACGTCTTCGCCTGGGCGTACTTGGTGGAGGCGGTGAAGAAGTCCGTGTTCGCCTTGTAGAAGATGGCGCCGGCCTTCTGCACGCCGATGCCCGTCACGTTGACGGTGCTCTTGCCGCGCGGGTGCGTGCCGCCCCTGGACAGCAGGGTGAAGGCCAGGTTGGCGATACCCGAGCTGTAGTGCACGTCCACGCTGCCAGAGCTGCTCGTCCAGTAGTCGAGCGACTTGCCGTCCTTGGCCGGGTCGTACATGTAGCGGAGCGCGTCACCGGAGGTGGCGGGCGTCCAGATGTCGTCGCCGACCATGAACACCGCGTTGGTGGTGGCCCAGGTGCCCGAGTCGTAGCTCTCGCAGTAGGCGCCGAAGATGTCGCTCATCGCCTCGTTGAGGCCGCCGGACTCACCCGAGTAGGTGAGGTTGGACTCGCTCGAGGTCACCGCGTGGGTGAGCTCGTGCGTGGTCACGTCCGCGGACAGGCCGAGCATGCCCGAGTTCACGCCGTCGCCATCGCCATACACCATCTGGGTGCCGTCCCAGTACGCGTTCACGTAGTTGCGGCTGTAGTGAACGGTGCTGATGAGCGTGGCGCCCTTGTTGTTGAACGAGTCGCGGTTGAAGTTGTTCTTGTAGCAGTTGTACGTGCCACCCAGCTTGTCGTAGTTGCCGTCGACGTGGGCGTCGCCCGTGGCGGCCTGGCCCTCGGAGCGCTTGAGGGTACCCGGCGTGCTCGAGCCGTTGTTGGCCGAGTACACCTTGCGGTTGAGCGCCGTGTGGATCTTCGAGTGACGCTCCAGGATGGAGCCGTCCAGCGCGCTCACGTAGACGAGGTCGCGGATGGGCAGGTCCTCGCCCTCACCCGACACCGTCACCTCGTAGGCCAGCTTCAGCCGGTTGTCCTGGCTGGAGCGGATGTACACCAGGCGCGAGCCCTCGATGTCCAGGTGGCTGCCCGAGGTGTTGTCCAGCGCGGCGAACTCGGCGGCCTCGGCGGAGATGGAGGCCTTGGCGGAGACGATCTCCCCATCGCGCGCCGTTCCGTTGGCCGCGGTGATGGTGCCGTTGGGCGCCACGTGGACGATGAGCTCCTCGTTCACCACCGGCAGGCCGTTCTTCATCTGGCCATAGCGGATGTGCGTGACGCCCTGCTCGTCCACCTTGGAGCGCTTCGCCACCAGGTTGGAGGCATCCAGACGGAACACGGCGGCGATGCCGGGAAGCGCCTTGCTCACACGGCCGTGCGAGTCACCGGCCGCGAGGCCCTGCACGGACTCGCTGGCCGAGCCCAGGTTGCCGCTGATCATGAAGGGGAAGTCCTTCTCATCCGCGCCAACGACCCGGGCGGAGGGCAGCGCGGCGAGCGCGGCCTGGACGTCTCCGAGCGACTCGGCGTCGTCGAACTTCTGGGCGCCCTCGGGGAGTTGGGAATTGTCGACCTCGCACGCGGCGAGGGGGAGGGCGAGAAGCGCAGCAGCGAGGAAACGCGTACGGAACACTGGGGGAAACGCCTCCTGTGCCGACGGCGCCATGCCGTCGGACGCCAGGACATGAAGCAGGGATCGAGCCAAGCCCAGAAACCCCTGAAACTCCTCCGTACCCGCATGCTCCCGACTTCGCCCTGGAGTGCCGGTGTCGCAGCGGACATAAGCCCGGATGTATCCAGGCTTTACATCCACTTCATGCAAGCAATTGATTTCAGGGGGTTCCGACCAAGAGCGGGGGGTGTCCTCATTCGAGACGGATTTCTCGAAAGAGGTGTATGGATTGACACCCGTCGGATGTCTGACTTACGACATCCGGCCTTTCTCTCGAACCTCAGGAAACGAGAGGGAAATATTACGCAAGATGACAAAGGGTTGCAAGCCAGTCCTGATGAAATCTTCTTGTGACTTCATCAATATTCCGCGCACAACCGTCGACGCGTCAAACAAACCAACGCTTCACGCGCTCCTCACGGGTTGCGCGCGCAAAAGAGAGGGATTGGAATCCAGCTCATCAGGAAAAATACAAACAGACAGGATATCGAGAAAAGCGGAATGATGGCGGCGGCTGCTCAGGAAACCGTTCGCGCGGCATCCCGACAGGATCCACACCGCATGAGAACCGTGAAACTCGTCTCCTCCCTCGCCATTGCCCTCCTGATGCCGGCCTGTAGCGAGCCCACCGCAGAAGACTCGAGCAAGCTCGTCACGAGCGCCGCCGCGCTGACCTCCGGGGTCTCGCGCGGGTGCACCTTCACCGTCTCGTACAAGGAGGTCGTCCCGCCCTTCCCGCCCACGTACGTGCCCGTCATCACCCGGCAGGCCTCGGCCTCGTGCCCGTGGGGCGCGGGCAGCGTGGAGCTCGAGGGCGCGTACGACCCTCCCCAGCTCTCCCTCGTGGCCAATGACTTGGGGGTCGCCGTCAGCTACACGAACCGGTACTCGCCGAGCGGCACCTCGGGCTCATGGCTGGAGATCCGGCACCTGGCGCCGGACACCCTGGCGGTGGTGCGCTCCGAGGCCCTCCAGTCGTACGGAGAGCGCAGTGCCAGCTACGTCAGAGGGTCGCTGTCTCTCCTGAGCGATGGCACCACCCTGAAGGTCAAGGGCGAGAAGGGCGGCAGATTCCTCTCGGAGGAGACCTTTGGTGGCCAGTACTACGTCGCGACGTACCCGGACTTCTTCACCAGCACCACGGCGCCCAACATCGTGGTCTCGGAGACCCCGCTCCAGGAGCAGGCGGGCTCCTGGAGCACCGACGGCAACCTGACCGAAGCGCGCTCCGAGCACACCGCGACCGTCCTCGAGTCGGGCGAGGTGCTGGTGGTGGGCGGCACCACGGACGGCAAGACGGCGGAGGTGTACAACCCGTACATCCACGTCTCGACGCCCACGCCCCCGCTCGGAGCCCGGCACATCAGGCGCCACACCGCGACCCTGCTCCCCTCGGGCAAGGTGCTGGTGGCGGGTGGGTGGCTCGGCAGGGCCCCGACCTACCACAGCTCCGCTGCGGAGGTGTTCGACCCGGCCACGGGCACGTGGTCGTACGCGGACAGCATGAACGAGGGGCGCAGCGCCCACACCGCGACCCTGCTCCCCTCGGGCAAGGTGCTGGTGGTGGCTGGCACCACCACCAACTTCTGGACGAACAGCTCCGCGGAGACGCGCTCCGTGGAGCTGTACGACCCGGACACGAACGAGTGGAGCGCGGGGCCCTCCATCTTCACTCCTCGCCGCAAGCACACCGCGACGCTGCTCTACTCGGGCAAGGTGCTGGTCACGGGTGGTGACCTCGACTCACAGCCGCAAAAGGACGCGCAGTTGTATGACCCGGCCACGAACAGCTGGTCGTTCGCGCCGGACATGCCGCGGGCACGCACCGGCCACCTCGCCGTCCAGCTCTACTCGGGCAGGGTGATGATCCTCGGTGGAGGCCACGACGCGGTCGACTTCTATGATCCGTACAGCGGCCTCGTCTGGCTCCCCGGCCCCACCCTGCCGGGCGGGGCCTCGGCCGTCAGCGCGACGCTGCTCTACTCGGGCGAGGTGCTGGTGACGACCTCGAGCGGACAGGCCTCCCTGTACGATCCATCGACGGACGCGTGGCAGTCCGCGGGCACGCTGTCTTCGCCCCTGGGCCATGCCGCGACGCTGTTGCACACGGGAGAGGTGCTGGTGACGGGCGGCATCAACTCCAGCACCGTGCAGCGCTACACGCGCTGAGCGGGAACCGGCGAGCCGGGGCCGGACGAGCTCAGGCGGTGGGGTGCCGCTCCACGGTGGGGAGCTGCTCCAACAACCGCTCCAGCTCGTCCGGATTCACCGGCTTCACCATGTGCAGGTTGAAGCCCGCCTCCACCGCCAGCGTCCGGTGATCGCCGCTGTAGCCCGTGAGCGCCACCAGGAAGACGTCCTGGCCGCCCTCGCTCTCGCGAATCCTGCGCGCCACCTGGAAGCCATCCATCCCCGGCAGTCCCAGGTCCACCAGCGCGACGTGCGGCCGCAGCGAGGAGAAGAGCTGGACGCCCTTGAAGCCGTCCTCCGCCACCTCCACCCGGTGGCCCCACATCTCCACCAGCTCGCGCAGCACCTCGCGCGTGTCCTCGTTGTCCTCCACCAGCAGCACCCGCCGCACCGAGGAGTCCTCGGACTTCTCCGGCTTCACCTCGGCGGGCTCGGACGCGGCCGCCTCCTGGGCGGCCTCCTCCTGGGCGGCCTCCTCCTGGGCGGCCTCCAACGGCAGGCGCACCACGAGCTCGCTGCCCTTGCCCTCGCCCTCGCTGTGCACCGACACCGTGCCACCGTGCAGCTCCACCAGGCGCCGCACCAGCGTCAGCCCGATGCCCAGTCCGCCCCGGGAGCGGTCCAGCTGCTGCTCGGCCTGGACGAAGAGCTCGAACACGCGAGCCATCAGCTCCGGGCTCATGCCGATGCCCGTGTCCCGCACGCGCAGCACCGCCTGACGCTCCTTGCCGTGGCGCTCCACCATCACCCCGACGAAGACGTGGCCTCCGGGCTCGGTGTACTTCCTCGCGTTGTCCAGCAGGTTGGAGACCACCTGCTCCAGCCGCGTGCCATCCCCGTTGAGCCACAGGCTCTCCGAGGCCGCGGGAAACGACACCTCCAGGTGCAGCCCCTTCTCCTCGAGCGACCGCCGGCGTGCGTCCACGCTGTGCTGCACCACCTGTCGCAGATCCACCGGCGCCCGCCGCAGCTCGATGTGGCCGCGGTTGAAGCGCGACACGTCCAGCAGATCATCCACCATGCGCGCCATGTGCTGGCTCTGCCGCACCATCACCCGCATCGCCTTGGACTCGGAGCCCTCCGGCTGCGTGGCCTCCGCCAGGTGCAGCGCGTTGACGATGGCCGCCAGGGGGTTGCGCAGCTCGTGCGCCAGCATCGCCAGGAACTCGTCCTTGCGCCGGTCCGACTCCGCCAGGTCCGCCGCCCGCTGCCGCAGCGCGTCCTCCAGCTCGCGGCGGTGGGTGATGTCCGTGAGGATGCGCACCGCCCCCACCACCGTGCCCCCGGCGCCCTCCTCCACCGGATTGGCCGCCACGCGGTACCAGCGCGCCCGCAGGCACACCTCGGCCTCCCCGAGGCAGGCCAGCACCGCCCCGCAGCACGGAGGCAGCGCGGCCTCGGTGTCCGACGCCGCCCGCATCAACTCCTCGAAGGGCCGCCCCAACACCCGCTCATCGGACAGTCCCAACAGGGACACGAAGGCCCGGTTGGCGCGCATCACCCGCCCGCCCCGGTCCAACAGACACACCCCGTCTCCCAGTGAGTCGAAGGTCGTCTTCCACTGCAGCGCCGCGGCGCGTGCCTCCTCCTCCGCCTGGCGCATGCGCAGCAACGAGCGCACCGTGGCCAACAGCTCCGCCGAGTCCACCGGCTGCGTCAGGTAGCCATCCGCCCCGCTCTCCAACCCCTCCACCTTGTTCTCGGTGCGGATGTAGTTGGCCGACAGGTGCAGCACGGCGATGCCCGCCGTGCGAGGGTCCGCCTTCAGCCGCCGGCAGACCTCGATGCCATTGAGGTCCGGCAGCTTCACGTCCAGGATGACCAGGTCCGGCCGCGCCTCGGCGGTCAAGCGGAGTGCCTCGGCCCCGGTGCCCCCCTCCAACACCTGGAAGCCCGCCGCCCGCAGCATGCGCGTGACGGCATAGCGATTGGCGTCGTTGTCGTTGATGTTGAGGAGGATGGGTTCCCTTTGAGACACGCTGCGGTCTCCTCAAGGTGACTCGCGAATACTCGCGAAGGAAGGAAGAAGGTGGGGTGGCGCTCAGGGCTGGCGGGAGAGGCCCCCAGGTCGGTGACCCGGGCCGGAAAGCGCCTTTTGTACCATTTCGAACGCCGTCTCCCGCGTGAGCCCACTCTTGGAGAGGATACCCACCACGTGGGGAAGCAGCTGCCCGCGCTCCTGCTCCGTCAGCGAGCGGCTGGTATGGATGACGACCGGGATGTTCCGGGTGGCCTGCTCGCGCCGCAGGGCCTCCAACACCTCGAAGCCATCCATCCCCGGCAGCGACATGTCCAGGAGGATGGCGGCCGGCCGCACCTCGCCTGCCAGACGCAGCCCCTCCGGACCCGACGCCGCCTCGCGGAACTGGAGGGAGGTGTCCCCCAACAGCCGCTGGAGCAGGTAGCGAGCGACCTCATCGTCGTCGATGATGAGCACCGTGCGGGCGTGCGAACCATCCGCCTCCAACGTCTGGGAGGCGCCCTCCTCTTCCCCCGCGGCCCGCTGCCGTTGGGTGTAGTCGCGGGACACCGTCGCATGGAAGGTGCTGCCCTTGCCCGGCTGGCTCTCCACGGTGAGCGAGCCGCCCAGCAGCTCCGCCAGGCGCCGTGACAGAGGCAGCCCCAGCCCCGTCCCCTTCACCCCCTGCTGGTGGGGGCCCTCCACCTGGACGAATTCCTCGAAGATGCGCTCCTGGTCCTCGGGGGCGATGCCCACGCCGGTGTCGCTCACCGAGAACACCACCGTGTCATCGGGGCCGGGGGCCACCGACACCCGCACCTCGCCACGGTGGGTGAACTTGAGCGCGTTGGAGACGAGGTTGCGCAGAATCTGGGAGAGCTTCCGCTCGTCGGTGTGCAGCTCCGGCATCTCCGGGGGCTCATCGAAGACGAGCGACACGCCCTCGTTCACGCGCAGCGGCCGGAGCATCCCGCGCAGCGCGCCGAACAGCTCCGTCACGGAGAAGCTCGCGCACAGCACCTCCGAGCGGCCGGATTCGATCTTCGCCAGGTCCAGCAGGTCGTCGATGAGCTCCTGCAGGGCCTCGCCGGACTTGCGGATGAAGAGGAGCTGCTTCTCCTGCTCGGCGTTGAGCGGCCCGTCGATGCGGTCCAACATCAGCCGCGAGAGGTTGAGCACGGAGCTGATGGGCGTGCGCAGCTCGTGGCTGACGTTGGAGATGAAGCGCGTCTTCATGTCCGAGGCGCGGCGCAGCGCCTCGGCCTTCTCCTCCAGCTCGGCGTAGAGAGCCACCACGCCGCGGTTGGTCTCCTCCAGCTCGCGGTTGAGCCGCTCCACCTCGGCCTTGCGCGCGTGCAGCTCCTCCAGCGTGCGCAGCAGCTCCTCGTTCTGCCGCTGCAGCTCGTCCGCGGCGCTGTCCCGCCGATTGCGCTCCAGCTCCTGCCGGAGCGACTGCACCACCAGGGACGAGGGCGAGGCGTGCGGCAGACGCTGGGCCATCTCCAGCAGGAGCCGGCCATCCCCGCCCGGCCGCAGCGCCATCCGGTCCATCAGCCGCTGCGCGGGAGCGAGCGCGGGCCCCGGCCGGAGCGTGTCCGGCGTGCTGCCCGCGACGAGCCCGTGGTTGGAGTTCGGGGCGAGCACCCGCACGACCAGGGAGGGCTCCGGCGAGTCCTCCAACAGGAACTCGATGTGGCCATTGGCCTCGGAGGCGGCGAGCCGCGCCACCTCGGAGATGGCGGTGGCGATGCGCACCTGATCCTGTCCATCGAAGCCCAGGGCCTGGGCGATGTGCCGCCCCCGCTGCCGGGTGTTCACCACGTCCTGTCCGGTGCGCAGCTCGGCCTGGAAGATGGAGGCGCTCAAGGCATGCCTCTCCGGGAGGTCTCCCGCGCCACCAGCACCGTCGCGTCGTCGCGCCCTCGGGAGAAGTCCCGGAACAACACCCCGGCCACCACGCCTGGATGCCGGGCGAGCAGCCCGGGATAGGCATCCACCCGCCACTGCGTGGCCAGCCCGTCCGAGCACATCACCAGGGTGTCCCCCTGGTTCCACGTGTAGCTGAACTGCTGCATGCGGTGCGTCTGGTGCCCCAGCGTCCCGTTCATGGAGACCATCCGCTGGATGCCACCCTCTGGCGACACCACGGCCGCGGCGATGTTGCCCACGCCGGAGAAGTGGAGCCGCGCCCCGTCCAGCGCGGTGAGCGCCACCGCCGCGCCCCGGGTGCTGTGCAGCTCCTGGTGCGCGCCGCGCAGCAGCTCCACCACGTCGCTCGAGCCCTGCTCGAGGAAGGACACCACCGCCGCGCGCGAGGCCCGTGCCGCCTCGGGCCCATGACCCAGGCCATCCGCGACGAGGAAGACCAGGCGGCCGTCCTTGCGGTCCACCGCCCAGGAGTCACCGCACACCTCCTCGCCCGTCTTCGGCACGCACACCACGCCCACGTCCAGGCCGTCCTCCGGAGGAGGCTTGCCGGACCACAGCCGGGCCAGCACCACCGTCCCCACGCCGGGTTGGGAGTAGATGTCGAACAAACAGGACATGCGCCGCATGGCGCCCAGGCCCGAGCCCCCTGTGCCGGCGGTGGAGTAGCCGTCACGCAGACAGCGCTCCACGTCCACCATGCCCGGCCCCTTGTCCAGCGCGAGCATCTCCACGCCCACGTGGGAGCCGGCGTGGAGCGTGCGCAGGAGGATCTGCCCCTCGCGCGCATGGGCGACCAGGTTCTTGGCCGCCTCGCTCACCACGATGGCGACCTTGCCCTGATCCTCCTCGCTGAACCCCAGGCGAGCCGCCAGCGCCGAGGCCGTCCGGCGCGCATGCCCCGCCTGACTGCTCTCCGTGACCGCAATCGCCGTGGAGCTCACTTCCATCGTGTCACCGTGACCCGGGTCCCCTCCCCTACTTTGGAGACGATGTCGAACTCGTTCACGAGCCGCCTGGCGCCCCCCAGCCCGAGCCCCATGCCGCCACCCGAGGTATACCCATCGCGCATCGCCAGCTCGACGTCGGGAATACCCGGCCCCTGGTCCTCGAAGGACAGCCGCAGCCCGCGGCGGATGCCTTCCTGGACCACCGCCAGGGTCACCTGCCCGCCCTTGCCGTAATCCAACGTGTTGCGCGCCAGCTCACTGGCGGCGGTCACCATCTTGGTCTGTTCCACGAGACTGAACTTGAGCTCGGCCGACCACGTTCGCACGGCCTGACGCACGAGCACCAGGTCCTGCGAGGAGCGGATCGGCATCACCTCAGTCCTCAAGACTTGCATCCGGGACCTCGAGCTCCGCCTCGTCCGCCTCCATGGAGGCCTGCAACAGCGCCATGCCCTTCTCGACGTTGAGGGCGGTGCGGATACCGGGCAGGGACATCCCCAGCTCCACCAGGGTGATGGCCACCGCTGGCTGCATGCCCACCACCACCGTCTGCGCGTCCAGCACGCGCGACATGTTGGCGATGTTGCCGAGGATGCGTCCGATGAAGGAGTCCACCACCTCCAGCGAGGAGATGTCGATGAGCACGCCGCGAGCGCCGGTCTCGACGATCTTCGAGGTCAAGTCATCCTGCAGGGTCACCGCGAGCTGGTCGTGCATGTCCACCTGGATGGTGACCAGCAGGACCTTGCCCATGCGGAGGATGGGAATGCGCTCCATGAGAAAGCTCCGCCTAGACCTTTCCCACCGCGTTGCGAGCGCCCGAGCTCGTGACGGACTGGCTGAGGCGCTTGAGCGCCCAGTTGAAGGCCCCCGCCACGCTGGACTTGGTCACCACGCCAGCCAGGTCCACGCCCAGGTGAACGATGGTCTGGGCAATCTGCGGCCGGATGCCGCTGATGACGCACTCGGCGCCCATCAGCCGGGTGGCCGTCACCGTCTTGATGAGGTGCTGGGCGGTGAGGGTGTCCACGGTGGGCACGCCGGTGATGTCGATGATGGCGATCTCCGCGCCCGTCTCGACAATCCGCTGCAGCAGCGTCTCCATCACCGTCTGGGTGCGCCCGCTGTCCAGCGTGCCGATGAGCGGCAGGCAGACGATGCGGTCCCACAGCTGCACCACGGGAGTGGACAGCTCCATCATCTCCTGCTGCTGGCGGACGATGACCTCCTCGCGCGTGCGCTGGTGCACTTCCGTGGTGTAGAGGCCCAGCTTGTCCAGCAGGGAGGTGGCGCTCCACATCTCGTCCACCACCGACTGCGGCTGTTCGGCAAGTTCGCGGCGCAGCCGGTCGAACAGGGGCTGCTTGAGGCTGAAGATGAAGATGGCCGTCTCCGACGGGGAGAAGCCCTGCAGGCTGCGCGAGCGCGACAGCCGATCCAGCATCTCCCGCACGCCCGCGTACCCGGAGGTGGTGATGTCGGTGAGGTTGCCGGACTCGGTGGCCTGGATGAGGAGCCGGAGGAACTCGGAGCACTGCTCGCGCAGCTCGGCTTCCTTCATCAGCGCGTCACGGCGAACCCCGCTGGTGACAATGGCGGCGAGCCACTCAGTGAGTAGCTCGGAGGAATACTTCTTCAAGATCTCGTGGATACGAGTGGTCAACGAAAGCCTCCTGGGCTCCGCCTGTAACACATGGGCAGGGGGGCACTCGTGGGTCGAAATCCACCTGTGACGTGGACCTGCTTTCGTGTGTTCACTTCCACGCGGAGCACCCTGCTGGACGATAGCCGCCGGGCCGGGAGTGAAATTCCCGCGGCCGGTGCTGGCACGGTTTTCGAATCGTTCCACTTACCCGTCGGAGCAGACGGGCTGAACGGGCGTGCCTCAGCCCAGCAGCCACACCACCAGGAAGCCCATCGCGAGCGCGACGAGGAACAGCCCCGCGGCGAGCCACCCCTTCCGGGATGTTCCGTCCACCGGAGCAATGGCGGCGCCCTCTCCGCCCTCCTCGATGGCCAGCACCAGCGAGGACACCTCGCCCTGCCGCGCCACGGCGGCCTCACCGGTGACGTCCACGTCGAAGGCCATCCGCACCTCGCGCGAGCGCGGAGTCAGCAGGGCCCGCGTCCCGGCGGAGCCCGGCGTCTCCGGCTTCGCCTCCTCCACCAGTTCGACCTCCGCGGAGGGCACGAAGTCCGCGGGGGCATCGAGCGCCCGGTGCTCGAAGGCCAGCGCGGTGGGAGGCGCGAAGGAGGACAGCTCCTTGTCGGTGAGGGGCGCCCGGGGCCCGGCCCCTCCTCGCAGCAGCTCCGCGAGCACGCCATCCTCCACCGCCTTCTCCTTCGCGAAGGCCTGCCCCATCAGCCGCGCCAGATCCGCCTCCCCCACGTTGGGCGCGAACTTCTCCCGCAGGGCCCGGAGCGCCTCCCCGAACGCCGCCGCGTCCTGGAAGCGCGCCTCGGGCTCGGTGGCCAGCGCCTGGAGCACCACCGCGTCCACCTCCGGTGGCAGGCCCGCCCGGTGCCGGCCCGGCGGCTCCCATTGAGGGTACGCCGCGCGCTTCCACCGCTCGGAGACGTCTCCCCGCTGCGCCAGCGGCTGCCAGGCGAGCAACTCCCAGAGCACCACGCCCGTGGCGTACACGTCCGCCCGCCGGTCCACGGGCTTCTTTCGCGCCTGCTCCGGCGCCATGTACGAGATGCTGCCCATCACCACGCTCGGCGCCGTCTGCGCCTGCTTCAGCGTGGACTGCGCCGCGCCGAAGTCGATGATCTTCACCTCGCCCGCGTAGGAGATGCACACGTTGGCCGGCGACAGGTCGCGGTGCACCAGGTGCAGCGGCTGGCCGTACTCGTCCGTCGCGTCGTGCGCGTACGTCAGGCCCTGGCACATCCGCTCGCCGATGAGCAGCACCAGCGCCACGGGCAGCACCCGGCCCCGGTTGCGCAGCCGCCACGCGAGCCGGTTGAGCGTCTTGCCCTCCACGTACTCCATGGCGAGGTAGAGCTCTCCGGCCACCTCGCCCATGGCCCACACGCGGGCGATGTTGGGATGGGCCAGGCGCCGCACCACCCGCGCCTCGTCCCGGAAGCGGGCGAGGAACTGCGCGTTCCCCGCCAGCGAGGGCAGCACCTTCTTCACCACGCAGGCGCGGCCCGGCCCCTCCTCGCGCGCGAGGAACACCTCTCCCATCCCCCCGTACCCGATGCGCCGCACCAGGGTGTAGGGGCCGAAGGGGATGGACCCCGGCCTCGACGCCTCCTGCTCAGGCCCCTTGTCCAAGCGAGCGGAATGCCTTGCGGGCCGCCCGGAGGATGTGCGCCACCTCGGGCTCGTTGATGGACAGCGAGAGGAACGCCGCCTCGAACTGGCTCGGCGGCAGGTACACGCCCTCCTCCAACATCTGGTGGAAGAAGCGGCCGTAGCGCGCCGTGTCGCTCTTCTTCGCGCTCGGGTAGTCGTACACCGGCCCCTCGGTGAAGAAGACGGTGAACATGCTGCCCACGCGGTTGATGGTGACGGGGACGTTGGCCTCCTTCGCCTCCGCGCGCAGGCCCGCCTCGATTTCCCGGCCGACGAAGTCCAGGCGCTCGTACACGCCCGGGGCGCGCAGGGCCTGGAGGCTCGCGATGCCCGCGGCCACCGCCACCGGATTCCCCGACAGCGTGCCCGACTGGTACACCGGCCCCTCGGGAGCAATCTTCGACATGATGTCGCGCCGCCCGCCGTAGGCCGCCAGCGGCATGCCGCCGCCGATCACCTTGCCGAACGTGGTCAGGTCCGGACGCAGGCCGTACACCTCCTGCGCGCCGCCGCGGGCCAGCCGGAAGCCCGTCATCACCTCGTCCAGGACGAAGAGCACCCCGTGCGCGCGGCACAGCGCCTGGAGGCCCTGCAGGTAGCCCTCCTCGGGGATGAGCACGCCCATGTTGCCCACCACCGGCTCGATGATGGCGCACGCGATGTCCTGCGCCCGCTGCGCGAACAGGCGCTCCACCGCGCCCAGGTCGTTGAAGGGCGCCGTCAGCGTGAGGCTCGCCACCTCCTTGGGCACGCCCGGCGAGTCCGGCAGCCCCAGCGTCTCCACGCCGCTGCCCGCCTTCACCAGGAACGGGTCTCCCGCGCCGTGGAAGCAGCCCTCGAACTTGAGGATGTAGTTGCGGCCCGTGAAGCCGCGCGCCAGCCGCACCGCCGCCACCGTGGCCTCCGTGCCGCTGGAGACCAGCCGCACCTTCTCCACGCTCGGCACCGTGGCGCAGATCTGCTCGGCGAACTGCACTTCCAGATCCGTGGGCGCTCCGAAGGTGGTGCCCCGGCGCGCCGCCTCGACGACGGCCTCCACGATGGGCGGATAGGCATGTCCCAGGATGAGCGGACCCCAACTCCCCACCAGGTCCACGTACCGGTTGTCATCCACGTCCGTCAGCCACGCGCCCGCGCCTTCCTTGAAGAAGACGGGCTCACCGCCGACGCCCCGGAAGGCACGCACCGGGGAGTTCACTCCACCGGGAATTCGCTCCTGCGCTCGGGAGAAGAGGGCCTTGCTCTGCGAGTGGTTCATGTGCGCTCCATAACACGCGGCGTGTGTGCCCACCGGTTTCAGCCTTCATCACCAGCCGGCTGGCGACTTGATTCCCGCGATGCATTCGTCTACACCGCGCCGCCACTTCCTGGTTTTACGGATTATCGGGAGTAGGTGAACTATCCGCGACGGTGGTTTTATACGTTCCCGCGCCCGAAAGCATGCTGTCACCGGGTTGCCGTGACGAGCGCTGGGGTGGGGGTATCCGGGGGGAAGGCCCCCACCCCAGCCCGCTCCCCGCGCGAGCAGGGGCGCGAGGGAGAGATGTTGAAAACCCATCAAATCACGCCGCTGGCCGCACCACGTCCAGGAGCATGAGCCCTTCCATCGTCCCGCCGATGAGCAGTCGTTGGCGCGAAGAGCGGCTCGCCGGGAGTACACGACGGCGCCTCGGCCTGGGCCGGAGTGCTCGGAGATGTAATCTTGCGTCCCATGCTCCGACTCACCCAGCGCCGGAACCTGACCCTGCAAGCGCCCGAGACTCCGGGCGGCCATGCCCACGTGTCCGCCGCGAGTGGGCTGGTGCGCACGGGCAATTGGTTGCACGTCGTCGCGGACGACTCGCTCTTCCTGGCCACCTTCCCGCTCGAGGGCGATGCGCCCGGCCAGCTCCTGCGCCTCTTCCCGGGCGAGCTCCCGCTGGAGCCGAAGGCGCGCAAGGCGCTCAAGCCGGACCTGGAGGCGCTCTGCCTGCTCGGCGCGCTCGCGGACGCGCCACACGGGGCGCTACTGGCGGTGCCCTCGGGGAGCACGTCGGTGCGGATGAAGGGAGTGCTGGTGCCGCTCGCGGCGGACGGGAGCCTCGCCGGCCCGGTGCGCGAGGTGGACTTCACCAGCCTCTACACGCAGCTCACCCGGGAGCTGGGGCCGCTCAACGTGGAGGGCGCGGCGGTGTCCGGCCCCCGCCTGCGCCTGCTCAACCGAGGCACCGGGGACCAGGGAGCGGACGCGGTGGTGGACCTGGACGCGGGCCGGGTGCTGCGCACGCTGGAGGCGGGCGAGCCCCTGCAGCCGGACGTGGTGCGCACCGTGCGCCGCTGGGAGCTGGGCCGCTCGGGCAACGTGCGCCTGTCCTTCACGGACGCCGCGCCCCTACCGGACGGCCGCATCGTCTTCACCGCCGCCGCCGAGGACACCCGTGATGCCTACGCGGATGGCACGGTGATGGGCTCGGCGGTGGGCGTGCTGGCCCCGGACGGCTCGCCGATGTTCCTCGACGGGGTGGACGCGAAGGTGAAGCTGGAGGGCGTGGACGCGAGGGTGGAGCGCGGCCGCATCCACCTGCTGCTCGTGGCGGACGCGGATGACCCGGCCCGAGCCGCCCCTCTCTTCGAGACCGTGCTGGAGGGCGTCCCGGCGTGACCCCGGGGAAAACCGCGACCCCTTCCCCTCTCCCCTCGGGAGAGGGAGCAGCGGCGTGTCAGTCGCCGTAGTCGCGGGCGGCTTCCTCGGCCGAGCCGCCCACCGCCTCCACCGAGTTGCGGTGTTTCTTGCGGGGAGTGGGAGCGGGGCCTCGGCTGAAGGCGGCCTTGCGGTCGAGATGCTCCGGCGTCGTCGCGGCGATGCGGCGGCGGGCCCGGGCGATGGCGTCCTGCACCATGGCGGGGTCCGGGTGGTTCTTCAGCGCCTGGACCCACGTCTCGATGGCCTTCTCGTTGTCCCCGGACTCGGCCTTGATCTTCCCCATCTCGAAGGCGGCGTGGGGCGCCAGCTCCGAGTCCGGGAAGCGCGTGATGAGGTCCGCGTACGTGCGCGAGGCCTCCTGGCGGTAGCGCTGCACCTCGGCCATGCTGGTCGGCAGATGCACGGCCTGCATGTGCAGCGCCTGGGCCTGCAGGAAGATGGAGTCATCCACGAAGGCGCTGGTGGCGAAGCGCTCCGTCAGCTTGCGCGTCTCCAGCACGCACTGCTGGTAGTCCTGCAGCTCGAAGTACAGCTTGGCCACCTGGTAGTGCAGCTCGGCGCCCTGGGGCGGGTTGCGAGCCAGCGCGGCGGTGAGCTGATCGATGGCGCCGCGCAGGTCGCGGAAGTGCACGCGCAGCAGCTCGGCGAGCACCACGCGGGCTTCCAGCGCCTCGGGCGATTCGGGACACTGGGCGATGAGCTCCTTGTAGACGCTCACCGCCTCCTTCACCTTGCGCAGCTCGAGCCAGTACACGTCCGCGGCGCCCTTGAGGGCACGGGCCTTGAGCACCTGGGCCTGCGCGGACTCATCCCTGCGCAGCTCATCCAGTGCCTTGCGGTACTCCACGAGCGCCTCTTCGGGGCGCTTCTCGAAGATGGAGTCGCGCGCGCGTTGCATGTGGTCGGTGGCGCCGTCGCGGGTGCAGCCCGGGGCGAGCGCGAGGGCCAGGAGGAGCGTCAGGCGCCGCACTAGCAGGCCTCCGGGAAGACACGGACACACTCGGTATCCAGGCATCGGATGCACGCATCCAGGACGTCGGTATCGCTGACGCACAGCGTCACGCCCGAGGAACGAGGACAGTCCTCGGAAGCGATACAGCGGTAGACGCTCCCCTGGCCGTCGGTCAACTGCTTCTGACCACACTCCTCGGGAGGAGGAGAGGTGCCGCAGCCGGCGAGCCCGGCCACGACAGCAAGGACGAGTGCTCCAATCCGGGTTCTCACGGCCCGGCGTTGTATCCGGAATCGGACGCTTCGTCACGGAAGCCGGCGCCCGTCCGCCCGGCCGCGGGGTTAGTTGTTGCTCAGCGGCTCCCGCTTGCCCGAGGTGAGCACCGTGGAGTCCACCGCGGCCATGCTGCGGCTCTTCTTGATGCGGCGCGCCTTCTCCTCCATGCGCGCGTAGTGCTTCGCCATCCCCATCAGGTGCTCGTCCGACACGCGGCACTGGATGGCCGACACCTCCTGGTGCCGCCGTCCCAGCTCCGCCCACAGGTGCATCATGGCCTGGTTGCCGAGCAGCCGCGTCTCCACCTCGTCGAGCGCCTCGTCCATGAGCTCTTCCTCGGCCTGCAGCTCCGCGAGGCGGGCCTCCGCGTCCTCGGGGGGCTCCACGCAGCCGCTCGCCAGACACAGCACGGCCACGAGCCCGAGCCCCCACCTCCGCGTCCCTCCTGCCATCGCCCACCTCGAAGTCCGGTGCATGTGCCAGTCCACGTCCACGAGCGTCAGGCGGGGCCTCGACGCGTGGCGGAAACTAAGAAGCTCCCCCCACCGGCACAACCTCCGCTGGCGCGGATTGACACCTTCTTCATTCAACGGATTTCAAGAAATGACGCCGGGCCCGTCCCCGGCGGCCCTCAGGGGGCCTGCCGATGACGCAAAATGAACTCACACACCTCGCGCGCCGCGCCGAAGCCCGCCGGCCGCTGCGCCACGTAGTGCACTTGTGAACGGACCTCGTCCGGAGCCTCGGGGGGTGCCGCGGAGAACCCCACCGCCTTGAGCAGCGGCAGGTCCACCAGCTCGTCGCCCATGTACCCACACCGGTCCGCCGTCACGTTCAAGAGCGCCAGCAGCTTCTCGAAGTGGGCCACCTTGTCCTGGCTGCCGAAGTGCACGTGCTTGAGGCCCAGCGACTGCATCCGCATCTGCGCCGAGAGGCTGTCACCGCCGGAGATGGCCGCCACCTCCAGCCCCGCCTCCTGCAGCCGCTTGATGCCCATGCCGTCGCGCACGCTGTACATCTGCGTCCAGCCCGAGTTGGGTACCCAGAAGATGCGCCCGTCGGTGAGCGTGCCGTCGATGTCGAAGATCATCACCGACAGCTGGCTCACCCGCGCCTTGAGCGCCTCGAGGTTCTGGTTCATCCGCGCACGCTCTTACTTCGGGACGGCCTTGAGCACGGCCTTGCCGTCCTTGATGACGACCTTGAACTCCACCGACTTCGCGCCGTGCTGCTTCATCAGCTCCGGCACCTGCTTGCGCAGCGAGGCGGCGATGGAGTCGTAGCTCATCTTCGACGTGTCCTCGTTGTTGCGGCGCTTGGCGGCGACGTACGCGTTGTAGACGGACTTCAGGTTGTCGTCGGAGAGCTGGGTGGGGCCGCTCGCCGAGGCGGGACGCGGCGCCGCGGGCCTGGGAGCCGCGGGCGGACGAGCCGCCACGGGGGCCACGGGCGGAATCGCGGGAGTCACGGGCGCGACGCGCGGCACCACGGGCGCCACCGACGGCACCAGCGGCGCGACGGAAGGAATCGACGGGACGCCCGTGCCCCGGGGCGGCGTCACGGGCGCCACCGACGGCACCAGCGGCGCCACCGACGGCACCAACGGGGCGACCGACGGCACCAGCGGCGCCACCGACGGCACGCCCCGGAAGGGCACCGACCCCGACACCTCCTCCACGTCGAAGTCCTCGTCGGGCAGCTCCACCACTTCCTGGGAGCGGGACCTGTTGGCGTCTGGCTTCTTCTGCTTCTCGACGCGGCGCTTCGCCTTGACGAGGTCGCGCTTGTAGGTGCCGTTCTCGATTTCCAGCAGCGTGCGCTGCCACAGCCGCTCGTAGGTGACGAACTTGCCGTGGATGGACTGCACGCGGAACTTGGCCGCGGTATTGCGCACGAAGCTGCTCTTGAGCCGCTCCACCCGCTTCTTGAGGTCCTCGTACTGGCGCGTGGGCGGTACGCGCTCCATCCCCAGGAAGTACTGCTCGTAGGTCACCTTCAACGCGGCCAGTTCCGCTTCGATGGCGTCGCACTCCTGGAAGGCCTGCTCGCTGCCCGACTTCGTGGGCATGCCGGACTTCGTGTCGCTGGTGGCAGCGGCCAGCCGGGCGGAGGACTTCGCCGAGGCGCCGGTCTTCGATTTCGAGGGCTCGTACGACATGGGCTCTCAGAGTGTCCCCAAGACGCGACCTGGGATCAACCTCATGCCGGGCTCGGTGTCGGACCCACGCCAGGCGCCTCGCTTGCCTGGCGGATCCGCCGGTACAGCAAAGTAGCGCCAAAGGTGAACATACACAGGGAGATGAACTGGCTGGTGGAGATGTTGTACCAGGCCTCCAGGGGCACCGCGTCGGCCAGCCCCGAGGCGCCCAGGGAGCGCAACAGGCCATTCAGGGTGCCGCGCTCGACGTCGCCCCGGAACAGCTCCACCGAGGTGCGCAGCACCGCGTAGCACATCAGCCACAGGGCGAAGATCTGCCCGTGGAAGCGCCGGAAGCGCCGGGCGTACAGCAGCGCCAGGAAGAGGACGAGCTGACCCACGGACTCGTAGATTTGCGTGGGGTACACCGGCAGCGTGGTGCCGTGCTGGGCCACCCACTCGGAGATGCGCACCGCGCCAGGAGCCGCGTGATGCAGGATTTCCCCGGTGGCCTCCACCACGTAGCGGTGGTCCTGCGCCTGCGACTGGAAGGCGAGGCTGGAGGTGCCCCCGAGCCGTCCGAAGAGGTCCCTGGCCAGCCCGGAGCCGGGGAAGTGGGCCATGAAGCGCGAGCCGGCCGCGGTGACGTCCCCCCAGCAGCAGCCGGCGGAGAAGCACCCCAGCCGCCCCAGGCACTGGCCGAGCGACACCGTGGGGATGGCCACGTCCGCCAGGCGCAGGAAGTCCATGCCGTTCTTGCGCGCGAAGTACCAGGCCGCCAGGGCCGCGCCGATGAGGCCACCGTAGAAGACGAGCCCGCCGCCCAGCGAGAAGACCTGCGTCCAGTCGCGCGCGTAGTCCTGCCAGTTGACGAGCACGAAGAGGACGCGGCTGCCCACGAGGCCGCCCACCAGCACGTAGAAGGACAGGTCGAGGATCGCCTCGCGCTTGCGAGGGCCCTCGGTGTCCACCCACTGACCGCCTCCCTGGGCATCCGGCACCCACGTGAGCTTGCGCCACTCCTCCTGGGCCAGCCGCGCCGCCACGGACGCCGCGGTGATGAACCCGGTGGCCAGCAGCACGCCGTAGGTGTGGACGGGGATGCCCTCGCCCTTTCCTCCCGGGATGGCGCTCGCGGGCAGCGCGTAGCGCAGGCCGAACCACGCGAGGGCCGCCGCGAAGGCCCCATAGGAGAGAGCGCGCGTCATCCGCTGCCCGGACGTGGGCGCCGCGGGCTTCTCGCCCCTGGCTCCGGGCGTCCCCTCGGCGTTACGCCAGCCGTTGTAGGCGATGTACGCCACGGCGGCGAGCGCCACGGCGTACAGCAGGAGTTGGGACCACAGGGCCGTGAAGGTGAAGTGGACGAGAAGGGGAAGCATGGGCAGGCACCGTGAACGAGCGAGGCCGTGCACGTTACCCGTTCACGGGCCCTCGAAGGTGGGGGGAGGCGGCACCGGAGCCGGGCCGCCGGGAGGGGGAGCGACCCGACGTCAGGGACGGGCCTCGGCCGACTTCTCCTGCTGCTTGGGCGTCTCCTTGCGCACGAAGGCGTCCACCATGAGCAACCCCACGCCCACCACGATGGCCGAGTCCGCGACGTTGAAGGACGGCCAGGCCGCCTTGTCGTACCAATGGGCCTCGAGGAAATCGATGACGAAGGCCCGGGCGATCCGGTCGATGTAGTTGCCGATGGCCCCGCCGAGCACCAGGGGCAGGCCCCACAGCGCCCAGCGCTCCTTGGGGTCCGTGCCGCTCAGCCGGCTGAAGTACCAGGTGATGAGCACCACCGCGCCGATGCTCACCACGTGGAAGAGCGAGCTACGCACGTTGGGCGGCAGGTCGCGGAAGAGGCCCCAGGCGGCCCCCGGGTTCTCCGCGTAGCGCAGGCGGAAGAAGGACGGGAGGACCTCGATGTGGCGCTTGGGCCGGTAGTGCAGTCCGGAGAAGCCCGGGGCCGGAGGCTCGCCGTACATGGCCGACAGCCGCTCGCCGAACGTCGGCCGATCATCGAAGCGGGTGGTCAGCTCGCGGACGACGAGGTACTTCGTCCACTGGTCGAGGACGATGACGCCGAGCGCCACCGTCAGCAGGATGAGATATTTGCGGGGCACGGGTGCGGCTTATACCACCTGTCCCCCCGGCGTCACGGATTCCACGGGCTTACGCTCGAACAGGGAGTCCAGCAGGAGAAGCCCCACCCCCACGCAGATGGCGGCATCGGCCACGTTGAAGGTGGGCCAGCGCATGCCGGGCTGGTTGCGCCAGTGCCAGTCGATGAAGTCGATGACGTAGCCGCGCAGCAACCGGTCCACGAAGTTGCCCAGCGCCCCTCCGGTGACGAGCGCCAGCGCCCAGCGCGTCATCCGCTGCTCCGGGGTGAGCCGCACGTACATGAAGAAGATGAAGCCGAGCGCCACCAGGCTCACCAGGTGGAAGAAGGGCCGGCGCACGGACTCGGGCAGGTTGGCGAAGAGGCCCCAGGCGGCGCCCGGGTTCTCCACGTAACGGAAGTGCCAGTAGTTCTCGATGAAACGGTAGGGCCGGGTGGACCGACGATACGCGCCCGCCACGGGCGGGTCGTTGTCCAGGTTCTGCTCGGAGAAGAAGCCCTCCACCCGCGCCAGTCCGGCGCGACCATCCAGCGCCTCCGTCAGACGCGACACGGCCAGGTATTTGGTCACCTGGTCGGCGGCGAGGGTGGCGAGGCCCACGAGGATCAGGACGCGAAAGCGGTGCACCATGAGGCCCGCAGGTCTACCTTGCCCCTGGGGGCCTGACAACCGGGCCGGGAATGCAACCGGGCAGTCAGCGGGTTGACCCGCTGGGTGCCTCGAAATGGGGCATGGTGGGGATGATGCAGACTGTTGAGCCGCCTGTGACGCCGAATCCGAACGAATCTCCCGCCCCACGAGCCGTGGTGGCGAAGCCGCCCCTCAAGGAGCGCCTCAAGTCGCTCATGGCCGACTATGGTCGGCTCGCCATCTGGGTGTACTTCATCATCTTCTTCGGCTCCTGGGCGGGCTTCGCCCTGGCCATCCACCTGGGCTTCCAGGTCGAGGGTGCTGGCGGCGCCACGGGCGCCATCGGTGGCGGGTACGTGGCCGCCAAGGTCACCCAGCCGGTGCGCATCTTCGCCACGCTCGGCCTCACGCCTCCGCTGGAGCGCGTGCTACGCGTCGTGCCGAAGGTCCACCGCTTCTTCACCGGCCGCTCGTCCTGACGGCGTCCCGGTGGAGCCCCGCATGTCGCAGGTGACGGTCCGCTTCTACGGCTCCCTCAACGACTTCCTCGCGCCCGAGCGGCGCGGTGTCGAGTTCGTCCACACGCTCAAGGGGCCGTGCTCGGTGAAGGATCTCATCGAGTCACTCGGACCACCCCACCCCGAGGTGGACGTGGTGCTCGTAGGGGACCAGGCGGTGGACTTCTCGCACCGGGTCGAGGGTGGACAGCGGCTGGCCGTCTACCCCGTCTTCTCCTCCATCGACGTGACACCGCTGGTGCGCGTGGGCCCGCCTCCGCTGTCCGAGCCACGCTTCCTGCTCGACGTGGGGCTCGGCCGGCTCTCGGGGCTGCTGCGCATGCTCGGCTTCGACACGCTGTGGCGCAACGACTACGCCGACGACGTGCTCGCCCGGCTCTCCCATGACGAGCAGCGCATCCTGCTCACGCGGGACATCGGCGTGCTCAAGCGCTCCGAGGTGGTGCACGGGTACTTCCCGCGCGAGACGGACCCCTCGGAGCAGCTCGTGGAGGTGGTGCGGCGCTTCCGGCTCACCGGACACATGCGCCCCTTCACCCGGTGCATCGCGTGTAACGCGTCGCTGGCCTCGGCCTCGCCCGAGGAAGTGCGGGACCGGGTGCCCGAGCGCGTGCACGCCACGTTCACCCGCTTCCAGCAGTGCCCCGAGTGCAGGCGCGTGTTCTGGGCCGGCTCGCACCACACGCGCATGCAGGTCATCATCGACAAGCTGCGCGAGCTGGAGCAGCACCCGTAGGCAGGACCTCCGCATGCGTGTCTACGCCTTCTTCGCCTCGACGGTGACAGCGTGCAGGAAGAGCGCCTTGCGCCAGGCATTCCGGTTCTCGGGCGTGCCCGAGGTGTGACAGTTCTCCGCGGCAACGGCCCAGTTACGAGCCCTCGCGGCCTTGGTGAGGTTGTCGAACAGGAACTCCTTGCCCGGCTTGTTTGCCTTTCCTGGGAACTTGCCCACCCCCACGTTGTAGACGATGTCGAGCAGCCCGCGACGGGCGGCGCGGGGATATCTGTCGAAGTCGGGGAAGTACCGCCGGAGGTGGGGGAGGAACTCCCCTTCGAGTCGTTCCTTGGCGAGAGCACGGATGGTCTGATCGGTGAGCGCGATGGTCGGTCGCAGCGCATATTCCGTGGCGCGCATGGCCTTGGGCAGTTCCATGACGCCACGGAAAGCCTTCTCGATTTCCGCATCCGTCGCCGGCTTGCCAGTATCCATGTTCATGAAGGGCAGTCCCTTGGCCGCCAGCTTGTCGTTGGGAGAGGTCTTCTCCAGACGACTGAGCAGGTTGCCGGCCCCCACCGTCACATGGCCCTCGGTGTCCCGATACATATATGCGACAACCCCCTCCCAGGCGGTGATGTCGAGCCACATCTCGTCGAAGGTGATGGCCGTCTTCTGATCTCCTGCCTCGACCGGCGGCGCCGGGCTCGTGGTGAGCCCCGACTTGCGTCGCTTGGGCTTCGGGGGCCGCTGCATCAGCGTCACCCCCTCCTCCGAGCAGACCCAGTCGGCATCCGGGTCCCAGGACAACGCCTGCCCCTTGAAGGCGGAGAACTTGTCCTCATCGAAGTCCAGGTAGGCCGCCATGGGGCCTGGCTTGCCATCGCGCGCCGCGGCGGGAAGCGAGAGGATCGCGAAGGCCTGCGGCCCGGAAGGGGGAGCGACCAGGGGAACCGGGGGCGTGGGCTCCGCGGGAGCCAGGGGATCGGCGGTCCAGGGCCAGTGCCGCTCTCCCAGGTGACCTTCGAAGGACCCATCCTCCTGCAAGGCGAGCCGCACCTGAGCGGCGCGGTAGTCCGGGGGCTCCGAGCCGGCGGCGGCCCCAGGCTCCACCAGCGCCACATCGAGCATGAGATGGGCTCGCGGAGCCACGCCTGTCATCTTCCCGCTCACCTCCCAGGTGCCTTCCCACGTCCTGTCATGGTCGACCTTGAAGTCCTCGAGCTTCGGCTTCGGGATCCGGAGGAACTCCCGCTGCTCGAGCAGCAGCGTCTGCGGGCCGCCCGCCCGGCTCGCGCCCCAGAGCTGCCAACCGAACTCATAGCTTCCGGCCTCCTCCTCGCCCACGTCCGCGAGCTGCTCACAGGTATCGTCCGTGAAGCCAATGGCCCAATCCCTGTCACCCGACCACCAGCTGCCCGCCTCCCACCGATGGGAGAAGGCGCTCCGGGGTGACGCGGCCGCGATCTCGGTCGAGCCGTCATCCACCTCGATGACGCGCAGCTCGAGCTCCGCCTTCTTGAAGGTCCACCCGAAGTCGGGCGAGAAGGTCACGATCGCGCCCAGGAGGAGCTCATCCGGCTTGGGGAGCTTCGTGCGGATGGCACAGGTGTTGTTGAACCGCAGGGACGGCGGGAAGGTGGCCGTCTCCGCGTGCGGAAATTCCGGCGTGAGGGAGAAGCCGACCACGCCCTCGCCGAGCAGACGATGGGCAACCACATCGATGACGGGAGTCTTACCCGCGACCTCGACATGGAAACTCCCGTCCTGCGCGACCTTCATCACCGCGCCGTCCACGGGATAGGACGCCGACTTGCCCGCGCTCGTCACCAGCCAGGTGAGCCCACACGGCACGTCGCCGGGCTTGAAGTTCTTGCCCTGGCCACGGATGGGGATGTCGATGAGCAGTTCGCTCGGGCTCGCGAGGTTGCTCACGGCCGAGGAGTCCATCTCATGGAACGTGATGGCGGTCCGAGGAACGAGCACGAGGGAGACGGATGCGCGGTATCCCGCGCTCAGACGGGTCGACTCCGAATCCCGCACGGCGTCCTGGGAGGAAACGACGGGCTGTCCTGCATTGCTCCGCGAGGTGCTCATTTGACGAATCCCAGGTCCGAGGAGGTGACCACAGGGGCGGACGCCGCCTGGACGGCGATGCCATGAATCAGGAGCGGGCCGCCTTCCCTGGCCACCCGGGGGCGCCAGGTGAAGCGGAAGGGCCCAGAGTCCTTCTTGAGCGCGACCTTGGGAAGAGAGGCCTCGAAGACACCCGCTTCCGTGCAGCGCCCGAAGTGGGCGCGGGCCGAGACCGTGTAGCGGATGGACCCGGTGATGAGCGCATCCTCCTCCCACAGGTCCTCGACCGGCTGCGCACTGGCGCCATCCTCGGGCAGGTCTCCGGTGAGAACGGAGGCCTCCTGCCCCACGCCGGCCCGGATCATCCGCTCACAGACGATCTGGAGATCGACATCCGTGGGGATGCAGCGGGCCTTGCCCACGAACCGGAGCTCCGACTTCTTTATCTCCACCGTGAGCTCATCGAGGATCGGCTTGACCTCGATCTTCCAGCTCACCGGGGGCGGAGGCGTCGCCACCTTCTTGGGGTTGGCGAGTCCGGTGGAGAACTCGAGCGTCGCCCCCCACCGGCCCGGGAGGAGCTCGTTCTTCTTGTTGACCAGCTCCCAGTCCGCCCTGACCACCGAGCCCACGATGGCGCCCTTCGATTCTCCCCCACCATTGAGCTTGATGGAGGGGCCCGCCGCGTTCCACTGGCGGATACCGCCGTGGAGGCGCACCTCGGTGATGAGCTTGCCGCGGCCCATCTTGATCTCATAGTCGCCGAACTCGAAGCGGCTCACGGGGGGCAGGCTCTTGTCCGCGACGAGCTCGAGGAAGTCATTGCCACAGGCGGCCTTGATGTCCTCGGCCGAGGCCTCGATCAGGTCCGCCTGACCGTCCACGGCGGCCTTCCCAGCCAGGACCGTGTGCCCACCGTTGGGCGCGATGAAGTGGGGACGGACGTGGAGGCTGTCGCCCTCCTGGGAGAGCACTTGCGCGGCGAGCCGCCCCAACACGGGCCCCGGATCGAACTCGAAGCCGAGCGGGCCGGAAGAGCGCGGCGGCGTATAGGTGAGCCGGATGGCGCCCTGGGCGTCCATACGGTCGGCAGAGAAAAGCTCGTTGCTGGGAAGCAACGGCAGCTTCTCCGTCAGGGTGTCGAGGTCAGCACGGTCTCCAGAGGCGGGAGCAACGAACAGGGAGAGACCTGTTTCCATGAGTCGCGTCACCGTCAGGTGGAGCGCCTTCTCCTTTCGACTCTTGGGCCGGCACAACTCCCATAACGCCTGGAGCCTCTGTGCCAGGGGCACCGCCAGCTTGAACTCCTTCACGTCACCTCTAAAGACCGGTCCCAGCGTCTTGTGGCTCACGAAATCCCGGAAGGTGTAACTAGCCGTGACCTTGGGATTGCGCTTCGCCTTCTCCACGCCCACGATGAACTCGCCCCGATATCGCAGCCCCCCCTCCACACGCTCTTCGGGAGGCCTCTGTGCGATGACGGGGATCGCCAGCTTGCTGAAGGTCGGCGTCTCGGGCTGACCGCCCTTGGGAACCCGCCAGTGCTCGAACACGATGTAGCCGGCGAGGGCGGCGGGCCAGTTCGTACGGATGACGAAACTGCCCGTGGCGAGGGTGCGGAGCTTGCCGGAGGGATCGGGCTTGCCCGTGCCAAGCGCGAAGGTCTCTCCCGAGAGTTCAGGCTTGGGCAGAGTGAGTTCAGTCACCCCGGTCTGGACAGGCGCGAAGCGCTGTTCCGCTCCGTTGGCGGCGTACATCTCCCACTGTCCCCAGAAAGGGAAACGAAGACGCCCGAGGGCGACTCCCTCGCTATAAGGCGCACGGCACAACACCAACGGTGCGTGTCCTCCGCCCCCCTCTCCTTTCGCGGTCAACCAGAAGGTCACATCGGTTGCGTTCGCGCCGTCGGTGGTCCCGTAGCCGTGCTGTACCAGCACGAGAAGCGTCTCCATCCCGACCAGCGGTTGCAGTTCCTTGTAGAGCAGACCCAGGTAGAGCGGTTGCTGGGTGCTCTCGTCGCGCTTGAGCGTGACAGGCGGCCACGCCTTCTTGAACGCAATGGCCTCCTTCTCGATCAGGAGATCGATGAGCCACAACGCCGTGACCGGGTGCATGGAAACGATCTTGGCGTCCGCAGGCAGCAGATGCCCGTCCGCACCGAAGAGGCTCTTCCCGGTGTCACCACCCAACACCGGGACCTCACCGAACTTGTCCTGCGCACTCTTCGGTCGAGACCACCAGCTCAGCGGCAGGTACTGTTTCTTCAGCTCCTCGTAGGCCGTGGCGTCATCATCCGGCACGTCGAGATACCCGGCCGCCTTGCGCGCATCGAGTTGCTCGACGAGCCCCTTCGGAGTCCACTCGTTCACATGGTCCAACACGAGGTTGCGCCAGCGCTGGGCCACCGCTTGCTCGAAGAGGGCCTCGCGACTCTCGAGCCGCTTGGAGCGCACCTCCTCCACCTTCACGACCACGGGCTGATCGAGGAAGAAGTGCTCCGACCAGAGCACGATCTCATCCGCCTCCGCGGGCACGGTCAGCGAGACCTTCTTCTGGTCCGGGGTAAGGGTGATGCGCTGCCCCCGCCGCGCTTCCGGAAGCGCGGCTCCCGCCTTCTTGTAGGTGACCTCGAGGACGCAGGAACCACTCCCCAGCTCGCCCTTGTACTCGTGCGGGTTCGAGAACTCGATCTCGAAGGGATAGGAGAAGGGTATCGACCCGGCGCCCCCGGATGCGCCTCCAGCCTGAAAGAACTCACGACCATCGTTGAAGTGCCGCTGCAGCCGCGTGCCGTATCTGTCGTTGAGCAACTCCTCGACGATCCGAACTCCTGTCTCCCCGAGGATGCGCTGGACCTCGTTGCTGCCATCCACCGAGTTGCCTGGAGGCATCTCCAGGAAGTTGTTCGGCAGGTGCTCCTCGTGCGTCTTGAACAAGGTACTCTTCCCCAACTTCTTCAGGAGGACCTTGATCCCATCCTTGTCTCCCGCGAGGGAGAACATCTCCCAGTGTAGATACCTGGGCGGCTTATCGGTTACAGGAGCGCCTTCGGTGACGAAGCCAATCGTCTCGCCCGCAGCCACGGGGAAGAGAGGGCGGTCAAAGGTGACGATGGAGCCCTCCTTGAAGGCCTCAATGGCTTCCTCGACGTCCTTGGGGCAGGGCTTGCCCAGGGCCATGATACGCTCACCACGCATGGCGGGCAGGGGTTGAGCACGGCCCTGCACCCGAAAGGAGGACGCGTCTGGCTCCACCTTCGCCTCGGCCCAGAGGGTCTTGCCAGCGTCCGCGCTGTTCGGGTCGAGATCCACCACCGCACCGAACTGCATCTTCAGGAAGGACGCGAGCCAGGGCGCCTTCTCGAACTCCTGCTGACCCGCCGCGCCCCACGTCGGGGACGCCAGGTGCATGTACAGGCTGTAGAGTGGATGGACCTGCTCGGACTCCTTCTTGTCCTCGATCGCCGCCAGTTCGTGCCGGATCAGCACGAAACCCAGTTGGCGGCCCTCCGTGGCCTCCTGGAGAACCGGATTGTCTCCGCCCGCTCCCGGCGCCATGAGCCGCGCGGCCACGATGTACCCGGGCATGGCCGCCTGGACCGGCACCAGGGAATCAGCCAAGTCCGGCTCAAGATGCACGCCACCGTGCAGGTTCTGCTGCTGCCCTAGCGGGAAGTAACCGCCCTTCCCTCGCTCATTGAGGAAGAAGTACTTGAGCGGAGACTCGCGCTTCTGCTCCGAGTTGAAGGGGAAGAACACCTGCGGAGGCTCCTCCTCGGACAGCCCGGCGACGCTGGCGCGCAGGTACTCGAAGTGCATGTAGTCGTGGTAGTAGCCCCCCCAGCGGAACCCGAAGCTCGCCATGATCTCCACGATCCTTCGGGGCATGTCGAAGGGTTTGGCGTGGTTATAGAGATTCGTCTCATCGTTGAGGTCGATGGCGTTGCCCCATGAGTGATTGGATAGCAACGTCTTCTTGGACACGAATCTTTTCTTGTACGGGATGATCTCGTCGAAGGTCTGGTGCGAGAGATCGTACATGGCACATTGGATGTTCCAACTGCCCGCGAAATCGGGCCGCGTGCTCAGCTCCGCGTATTCGGGACGGTGAATGAGGGCATCCCGGACCGAGTCGTTCAGCTGATAGCGAAAGTTATGACCGCCGATGGCATGCAACACATAGGGCAGATTGGCGGCCTTGATCTTCTCGAACGCCGCGGCGAAGAGAGGCGCCAGCTTGCGGTTGACGTCGATCGTCCGGACCTTGTCCTTCTGGGGACCGAAGCCCACCAACTCCACGGGGACGATGTGTTTTTCCTTGAAGCTTTCGAGGAGGGGATTGCCGAAGACCTTGGAAATCTTCTCGAACGAGTCAGGGCCCCTGAACTCGTTCGGTACCTTCTCAGGACCGTAGTTGTCCGGGGACGCGACCTCCTCAGGGGTTCTGCAGAGGCGAGTCGGCTCCTGATGGCTGTAGCTCGGAGCACGGCTCATCGCGCCTTCACCTCGGAGAACCTGCCCTTGCTCCACTTGAGCACCGACGTACGCTCGCCGGTACCGGCGATGGTGCGAACGATCTCGGGGACATCGTCCTTGTCGATGTCCTCGACGCTCATCAACTCGGTCTCCGGGCCGCCGTCATGCCCCGCATCGATGGAGAGGAGCTGCTTCTTCTTCCTGGCGATGTCGTAGACGCGCAGACGAACCTGCGTGCCCTGGGCCGGCGCCGAATAGGAGTGCTCGAACGCGAAAACCCCCGGCACGACGGGGTAGATGCAGGAGTTGACCCGTCCCGCGTCGCACGAAACCGACACCGAGTCGGTCATCAGGTTCTTCATCCCGTCGCATGACACCACGGTGATGGTCTTGGTGAACTGGCCTTTCTTGCACTCTGACTCGGCCCCCACGAGCAGCACTCCGCCCTTCTCCAATATCCACGAGGCGGGATCGATGACGGGGTTCTTCCGGCTGATCTTGCACGTGGGCGAGTCCGTCACCAGGTACGCCCCCGGGGTAGTGAGGATCGGGGGATACGCGCCCGTATAAAGATGGGTCATCTCGGTATAGACCTTCTTCCACGCCGCCTCACCTTCCTCCCGGTCCTGGAACCTGCCCACGGCCCGGTAGACCATCCCCTCATCTCGGAAGAGATGGCGCTCCCCAACAAATTCGTAGGGCTTCATCGGCTGCTGCGGGTCATATGGCTCCAGCGGAGTGCCATCATTCTTTCGCTCACCAATCTGGATGACGAGGGTCCGACCGTCCCAGTTCTGGTCGCAGAGCGGCTCCGCATGCCCCCACTGTGGCGCGGCCAGTACCGCCAGAGCACACACGGCCGAGAAGGTCCTCCACCCCGCCGCGAGGCCACGGGAAGCACCAGCATTGACAGGGAACATCGAGAACCGCCTTTCTGGATTCAAGGATCGGAGGAGGTAAGTCCCCCCTCCTGGGAACGTGGCTACCAGACCTGCGGCGCGATTCTAGAGCAGTGCGCTGACGGAGGAGAACCCGCCCCTTATGATGGACGGAGGGTGCCCCCGGAAATTCGCGATCCGGTCAATGCAGGCGTTCCAGGACCTCGAGAACCCCCTTGGGTCGCGTGCGGGTCAGCACGAAGGCCGCCAGGTCAGCGAGGCTTCCTCCCGTGGGGCTCAGACTACGGAAGACGAGCACATCCTCGTACCCATCGGCATTGAAGTCCCCGGTTGCCCACCACTCCAGGGAACCCTCGACATCCTCACCGTGAACCTCGAGCTCACGCCCTTGCGCCACGTTCGGCGCTACCGAGAACCGCAGTTCCTTGTCGACGTCATGCCAGGAGCGCCCCGCGCGCTGCGCCAGGGCAAGCCGCTCGGCGTCCTCGTCGGAGATCACTGCCGCCAGGGCCGCCGGAAGCACCTCCCCAGGCATCTTCATCGTGAGGACTTCCCGCACGTGGCTGATACGCGAAGGTTGGGCCTGAGCCACCCGCCGTAAGGCACGGCACTGAATGGCCTTCATCTGGAAGGCATGGAACTCGTGGGTCACCGTGACGTCGACATCCTTCACGTCGACCCCATCCAGATCAGTGCAACGACGAAGCTCGCGCGCCTGTCGCGCTGGGAGCCGCCCCTCGCGGAGCTCGTAGGGAGCACGCCATTCGCGGGTGAGCGCCGCGGCGGCTTCCTTCTGAGACGAAACCTGGAGCCCCGGCATCACCTGTACGGGGAGGGATGTCCCCTGCGTGGCGACGGGTATGTCCTGAGAGGGCTCCTTGGCGCATAGCCCCCGGTTGAACGCGATGGCCCTGGCCACCCGTGACTGGGGCTCGAGTTCCTTGGGGGCCTCGGCGAGTATCTGGAGACAGTCGCCAGGTTGGCCGGCGCGCAGCGTGGCGAGCCCCAGGTCGGATACCAACCAGCCGCGAGCCGTGGCGTCGAGGACCTCCCAGCAGTCCTCCTTCGCGCGTCGCAAGGTCTCGACGGCCTTCGTGTACTCGCCCGCTCCGTAGAGGTCCTGGAAGTGCTTCCGGGTCTTGGCGTGGTCGGCCTTGGAGCAGCGGGTCGCGCTCGCCGGTGGCGCTTCCGCACGGGCCGTGAAGAGGGGCGCCAGCCAGGCGAGAAACAAGGCGGGGAGGAGAATCGCCCCCCCGTGGGCTCTATTCATCGTGGTGTGCATACTCCGGCGAAGAGTACGCACTTGATGCGGTTCTTTTCGAGCGCGCTCAGCTCAACGCTTGCTGGCACTTCTCACAAGCGGGTGTGCGCCAGAGGAGACCTGCTCGGAGTAGGTCCAGCAGCGCGGGCACTTCTCGCCCTTCGCCGGCAGCACCTCCGCCTTCACGTCCTCGCCGGTGCCCGAGCGAGTGCACGCCACGTTCACCCGCTTCCAGCAGTGCCGCGAGTGCAGGCGCGTGTTCTGGGCCGGCTCGCACCACACGCGCATGCAGGTCATCATCGACAAGCTGCGCGAGCTGGAGCAGCACCCGTAGGCACCGGCTTCGTGCACACGGGTGCCCTCGTCGTGGACGAAGGTCCTACGGAGGAGGAAGAGCGCAGGTCCTGGTATCAGGACGGCACACCAGACCACCGATGTCGCAGTCCGCGTCCACCGCGCACCGGGTGCCCTCCGGGCAGTCGTAGCCAGCGCCGCCGGACATACCGTTCACCCGGAAGCCGGAGCCCGTGACCGTTTCGGTGATGAGCGTGTTGCCGAACGTGCCGTGCATGTCGTTCGTGAGGGTCACGATGTTTCCAGAGGACGTCGCGCTGATCTGCAGTTCCGTGCCCACGCCATTGATGGCCGTCACGATGGACAGAGCGGCCTCGGTGCTCGTGGACAATCCCGCGATGTTCACGCGGATGCGCGGGGAAGAAACACTCCCGTTATTGTCGAACTCGAAGACCACGGGGGGATGGATGCCGTCGTTGAGGGTGAACGTCTCCCTGTCCTTGAGAGATGAGACATCGGTGATGGAGATCTGCCCGGACGCCTTCGCGAGCTGGTTGGCCGAGCAAGCGGCATCGCAAGTGCCGCAAGCCAGGGTATTGCCGTCATCACAGACTTCGCCACCGTTCACGGTGCCGTCGCCGCAGTAGCCGCCCATGAGATTGAGCACGGCCGAGCACGTCGCGTTACACGCGGTGCAGGTTGGGGTGCCATAGGGGCAGGCGGTCTCGGTGGTCGTATTGCCGTCATCGCACACCTCGCCAGGACCGCGCACGCCATCACCACAGACCTCTGACAGACGGCAATCGGCGTTGCACCCATCTCCGCTCGTGGTGTTGCCGTCGTCACACACCTCGCCACTGTCGACGATGCCGTCGCCGCAGTAGGCACCCGAGAGTGCGAGCGTGGCCGTGCAGGTCGCATTGCACGAGGTGCAAGTCGGAGTGCCATAGGGGCAGGCGGTCTCGTTGGTGGTGTTGCCGTCGTCACACACCTCGTCATGGCTCACGGCGCCATCGCCGCAATAGCCGCCGGTGAGCTGAAGCGTGGCCGTGCAGGTCGCGTTGCACGTGGTGCAGCTCGCCTGTCCATACGGGCAGGACGTCTCGTTGATGGTGTTGCCGTCGTCACACACCTCGCTCGCATCGTTCCTGGAACCGTCACCGCAGGAGCGGCCGGTGAGCTGGAGCGTGGCCGAACAGGTCGCGTCGCAGGCCGTACAGGTTGGGGTGCCATAGGCACACTCGCTCTCGGTGGTGGTGTTGCCGTCGTCGCACGCCTCGCCGAGGTCGCGCACGCCATCACCACAGACCTCGACCGCGCGGCAATCGGCGCCGCACCCGTCTCCGGGCTGGGTGTTGCCGTCGTCGCACAGCTCACCCGCGGCGGTGTCCACGTAACCGTTGCCACACTGCTCCAGCGACAAGCAGTCGGCGCTGCACCCATCGCCCGATTGCGTGTTCGCGTCGTCGCAGACCTCTCCCTGGGCCCGATCCAGGATGCCGTTGCCGCACAGCTCGCTGGACTTGCAGTCGGCACTGCAGCCGTCACCGTCCGTGGTGTTGCCGTCGTCACAGACCTCGCTGGCCGCGACGTCCACGATGCCGTTGCCACAACTCTCGGTCGACATGCAGGTGCGGCTACAGCCATCGCCGTCGATGATGTTGCCGTCGTCACAGGCCTCGCCGGCCTGGAGGGTGCCGTCGCCACAGTCCGTCGCGATGCAGGTGTCCTGCTGGGCGGCGCACTTCTGGCCCTCGGGGCAGACCCGTCCCGAGGGACATTCCTCGGGCTCGGACCCGGTACATGCGGAGCTCAGCGGCAGGGACAGCAGCGCCAGCACGAGCACCGCGCCGTAACCTCGGAGGACTTGGGGAGGAGGCTCTCGTCTCATTCGGTTACCTCGGAATCGGAACGTCGCCAGGACACCACCCGCACCACAACCACGGAGGAGCGAGACACGCACCAACTCCTGAGCGGACGGGCCGGGTCTTGGGGTGGGTTGAGGGATACGAGCACCGTGCGATGCGCGATGCCGCTCCGCCGACAGCGTACCCACCGATTGCCAGGTTCCGCCAGGATTTCCCCGCGCTCCGCATGCTCCCAGCGTCCGTGGACGGCCCCCCGCCAGGGGTTGGCGAATGGCCGTAGCTCAGGGAGCCTTCACCTCGGAGAACCTGCCCTTGTTCCACTTGAGCACCGTGGTGCGCTCACCGGTACCGGCGATGGTGCGAACGATCTCGGGGACATCGTCCCTGTCGATGTCCTCGACGCTCATCAACTCCGTCTCCGGGCCGCCATCATGGCCCGCGTCGATGGCGTGGAGCCGCTTCTTCTTGGCGATGTCGTAGACGCGCAGACGAACCTGCGTGCCCTGGGCCGGCGCCGAATAGGAGTGCTCGAACGCGAAAACCCCCGGCACGACGGGGTAGATGCAGGAGTTGACCCGTCCCGCGTCGCACGGAACCGACACCGATTCAGTCATCAGGTTCTTCATTCCGTCGCACGACACCACGGTGATGGTCTTGGAGAACTGGCCATTCTTGCACTCTGACTCGGCCCCCACGAGCAGCACTCCGCCCTTCTCCAATATCCACGAGGCGGGATCGATGACGGGGTTCTTCCGGCTGATCTTGCACGTGGGTGAGTTGGTCACCAGGTATGCCCCCGGATTCGTAAGTATCGGAGGATACGCACCCGTATAGAGGTGGGGCATCTCGGTGTAGACCTGCTTCCACGCAGCCTCGCCCTCGGTGCGGTCCTGGAATCTGCCCACAGCCCGGTAGACCTTTCCCTTCTGGCGCAAGTGGTAGCGTGCTCCCGAAAACTCGTAGGGACTCATCGGTTGCTGAGGGTTGTATGGCTCCAGCGGTGCGCCATCGTTCTTCCGCTCGCCAATCTGGATGACGAAGGTACCGCCCTCCCAGTTCTGGTCGCAGAGTGACTCCGCATGCCCCCACCGGGGCGCGGCCAGTACCGCCAGGGCACACACGGCCGAGAAGGTCCTCCACCCCGCCGCGAGTCCACGGGAAGCACCCTCATTGACAGGGGACATCGGGAACCGCCTTTCTGGATTGAAGGGCCGCGATTCTAAATCAGTCGAAGACAGCCCCTTCATCGACCCGAACGAATCAAGCGCAGGGGAGCCACCGGGCTCGAGACTCGGCAACGGGTCTGATCATCGGACCCGTTCGTGAACAAAGTCGCCGGGAGGTCGGCGGGCCAGTCGGCACAGGAGGCCCCTCCGGGCTCGGTCCTCGGCAACTTGTCCGACTGTCGGACAAGTTGGAGAAAAGCGAGTCCGGAGGGCGCTCGATGCGGCTCTTTTCGAGCGGGCTCAGCTCAACGCCTGCTGGCACCTGGTGCAGACTTCCGCGCCCGACGCGACCTGCTCGGAGTAGGTCCAGCAGCGTGGGCACTTCTCGCCCTTCGCCGGCAGCACTTCCGCCTTCACGTCCTCGCCCAGCGCCTGCGCCACGTTCAGAGCCTGCGCCTTCTCCCCCGCCGTGTCCGCCAGCTCCACCTGGCTCACGATGAGCAGCCCCGGCAGCTCCGCCTCGTTCGCCTTCAGGAACTCCCGCGCCTTGCCGCTCGCGCTCAGCACCACCCGAGCCTCCAGCGACGAGCCGATCATCTTGTCCCGGCGCGCCGCCTCCAGCAGGCCCTGCACCGCGCCGCGCACGGCGAAGAGCTTCTCGTACCGCTCCGCCAGTGCCGCATCCACCTTCACCGCCGGCTCCGGGAAGTCCGTCAGGTACACGCTCTCCGCCTTCTTCCCCGGCAGGTACTGCCACGCCTCCTCCGCCGTGAAGCTCATCACCGGCGCGAGCACCTGCAGCAGCACCGTCGCTACCTCGTGCAGCACCGTCTGCGCGCTGCGCCGCCCGTGGCCCGTCGCCTTCGTCGTGTACAGCCGGTCCTTCAGGATGTCGAAGTACACCGCCGACAGGTCACCCGCGCAGAAGTCCACCACCGTCGCGTACACCAGGTGGAACTCGTAGGCCTCGTAGGCCTTCCTCACGCGCGCCACCACCTCCGCCAGCCGTCCCCTCGCCCACGTGTCCAGCGGCAACAGCGCGTCCGCCTTCACCGCGTCCTTCGCCGGATCGAAGTCGTACAGGTTGCTCAGCGCGTACCGGATGGTGTTGCGGATCTTCCGGTAGCCCTCGGAGAGGCCCTTCAGAATCTGGTCCGACAGGCGCACGTCGTTGCGGTAGTCGCTCGAGGCCACCCACAGCCGCAGCACCTCGGCGCCGTACTGCTGGATGATCTTCTCCGGCGCCACCACGTTGCCCCGGCTCTTCGACATCTTCTCGCCCGCCCCGTCCACCACGAAGCCGTGCGTCAGGCACGCCTTGTAGGGCGACACGTCGCGCGTGCCCACCGACACCAGGATGGACGAGTGGAACCAGCCACGGTGCTGATCACTCCCCTCGAGGAACAGGTCCACCGGAATCCGCTGCCGCCGCTCCGACACCGCGCTGAACGCGCACGCCGAGTCGAACCACACATCCAGGATGTCCGTCTCGCGGCGGAACTCCGTCCTGCCGCACTTCTGGCACGCGTAGCCCGAGGGGAGGAACTCCTTCACCGGCGTGCGGTACCACACGCCCGCGCCCTCCTTCTCCACCGCCTCGGCCACCTTCCCCATCAGCTCCGGAGAGATGACCGCCTCCTCGCAGCCCTCGCAGTACGCGATGGGGATGGGCACGCCCCACGTCCGCTGGCGGCTGATGCACCAGTCCGGACGCGTCTCCAGCATGCCCCGGATGCGGCTGTGCCCCCACGAGGGCACCCACTGCACCCGGTCCACCTCGTCCAGCACCTGCTGGCGGAACGTCTTGCCTCCCGCGAGCTGCTTGTCCAGCGGGATGAACCACTGGTACGTCGCGCTCAGGATGACCGGGTTGTGGCAGCGCCAGCAGTGCGGATAGCTGTGCTCGACCTTGTCCGCCTTGTCGTTGAGCAGCACGCCCTTGTCGGCCAGCGCGTCGATGATGACCGGGTTGGCCTCGAAGACCTTCTTGCCCGCCAGCCACCCGCCCACGCTCTCGTCGTAGCGGCCGTCGTGGCGCACCGGGTTGTAGATGTCGAGCCCGTACTTCAAGCCGACCTCGTAGTCCTCCTGGCCATGCCCCGGCGCCGTGTGCACCAGGCCCGTACCGGCCTCCAGCGTCACGTGCTCGCCCAGGAGGATGCGACCCCGCCTGTCATAGAAGACGTGCTGGTAGGTGCAGCCCTCCAGCTCGTCGCCGCGCGCGTAGGCGATGATGCGCTCGGGGTCCACCAGCGCCGCCGCCGACACCTCACCGCCCGGCAGCTTCACGTTCTTCACCGCCAGCTCGTCCGCCTTCACCTCGGCGAGCACCCTGGGCAGCAGATCCTTGGCCACGCAGATGACGCGGTCGCCGAGCGCGTAGAACACGTACTCGTACTCGGCGTTCATCGCGATGGCGAGGTTGGCCGGCAGCGTCCAGGGCGTCGTGGTCCAGATGACGAAGGAGACGGTCTTCCCCTTCAGCGCCGGCACCTTCTCGTACACCTCGGGGCCCGCGGGGAAGGCCACGTACACCGAGGGGCTCGCGTGGTCCTCGTACTCCACCTCGGCCTCGGCCAGGGCCGTCTGGTCATAGACGCAGAAGTACACCGGCTTCTTGCGCCGGTAGAGCATGCCCCGCTTCGCGAAGGTGGCCAGCTCCCGGATTTCCTGCGCCTCGTAGGAGAAGTCGAGCGTGCGGTACGGGTGCTCCCAGTCCCCCAGGATGCCCAGGCGCTTGAACTCGGTGCGCTGGATGTCGATGAACTCCATCGCATACGCACGGCACTGCTCCAGGAAGGCCTCCCGGTCCAGCGTGCGCTTGTCGATCTTCTTGTCCTTCAGCCGCTTCTCGACGGCCTGCTCGATGGGCAGACCGTGGGTGTCCCAGCCGGGGATGTAGTCGCACCGGCGGCCCGCGAGGTTGCGGTACTTCACCACGATGTCCTTGAGGACCTTGTTGAGCGCGTGGCCCGCGTGGATGTGGCCGTTGGCGTAGGGGGGCCCGTCCGTCAGCACGAAGGGCTCCGCGCCCTGACGCCGCTCGAGAATCTTCCCCCAGATGCCCTTCTCCGCCCACCAGCCGAGCATCTTCGGCTCCAGCTGGGCCAGGTTCCCCTTCATGGGGAAGTCCGTCTTCGGGAGATTGACCGAGTCCTTGTAGTCCTTCGGGGGTGCGCCGGTGTCGCTCATGGCCTGTGGCCGTAACACGGGCCTCCGGCCGCTTCAATTCCAGGCAGGAGCCTCAGCGCTCGTCCGCCCTCGCCTTCGGGCTGGCCGGCCGGGGACCTTCCCGCACGTCGGGAGACATCACGTCCTCGACGACGGTGCGGCGCATGATGATCACCGCCACCCGGCCCACCTTGACCGGACGTACCGCCACGCGCAGTTCCTCAGAACCCCGGCGCCACGTCCCGCTGGAGTCCTCGGAGTAACCGGCCGAGCCGAGCGCCGACAGGTAGAAGTCCCGCACCTTCTCCGGCTCCGCCTCCGCCAGGTACGTCATCGTGCGAGCGCCCTCCATCTCGCTCTGCATCAGGTCCGTCCCGCCGGGGAAGACGGGAGCGAAGGCGGACTGCTCGCGCCGGGCCATTCCGAGGTTGGCCTCGCCCAGGAGCACGGTGGTGGTGCCGTCCGGATTGGGCTGCAGCACGAAGGTGTAGGAGATGAGCCGATCCGTATCCAGCGCGGTGAGCTGGGGCTCCGCGAACCGCTGGGTGCGGTGTTTGTCCGGGGGGATGTAGAAGCCCGCCGCCTCGAAGGTGCGCACGAGGTGCTGGAGGATGACCTGGGGCTTCTCCGCGCTCTTCACCGAGCGCAGCTTCACCGGGATGCCGTCGGCCCGCATCACCCCCGGCACCGCCACCGACTCCAGGACGCGGGGCACGTCCCAGGTGAAGCCCGGCTGCTGCGCGGACGCGACGCCCACGCCCCACAGCACCGCCAGGAGCAGCACGCCTGTCCGAGCGCTCACTCGCACGAGTTCCCCAGGAAGCACGTCTGACGGCGCCCGTAGGCGTTGTCGTACTCCGGGCTGCGGCTCTTCTTGCCCGGCGTCGTGCGCCAGTCGTTCGGATCGCTGTCGCCACCGGGCTCACGCTCCAGGAAGGAGCTCTCCTCGCCCCGGAAGCTCATCCAGAACCTGCCCGGATCGATGGGGGCCTCCCCCACGATGTTCTTCGCCAGCTTCTTCGCGCGGCCACTCACCGGGTTGTGGTGGTCGTAGACCTTCTGCGTGGAATCGAAGTAGGCCTTGTTGGCGCAATTCCCCAGATGGCATTCCCTGGACTCCTGCTCACCGGCCAGCCCCCAGTCATCCAGGAGGATGCCAAAGCCCCCTTCGCACCGGCCCCCCTTGGCGCGGCCCAGGCCACACACGGGAATGACGGCCCCGGTGTAGTGCGGCACGTTGAAGAAGGCCCCCCGTCCCTTGTCCAGGAAGCTGCGGGTGAACGCCTTCACGGGAGAGAGCTCCGCCCGGGCGTTGCAGCGCATCCCTCCCACGTTCTTGTAGACCACGTCCTGGGTGGACTCGGAGGGCTCGAAGGCGATGCCCCCGGCATCCTCACACGTGACCTCCAGGCCCTCGGCCGAGGTGAAGAGTTGGACCACCTTCGCCCGCCCCTGCTTCGAGGTGCGCCCGTCGAAGTCCTTGTAGCGATCGGTGGCGTTCTTGCCCGGCGTGTTCGAGCTGATGAGCTCGGTGAGGTGGTCGAAGTTCTTCGGCAGCTCGTGCATCTTCGCGCTGGTGGTGTCCCACAGGGCGCTGGTGGCCGCCTCCTGCACCTTGAGGGACAGGTAGCCCACCTCGGCGAAGTGGATGCCGAAGATGAGCACGGTGACGAAGACGAGCAGCCCGAGCGCCAGCTCCGTGGTGCCCTGGCCTCGCTGTGAAGCCCTGCCGTGGCGCCTTACCATCCCTCGTACCCCTTCTTCTTGAGTGCCTCGTAGGCCTCGGCGGTGAAGGGCGCGGCAGCATCCAGCGCCGCCTTCACATCCGCGTCCTTGCCCTGCTGGTCCACGTGGGCCGACACGAGCGTGGCCCGCCAGAAGGGATTGAGGAAGTTGGGCGGCTCGCGCCAGTGGGGGCCCGCGCGCTTGTAGTAGGTGATGCCCGCGGAGAGCGCCGTGGCCTTGGAGATGTCCGCGCCGCCGTTGGCCTCGGACAGCTTGATGCCACGGTTGTCGAACTCGACCGCCTCCCCGCCCCGGGAGAAGCGGAAGCGGAAGAAGAGGTTCCACGGGTCCGCGCGCTTGTCCGGGCGCTCCCCGTAGTCGCGCTGGATGACGGCGTAGTTCTTGGGCTGGCCCCAGTTGTCCGTGTCCCGCGTCACCAGGTTGTAGTTGTAGTCCATGTGCGACGGCCACATGCCAGGGCACTGCGTGCACGTGCCCATGGTGTGGATCTGCGCGTCATCGTCGCTGCCCCCGGTCCACTGGTGCTGATCCGAGGAATCCCCCGCGTGGTTGCTGCGCACGTGCGCCTCGGCACCGGAGCTCCCCTCGCTCGAGATCGGGCAAGGCGCCTGGCCCCGGTTGAACCGGACGCTCACCTCTCCGTGATCGTCCCCCCAGACCTCGGTGGCGTCGATGGGATTCGCGGAGTGCGTCTTGCGCCCCTCGGCCGGGAAGTAGCCACTGCCCTCGTTGGTGACGTCCGTGACGCGATCCGGCGCGGGCAGCAGGCTCTGCAGCTTCCGCTTGATGGGATCGCCCTCCCCGCGCCCGGTGACGAAGGAGAACCCACGGCTGCCCATGGCGGCATCGACGAAGTGCAGCTTCCGGCCCGGGTCACGGCGGAGGCAGGCGGCACCTTCGCCCGCACAGCTCCGCTTTCCCTCGAGCTCCCGCTGATTGATGTCGTTCTTCTGCGCCTTGAGCTCCTCGCTGAAACGGGAGCCCGCCCTGGCCTCATCGACGATCTTCCGCGCGAGCCCCGCCTCCATGACGCGCTCGGTGAGCTGATCGTAGACAGCCTTCTGCTCATTCCAGATGGAGGAGAGCTGCAGCTCCTTGGCCTCGTCACCCGCGTCCTTGTCCAGGCCTTCCCAGTCCCCCTGGAGGTCGCGGTCCTCCTCGTCCAGCTTGCTCTTCGCCTCGTCGATGTCCCGCAGGGCCCTGGTGCCGCACCGGCAGAGCCGGGCGGAGGCGTTATTCCAGGGCGGGCAGTTGATGTCGACGATGAGCTCGTACGGCTCGGCGGCCTTGTCGTAGGCGGCCTTCGCGGCGTGGAGGGAGCCCCGGTAGTAGCCGCTCCAGGAGATGAGGCTCTCCACGCCCGTCATCGCCACCATGTGCCCCATCAGCGCGCGGTTCATCAGCGAGATGGAGTTGAAGGCGCGCGCGGTGGCCACCGCGTTGGAGTAGGCGGCGGCATCCGCCATCGTCTGCAGCTCCATCTTCTCCTTCACCTTCATGCCGATGGAGAGCGTCATCGTCACCATCAACACCAGCAGCAGCAGGGTGAGCGCGAACACCACCAGCGTCTGGCCACGGCGTCTCATCACAGCCCCTCCGGAGCGGGCGCGCAGTTCTGCTCCTCGAAGAACGCCTTGCGCACGGGCGTCATCATCCGCATGCCGTAGGTGGCCTGGATGGGGAAGACGTACTGGCGGGCGCTGACCCGGGAGAGCAGCTCGTTCCGGATGAGCGGATCCAGGTTGATGACCGTTGTCGGGTCCTGCTTCCAGCCCGCCTTCGTGTCCGCCGGCATCAGCGGGTTGACGGCGTCGTAGTTCTTCAACCCCATGTGGGCCAGCGTCATCCGGCTGATGACCCAGTCCGCGAAGGGGATGCGCAGCCGGTACCAGTAGATGAGGCGAACCTCCAGGCGCATGGCCTGCGAACCGTCCCCCTCGGGGAGGTCGAAGTCGGGGTCCTCCGGCCCGGTGAACCGCAGATCGGCGCCCCGGGGAGACTCGCGCACCAGCCAGAAGATGGGCCCGTCGTGCTTCAAATCGAACCCGCGCCTGGGCACGTACCGTGGATCTGGCGCGGCGGGATTGGAGCCGATGCGCGCCGCCCAGGCCTCGGCCAGCTTCTCCGCCGGCTTGCCACCGCCGTTTCCCAGGTAGGGCGTCACGCTGGGCAGCAACCCGGCCAGGGCCGCGTGCACCATGGGCACGCAGTTGCCGTGGTTGCGGCTGCCGGCCCGCACCGCCTCGAAGGCCGCGTACTCGGCGATGATGCGGCCCTGCAACATCATGAAGAGCTGCAGCGTCCCCAGCACGAGGAAGATGAGCAGCGGCAGCGTCAACGCCGCCTCCACGGCCGCCTGACCGGATTCACGACCGTGGGAGGGGCAGTCCTCGGTACTCATGTCTGTGTGCTTGTCCCACTCCATCCGCGGCCTTCCCATCGGTCAACTGGACGGATGTAGCCCGCCCGGTCGCCTGCCCCCCGCCGACACGTCACATCAGCGAGGCTTCATGCCCTTTGCATCCAGCTGGTACTTCTTCACCAGGCGCTCGATGGATTTGCGGTGAAGGCCACTCTCACGCGCGGCGCGGGAGAGGTTGCCCTCACAGCGGGTGAGAACACTGGTGATGTATTCTCGTTCGAAGTTCTCCAGCAGTTGCTCCTTGGCGTCCTTGAAGGTGAGGTGCTCGTTGAAGGGCAGCGGCCCCTCGCGCGCCTGACCCCGGACGCGGGGCGGCAGGTGCTCGGGCAGCACCTCCTCGCCCTCGCTGAAGGCGAGCACGTGGGAGAGCACGTTCACCAGCTCGCGCACGTTGCCCGGCCACCCATAGGCCATCAACAACGCCAGGGCCTCGGGGGAGATGCGCTTGCGGCCGTGCCGCGCCATTACCTCCGGTTCCGCCAGCGCCCGCTTGAGGATGAGGGGAATGTCCTCGCGGCGCTCGCGCAGGGGCGGCAGCTGGAGGTTGATGACGGACAGGCGGAAGAAGAGATCCTCGCGGAAGTTGCCCGCCGCTATCTCCTTCTGCAGGTCTCGGTTGGTGGCGGCGATCACACGGCAGTCCACCTCCACGATGTCGTTGCCGCCCACGCGCCGCACCTCGCGGTTCTCCAGCACGCGCAACAGCTTGGGCTGCAGGTCCAACCGCAGCTCGCCCAGCTCGTCCAGGAAGATGGTGCCCCCGTGCGCCCGCTCGAAGGCCCCGGGCCGCGCCGTCATGGCCCCCGTGAAGGCCCCCTTCTCGTGGCCGAACAGCTCGCTCTCGATGAGGTTGGGCGGGATGGCGCCACAGTCCAGCACCACCATGGGCCCCTTCTTGCGGCCACTCAGCTCGTGGATGGCCCGCGCCACCAGCTCCTTCCCCGAGCCCGTCTCCCCGCCAATGATGACGGAGATGTCCATGGGAGCGATCTTCTTGATGAGCGCGAACACCTGCCGCATCTTCACGCTCTGTCCCACCAACCCGCACAACTCGCCCTCGCGGTCGGGCTCGACGGACACCTCCTCGTCGATCGGAGCGAAGGAGAGCGTCGAGGAGCCGGCGCGGATCTGCGAGCCGCTGGAGAGGTAGGCACGTTCGATGCGCCGGCCATCCAGGAAGGTGCCATTGGTGGAGTTGAGGTCCACCAGGAGCCAACCCCGCTCGGTGTTGATGATCTCGAAGTGGTGGCGGCTGGCGGTGCGATCCTCGGCGAGCACCAGGTCGTTGGTGGGGTGGGCCCCACAGCGCAGGCGCTCCTTGTCGGACACCAGGGACTTGCCGTCATCCGGGCCGGCCGTCACCTGGATGCGACACTTGCGCAGCTTGAGCGTGGCGCGCGTCTCCAGCACCAGGACCTCGGTGCCGGAGCCCGCTCCACCGTCGGGGGGCGCGACGATGGAGTCGAGACCGTTCTCCCCCGGATTGGTGAGGATGTCGTCCGGGTGCGGTTCATGAGGACTCATCATTTTCGGATGATAACAAACACCACGGACACGGCCCGTCCCTGGCCGTGCTAGGGTCGAACCTCTTCCATGCCCGCCAAGAAGGTCTCGTCCAAGAAGGCGCCTACCGGGGCCCGCCCGGAGGCCCCCGCGCGTCCCGCCGAGCCGAGGCCCTCCGAAGCCCCGCCCCCGACCGCCCCCCGGCGCCCGCGGATCAAGAAGACGGTGGTCATCCTCTCGCGCAAGCGGTCCCTGTACTCCACCCGGCGGATGGTGGAGGCCATCAAGCAGCGCGGCCACCGGCCCCTGGTGCTGGACACCCTGCGCTGCACCATGGTGCTCTCCCCGGGCCAGCCTCGGATGCTCTACCGCGGGGTGGACATCAAGGGCGTGGACGTGGTGATTCCGCGCATTGGCGCCTCCATCACCGGCTACGGCCTGGCGGTGGTGAACCACTTCGAGATGATGGGCGTGCCGGTGCTCAATGGTGCCGGGCCCATCTCCCAGAGCCGCGACAAGCTGCGGGCGCTCCAGCTGCTGTGCCGGGGCGGGCTGGACGTGCCCCGGACGGTGATGGCGCATGACCGCAGCAACGTGCGCAAGCTCGTGGAGGAGGTAGGCGGGCTGCCGGTCATCATCAAGCTGCTGCGCGGCACCCAGGGCGTGGGGGTGATGATCGCCCACTCGCTCCAGGAGCTGCAGACCATCGTCAATACCTTCTGGGACCTGGGGCAGGAGGTGGTGCTCCAGGAGTTCGTGGCCGAGAGCAAGGGCCGGGACGTGCGCGCCCTGGTGGTGGGCGACAAGGTGGTAGGCGCCATGCGGCGGCGGGCCAAGAAGGGCGAGTTCCGCTCCAACATCCACCGCGGCGGCGAGGGTCACCCGGTGGAGCTGTCCCCCACCTATATAGATGTGGCGGTGCGGGCGGCGCGCCTGCTCGGGTTGGAGATCGCGGGCGTGGACATGCTCGAGGGACGCGCGGGGCCCCGGCTGATGGAGCTCAACTCCAGCCCGGGCTTCGAGGGCCTGGAGAAGGCGACCGGGCAGGACATCGCCGGAGCGATGATGGACCACGCGCTCGCCTTCGCCAGCGCCCGCACGGTCGCCCTCTCGCGTCCGACGCTCTGACGCGCAGCGGCACCGCACGCGGGGCAGGCGGGCGGACGAGCCTCTTGCTCGGCCCTCTTGGGAATGGGCACACCCGCGAATTGTCGGAGGGGATTGGCAGTGGGAGCGCCGCCTTCGTAATCTGTGCGCGCTCGCTCATGAAGCCCCTGTCCAAGCCGCTGCAGATCACCGTCTACCAGGATGTGTTGTGCTCCTGGTGCTATCTGGCCGACCTGCGGCTGGAGTCCCTCAAACATGAGTTCGGAGACATCCTCCGCTGGCGCGTGCGCCCCTACCCGCTGCGGCTGCATGACAAGCGGCCCACGGAGAAGGAGCTGCGAGGGCTGACGGAGGAGGTGCGCCGGGCGCGGCAGGAGCCGGAGCCGGTGGCGAAGCTGCTGTCGACGGAGCTGTGGCAGGGAGGAGACGCGCCCCGCTCCAGCATCCCGGCGCTGGCGGCGCTCGAGGCGGCGCGGCTGCAGGGCCCCACGGCGAGGGCGTACCTCGCGCGCGCCATGCAGCACGCGGCACTGGAGCAGGGCGTCAACGTGACGCGCACGGACGTCATCTTCGAGCTGGCCAGCCGCGTGGGCCTGGACATGGGCCCCTTCTCGGCGGCGTACCAGTCGCAGAACACGCGCAAGCTCATCCTCGACGAGCACCAGCTGGCCGCCAGCCGCGGCGTGCGCGGGGTGCCCACGCTGGTGATCGCCGGCCGGTGGATGGTGTGCGGCCTGCGCGACGTGGCCGAGTACCGCGAGCACATCCTCACCTGCATAGGCAAGCTGCACACCCCGCGCTCTGGCTCGTCCGAGCGCATGGTGCACTAGGCACCCGCCATCGAGGCGCCAGGGGCGGGGAAACGGGGTGTTGAATTTTCCTCCGGCCCGCCCGTCTGCTTCCTTGTCGTCGCCATGATGAAATGGGCGGGCCGGCCCCGGCTCCGGCCCCGGAGAACCTCCATGCGTCGCCTTCTCATCCTCACAGTCCCCACTGCCCTGTTGATGGGCAGCGGCTGTGTCGCCCACTACCACCAACCCGGCCACTACTCCTCGACCATCTCCACCGAGTACCGCTACTCGGGAGCGCACCCCGACCCGTACGGCGGCTGGTGCACCGAGCAGTACAGCCACGTCCATGGCTACACGCCCTCGGACATCGACGCCTATTCCTACGCGGACAACGTGTACGTCTACCGGGGCCCGCGCGTGGTCTGGTACCTGGACTACCACCCCCTGCCGGACGGCGGCTCCTGCTACATGCACGGGCGCCACAACCACGACTACTTCCCGCACACGTACTCGGGCAGCACGTACCGTTGGGACCGCGGCCGCTCGGTGTACGTCTACAACAACTACCGGCCGCCTCCGCCTCCGCGGTCCTCCGGTGGCTGGGGGGACAACTCGCACGGCGCCTCGCCCGTGGGGGGTAGCCGCCCGACCCCGCCGCCTCCGGCCTCGCATGGTGGGGGCTGGGGTGACAACTCCAGCCGGCCTCCGCCTCCTCCGGGAACCGGCTACGGCAACCGGCCTCCGACGAGCGGTGGCGGCTGGGGCAACCCGAATCCTCCTCCTCCGGGCTCGGGCACCGGCAGCCGGCCCCCGACGAGCGGTGGCGGCTGGGGCAACCCGAATCCTCCTCCTCCGGGCTCGGGCACCGGCAGCCGGCCCCCGACGAGCGGTGGCGGCTGGGGCAACCCGAATCCTCCGTCCAACCCGGGCGGTGGCAATGACAATCCGGGTGGCCCGAACACGAACCCGCCCGGAAGACCCGGCGGTGGCTGGGGCAACGGCGGCAACACGACTCCTCCGGCGGGCAACCCCGGCCGTGGCCCCGACCGGGATCGTGACGACGACAAGCCGTCTCGGGGGGGTGGCTGGGGCAGCGGTGGCGGCAACAGCGGTGGCGGCAACGACACGCCCCCGCCCCCTCGCGGGAATGGCGGTGGCTGGGGCAGCGGTGGCGGCAACAGCGGTGGCGGCAACGACACGCCTCCTCCGCGCGGCAACAGCGGCGGCAACAGCGGTGGCGGCTGGGGCAGCGGCGGCGGTAGCAGCGGTGGCGGCAGCACCCCGCCTCCTCCGCGTGGCAACAGCGGTGGTGGCAATGGTGGCGGCAACGGCGGCGGTAACGGCAATGGCTGGGGCCGTCGCAAGTAGGTCGTGACGTTCAACGGGCCGTGACCCGAGGGCCGCCCCCTTCCTCTCGCGAGGCAGGGGCGGCCCTTCGTGTTTTCCACCTGTGAGCACTCGGGAGGCGGACTGTTCCGTTACCCACGGGACGTCTGGGACCGCGGGTGGATTGCCGACCCACGGAAGCGTGAAGAACTTGGCGCGCAGTCATGAAGCGTCCGAGTCTCATTCTCTGCTGCGCCCTCCTTGGGCTCGTACCCACCGCCTGTGGCCCGGGTACGGACCCGGACCCCGGCGTCGACCGCAGCGACAGTGCGAAGGTGGACCTCGACCACCTGACCATCACCGTCTCCGGCCGTGCCGAGCTCTTCCCCGAGGCCGCTCGCCTGCTCGAGGCCCAGGGCCAATCGGTCCCCACGCTCGACGGGGTCGCCCTCACCATCGAGGAGCCGCTGCGCGTCGGCGTGAGTGATGCGGAATCCGTCTTCGGCCAGGGCAGCATCGGCGCCGATGGTGGGTTCTCCGTGGCCGACGTGCCCGTGCGCAACATCCACCTGAGCCTCGCCGCCAGCCTCGAGCACGAGGGCTTCGTGCGCAGCTCCACCGTCGTCTTCGACACCGTCTTCACGCGCACCCGGCCGCGCACCGACATCATCGGAGCCCGGGCCTGGGCGCTGCCCAACACCTTCCACGACGCCCTCACTCGCGCCGTGGGTGAGATGTGGATCCGCGCCCACACGGATGACCGGGCCCGCACGCTGCGCGATGCCGGCTTCGTCCTCGGCCGCGTCGTGGATGCCTCCGGCGCGCCTGTCGCGGGCGCCCGCGTCGTGTTGGATCGCGGTGAGCTCGCCGACCGCATCTACTACCCCGCCCCGGACTTCCAGAGCGCCAGCCAGGACTCCACCCACGCCACCGGACTCTTCATCTACGTGCACTCCGGCGCGGCGTCGGAGACCTTCACCCTGTCCATCCAGGGCACCCAGGACTACCTGCCCCGCAACGCGGGAGCCACGCCGGGCAGGGGGCTCGTCCTCACCCTGTTCCCGGGCAGCACCCCTCCGTAGGGCCAGCGGAGGCACGGGAGCTCAGCGCACGGGCACCTCGCGAATATCGACCTCATCCAGGTCCAGGCGACGCACGACCTCCACGAAGCGCTCGGTGGCGATGAAGATGGTCTCGAAGTCGCTCAGCCGAAACAGGTCCGTGTGCGCCGGCAGAGACACCGCATCGAGGATTGGGTCCTCCGGAAAGGCGAAGTCGTCCCAGCCACATCTGGGACATGGAGGACGCCGCTCCGGCGGAGTGCAGTCCGGATGCAGCCGACCATGAGGCAGGACTTCCAGTTCCATCAACTCGGGGTGGCTCTTCTGACGGAAGCGCAGCTCCGTCTGGAAACCGCGAAGGCCGCGCACGCCCTCGGCCAGTAACCGCTCCAGCGCCTCGCGGTGTACCAGCGGCATCTCGACGTAATAGAAGAACAAGGGGCTGAAGGTACCGGTGGCGGTGCCCACCAGTGGGCCGAATCTAGTGCCTGGGAGCAACTGGCCTCCAGGTGGCACGAGTGGCCGCACCAACTCACGCAACCGCACGAACTCGTCGAAGGGCTCCGGCCTGGGCTTCTCGTACTCGTCACACTCGGGAAGAGAGGACAGGTCCACGCCTGGATACGCGGTCATTCCGCCAGCCCACGTGGCTCTACATTCAGGGCAGCGGAGCCCGGGCAGGCTGCCCCACTTGTGCCTGGCACTGAGGGAGCCGGTGTACCTGGAGCTTCTTGGCGCTCGGAGCCGGTAGAACTTCGTCATCTCGTCACCTGCCCCCACGAACATACGGAACGATGGGACCCGTCAGCTCGAATCGGCATTCGTCCTCACCACATGCCTCCCAAGGAAACCACCAACTCCGGCTCGCGTGTTGGGCCGCCCTCCTCGAAGGCGGGCTCGAGGCGGAGCACGCTTGCGCATCACCGGCCGGTGGAACCGGGCGCTTGAGGGGGGCCGGAGGTCAAACGAGAACGGGAATGCCGAGTTGGATGGCGACGGGGGTGTAGATGTCCGTATCCACTCTCGGCGTGCGAATGGAGACCACCAGCGCATAGCGGGTTCGCGTCTCCCCACGTCCGAGCCGAGGCCGCTCCTTCCACCACCCTACCGTCGGGTAGATGGCGAGAAAACCCTTGCTCGCCAAGTCTACTGCGGTTCCCCTCCAGCGGTCGGAGTGAATGGAACCAGCGCTGCGGATGTCCGAGCCAAACAGCCACTGATCCGAGTCGCTCTTGCTCGTGGCGGTCTCGTCCTCAGCCCGAGCCGCTTTGTTGATACGGACCTTGAATTCGTCAAGTGACTCTGTCGCCGTCTTCAGTTCGAAGCGCAGGCCATGCGATGCGTAACGGTGCCGTTGATTTTGTGCATACCCTCGATCTCCGGGTAGAGGCTCGATGAAATAGGAGAGTGTCACCCGAAGTTCGACCTCGGTCTCTCCCAAATCGCGCAGGACATCCCCTGGCCAGGGAAGAGCATGCAGGTGCATGTCCCGGGTGACGATCTGCCCTTTCTTCGTAGGGTGGAGCCCATAGGGCTGAATCTCGTACTGCCCCATGAGCGTGAGCGCGTCATCCGCACTGAAACAAGCCGCCGCTTCGTCCGGCACTCCGTGACCATACATCCGAAGAAGCTTGCGGTACTCACCCTTCTTCTTGGTCTTCCTCTCACCCTTTCCTCCCTTCTTTTGAGGAAGGGCGCGTCTCATCTCCTGTGTCCACTCCGCAGAATGAACGAGAAGGGCACGGACCGACTCGGGCCACAACCGTGGATATTCCGCATGAAGACGGGCCGCGAGACGAGCCGCGAGAGCCGTGGCCGCGCTCGTCTCACCCGACGTGGAGAACTGCCGAGCGATGGGACGGAAATAGGTGGTGAGCAAAGAGAGACTGCTGGCGAAATCACACGTCGTCCCCTCGGGATCAACGACGGCGTTTCCGCCCGGCATCACGATGTCCGGCTTGATGGGCCAGTCCGACTCCCAAACGAGAGAAGTTGGACTCGAAGGGCACAGCCCCCCCATCGCCGCGATGGGTTTCCATCCCGCCAGTTCCGGTTCGGTCAATGCGTCACGATCGGCGTAAGCGCCCACGGTGATTGCATTCCAAGCCTGGCCTGGATCCCGAACGAGCTCGGTCAGATTGCCGTTGGGGTAGAGGAGGAAATGATCCCGGTTGATGTTGCCCGCCGAGATGCACATCAAGCGCCGCTCTCCATCGGCGGAGCCAAAGGCCAGCCCGTCAACGGCGCTCGACCAGGAAGAGGGAACGCCCTTCTCATGACCATCGGGACTGGTCACTGCCATGCAGAATGTCCGCGTCAGTCCAGGAGACTGGACCTGAGCGCGAGCAGCCGCCTCTTGTGTCACTGCTCCATAAACTTCTGGAACGTGCGTATCACCCGGACCGGGAAAGAGCTTCACGCTCTCCAGTTGGTGCCTGAGAGGGACATGGGTATTGGAGATGAGGACAGGTCCCAGGTCGCCGTACAATGCGAGTCCCGCCATCTCAGTGCCATGACCATGGTGATCGTCAGTACCCCACCGGGAGTCGACAGTGAGCACAGAGGAAGGTGGGAGGGCCAAACCGAGCAGCCTGTGTCCTCGATTTACTCCCGTATCGAGAATACAAACCGATGGCCCATCCAAGGGTGGGGCCTGAACACGCTCCAGGAGGTTGTTGACCCAGCCGACCTGCTCGAATGGTGTGAGTGCCAAGAACTCCGCCGTGGAGGTCTTGGCCTCACGGAGTTCCGCGATGAGTTCGTCCCGTTCGAGCAAATGACTGATTTGAAGGACGGTCGCGTGGAGATTCAGCACGGCCCGGTCCACGAAGAGCAACGGCCTCTGGCTGACGGTCAACCCTGCTTGTCTGGCGGAAACCTTGAATGCATCGGCGGCTCTCTGATTCCCACGCAGCCAGACTTCCCACCAGAAGGCGGCCCCGCCTGAAGGGAAGCGTGCCTCGGGATCCGTCCACAAGGAGCGGACCGATGCGCGCCGGACATGAGAAATGCTCTCCACGAGGGACTTGTTGGCTGGATTGTTCTTCGTACCGCGCGTCTTGGTGAGATAGTCCTCGAAAATACCGAGGAAGTGTCTCAGCTTGTCGCGAGGGATCAACACCGTCGCGAGCGTGGTATCCCCAGCTCGACGGACATTGAGCAACTCGATCCCCTTGCGTTCGGACTCGAGGCTCTCGAGTTCGAGCGCGAACCCGGGCTCACTCTCGAATTCAAAGCGGAACGCGCGTGCTCCATCCTGTTCAGGAGGAAGGGCGGCCTCGAACTCAGCCTTCAGGAGAGCACCATGAGCCGCCCGGTCCCGAGCTTTGCTCCGAGTGCCGCCTCCGCCACTTCCAGGGGCAGTGAAAGATGCCGTGTCCGGCTGCTGACGCATGAAGAGATGCGGCCGGTTGAATGGCTTGGCCAAGCGACCTCCCGAGAGGGGTCAGGAGCGTCGGGTGGCGCGGCGCTCCTCAAATGCGCGAATAAGAGCTTGAGTGGTGACCACCGGCTTGTCATCAAGGATGGCCTCCTTGATGGCATCATTGCAAGCCCGTGCGAGCTCGGCATAGCTCAGCCCCTTCGCTGCTGCACCGAGCTGTTTCCAATCCAGGTCGCCCGAGGCGAAAGTCCCTAGCTTGGCGAGGATGGTCCGGTCCGCCAGTTCTCCTGAAGGAGTATTGTATTCGATAACGTCATCGAAGCGCCGGAAGAGAGCGTGATCCAACAACTCAGGATGGTTCGTGGCGGAGATGATGAGACTGTCCGATTGGTCCTGTTCCAGGAATTGGAGGAAGGAGTTCAGGACACGCCGGATCTCGCCTACATCGTTGGAGGCCCCTCGCTGCCCCCCAATCGCATCGAACTCGTCGAACAGATAGACCCCGCGAGTCGAGCGGATGGCATCGAAGACCAGCCGCAGCTTCGCCGCAGTCTCACCCATGAATTTGGTGATGAGACCATCCAGGACAATCGTAAAGAGGGGGAGCTGCATCTCGCCCGCTAGAGCCGCCGCGGTCATGGTCTTGCCGGACCCGGGAGGACCCACCAATAAAATCCGATGTCGAGGCCGAAGCCCATACTCCCGAAGCTTGTGCCCTTGCTTGTGCTCACGCAGGACACGTTCCAGGCGCTCGCTCACAGCGGGCTGGAGAACCATCTCGGTGAGTCGCGTGCTCGGATAGCTGACCGACAGCAGCCCCGCCAGCTCACCTCGCGGTTGGGTGAGCGGCGTGGGCGGTTCGAGCCGGCGAGGCGCGATCTGGCTTCGCGTCTTCGCCTGGTCGACGAGTGAGCGTAGCTCCTGGGCAAGCTTGGAATGCCCCTGCTTGGCAGCATGGGCGGCAACCTGCATGGCAACCGATAGGAACTGCGCCTGGTCCCCCTCGGCGTAGCTCCTCACCAGCGCCTTCAGTTGTTCCGCCGTTGCCACGTCTGTGCTCCTGTCGACTCCAGCGGCGTCAACGTTGACGGCGCTGCGGATCGCGAAGTGGATCCTATCCCAAGCGTATGACGTCCCTTCCTTCCGGGCCACGAATCCATCGGAATGCTACGTGGCGGGATCGACCGCTACGAAGGTGTTGTTGCCCGCACGCTCCCCCTAATAGAGGGGACCTTCGAGAGCGAAATCCCGCCGCTCCGGCCGCAATCCCCGCTCCGCCGCGGCTTCGCGGCGCGGAGGTGTCGCTACGCCTGGGCGTACGCCTCCTCGAGGCGCGCGATGTCGAACTTCTTCATGGTCAGCATCGCCTGCATCACGCGCTGCGATCGCTTCGGGTCCTTGTCCTGCATCATCTGGAAGAACCTGGATGGGACGATCTGCCACGCGAGGCCGAACCTGTCCTTGAGCCAGCCACACTCGATCTCCCGTCCTCCGTTCGCGGTCAGCTTGGACCACAACGTGTCGACCTCCTCCTGCGAGTCACAGTTCACGAGCAGGGAGATGGCCTCGGTGAAACTGAAGGCCGGGCCGCCGTTCAACGCGGTGAACTTCTGACCCGCGAGCTGGAACTCAACCAGCATGACCGCTCCCTCGGGGCCCGGTCCCCCGGCACCATGGCGAACGATGCTCAGGATCTTCGAATCCTCGAAGAGCGACACGTAGAAATTCGCCGCCTCCTCCGCCTCCTGGTTGAACCACAAGAACGGGGTGATCTTCTGGGGCCTTGCCATGGTCATGCTCCTTCGGGGTGAGAGGTGAACTGCGTTTGGAGATAGCGGCGCAGGTGGCGCAGCGACTCGGCCGCGACCTCGGGGCCCTGCTTCGCCTTGGCGAGGATGAACGCGCCCTGGATGACCGTCTGCATGAACACCCCGAGGCTCTCCGGGGTCCAAGGCGCGTCCGGCGCGTAGCGCGCCTTGGCCTCGGCGATGTCCCGCGCCAGCATCGTGGCGTGCGCGCTGAGGTGCTTGTCACAGGTGGCGCGGATCGCCGGATGCGTGTCGTACGCCTCCTGGACCATCATCCCGAGCAGGCACGTGAAGTCCGGTAGCGAGCCCCGCAGGAGCGCGATGCGGAAGTCGACGTAGCCGAGCAGCCGCTCGAGCGGATCCTCCGAGCGCTGATGGGGCCCGGAGGCGAACAGCCGATCCGCCATCGCCGCGAAGTGGTCGGCCGCCGCGAGCGCGAGCTCCTCCTTGCTCTTGAAGTGATGGAAGAAGCTCCCCTTGGTGAGGCCCGCCACCGCGCAGACGTCCTCGACCCGGGTCGCCGTGTAGCCCTTGGTCCGGAGGACCCGCAGGGCCGCGTCGAGGAACTTCGTCTTGGAGTCGTGAGGAAGAGGCGCGGTGTCCATGAGCATACCAACTGGTTGGTACGCCATATATACCTACTGGTTGGTATGGCGTCAACCCGAGGGCCAACGCCCTCGAGGAGCACCCCGCCAGCGCAGCCGCTCGCCAGCCGGCGGGCGGAGCGGCTTCCCCGAAATGTCCCGTGGGTCAGGTGCCCTGGGCCCGCGTCGCTCCCGTGGGGAGCGGGGCCTTGGGCACGAACCAGCGCGGCAGCCAGTCCGCGCCCTTCGACTTCGTCAGCTGCGTCTGGCCGCTCCCATCCGCGCGCATCAGGAACAGCTCCACGTCTCCCGTGCGCTCCGACGGAAACACCAGGTACTTCCCATCCGGGCTCCACGCCGGCTGGTCATCCGTGCTCTTCCCATCCGTCAGCGCCACCGGCTCCCCACCCGCCTCCACGTTCGCCAACCAGATGCGTGCCTTCCCGTCCGGCTCCTTCCCCCGCGCCACGAAGACCAGCTTCTTGCTGTCCGGGCTCCACGCCGGCTCGCGCTCCTCGCCCGTCGTCGCGCTCCCCGACACCGACTTCAACCCCGTCCCGTCCGGCTTCACCACGAACACCCGCGTGCGCCCCTCGCGGTCGCTCAGGAACGAAATCCACTTCCCGTCCGGGCTCCAACGCGGCGCCATGTCCTCCTTGTGGAAGGCCGTCAGCCGGCGCACGTCCGTCCCGTCCGCCTTCATCACGTAGATTTCCGGGTCCCCCGCGCGGCTGGACACGAACGCCACCTGCGTCCCGTCCGGCGACACGCTCGGCTCGAAGTTGCCCTCGCGCGCCGTCGCCAGCCACGTCACCTCCGCGCCCGCGCGCGGCGCCTGCCGCACCACGTCGCTGAAGCCCTGCGCGTCCGACTCGGCCACGAACCACGAGCCGTCCGGCGCCCAGCTCGCGTTGCGCGCCCGCCCCCGGGGCTCCGTCAGCATCACCACCGGGCTCCCATCCAACGGCGCCAGCCGCAGCTGCTCCACGTGCAGCCCGCTGATCTCCGCCGAGGCCACCACCATCAGCGACGAGCCATCCGGAGACGGCTCGCCGGTGAATTCGTCCTCGGGACCTCGCGTGAGCTGGGACTCCTCGCCCGTGGGCCGCACCAGCCAGACATCCTTCTGCGGCCCCCGCTCCGACACGAAGGCGATGACTCCTGGCATCCCCCGCCGCTCCTGCTCGGTGAGGGGCCCGGAGCCGGACGCTCGGCCGCCACACATGCCCGCCTTGCATCCAGCCCCGAGCAGGGCGAGCACGGCCAGTCGCCGTGCTCCACCCCGCCACGCCTGCTTCGCGAAGTCCCGAGTCATCACGTCACACCATTACCGCACGCGGATGGCGTCCGCGATGACCACGTAGCCCTCGGGGGCCCACCGGCTGAGCTGAACCTTGTTCCAGCCGGCCGGGAAGCTCCAGGTGCCCAGCGTCCGCCAGGAACTGCCACCCGTCTGCTGGTTCACCTTCACCGTGGCCAGGTTGGTGCCGCTCGCGTTGGTGATGATGAAGGGCGCGGCCGTCGAGCGGTTGGTGCCCGAGGTCCACCAGGCGTCGATCGTCTTCGTGCCCGCCGCCGGCATGTAGAAGTGGAAGACCGCCGCGTCCCCGATGGGCTGGGTGCTGGCGTAGTAGTAGCCCGAGCCGTAGTAGCCCGCCGTCGAGGACGAGGACGCCCAGTTGCCCGACACCTGGATGTAGCCCTTGGTGTCGTCGTTGTTGGAGTTGTTGCTGTCGATGATCAGGCCCGTGGTGGAGGTGTCACCGCAGTAGGACTTGATCTTGCTGATGTACGAGGACCACGGCCAGTTGGGGCCCGGATCCGTGCGGTTGTAGGGCTGCAGGCGGCCGTGCGCCACGATGTGGTAGCTGTCGCGCACCACGGTCCGGTCGCGGGAGATGTCGCACGAGAGCTTCGCCGAGGTGTCGATCTGCCCGGCCGGGAAGGACGACTGGCTGGCGTAGCCGCCGTGCTCGATACCCACCGAGAAGTTGTTCACCGACGAGCCGTTGAGGCCGCACATCACGCTGCCGTTGAGGCTGCAATCGTAGCTGGCCGCCACGTGCCAGGCGCGGTTGGTCTCGGCCACCAGCTGGGTGATTTCCGAACCCGACTCGTTCACCACGTAGTGCGCGCTGGCTCCGGCGGACGAGTTGGTCAGCCAGCTCCAGCAGCCCGAGTAGCCACCCTCACAGGTGTGGATGACGATCATCGAGATGTCCGTGCCCGACGGACGCGCGTTGTAGTTGGGCGAGGGGCGCCAGATGGCGGGCGCGTAGTCCGCGCTCATCGCGTGCCTGCTGGGCGTGGCGTACTGCGCCTGCACCTGCGTGGGCATCAGCGACACGGCCACGTCGCCCGCGGGCGTCTCGGCCACGGCGCCCTTGCGCAGCACGTCGTACACCTCGGTGTGGACGTACTGGGCCTGCGCTTCGGCGTGGGTGATGCCACTGAGCTTCACGGCCGCCGGGGCCCACGCGCCCAGGTCCGAGCGGTCCAGCTTCAGCTCGGTGGCGTACGCGGACAGCAGCGCCGCGGCGGCGCGGATGTTCTCCCGCGGCTGGGTGCGCACCGCCTCCTCGGACACACCCGCCAGGCGCGCGCCCTCGGAGAGCCTCTCACCGCGCAGGGCCATCAGGCCGTACGCCGCGGGCAGGCCCGGCAGCTCCTCGGTGCCCTGCACATGCTCCCACCGCGTCTCGGCGTAGGAGATGGCCTTGAGCAGGTCGGCCGGGACGTTGAACTCGGCGGCGGCCTGGGCGAAGGCACTGTCCAGCTCATACGGGGTGCGCTCGGCCTCGCGCTGCGCGGGGGTGCGCGAGTCCTCGACGGCGGCGGGGGGGGTGGGGGCGGTGGGCTCCTGCGGACCGCACGCGGCCAACGAGAGCGCGGCGGCCAGCGTGGCCACCATCTGCTTACGGAACGGGTGCATGCTCAGCACTCCTGGGGGGGATTGAAGGAACGAAGCAACGACTCCGCACGCATCTTTTTCGGAGTCGCGACAAGATGCACTTTACCGGAGCTCTTGGGAAGCCTGATTTTCCTGGAACCCGATTCTTCGAGAAAATCGTCCTGAAGTGGGCCCCCCAGAGGTGACGCGGTCCACGGAGCAGGGCGGGCACGGCCGGGAGCGCCGGTCCCCTGCTCCGGGTCGGCACGTCACGACCTCAGCGCACGCGGAGGGCGTCCGCGATGACGTAGTAGCCCGACGTGGTCCAGCGGCTGAGCTGCACCTTGTTCCAGCCAGCCGGGAAGCTCCAGGTACCGAGCGTGTTCCAGGCCCCACCCCCCGTCTGCTGGTTCACCTTCACCGTGGCCGTGCCGCTGGCGTGCGTGATGAGGAAGGGCGCCGTGGTGGAGCGGTTCGTCCCCGCCGACCACCAGGCGTCGATCGTCTTCGTCGCCGCGACCGGCAGGTAGAAGTAGAACGTCGCCGGGTCGGACACCGCCGCGGTGGGGGCGGCGTAGTAGCCCGAGCCGTAGTAGTCCGACGCCAGGGTCGAGGACGTCCAGTTCGCCGACACCTCGATGTAGCCCTTGGAGGTGTCGTTGTTGGCGTTGTTGCTGTCGATGATCAGCGAGGGATTGCAGTAGTCCTGCACCTTGCCGATGTACGAGGACCACGGCCAGTTGGGACCCGGGTCCGTGCGGTTGTAGGGCTGCAAACGCCCGTGCGCCACGATGTGGTAGCTGTCGCGGACGATCGCCTGGTCCCTGGAGATGTCGCACGAGAGCTTCGCCGAGGCGTCGATCTGCCCGTCCGGGAAGGACGCCTGGCTGGCGTAGCCACCGTGCTCGATGCCCACCGAGAAGTGGTTCACCGACTTGCCCTGCAGGTCGCACATCACGCTGCCGTTGAGGCCGCAGTCGTAGGTGGCGCCCACGTGCCAGCCGCGGTTGGCCTCGAGCACCAGCTGCGAAATCTCCGAGCCGCTCTCGTTCACCACGTAGTGCGCGCTCACGCCCGAGGTGGAGTTCGTCAGCCAGCTCCAGCAGCTCGAGTAGCCGCTCTCACACGTGTGGATGACGATCAACTGCACGTCCCCGGAGCCGTCGGTGGGACGCGAGTTGTAGTTGGGGGACGGGCGCCAGATGGCGGCGGCGTAGTCCGGACCCGCGGCCATCGCGTTCACGCCCGGCGAGGCGAATTGTGCCCGCACCTGAGTGGGCCTCAGCGACACCGCCACCGCGCCCCCGGGCGTGCTGGCCACCGCGCCCTTGCGCATCACGTCGTACACCTGGTTGTGGATGTACTGCGCCTGCGCCCCGCCGTGCGTGATGCCACTGAGCTTCGCGGCGGCCGGCGCCCACGCGCCCAGGTCCTCGCGCTCCACCTTCAGCTCATCGGCGTACGCGGAGAGCAACGCCGCCGCGCCCCGGATGTTGTGCAACGGCTCGGTCCGCACCGCCTCCTCGGACACGCCCGCCAGGCGCGCCGCCAGCGTCACGTTGTCGCCACGCAGGGCCATCAGGCCATACGCCGCCGGCATGCCCTCGAACTCCACCTCGCCCTTCACCATCTCCCAGTGCGTCTCGGCGTAGGAGATGGCCTTGAGCAGGTCGGCCGGGACGTTGAACTCGGCGGCGGCCTGGGCGAAGGCACTGTCCAGCTCATACGGGGTGCGCTCGGCCTCGCGCTGCGCGGGGGTACGCGAGTCCTCGACGGCGGCGGGGGGGGTGGGGGCGGTGGGCTCCTGCGGACCGCACGCGGCCAACGAGAGCGCGGCGGCCAGCGTGGCCACCATCTGCTTACGGAACGGGTGCATGCTCAGCACTCCTTTGGGGGGGTGTACGAGGGGTGAAGCGACGGCTCCGCTCCTTCGGGAGGCTGGAGCGCACCCGGCATCATGCCTTTTCTTGATGTACGCGGAAAGTTCGACTGGAAATAAAATCAAGAAAACCCGGGAAGTGTCCTGGGTTCGAGCATCGGTCAGCCCGCAGGGTCACGCGGCGAGGAGGCATGTCGGAGGCGACGCGGGGAGCGGGCTGGGTTAGGAGAGGGGCATGCGTCTCTTCGCCATTGGGGACACCCACCTTCCCTCCACACGCAACAAGGACATGCACCGGTTCGGGTGGACGGAGCACCCGCTGCCGCTTCAGCGCGCCTGGGACGAGAAGGTGCGTCCCGAGGACGTGGTGCTGGTGGTGGGAGACATCTCGTGGGCCACGCGGCCCACGGAGGTGCTGGACGATCTGAAGTGGTTGGACGAGCGGCCGGGGCGCAAGGTGCTGGTGCGCGGCAACCACGACTATTGGTGGGGAGACTCGGCGTCGAAGCTGCGCAAGCTGCTGGAGCCGTACAAGACGCTGGAGGGCTTCCTGCACAACAGCGCCTTCGTCATCGGGCGGTGGGTCATCGCGGGCACGCGGTTGTGGACGGCGCCCGAGGCCCCGCCGATGCCGGGCGGGGAGATGGGGGACGAGCAGGGCGACTCGGGGTACGTGGAGCGGGAGACGCGGCGGCTGATGACATCCATCGCCGACGCGGAGAAGAAGGAGAAGGAGAGCGCCGAGCCGCTGACGCGGGTGGTGGCGGTGCACTTCCCGCCGATGTACGCGAACGAGAAGCCCACGGCGTTCCTGGGGCCCATCGAGGCGTTCAAGCCGAAGGTGTGCGTGTACGGGCACCTGCACGCGGGAGGAATCCCGGCCGGCTTCACGGGAGAGCGGGCCGGGATTCGCTACGTGCTGGCCTCATGTGACGCGGCGGGCTTCTCGCCGATGCTGCTCGACGAGTAGCCCATAACCCCCTCTCCCCCCGGGAGAGGGCCGGGGTGAGGGTACCGGGCTCACTGCGCCAGCGAAATGGACTTCCACTGCGACGCCCCGCTCTCGGGGCGGCAGGAGCGCCACACCTCTCCGCTGTCGTTCGCGGGAGCACCCCCGGAAGCCGAGGGCACCCCCACGGGGCACACGCCCCGGGTGACATTGCCCGCCGTGTCGCGCACCTCGAAGTGGAGCGAGTACACGCGGCCATCCCCGTGGGCCGAGCGGTCCGCGCGGACCTTCACGGTGGTGGCGTCCACGAAGATGACATCCGGCTCGGCGGTGCTGCTCCGGGGCTCATCGGAGGAGACGCAGGAGACGGAGGCGGCGACCCCGTTGGGCCTGAGGCCGCCGTCGCACACGTCGCGCACCAGGATGCAGTCCTCGAGGCGGACGGTCTGGTAGCGCTGGTCGGCGGGCCAGACGGAAACGGGCGAGGCCAGGGAGACCTCGGGCGGCAGCGTGTCCACCACGGTGACGGTGGGGGCACAGGCCGCGGTGTTGCCGGAAGCATCCACCGCCGAGTACTCGAGCGTGTGCGAGCCCATGGGCAGGGCACGTCCAGCGGGCGGCGTCACGGTGGCCGGGCCGCAGTTGTCGGTGGCGGTGGCCTCCGGCGGCTCGACGCGGGCCAGACCCTGACCGGAGCACTCCACGCGGAAGTCCGCGGGGCACACGAGCGTGGGAGCCTCGCAGTCGCGCACACTCACCCGGGACCAGCACGCGTCCTGCGCACGGCCATCCGAGGCGGTGACGCTGACACCGTACTCACCCGGGGCATACGGCCCCCTCGGGCTCAGACTCCACGAGAGCGTGTCCCCATCCGCATCCGTGCCGGTGGCCAGGCCGCCGACGGTGGCGACGCACACCCCGGGGTCGGTGCACACGGACACATCCTGGCAGGTGGCGTCGGGCGCGTGGTTCTCGCCCTCCCACCTGCACGAGGCGTCGCAGCCGTCCCCGTCCCTGGGGTTGCCGTCGTCACACGCCTCGCCGGGGTCCACGGTGCCGTTGCCGCACACGTGGCAGTCCGTGTCCTGAGCGTCCGCCGCGCCGTCCCCGTCGTTGTCGAGCCCGTCCGCGCAGTTCTCCGAGGTGAGGATGACGCCCGAGCCCCCCAGCATCACCGGCTGGCCCGAGTGCGGGTTGTAGACCTCGTTGTTGTACGCGAGCACGCGCAGGCCCGAGAAACCACTCGGCCCGGTGAAGACGTTGTGGAAGGACTTGTGGCTGAGCTCGGCGGAGCTGATGGTGGGCGCGAACTCGAGGAGCCCCGCGGTGGGCTCGGCGAAGTCGAAGAGGATGTCCGCGGTGTCCAGCGGCAGGGGGAGGAAGCCCCAGCCCCCGGGGACCTCGGCCTGGGTGAGCGCGATGAGCGAGCCGCCCCGCTCGTTGATGAAGTGCGCGAGGTCCGGCTGGCGCGCGTTGAGCGCGGAGATCTGCTGCTCGGAGAGGCCTCCCAGCGTGTGCTTGTCCGCCGAGGGCAGATAGACGAAGGCGAAGCGGTTGAAGTCCACCTGGGAGATGGCCTCGAGGGTGCGCACGTGGGTGACGCGGGCGCCGGGGCCACCGTTCGCGGTGTCGTTCCAGCCGTTGAAGGTGCTCAGCGCCTGCCCACCGTTGACGCCGATGGCGAGGATGCCCTGGCCCCCGGAGCGCGAGCGGGAGAGCGCGGCACGGAAGAGCGAGGGGAAGAGGCCACCGCAGCGGCGCTCCTCGCAGTGCCACAGGTCGTCGGCGTCATCCCCCGTCACGACGACGAAGCCGCCGCGCTCCGAGGAGGTGGGAATCCCGGGAGGTGTCTGGGGGGTGGGAACCCCGGGGCGGGGCCTCGAGGGGGACTCCAGCCCGGGCGCGTCGTCACAGCGGGCGCGCGCTCCCCGGTGCTCGTCATAATAGACACCGCAACCGGACACGAGGCCGACGAACGTCAGGAGGGACAACGCCACACCGAAAGCAGAGAGCGGGCCGGAAAAGCGAGCAGGCGAGCAGGTATCGCGCATGAAGATTCCCCAGCGTGGGCAACGAAGCACCCACGCTGGGCAAATCAGTAGTGACTGCGTGCCTCACGCGAGGAGCGTGCACGCGCCGCAATGTCCAGCGGTCGAAGCCCTCACGTCCGCTGCGTGACGAACCCGGCGCGGCTCCCGTCCACCCTACAACTCCACCTGGGCTCCCAGCTCCACCACCCGGTTGGGCGGAATCCGGAAGTACGCCGTCGCGCTGCGTGCGTTGCGCGACATCCACGCGAACAGCGCCTCCCGCCACATCGCCATCCCCGGCTTCTTGCTCGGTATCAACGTCTCACGGCCCAGGAAGAACGACGTCCCCATCAGGTTGAACTGCAACCCCTTCTCCCGGGCCCGCTTGAGGATGTCCGGGATGCTCGGGTTCTCCATGAAGCCGTACCGGGCAATCACCCGCACGAAGCCCTCCTCCAGCTTGATGACCTCCACCCGGTCCTCCACCGGCACGTGCGGCACCTCCTCCGAGGCGATGGTGAGCAACATCACCTGCTCGTGCAGCACCTTGTTGTGCTTGAGGTTGTGCAGCAGCGCGGGCGGCGTGCCCTCGGGGCTGCCCGTCATGAAGATGGCCGTCCCCGGCACCCGCACCGGCTGGTGGTCCCCGAAGCTCGCCAGCAGATCCTTCAGCGGCATGGTGCTGCTGCGCAGCCGGTTGGCCAGGATGTCCCGGCCCCGCTTCCACGTCGTCATCAGCGTGAACACCGCCAGCGCCAGCAGCAGCGGGAACCAGCCGCCCGCGGAGATCTTCACCACGTTGGCCCCGAAGAAGCTCAGGTCCACCAGCGCGAACGCCCCCGCCACCGGCAGCGCCACCAGCCTCGACACGTTCCACCGCTCGCGCGCCACCACGTACGCCAGCCCCGTCGTAATCCCCATCGTCGACGTCACCGCGATGCCGTAGGCCGACGCCAGGTTCGTGGACGACTTGAAGCCCAGCACCAGCACGATGACGCCCACCAGCATCACCAGGTTGATGCCCGGCAGGTAGATTTGACCCCGCTCCTCCGCCGACGTGTGCACCACCTCCAGGCGCGGGCTGTAGCCCAGCTGGATGGCCTGCTGGGTGATGGAGAACACCCCCGAGATGAGCGCCTGCGAGGCGATCACCGTCGCCCCCGTGGCCAGCACCACCAGCGGGTAGAGCGCCCAATCCGGCGCCAGCTTGTAGAAGGGGTTGCTCGCCGCGCCCGGCTCACGCAGGAGCAGCGCCCCCTGCCCCATGTAGTTGAGCATCAGCGCCGGCAGCACCACCGTGAACCACGCCCACCTGATGGGCCTCCAGCCGAAGTGGCCCATGTCCGCGTAGAGCGCCTCGCCACCCGTCACCACCAGGAACACCCCGCCCAGCACCAGGAAGCCGTGCCAGTGGTTCTCCATGAAGAAGCGCACCGCCTGCAGCGGCGAGAACGCCCACACCACCGCCGGGTACGTCACCATTTCCTTCACGCCCAGCACCGCCAGCGTGAAGAACCACACCAGCATGAAGGGCCCGAAGATGGCGCCAATCCCCGCCGTCCCGTGACGCTGGATCAGGAACAGCCCCACCAGGATGAGGATGGTCAGCGGTTGGATGTACGGCTCGAAGAGCGGCGTGGCCACGCTCAAGCCCTCCACCGCGCTCAGCACCGAGATGGCCGGGGTGATGAGCCCGTCCCCATACAGCAGCGCCGCCCCGAAGATGCCCAGGGTGATGACCACCGGGCGCACCTTCACCTCCTCACCGCGCTTGCGCTGCATCGCCAGCGCCATCAACGCGAGGATCCCGCCCTCGCCCCGGTTGTCCGCCCTCATCACGAACACCAGGTACTTCACCGACACCACGATGATGAGCGCCCAGAAGATGAGCGACAGCACCCCCAGCACGTTGTCGTGCGTCGGCTGCACGCCGTGCTCCCCGGTGAAGCACTCGCGCAGCGCGTACAGCGGGCTGGTGCCAATATCCCCGTAGACGATGCCCAGCGCACCCAGCGCCATCGTGGCGATGCGTTTGTAGGGGTCCGGAGATTCCGGAGCGGTGGGGATGGCTGGAGACGATGCACTCATGGGCGCCTCCTCTAGCCCAACCCCGGCCCGGGAACAGCCCTTTGCCACCGTTCTGGCACCGTTCTTCCAAGGATTCCAAGGAATACCAGTGTGTTTATCCACTGTCCGTCACGCCCGGCGCACACTCCGAGGCCTACGGCCTCCTTGTGGCTCCAACGAGCTCACACGCCCCGGGGAACCATCCGTCTGGAATCCATCGTTTACCCGGTAGCTTGTGGGATGCCCAACTCCCCGGATGCTCCGAGACTCGCGGTTTCGTGCTCACATGGGCATCAGGCGGAGATCCCGTGGGAGCTGGAGCCAGAGAGGTACGCGCGCAGGAATCCAGGGTGCCGGACGCCGAGCGTCTGACGCTGCTCGCGGACGCGTCCCACCAGCTGGCCGAAGCCGGCCTGGAACCTCCCGCCGTGCTGGAGCGCCTGTGTGCGCTGGTGGTCCCCCGGCTGGGCACCACCTGCCATGTGCGCCTGCTGTCCGAGGATGGCCTCTGGCTGAACCCGGTGACGTCGGCGCACGCGGAGTCGCGGACGCTCCCCCTGTTGCGGCACCTGGCCACCGTGCCCCTGCGCGCGGACGAGCACCCCCTCGCGGAGCTCCTGCGCACCGGCGGTCCCCTCTTCTGTTCCCCCGAGGAGCTGGCCCGCTCCCAGCACCCGGAGCGCCACGCGCCGGGCCTGGCGCCCCTCACCTCCGCCCACCTGCTGCTGCTGCCCCTGCGCGCGCGCCAGCGCTCCCTGGGCACGCTCACCGTCCTGCGCGGTCTGGACGAGCCCCCCTTCGAGAAGGCCGAGCTGCTGCTGCTCCAGGGGCTGGTGGAGCGCGCGGGACTGGCGCTGGACGTGGCGCGCGCCTACGAGTCCGAGCGCCGGGCCCGGCACGCGGCGGAGGTGGCCGCCGAGCGGCTCGCGCGCATGCAGCGCGTCACCGAGGCCCTCTGCGAGGCCATCTCCCCCGCGGACGTGGCCCGCGTCATCGTCGAGGAGATGAGCGCCGCCATCGGCGCGGACCGGGCCCTGGCCGTCGCCCCCATGACGGACGTGCCCGGGCAGCTCGAGGTGGTGGGCCACCGGAACCTGCCGCCCCGGACCCTGGCGCACCCGGTCCGCTTCCCCACCACCGCGCCGCTGCCCGTGGCCAGGGCGTACCGCGAGGGAGAGCCCGTGTGGGTGGAGTCGCGGGAGGAGCTCGCCGCCTCGTCACCGGAGAGCCTCGTCGCGGAGCCGGCGGTGACACGCGCCGTGGCCGCCCTGCCGCTGCGGCTGCGCGGGAGGACCCTGGGCGCCATCGCCTTCGGCTTCGACACGGCCCGGACGTTCAGCCCGGACGAGCGCGGTCTGCTGCTGGACCTGGCGCGGCAGAGCGCCCAGGCCCTGGAGCGCGCCTGGCTCTACGAGACCGCGCGGCAGGCCCGCACCCGCGCCGAGCGCGTGGCCGCGCGCACCGCCCGACTCCAGACGCTCAACGCCGCCCTCTCCCAGGTCCTCACCGTCGCGCGCGTGGCGGAGGTGGTCATCGACCAGGGTGTGGCGGCCATCGGTGCCCAGGTGGCATGCCTGTGGCTGCTCGACGCTTCCCACACCCACGCCCGGCTGCTGCGCGGTGTGGGGCTCCAGCCCGAGGTGGCCAGGACCGTGGAGACCCTGATGCTCGGGCAGGGCACGCCCCTGGATGATGCCCTCCAGCACGGGCAGCCGGTCCTGCTCGAATCCCAGGAGGAGTTCGCCCGCCGCTATCCCATGACGGAGCGGAACCTGAGCGAGCTGGCCCCCGCCTCGCCCCCGCTCGCCCTGGCCTTCCTGCCGCTGCGCGTGGACGAGCGTGACCTGGGCGTGCTCGCCCTGGGCTTCCCCGGGGTGCACCGCTTCGACGACGACGAGCGCGTCTTCCTCTCGCTGCTGGCCCACCACGCCGCCCAGGCGCTGGATCGCGCCCGGCTCTTCGCCCAGGAGCGCGAGGCGCGCGAGGCGCTGCGCGACGCCCACCTCACGCTCGAGGCCATCATCCAGGCCTCGCCCATGGCCATCAGCCTGCTGGAGCTGGACGGCACGGTGCGCCTGTGGAATCCCGCCGCCGAGCGCATCTTCGACTGGAAGGCCGAGGAGGTGCTCGGCCGGCCCACCCCCATCGTGTCCGAGGACAAGCGAGAGGAGCTGCGCGACAACCTCGCGCACATCGCCCGCGGCGGCTCCATCCTCGCCCGGGAGACGCTCCGCATCCGGCGGGACGGCACGCCCATCCACATCTCCCTGTGGGCCACCTCCGTGAGCGTGGTGGGCGGCAGGCAGCTGTGCCTGTGCATGATGGCGGACATCACCGAGCGCAAGCGCACCGAGGAGGCCCTGCGCTTCCTCGCGGCGGCCAGCAACGCCCTGGCCAGCTCGCTGGACCACGAGGTGACGCTGGAGCGGGTGGCGCACCTGGCCGTCCCCACGTACGCGGATGGGTGCTTCGTGTACCTGCTCGGCGGCGAAGACACGGTGAGCTGCGTGGCCACCGCCAGCTCCGGGGAGTTGCTGGAGCCGCCGCGAGAAATGGGGCCGCTGGCGCCCGGGGAGTCCGCCATCTCGCGCGTCATCACCTCGGGGCGGCCGGAGCTGTGCGCGGACTGCACCCACCGCCCGTTCCCATCGCGCGAGGACCCCTACCTGCCCTGCGAGGCCGCGGCGCGCTCCTACCTGTGCGTGCCCCTGCGGGTGCGCGGCCAGACCATCGGCGCGATGTCCTTCGTCTCCTCGCGGCACAGCTATGACCCGCAGGATCTCGCGCTGGCGCAGGAGCTGGCCCAGCGCGCCGCCCTGGCCATCGACAACGCCCGCCACTACCGCGACGCGCGGGATGCCATCCGCCTGCGCGAGGAGTTCCTCGCCATCGCCAGCCACGAGCTGCGCACGCCCGTCACCGCCCTCCTGCTCCAGGTGCAGCGCCTCCAGGGAGCGCTCGCGAGAGATCCCCAGGCGCTCTCCCCGGAGCGGCTGCGTCACGGCCTGGAGGTGGTGGACCGGCAGGTGAAGCGACAGATGAGCCTGGTGAATGATCTGCTGGACGTGTCCCGGCTGGGAGAGGGCCGGCTCGCGCCACGGCCGGAGCCGCTGGAGCTCACCGCCCTGGTGCGCGACGTGGTGACGCGCTTCGAGCCGGAGCTGGCGCGCACGGGCTCGCTGCTCGCCCTGCGCGCACCGGCTCCGGTCCCCGGGAGCTGGGATCGGCCGCGGCTGGAGCAGGTGGTGACGAACCTCGTCTCCAACGCGGTGAAGTACGGGCAGGGCAATCCCATCGACATCACCGTGGAAGCCGGGGAAGGACGCGCCCACATCATCGTGCGCGACGCGGGCATCGGCATCGCCCCGGAGCACCTGGAGCGCGTCTTCGGCCGCTTCGAGCGCGCCGTGTCCGAGCGCCACTACGGCGGCTTCGGCCTGGGGCTGTGGATCGCCCGGGAGATCCTCGAGGCGATGGGCGGCCGGATCACCGTGAGCAGCCAGCTGGGCGTGGGCTCCACCTTCCGGGTGGAGCTGCCCCGCACGCGGAGCTGACTCCGAGAGCGGTCAGCGGGCCGCGGGCGCCCCCTTCCGCGGTCTGCGCGAGCACCGCGGAGGGAGAACCCCTCATCCGGGAGACGAGCAGGGGCGTGAGGGTTCGGAGGTTCAGGGTGCGAGAACCCTGATTCAGTGAGTCATGTTGCGCATGCTCCCTCTCCCCCTGGGAGAGGGCGGGGGGTGAGGGTCGTCACCCGCACGTCATCCAGAGAGCCTCGGGTCCATGTCCACGAACCACGTGGACACTCGAGGCTACTGGCGCAGCGCTCAGCTGGAGCCAGCCGCCGCGCGATCGCTCCCGGCCCCCGCGCTCCAGGACTTGCCCTGCGCCTGCGCCGTCACCCCCGGCAGCTCCACCTTGCCCGTCTTGACCAGCGCGTACCCGAACCCCACGAGCAACGAGCCGGCGGCGATCGACAGCAGATACAACAGCACGTGGTTGACCGCGTTGGGGATGAGCAGCACGAACAGTCCCCCGTGTGGGGCCATCAACTGCACGCCGAAGTACATCGACATGGCCCCCGTCACCGCGCCGCCGATCATGCAGGTCGGAATCACACGCAGGGGATCCTTCGCCATGAACGGAATGGCGCCCTCGGAGATGAAGCACAGGCCCAGCACCAGTGACGCCTGACCCGCCTCGCGCTCCTGCTTCGAGAACTTGGCGCGGGCGATGAGGCTCGCGAGGCCCATGCCAATGGCCGGCACCATTCCGGCCGCCATGATCGCGGCCATGGGGCCGTAGCCACCAGCACCCGCGGACAACAGACCGACGCCGAACGTGTATGCCGCCTTGTTGACCGGGCCGCCGAGGTCGAAACACATCATCGCGCCGAGCAGCGAGCCCAGGAGGATGGCATTGCCCGAGTTCATGTTCGTCAGGAACGTCGTCATCGCCGACATGATCGCGGCCACCGGCGTGCCGATGACGTAGATCATCACCAGTCCGGTGACCAGACTCGCCACCAGCGGGATGATGAGGATCGGCTTCAACGACTCCACGCTGGCCGGGATCTTGACGTAGCGACTCAGGGCCTGCGCCGCGTAGCCCGCGATGAAGCCAGCGACGATGCCTCCGAGGAAGCCTGCCCCGAGGTTGCTCGCCAGATAGCCGCCAATCATTCCGGGTGCGATTCCAGGCCGGTCGGCGATGGAGTACGCGATGTAGCCGGCGAGCAGCGGCACCATCAGACTGAAGGCCGCACCGCCACCAATGCTCATCAGCGCCGCCGCCAGGGTGCCCTCCTCCTTGAAGGCCTCGATGCCGAACACGAACGACAGCGCGATCAGCAGTCCGCCCGCGACGACCATCGGGAGCATGAACGACACACCGGTCAGCAGATGCCGGTAGACGCCGCGCCGCTCGCCCTGCTCTCCCCCACCGGCCCCGGCCGCTGCATGGCCCGGCTCACCGCCCAGGACCTTCGCCTTCTCCAGGGCATCGCGAATCGTCTGGCCGGACTTCTTCAGCGCGGCGCTCGTCGAGGTCCGGAAGACGCGCTTGCCGACGAACCGCGAGGAGTCCACCTCGATGTCGCAGGCCAGGATGACGACTTCCGCCTCGCGGATCTCCTCCGGAGTCAGCACGTCCTGCGCGCCCACGGAGCCCCGCGTCTCGACGCGGATGGGATGGCCCAACCCCTGTCCGGCCTGGGTCAGCGCCTCGGCCGCCATGAACGTGTGGGCGACTCCGGTGGGACAGGCGGTAACGGCCACGATCTTCGGCGCGCCCCGAGCGGCAGCGGTTGGCGCGGACACAGCAGGCGCGGCGGCACCATCACCCGCACCGGCTCCGGCGACCACGGTCAACGGCTTCGCTTCACGCTCGGCGCGGCTCAGGAACGCGGTGGGATCCGGTAGCGCTTCCGAGATGGGCGCCTGATAGACGCGCTTGCCGACGAAGCGCGCGAGGTCGACCGGCGCACTCGCCGCGACGACGACCAGGTCCGCCGCGGCGAGCACCTGACTGTCGAGCGGGACGAACGGCTCGAGCTGGCTGTGCATCTCCACGGCGACCTTCCAGCCACGTTGGCTCGCCGCGCGAACGAGACCTCGAGAGGCCAGGAACGTCGTGGCCACCCCACTGGGGCAGGCCGTGATGACAATCACATTCATCCGTGAGTCTCCCCAGTGAATGAGTCCGGGCCCAGGCTCCGGACGAGGGTCTGCTGCTGAAGCTGCTCGAAATCCGCGGTCCTCGGATCGCCGACGCCCACATGGCGCACGGACTCTGCGGCGAGCGCCGTCGCGAAGCGGAGTCCCCGCTCGCGCGGCAGACCGGACAGGGTGCCGTGCAGCATGCCGGCCAGCAGCGTATCGCCCGCGCCGACCGTGCTGACCACGGGAACCCGCGGCGAGGTGGCCATCAGGGCGCTGCCTCGCTGGGCCCAGATGACCCCCTCGGCCCCCGCGGAGACAATCACGTCCTCGATGCCCTCGGCGTTGAGCCGCAGCGCCGCCTGCAGACGCGCCTCCGGCGTATCGAGCGGGTGACCCGCCCACTCGGCCAGCTCCGTCTCGTTGGGTTTGACCCCCGAGGGCCGCGCGGCCAGCCCCGACATCAGCGCCGCTCCGCTGGTGTCGAGCCACACCGGTACCTGACGCGCGCGAACCATGATGATGAGGCCGGCGATCTTCGACGGCGCCACGTTCGGCGGGAGGCTGCCGGAGATCACCACCGCATCGAGCCCGGGCAGCAGAGACTCCAGGCGCTCGGTCAACGAGTCCAGCGCGTGCGCCGGAATCAGAGGGCCCGGCCCGTTCAGGTCCGTCACGCGCCCGCCCGGCTCGGAGAGCTTCGCGTTGATGCGCGTCTCACCCGGGACCCGGATGAACGCGTCGCGCAGCCCACCTTCGGCGAAGGCCCGCACGAAGGGCGCCTCGTTGTCCGTGCCGAGCAGACCCGACACGGTGACGTCATGGCCCAGTCCCGCGAGGACACGCGCCACGTTGATGCCCTTGCCACCGGCATCGAGGCGGGTGCTCTCGGTCCGGTTGACCTCTCCGAGCCGGAGGGGGCCGCACAGGATCGCGAGATCCAGCGCGGGATTCAATGTCAGCGTCAGGATGCGCGCCATCAGAAGGACTCCAGGGCTTCGCGAACCGCGGCGGAGGTGGGCTGCCGCAGCGCGAGCTCGGCCATTTCGCGTGCCCGGGTCAGCGTCAGCTCGCGGATGCGGGCCTTCACCAACGGCACGCGGCGGCTGCTGACGGACAGCTCATCGACCCCCAGACCCACCAACACCGGAACCGCCTGGGGATCCGAACCGAGCTCACCACACACGCCAACCCAGCGGCCCTCGGCATGCGCGGCCTGGACCGTCAGCTGGATGAGCCGCAACACGGCCGGGTGGATGGCATCGGACTGCGCGGACAATCGCGGATGGCCGCGGTCGATCGCCAGCGTGTACTGGGTGAGATCGTTGGTCCCGATCGAGAAGAAGTCGGCCTCCTTCGCGAGCGTGGGCGCGAGCAGCGCGCACGAGGGCACTTCGATCATCACCCCGAGCTGGACGTCGGTCGCCCTCACCTCGGCCTGGACGCGGTCGAAGAGGGCCTTGCCCGCCCGGAACTCCTCGATGTCCTTCACCATCGGGAACATGATGCGCAACGGGAGGTTGCCGGCGGCGGTCAGCAGGGCGCGCAGCTGCGTCTCGAGCACCTCGGGCCGCGTCAGCGTCAAACGGATGCCGCGCAGACCGAGGAAGGGATTGTCCTCCTGCCCGACAGGCCAATACGGCAATGGCTTGTCACCGCCGACATCCAGCGTGCGCGCCACCAGCGGACGGCCTCCCAGCGCATCGAAGGCCTCGCGGTACTCGGCGATCTGCGTCTCGAGATCCGGAAACCGCGGATGCCCCATGAACACGAACTCGGTGCGCAGCAGACCAATGGCCTCGGCCCCGCGCTCGACGGCATCGGCGGCGTGCGCGGTGTTGCCCAGGTTCGCGGCGACCTCCACGCGGTGGCCATCGAGCGTACGTGCCTCCTCGTGGCGCCGGCCATGGGCCGCCCGCTGCCGCGCCTCCTGTTCCTCGATGCGCTTCTCGGTGCGCTGCCGGCGCGCCGGGCTCGGAGCGGCGACGACCCGCCCGAGCTCTCCATCCACGATGAGCTCGACACCGGACGTCAACGCCAGCACGCGCTCCCCCGCCCCCGCGACGGCGGCGATGCCGAGCGCCCGCGCGAGAATCGCACTGTGTGAGGTGGCTCCACCGCGCGCGGTGACGAGGCCGCGCACCTTCGCCGTATCCAACCGCGCGACGTCGGAGGGCCCGACATCGTCCGCCACCAGGATGTAGGGCTGCTCCGGCGGCGTCGGCATCTCCACGCCGCACAGCAGACCGAGTACACGACGGCCCACATCGCGCAGGTCCGCCGCGCGTTCGGCCAGCAACCGGTCCGCCAGCGATTCCTGCGCGCGCGCCGCGGTGTCGATCGCCCGCCACCAGCCGGCCTCGGCCGACGCCCCCTCACCGATGGCCTCGAGGGCCGCGTCACGAAGATCCGGGTCCTGCAACATCTCCGCGTGGATCGACAGGATCTTCGAGACCTCGCCGCCCACCGTGCGCTGCACCAGCGCCTCGAGTTGCTGCTGGGCCCCCACGAGCGCTTTCTCGAGCCGTCCGCGTTCCCGTGCGGCGTCCTCGGCGCGCTCGGCATAACGGAACTCCGGCATACGCAGCACGTAGGCGGGCGCGATCGCCACACCCGGTGCCGCCGGCACGGCCGTCATCGGCTCGTCGGCTACCGGGGGGACGACGGGCGCTGTCTCGACGACAGGGGCGGTGACCGCCTCGCGCTCACGCTCGCGCCGCTCGTCGAGCGGCGTCACCGGCTCGCCGAGCCCCCCGCGCACCGCTTCCACCATGGCCGCGACGGCCCGCGCCGCGCCCTCACCCTCGGCCGAGAACACCAGCGTCTGGCCACGGCGCGCGCCCAGGCCGAGGATCCGGGTCAGGCTGCTCGTGGAGACCGCCTCGCCATTGCCTTCGAGCAGGCGGACGTAGACCTGCGCGGTCTGCTGTCGCGCCACCAGCACCAGCTCCCTGGCCGGCCGAGCATGCAGTCCGTGCGGATTGAGCAGGCGGACACGGGCGGTCTCGGCTCGTGCGGATTCGCCCGCCAACCGCGACAGAATCTGCTCGGCGGGCAGTCCATCCAGGGTGTTGCCATCACCGCGCGCGAGCATCCCGTCCAGACGCTCGAGCAGCGCGCGATGCGCATCACCGTGGGCCGCCAGGCAGAAGACGCCGACGACGTCTCCGGCCGCATCCTGGAACCGCTTCTCCGGCGTCGCCAGCGCCAGCGCCGGTGTCTTGACGCCGGTGGCGGCGAACACGAGCCACAGTCCCTGGCCCAGCGGCATCGGCTGCTGTCCGGCGATGGCCGCGACGAAGCTCGACTCCACGCAGCCGGCATGACGCAGACGCGCCGCGGCGGCCATGGCCAGCTCCAGGTGATCACGCGCCGGCACGCCCAGACAGAGTGTCTCCGCGTCGAGCTTCGCCGACGCCGGGAGGTGGGTCAGCGTCGCGAGCACGTCCTCGGCGTTCGTCGCGCGGGCCAGCGTCTCGGCCACGCCCTCCCTGTCCAACACGCGCGTGAGCTGACGCAGGATGTCCAGGTGCTCGTCGGACTGCGCGGCGATCGTCACCAGCAGGTTCACCCGGGAGCCGTCATGCCATTGGACGCCCTCGGGGAACTGGAGCACGCGAATTCCGGTGGAGCGCACATAGCGCCGGCTCTCGGGAGTGCCGTGTGGAATGGCGATGCCGTTGCCCAGGTACGTGGAGGCCTGGGCCTCCCGAGCGAGCAGACCCTCGCCATACTCGGCGGATACACGGCCAGCCCGGACCAGTTCCTCGGCGGCTTGAGCCAGGGCCGCGCGCCAGTCCGCGGCGCGACAGCCCAGCCGGACATCCTCCCGGGTCAGCGTGAGCATCTTGAATCCTCCTTGTAGTGGAACTTAATAAGGGGTTTGCTGAATCGTGTCACCTGGGGAGTGGAATTCCAAAAATCCCCTGTAGATTCCCAGGGTTCGGCAGCATCCATCCTTCCTGGGATTCCGGAGAGTACCCGATGACGCTGTCCGACATCGCGCGCCTGGCGGGAGTCTCGCGAACCACGGCCAGCTACGTGCTCAACGGCCAGGCCGAGGCGCGCCGCATCAGCCCCGAGACGGTGGCGAGGGTGAGGGAGGTGGCCGAACGCCACAACTTCCGCATCGACGCCCAGGCGGCGGCCTTGCGGCGTGGAGCCAGCCGCACCCTGGGCCTCATCATTCCGGACCTCGAGAACGCCAGCTACGCGAAGCTCGCGAAGCTGCTCGAGCACGGGGCCCGGAAGGAAGGCTACCAACTGCTCATCGTCGGCTCCGATGATGACCCGGCCACCGAGCGGGAGCTCGCGTTGATGCTGCGGGCGAGGCGCTGCGATGCGCTCATCGTGGCGAGCGCGCTACCGGGCGAGGACGCGTTCTACGCGGAGTTGATGGAGGGCGGGATACCGGTCATCGCGGTCGACCGCTCCCTGGATCCACGGCGCTTCGTCTGCGTCATCAGCGACAACACGTCGGCGGCCGAAACGCTGACGCGCTCGGTGCTCGACAAGAAGACCCGACGCATCGCCTGGCTGGACGCGGTGGACACGCTCTCCATCACCGTCGAGCGGCGCGAGGGATTCCGGCGTGCCGTCACGGGCCACGTCGCGCACGTCCATGAGCTCACCGGCGCCCGGTATGACCGTGCGACCGGCGCCCGCTCGATGCGCGAGTTGCTCGCCACACACGGCCTGCCGGACGCGCTGATCACGAGCTCGTACACGTTGATGGAGGGCGTGCTCGACGTGCTGCTCGAATCACCCGAGGGCCTGCCGCGGAAGTTGCGGATGGCGACGTTCGGGGATGATCGGCTGCTCGACTTCCTGCCATTGCGGGTCAACTCACTGCCGCAGCGGCACGAGCGCATCGCCGAGGTGACGCTGGCGCGCGCGCTGGACGCGGTGCAGGGCCACTATGAGCCCGGTTGCGAGGTGGTCACCCGCGAGCTCAAGCGCCGCGGCTGAACCAATCGCCGCCCCCAGTCCTTGCCTCGTCCCGCCTGCGAAGGCGCCCTGGGCAGGCGTGTGCCCACAAAGGGAAGCATGACCTCTCCACCGAACTGGCGCACAGCCCGGGTGGTCCCCCTCAGCCCGCCCCTCCCTCTCCGCACACGCCCTCTGCCCTCGACAGTTCCTCCATCCATCCATGCGTTGACACGCACCCGCCCTGGCACGTCACGCGAGCGCAGGAGTCCATTCGGAGACCTTGACCCGCAGCGAGGAGGCCGCCGCGATTTCACCCAGGATCTTACTGAGGACTCCGGCGTCGCTACCCCCGAAAGAGAAGGACCGCGCCTCATCGAATCCATGCCTCGGCATTCCCTTGCAGATCATGGCCGCATCAGCTCGTTCATACAGTCCGCAGAAGGGGCCAGTGGAGATCGGCTGCACGAAGCCAAGGCTTCTCATCACCGGCTCGACGAGAGAGAGGATGTCTGGCTGGTCGCCACTGAAAGTGCCACCACACCGCTGTGGCATCTTCTTCAGCCGGAACATGGACAAAGCGCTCCACGCCAGCATCTCGCGCAAGGTCTCGAACCTCTCGTAGAGGTCATCATCGTAGGCTCCTTCCTCCTTCGCCGCCACCAGAGCATCGCCGCGTACTGTGTCGTCGAGGTCGTAGAACAGGGATGTGGGCATCATCTCTTGTGAGTCATGCGCGATCAGCAGGAGGCGGGGATGCGGCTCGACCCACTCCTCGTCGTAACGCTCCAGCACACGCTGCGCCGAGAAGTCGAGAGTTCGATAGGCCAGAGGTCCCATGCTCTGCCCCATGCGGCTGAGGAACCAGCGATAGAATGGAGGCAGGGGGCGGCCCGCAGTCCGCTCGATTCGCGCGATCTGATCGGGCGTGGCGCCCTTCCACTGCTCCGCGAGTCCAGGCACGACTCTGAGCAGCAGCTCTTCCATCACGGCCTCTACGCCTTGCTCTTCTTGTGCTGGCATGTCTTCTCCGTTGCCTCTTCAGGAATAGACGGTCGGCCTTGTTCCATTCTTTCTCGAGGAGAACCGGGTCGTTGCCTTGGGCAGCGCAGCGCTTCTCGGTAAAAACCTCGACCTTCCTGACCCAGACGTTTTCTTTCTTCCCGGTTCCCTTGTTCAGAACGGTGATGGATTTTTCGGTGCCACCCACCTGGGGCACGTGCCATCCATGCTCCTTCTTGACGAGTTCGCGGAACACCGTCTCCGTCCCGCCCGAGTGATCTGCATACGTCTGATCGCAGATGCACCGGACCACGCCGAGCATCCTCCCCGAGTCATTCTTCCCCTTGGGGAACTTCTTGGCCGGTGCAGCACCCTCATTGTGCTTGGAGAGCGTTTTCGCGAGCTGCTTGGCGTCAGCCCGCGTCTTGTCCGTCTCTTTCAGCTCGCCCTTGGATTGATGTACCTCCCCACAGAGGGGGCATGGCTTTTCCCCCGTGACCAGGCTTGATTCAAAGTCCCACGGGAGAGGTCATCCCACCCAGGCCTACGGCTGAAGTATAGTCCCGCCTACAGGCGCCCACCGGAGGCGAGCAGCCGCGGGCAGCTCGCGAGGGGGAGCGCCAGCACAGAGCCGGAGACGGGCCGGACAGGTCCGGGGAGAAGAAGGATGAGTGGGAAGAAAAACCGGGGCGGGAGGACTGGCGGGCCCTCCACACCCCAAGCGGGAAACGGGAAGGGGAAGAAGGACGAGCAGGAAACCCCCTCCCGCGTGCAGAGGATGATGGCGAGCCTGGGGCTGAGATTCAAGGAGGTAAAGGACCCCCGGGCCCGCCGGGGACAGAGGCATCCGCTGGCGGCGATGTTGATGCTGCTGGTGCAGGCGCTGGCGGTGGGGCGGCGGGTGTTGAGGCATGCCGAGGCGCTGGGGAGGACATGCTGCGCGAAGGCACGGCGCCCGAGGGGCTGAAGCGGCCGGTGTCCGACACGACGTTGGATAGGCTGCTGGGGAAGTTGGAGCCAGAGGGGTTGGAGCAGGAGGTGCACCAGATGGTGCACCGAGGACTGGAAGTGGGGCTGATACGCCATGAGCTCTTCGCCCGGGGCGTCGTCAGCATTGACGGGAAGGCAGGGGAGAGCACGCCGGGGCAGCCGCCGTGCGAGCCGAGCCACACGACGAAGGATGAGCAGGGGCGGGAGTACTGGTACCCGTACGCGCTGCGCGCCAGTCTCACCAGCAGCGCGGCCCAGCCGGTGCTCGACCAGAAGTTGCTGGAAGGCAAGCAGGTGTTACCGAGCACGCTGGATGAGGGAGAAGTGGGCCCGGACGAGCAGGCAGAATGATGGAGAGGCCCCTGGGCGGGGCCAGGATTCCATCAGCAAGCTTGGCGAGGGAAGAGCCCCAGGGTTGCCCGTGCATGTCCGCCCCTGCCGGTCCGTGTCAACGCCCAGGAGCGGGGATAGAGCGGGTGCGAAAGGAGGACGGAGCAGCATGGCAACGAGCAGGAGTGGGTTCGCGGTGGACAGACCCGCCCCCACCACCTGGGCTCCGCGACAAGACGAACATGGAGCAGAAGACAGAAACCGGGGGAGTCCTCCGCATGAGAGGGCAGAGCGGTGTGTCGCCGCCCACCACCGACGAGGCCCGCCCGCGCACGTGTCCGCGGTGCGGCCAGCCGGCTTTCGAAGGGGGCGAGGTGTGGATACACGGGCATGGCGTGGTACAGCGGCAGCAGCGAGGGCCCGAGGCACCCGGAAAGGTGACGGTGAAGCGGGAGGTATCCTGTCGTCGCTACCGCTGCAAAGCGTGTACGGCCGTGCTGACGGTGGTGCCTGCGTCCGCGCTGGCCCGCAAGCACTTCTCGGGAGCGGCCATGGCGCTGGCGCTGACGCTCTGGGGCCTGTGCGGCTGGAGCGCGGCCCAGGTACGCGCCGTGGTCGGTGGACAGCTGCCACCGGAGGGAAAGCCCCGAGGATGGCGGACACTGGCGCGCTGGGCCCGGCAGGTGGCGGATGGGAAGCTGTGGGCCTCGCTGGATTCGCGGGCCCAGGGTGCACCCAGGCAGGTGGCGGCACGTGTCGCCCAGGCCTTGTGCGGCCGGGCACCGCCCTGGGCACGGGCAGCCGGGTTGCCCCACCAGGCGTTCGCCGGGGCTTGCCATGTGAACTGATGGGAACCCAGGCGCCAGCAACGGCCCCGAACCGCCCACCGGGTTGGGGGTAGCCGTTGCGCATACGGCGCTCGAGTCCGGCCTGTCGACGCACGCCCACACCTCTGGGCCCGCGTCGGACAGCGAGGCTGGAGGGGACAGGTCTGCCCCGCGACTGGATTGGCTGCGTACTCCGGCCAGCTCCAGCACTTATTGCCGCGGGGCCGAGCGCCGATGCCTCTCCGCTGCCGCCCTCCGCTCCTTCGGCCTCCATCGAGGTTGCCGGAAGACGGCTCTTCCCGTCGCGTGGAGCGGACTTGCGGCAACCGGGCAATGAACCCACCTGACTCCGTGCTGGTGCTCGACCGCTTCGGAATCGACCTCGCGCGGTGCATGCAGTCGCTGCCTCCCGCGCTCGGGACATCCAGCACTCCGGATGGCCTGGATGGGCTGCGCGAGCGACGCCCGATTCCCCTCACCTTATCCCGTGCCCTTCCTCATGAGGGTCGGCCGCCTCCCCTTTGCAACCCCTGGGCCGCCCCTCCCCGGACCCCTCCCCATCTCCCAGTGTGGCGATAGAGCCACCAAGGAGAGTCCATCAGCAAGCGTGCTCACATCCCCATCAACAAACCTGCGCGGTAACACTCGCCCAGCCTGCGAGGCAATGCACCCCTGGTGCTCAGCTGGCTGCGTTTGCTGGCCTACAACCTGCTGGCCCTGGTGCGCACGCACCTGCCGACTCGCGACAAACGGCCCCAAAGCTTCGCACGCACCATGGAGGTGCTCTACCAGGGCCTGTTGGGTCTGGCCGTGCTGCCCGAGAGTCTGGCCACACTTGCCTGAGCGCCCGCCAGCTGCTCCCGCTCCGGCCTTCCCGCGCCTCTTCTCCCCTGGCTGTTCGGCCTGTGTACCTTCACTCCTGTCCTTCCACGGCGCCCCTCTTTCAGGCGCCGTCCGGAGGGATGCTCCCTCTTTGCCTGTGAATGTCTGGACTTGCTCTCCGCCTCTTCAAAACCTCTCCTACGGACTTTGGATCAATCCTGACCCTGCGCACCGGGGCCCTCGCGCAGTTGGAGCAGCATCTCCGCACCATCAGCCAGCCCGAGCACAACCCCCGGAGGCAGACGGCCTGGACCGGCGTCTTCGAGGACGTGATCTCCCGCATGTGGAGTGGGAGCTCCTGAGAAGGAATTGAGGGGAGCGCGGGGATTTGGATCTTTTCTCGTGCAGGTAGGAGGTCCGCGGACCCTTATTCACATCCAAAACATTTCGTCACAAAAACGTAAAGAACAGGTCACGAGCCCGCTTCAGGGTGCCCACTCGAAGCACCACCTCCCCTTCGAGAGGACCCCCATGAAGAGAAGTGTACGCATCGGAGCACTTGCCACACTTGCCCTCACCTTCGCGACCGGCTGCGGCGGCATCGAACGGCCCGAGGGCTGGAGCGAGGAGTCGCACGGCAAGGAGGCCCCTCCCGCCTATGACGTCGTCTTCGCGCAGGGAAAGGTGAATCGGATCGACCTCACCATCTCGGCCGCGGACTGGCAGACGATGCAGGACGACATGACCGCCATGCTGGGCGAGTTCGGCGCCGGCGGAGGCATGACTGGCGGTGGAGGCGGGGGTGGCGTTCCCGGCGGCGGCGGACTTCCCCCCGAGCTCACGGAGGCCTGCAAGGACAAGGCGGAAGGGGACGCCTGCACCGCGACCCTCAACGGCAACACCTTCACCAGCACCTGCGCCAAGACGCCGGATGGCACCCAGCACCAGTGCCAGCCCCCGCGTGGGACTGGTGGTGGCGGCGCTCCCGGTGGTGGCGGCGCTCCCGGTGGTGGCGGCGCTCCCGGTGGTGGCGGCGCTCCCGGCGGCGGCGGGGACCTCATCCCCAACACGCCCGTGTACGTGCCCTCCACGGTGCACTTCAACGGGAAGACCTGGAACTACGTGGGCGTGCGCATGAAGGGCAACTCCACGCTGGCGCAGACGTGGCGCAGCGGCGTGGGCAAGCTGCCCTTCCGGCTCAACTTCGACGAGTTCGAGGACGCGCACCCGGAGATCGACGACCAGCGCTTCTACGGCTTCGACAAGCTGTCGCTCGGCAACGGCGCGGCCGACACCTCGCTGATGCGCGACAAGCTGTCCACGGACATCTTCCGTGAGCACGGGGTGCCCGCGGGCCACACCGCCTTCGTCGCCCTGTACGTGGACCACGGCAACGGGCCCCAGTACTTCGGCCTCTACACGCTCAACGAGGATCCGGATGAGCCGCTGCTCGACCGGAGCTTCGGGGGCCACAAGGGGGCGCTCTACGAGGCGGATGGCGTGGGGGCGCGGTTGCAGACCTTCGACCAGGAGTCCTTCGACATCCAGTCGAACGAGGAGCAGGGGTGGACCCCCGTGGAGGAGCTCATCGCCGCGCTCAACTCCGACCGCACCGACGCGGCGGCCTGGCGCGCGCGCCTGGAGGCGGAGCTGGACGTGGAGGGCTTCCTCCAGTGGCTCGCCGTCAACACGCTGCTGCAGAACTGGGACGCCTACGGCGCCATGCCGCACAACTACTACCTCTATTCCAACCCGGACGAGGGCGGGCGGCTGCACTGGATTACCTGGGACCACGACCGGTCCATGGGCGAGGGCATGGGGCGGACGACGTCCCTGACGCACGACACCGTGGACGCGACCTGGCCGCTCATCCGCTTCCTCATGGATGACCCCGTCTACGCGGAGACCTACAAGCGGTACGCGCTGGATGCCGCGCGGGGACCACTCGCCCCGGACGTGCTGCAGGCCCGCATGCGCGAGGCGCACGAGCTCATCGCCCCGTACGTGGTGGGCGAGAACGCGGAGCAGCAGGGCTACACCTTCATCAGCAGTCCCCAGGTGTTCGAGGACTCGCTCAGTGGCACCAACGGCCTGCTGAACTTCGCGGCGAAGCGTCAGGCCGAGGTCGAAGCCGCTCTCGGAACGAGCCCATGAACGCCCCGGCCCGGATGAGCCCCCCTCCCACGTCGGCCCCCGCGCCCGAGATGGACCATGAGCGGCGCTTCCAGCCTTCGCACCAGGCCCTGGAGAGCTTTCTCCGGGATACCCGGCAGTGGACGACTCCCTGTGTGTACGACACCGGTCTTCCGTTCGCCTTCACGCGGACGACCTACTTCGACACCGAGGGGTTGGACTTCCTGGGCTCGTGCCGGACCGGGCGCCCCCAACGCCTGCGGCTGCGGGAGTACGCGGGAACGGTGCACCTCGCCAGCCCTCCGGTGCTGACGGGGACGCGCTTCCTCGAGATGAAGACGAGCTCCGGACAGCGGCGGACGAAGATCCGCGCCTCCCTCTCCGCGGACGAAGCGGGGGCGCTGCTCTCGGGCAAGCCCCTGCCCGGGGAGAGCGCCGCGGCCACGCTCCTGCGGCAGGCCGCTCCCGCGCCGGTGAAGCCGTGGGTGACGGCCTGGTACCGGCGCAACACGTACGCCACCCCGGATGCCAGCGTCCGCATCACCGTGGACCAGGAGCTCCTCTTCTCACTCCCGCCCGAGCGGAGCGCGAAGGGCGAGCCGGCGGCCCCTTCGCGGCTGCTCCACCGCGCTCCGGCCACGCTGCTGGAGGTGAAGTGGCATGGCGGCTCCCCCGCGTGGCTGGAGTGGCTGCTCTGGGCGCTGGAGCCCTTCGAAACCCACGGCTCGAAATTCGAACAAGGCATGCGCGCGCGTCTCTCCGCCTGGCCTTCCACGCAGTGACTTCCAAGGACTTCCCCGCCGTGTACAGCCCTCGCATTCGCACCACCGGCCGGATTCGTGCCGCCGGATGGATTCCCCTGGCCGCGCTCCTCCTCGGGTCCTCCGCCCGGGCCCAGGACGAAGTACCTCCCGCCGTCCCGGAAGCCACCGAGGCCTCCAAGGCCCCGGAGGTTCCCCAGGTCCCGTCCACACCCTCCGCCGACGAGGGCAAGGGGAGCCTCGAGCTGCCCTCCGCGTTCGGCACCGTGGAGGTGGGAGGCCGCTTCTCCGTCCGCGAGACGGTGGATGCCAAGGGCCTGGAGGCCTGGGCCGGCAAGCTGTCCATTCCCTCCGCGCGCCTCGAGGTCACCTACTCCTGGAAGAAGCGCCTGAAGGCCGTGGTCGAGTACGACTTCGGTGATGGCCTGGATGGCCTGAAGGACGCCTACGCCTGGTTGGACATCGCCGGGGGCTTCTCCCTCCGGGCCGGCCAGTTCAAGCTGCCCCTGTCCCTCGTGGAGCTGGAGTCCGCGACGCGGCTCCCCCTGGTGCGCCGGGGCCTGCTGCGCGACGTGCTGAATGACGGGCTGGAGCTCACGGGCCGCCGCCTGGGCGCGCAGCTCGAGTGGAAGTGCACGGGATGCGCGCGGGCGCTCAAGCTGCGTGCCGGCGTGTGGCAATTGGGCGGGGACGAGGACGTGGCCCTGCAGAACGGGCTGGGCCTCACTCCGGGCGTCCGGGGCACATGGGAGGTGTTGGACTCGCTGGAGCTGGGCGCCTCCGCCCTCGGCACCTCGTCCCAATGGACGGCCGGGCTCGACGTGAGGCACGCGCTGCCCATCGGCCAGGGCGAGCTGCGCACCTGGGCCGAGGTGCTCGTGGGCCGCACGAATCAGCTCGTGGGAAGCGACGGGCCACTGCTCATGGGACGGGCGCTGACGGCCTGGCGCATCGGCGGGGGCAAGAAGGGGGCGCTGTACGTCGAGCCCTTCGTGATGCTCTCGGCGCTCGACACCCACCTCCAGCTCCAGGACGACCGGCTCTGGGAGGTGGGGGGTGGACTCAACTTCGGACAGAGGAACCGCTGGCGGTTGCAGGCCCAGGTGGAGAGCCGCCGGGCCGAGGCCTCCGTGCCCGCCGCGGTCCAGTCCCTCGACAAGAGCCTCGCGGAGAGGCGAGCGGCGATGTTGCAGATGGAGGTGAGCTTCTGATGTTGATTGTCTTCGAAGGAATCGATGGCTCCGGCAAGACGACGCTGTCCAATCGCGTGGCGCGCGAGCTGCGCCGGGCGGGGCTGAGCGTGCGCCACGTCCGCGAGGACGGCAAGCTGGCCTCCCCCGTGTCCGAGGGCCTGCGGCTCTTCACCAAGAACCCGCGCAACCTCGCGCTCACCCCCATGGCCGAGCTGCTGCTCTATGCCGCTCGCGAGACGCAGCTGTTGGAGGAGGTGACGCGCCCCGCGCTCGCCACGTACGAGATCGTCATCGCGGACCGCTTCCTCTACACCGCGGAGGTGCTCGCCCGGTGGGGACGCGGGCTTCCGGAGCACGAGGTGCGGCCCGTCCTGGACGCGTGCGCCCGGGGCCTGCAACCGGAGCGCGTCTTCCTCATCGACGTGGACCCGGCGATCGCCCGCGCCCGCCGCCGCATCACCAAACTGCTGGCACCGCCCCGGGGCACCTCCTCCCGGAAGGGACTGGCGGGCGTGGGACTGCAGGCGCGGCTGCGCGCGGGCTACCGGGCCCTCGCCGCGGAGTCTCCGGAGCGCTGGAGCCTCATCGAGAACACGGACGTGCCGCTCGACACGCTGGTGGGCCTGCTGGTGCAGGAGGTGCTGCGGCTGGTGAAGGGCGAGACGCCCTCCTCCCACGTGCGCTCCCGTCCGCTGCCGCCCATCCACTCGCTGGCCGAGGTCCGGGGACGGTTCCTCTCGCGGCTGGATGGCTGGATGCAGCAGGAGCCGCAGCTCGCCGCGTGGTTCCTCGCGGGCCTGGAGGGCCCGGACATCGACCAACGCCGGAGCCAGCTCGCCGGCCAGTGCCCGGAGCTGATCGCCTACGGCCTGACCGGGCTCACGGACGCGAACGCGTGGGAGCTGCGGCGGCAACTGGAGGAGGCGGCACCGGTGCAGGTGCTGGGCTCGCTGAAGAACCTGGCCGCGGACGTGCCCGAGGCCTGGGCGATCCGGGAGCGCTGGGAGACGCGCAAGCAGGAGGCCGTCGCGGACTCGCTGGGCGGGCTGGACACGGAGAAGGCCTGGGCGCTGCGCGAACGCATCTACTTCTCCGCCGCGGAGCAGGTGGTCGGCTCGCTCACGGGACTCGGCGGCGAGCGGGCCTGGAAGGAGCGGAGCCGCTGGCTCTCGGACATGGGAGGAGAGGCGGCGCTCGGCCTGGAGCGGGTGGCTCGCATCGCCTGCCGCTCCATCCGGGGCGTGGATGACGAGCGGGCCTGGGCGTGGCGCGAGCGGGCCTGGGAGGCGGCACCGGACGCGGTGCTCCGCACGTTGGATGGGCTCGACAGCGAGCGCGCCTGGGAGCTGCGCGAGCGGCACGTGGCGCGCGCCCCCCGGGCGGTGCTCGGCACCCTCGAGGGGCTGGATGTCCCCCGCGCCTGGGCCCTGCGCGAATCCTTCGGCGTGCAGTGTGAGGAGGTGCTGGACTCGTTCGTGGGCGTGGAAGGAGCCACGGCGTGGAAGTTGCGCACGGCGCTGGCGGACACCTGGCCCGCGGCCACGGTGAAGAACCTCGGGCCCCTGGCCTTCACTTCCCGGGGGCGGACGCTCGTCGAGCGGCTGCTGGAGAGCCACCCCCAGGACTTCGCCCTGCTGCGCCAGGCCGTCCGCGCCACGCAGGAGCACCCCTCCCAGGAGATTCGCGATGCCTCCGCCTGATGCCCTGACGCAAGCGGCCTCCGTCAGCCCCCATGTCCTGCCCACCCTCGAGGCGCTGCTGCGCTTCAGCCTCGCCCTGCTGCTCGGCTCGGTCCTGGCCTATCGGCCCTGGCGCAGGTGGATGCCCAGGGTTCCGGCCCCCGTCCTCTCCACCGTCCATACCCAACTGCTGATCGCCGTGGCGGGCGCGGTGATGACGACCGTCATCGGCGACAGCATGTCGCGCGCCTTCGGCCTGGTGGGCCTGGGCGGCTTCATCCGCTTCCGCTCGGGCATCAAGGATCCGCGCGACGCGGCCGTCATGTTCGTGCTGATCGGCGTGGGCATGGCCTGCGGACTGGGCGCCTTCCAGATCGCCGTGGTCGCGACGTTCTTCCTCTGCGCCGTGCTGCTGATCCTCGACACGACGGCCAGGGACGACACGCAGTGGGTGAAGCTGTCCCTACAGCTGGAAGACGTGGGCGCGGCGCTGCCACCCCTCCGGGCGCTGCACCCGGGGGCGCGCGTCCTCACCCTGGAGCAGGCGCCCGCGACGCTGGCGGGCACGGCGGTCGTGGAGATCGCCATGCCCCAGCGGATGGACGGCTTCGAGCTGCTCCAGGCCGTTCGCGGCGCGCTGCCAGGAGTCCGCAACGCGTCCATCGATCCGGGTTGAGCATCCACTCCCACCCCGAAACCACCCCCTCAGGAGGTCCGTATGCTCGAGAAGCTGATGCCCAGGTCCGACGAGTTCTTTGACGACTTCGACGCCCAGTGCGCCGTGACCGTGGAGGGTGCTCGGATACTGCACACGCTGCTGAGCGACTGAGGAGAACGTTCGCGTTGGACGTCTTCACCTGTGCCTGGTGTGGAGGCAAGCGCCGGGTGTTGGCATACCTGACGGCACCCAACGCCGTGCGCGCCATTCTGGAGCACCTGTCACTGCCTACGCGGCCTGCTCAGCTGGCTGCAGCGCAGGGGCCACCCCAGCAGGCGTGGTGTTGAGCCTCAAGCAGTCACGCTGCCAAAGACGCCCACGCCCCTGCTGCCTCTCCCTGGGGGGCCACCTGGGCCGGCGTGTGCCCCATGGGGCGCACCGCGTCTCCACCGGCCCGGCGCACAGCCCTCATGACACCCGTCAGCTGCCCTCCTCTCCCCCTCGGCTCCAGCCCTCTCCCTCCACACGGCCCCCATTCCGCCTTCTGTGAAGCGGCCCCCCGAATCAGGCACCTCGCCCTGTTTCGCTTTCAACAACAGCCATCCCCACCCAAATACTTTCCTTCGGCCCCTCGTCGCCGCGGCCGCGCCCGCCTCGCCCTTGGCCCCACGCGTGGGGGCGGGCGCGGGTGCGGCGACGGCCTCGAAGGACTGTGCGCCTCCTGTACGCCTTCTGGCTTGCTGCTCTCTCTCCTCGAGGTCCCTTCATCCTTCTGTTCGCGCTCAACCAGGGGCGGGCTGTGCCGCCGGCGCATGGGGAGATTCGACAGCGGGGGCGCCTTCTATACTTCGGCCCTGTGCTGCTTTGGCCAAGGCGGAATACGCGCTCACCCGCCCGTCGAAACCTGTTGGAGAAGCCGCTCACCTTCAGGCGGCAGGCCGTTGCTCCCTCAGCTCAGGCTGCCTCCATCTCCTCCTCCTGTGCTTGGGGTGGCCGGTATTGCGTCCCATCGCGCATCATGGCGAAGAGGATTCCGGCCAGCCTGCGTGCCAGTGCCACCACCGCAATCTTCTTGCCTCGCCGGGCGGCAATCTTCTCGGCCCACTCTCGCAGGTGTTCCGTTTCTGGCCTCTTCACCCGTAGCAGGGAGAGGGCCGCTTGTATCAGCAGCCAGCGCACCCGGCTGTTTCCTGTCTTCGTTATCGGGCCTCGGTGTTGCTTCTCTCCCGAGCTCTTCTCGCCCGGCACCAACCCCAGGTACGCCTCCACCTGGTGCGGCCCGCTGAAACGCTCGGGCTCATCCACCGCGGACACGAAGGCACACGCCGTCACTGGCCCCACCTGGGGCACCGTGCACAGGCGCGCCACCTGCTCGTCCTTGTGGGCCACTCGCTCGAGCACCCCATTCATGAAGACAATCTGCTCGTTGAGGTGCTGCATGAGATTGAGCAGCGGCGCCACCTGCGCCATGAGCCTGCCCGGCAGAGGCAGGGCCGCCACCCGCTTGACGAAGGACTCCGCCTCCCCATCCGCCACCCTTCGTACCGCACCAGGGCGCTCACCAGGGAAATGTAGCGGGTACGCGTGCGCACCAGCGCCTCACGCACCGCCAGCTGCGCCTTCAGGTGCCTCCTGCCGTCCGAAATGCGGTGCGCCGGCCGGTATGCCCCCAACCTGCACGCCTCCGCCAGGCTGCGCGCATCCCTCTTGTCTGTCTTCACCCGACGGCTGCGCGTGGCGTACATGGGTGCGAAATTCGGGTCTGCCACCACCACCTCGTGACCCCTCTCCTCCAAGTACCGCGCCACCCATTCGCTCTCGGTGGAGGCCTCCAATAGCACCCGGGCCTTCGGGCGCTTGCTCAGTAGCGCCCCCAACCGCTCCCGTTACGTCCTCACCCGCTGCTCCAGCACCACCTCTCCACTCTCGCCCAGAATGCACACCTGGCTGTCCCGCTTGTGCACGTCGATGCCAATGTACTCCATCGCCCATTCCCCCCACTTCGGCGGTCACGTCCGCTCCGCCGCAATGGAGGGCTCGGTGCGCCTCCTCGCCCCCTTGGCCGCCCGGCCGCTTCATCTCCTCTATACTTTCATCGAGGACACCACCGTCTTCCTGCTCATCGACGCCAGCGACAACCTGCCCTCGGGCCGCAAGGCGCGCGTCGTCTACCACCCGCCCGGCGACAAGGCGCTCCAGGCCACCATCCCCGGCATGCTCAGCGGCAGTGCGAACAGCGGCAAGGTGATGATCTTCCGCCGCGGCGGATGGGGAACGGCCCGTCAGGGCGGCCAGCGCGTCGGGACCGAGAACAAGTAGGCCCGCGGCGGAAAACATCCGGAGCTGACTGGCCAGGCGTGGCTACCCCCCGGTGCCAGGCCCGACCAGTCAGCCCCATGGGCTCCTCCAAAGGCCCCCCCTCTGAAGGCCCCCCTCTGATGGATGGAGACGACGAGGGGGAAAATGATGCAAAAAAAGTTCGCGGACGGGTCAGCCCCCGCCCTCGCGCCGCAACCCCTGGCGGATCGCCCGCTCCACGGGGGACGGGTTCCCCTCCTCCAGGTGAAGGGGGAACGGTTCTCGCATGAAGAGCGGCGGCTGCGCCATGAAGCGGGGCCTCATGCCGTGGTGTGGCTGCGCGGCATGCACGAGGAACGGGTGACAGAGGTAGACCGTCCCGGCCTCTCCCGTCGCCAGCGCCACGGAGCGCTCCGCCGTGACGTCGAGCTTCCCGGCCATCTCCATGAACGACAGGCCCGCGTCGCCCTCGGGTTCCAGGAGCCGCGCCACATCCAGGTGGGAACCGATCCGGATGCGTGTCGGCGCGTCCTTCTCGCCGACGTCGGAGAACAAGAAGAGCATGAGGAGCGCGCGGCCGCGAGACGCCACGTTCACCCGCCAGGAGAAGAAATTGCCCGCGTCTTCCCCCGGAAAGCTCGCATCGACGTGCCAGCCGGTATCACCGGGATCCACCGGGCTCGGGAATCGCACGGGGAAGCTGCCGAGGCTCGCTCTCGGTAGCCAGCGCCCCGCACCCACGAGCTGCTCGAAGGCCGCGTGCAGCACGGGCGTATTCGCCGCCTTCCGGAACGGCTCGTGCCCGTACTCGCCGAGCCGGACGACCGGCTGCGTCCAGGTCGCCGGCTCGTCGGGATTGCATCCGGTGTCGCGCCACAAGAGGGCGCGGCATTCATCCGCGAGCTCCCGGGGAAAGGCCCGATCCACCCGGACGAAGCCGTCCTGGATGAACTGGTGCACCTGCGCCTCGGTGAGGGCAGGTGCCCGCTCCTGGTGTCCGTGCGTCATGTATCGGGCCCTTTGTAGTCCAGTGGGATACCGGGGTCGAACACGTGAAGCCTCGCGCAGGGGGCGGCCTCTCGTGTTCCTGGACCCCTGAAAAGCCGGAAGGGAGAAGGACTCGGGTGGAGCCCTCCTCCCTTCTCTGGTGACGGACCCTCTCCCTCGGGGAAGGGGTCGGGGCGGGGGCATCTTGCCTGGCCACCCCTCTCGCGATTCCTGGGCTGCTGGCCTGCGCGCCGGGATGCTGCGTCCGGCGGTAAGTGTCCTCAAGCTACGCGGAACCCCCGATGGACGCTGTGAAGCAGGTCACAGGCTTCCTGTGAATCGCTTCACGAACCGCGTCACGTCATTGAAGCGAGCCCTTGGGGTGTCCGGACCTGGCGCCCGCAAGCCCGGGCTCGCACCCGGAGTGCGGCCCGGAGGACGTGCGCATCCCCTCGTCAGACCGCTCGCTTCAGATGCGTCCCCCCAGGCTCCTGGAATTTCCAGGAGTCATCGACCCACAAGGAGGGGGAACGGAATGAGATGGAGTTGGAAGCATGGACTTGCCCTGCTCGGCGCCGTACTGGCGACGGCATGTGGCGGGAGCGAGAGCACCACCGGGGGACACGAGAACCCCGGCGTGGACGAGGCCCCGGGCACCACCACCGCGGCGCTGATCGCCACGGCCACCTACGACACGGCCTTGAAGGTACCCCGGTGCGGCTCCGTCGCGTCGGGCTGTGACACGGGCACGCTGGTCAACGGCCGCGCCTCGCTCGGCCCCGAGTCGAACGCCCCCAACACCCTGGGAGGCACCTGCGCGGATGGCACCTACGGCACCTACCATGGCGACGAGTCGGTGGATCGGGTGAGGGTGTACATCGCGGATGGCAGCGACCTGGCCCCGGGCAAGGTGGCGACCCTCGAGGTCACCGTCTGGACCTACTCCGCGTCCTCGGACCGGTTGGACCTCTATTACACGGCGAATGCGACCAGCGCGCCCACGTGGTCCTTCCTCACCACGCTGACGCCGGCGGGCTCCGGCGTCCAGACGCTGAGGACCACCTACACCCTTCCCTCCGTCACCGGCGTCCAGGCCGTCCGCGCGGCCTTCCGTTATGGAGGCAGCGCCGCGGCGTGCTCGTCGGGCGCCTACGACGACCGGGACGATCTCGCCTTCCAGGTGGGGGCGAGCACTCCACCGCCACCGTCCGCGCCCCTGCCGCGCATGGCCACGGGGGATGCGCACTCGCTGGCGCTGCGCCCCGACGGCACCGTCTGGGCCTGGGGGGACAACACCTCCGGCCAGCTCGGCGACGGGACGAACCTCCGGCGGCTCAACCCGGTGCAGTTGCAGACGCAGGCCCTCGCCGGGACCAAGGCCGTCGCCGCGGGGGGCACGCACTCGCTGGCGCTGCGCAATGACGGCACGCTCTGGGCCTGGGGCGACAACACCTCCGGCCAGCTCGGCGATGGCACCAGCACCCCGCGCGCCTCCCCGGCCCAGGTGACGGGCCTCTCCAGCATCATCTCCCTCGCGGCGGGCGGAGGACACTCGCTGGCGCTGCGCGCCGACGGCACCGTCTGGGCCTGGGGCGACAACACCTCCGGCCAGCTCGGCGATGGCTCCGGCGTCTCGCGCTTCACGCCCGTGCAGATCACCGGCCTGTCCAACGTCATCGCCCTCGCCGCCGGCCGCGCCTCCTCGCTGGCGCTGCGCAATGACGGCACCGTCTGGGCCTGGGGGGACAACGCCTCCGGCCAGCTCGGTGACAGCTCCACCCTCAACCGGTTCTCCCCGGTGCGCGTCCCGGGGCTCTCCACCGTCAAGGCCATCGCCATGGGCGGAGGGCACTCGCTGGCGCTGCGCCAGGACGGCACCGTCTGGAGCTGGGGCAGCAACAGCTCCGGCCAGCTCGGCGAGCCCGCCTCCATTACCGGCCGGCTCTTCCCGGCCCAGGTGACGGGCCTCTCCAGCGTCATCATCTCGGCCCTCGCGGCCGGCCAGTCCCATTCGCTGGCGATGGTCTCCGATGGGGCAACCTGGGCCTGGGGCGCCAACAACCTCGGGCAGCTCGGCGACGGCTCCTTCACCACCCGGTACTCGCCGACGCGGGTGCTCCCGCTGCCGGCCGTGAAGGCGCTGAGCACGAGCCTGAATCACACCCTGGCGGAGCGCACCGATGGCTCCCTGGTGGGATGGGGAACCAACACCGCCGGGCAGCTCGGCCAGGGCACCTTCTCCCTGAGCTCCGGCACACCGGGGCCGGTGCTCTTCCCCCAGCGCCTCAAGGCCGTGGCGGCCAGCAGCGACCATGTCCTGGCGCTCGACACCGAGGGCTTCATCTGGGGCTGGGGCACCAACGGCCATGGCCAGGCCGGAGGCTTCTCGTACGACCAGCTCTACAAGCAGACCCCGACGCGGGTGTCCTCGCTCTCGGGCCTGACGGCCATTTCCGCCGGTGGCGCGCACTCGCTGGCGCTGCACGGCGACGGCACCGTCTGGAGCTGGGGCAGGAACATCGACGGCCAGCTCGGCCACGGCAACACCTATGACAGCACCGGCCCGACGAAGCTTCCCAGCCTCACGGGCATCACCGCCATCTCCGCCGGGAACTCGCATTCATTGGCGCTGCGCAATGACGGCACCGTCTGGGCCTGGGGGAGCAACACCTACGGCCAGCTCGGTGACGGCACCACGACCCGGCGCCTCTCGCCGGTGCAGGTGGTGGGACTCACGGGCGTGATAGCGATTGACGCCGGGCAGCAGTACTCGCTGGCCGTCCGCAACGACGGCACCGTCTGGGCCTGGGGGCACAACGACTCCGGCCAGCTCGGCGATGGCTCCGGCGTCTCCCCGCGCCTCTCGGCGGTGCAGGTGTCGGGACTGTCGGGCGTGAAGGCCATCTCCGCTGGCATGAACCACACCCTGGCGCTGCACACCGATGGCACCGTGTCGGCCTGGGGCGACAACACCCGCGGCAAGCTGGGAGATGCCACCCCCTACGGCCGGCCCATCCCCGTGAAGGTGGTGGGCCTCACGGGGGCGGTGTCCGTCCAGGCGGGCCTGTACCACTCGCTGGCGGTGCGCAACGACGGCTCCCTCTGGGCCTGGGGGAGCAATGCCCTGGGCCAGCTCGGCCAGGGGACCACCTATGACGTCTACTCCCCCGTCCAGGTGCAGGGCCTCACGGGCGTGAAGTCCATGGCGGCGGCCTACAACGCCACCCTGGCCGTCGACTCGGCCGGCAGGGCGTGGGTGTGGGGCTTCAACAGCTACAGCACCTTCGGTGACGGCTCGGACTTCCGCGCCAGGCCGTTGCGCCTCGAGGCCGCGGGACAGGTGCGGGCCGCTGTCGCCGGCAGCAACCATTCGCTGGCGGTGCGCACCGACGGAACCGTCTGGGCCTGGGGCTCCAACAACACCGGCCAGCTCGGCGACGGCACCACCGTTGCCCGGCGAGGCACTCCGGTCCAGGTATCGGGGCTCACGGGCATGGTGGCCGTCGACGCCAGCCTGCACTCGCTGGCGCTGCACGAGGACGGCACTGTCTGGGCCTGGGGCTACAACCGCTCCGGCCAGCTCGGCGACGGCACCACCACCCAGAGCAACGCTCCGGTCCAGGTGCTGGGGCTCACGGGCGTGGTGGCCATCGCCGTGGGCCATGAGCACTCGGTGGCGCTGCACGAGGACGGCACCGTCTGGGCCTGGGGGGACAACGCCAACGGCCAGCTCGGCGACGGCGATACCGTGGATCGCACCCTGCCGGCGCAGGTCCCCGGCCTCTCGGAGGTGATCGCCATCGCCGCCGCCGGCAACCACACCCTGGCGGTGCGCGCCGATGGCACCCTCTGGGCCTGGGGGAACAACTCCTCCGGCCAGCTCGGCGACGGCACCACCACCCAGCGCCTCACGCCCGCGCAGATCCCCGGCCTCTCGGGCGTGACGTCCGCCGCCGCCGGCGCCACGCTTTCCCTGGCACGGCTCTCCAATGGCACCCTCTGGTCGTGGGGCGACAACCTCTTCGGCCAGCTCGGCGATGGGACCACCAGCCGGCGCCTCACGCCCGTGCAGACCTACAACCTCACGAACGTGGAGACCGTCTCCGCCTACGGCATGCACACCCTGGCCACGCGCGCCGATGGCACCGTGTGGAACTGGGGAGGCAACAGCCTCGGCCAGCTCGGCAATGGCACCAACAGCGCCAACCCGCGCTCCTCGCCCGGACAGGTCCCGGGACTGACGGGCATCCGCACCGTCTCCGCCGGCAGCTCCCACGTCATGGCGCTGGGTCATGACGGCTCGCTGTGGATCTGGGGCAGCAACTCCAGCGAGCAGCTCGGGGACGGAGTGTCGCCCTCGCGCCTGGTGCCGGGGCTCCTCTCTCCGTTCTTCTGAGCCCCGAGGGTCCACGGGCCCGGAGGCGCTCCCCTCCCCCGGGAGCATCTCCGGCCCGCCAGGCCCTGGCCCTCCAGCGTGTCACCGGGCCGGCGTATAAGAGCCGCGCGGCATTGCTCGCCGCGTTCTCCATCGGCTCAGGAGCTCCATGTCCCGCCTGCTCACCGCCCTCACGTGCACCCTGCTGCTGACCCTCGGCTGCGGGGACCCCAACAAGCCGCCCTCCTCCGACTGCCAGCAGCCCGAGGGCCTTCCCCAGCTCGGCGCTCCCGTGGTGCTCTCCAGCGCACTGCCCCGGGTGATGGGCTCGCACCTCACCGCCAGGGACTGTGCGGCGAGCCGCCAGGGGCTCGTCAGCGCCTCGCGGGCCGGCAGCTCCATCAACGGCGAGGCCCTGCGCGGACGGATCGAGGACCTCTACATCCCCGTCGCCCCGGTGCTCACCCCGCAGGAGACGCTGGAGCGTCCCGGCCGCATCCTCCGCGTCGACGCCGAGGGTCGCATGACGGACTTCCACGTCTTCTCGGACGAGCCCTCGAACTACTCCACGGGCTTCTTCTCCAGCACGAAGCTGGAGGGCCGTGAGGTGCTGATGCCACGCGGACTGGTGCACGCTCCCCCAAGCGGGAGCGGAGGAGGCGAGCGTGGCGCCCCAGGCAGCGGCCAGCAAGGAGCCGATGAAGGAGAAGACACCGCGAGTAGACTTTCGCCGAGTTGCTCAGGAGGACGTTCGACTTCGACGTGTTCGCCTGCGTGAGGTGTGGAGGCAGGCTTAAGAGTGCTGGCGTACGTGAACGAGGCGGGAGGGGTGCGAGCGATTCTGGAGCACCTGGGCCTGCCCACGGCAGGTGCGAGGCTGGCCCCGGCGCGCGGGCCCCTCCACGCCTCGTGGTGTTGAAGCTCAAGCCGCCAGCGCCAATAGAGCCAGGCCCCTGCCGCGCTCCTCATGGGAGGTCGGCCAGGGCCGGCGTGTACCCCAAGGGGCGGCGCGGCTTCTCCACCTGCCTGGCTCTCTGCTCGGGAGGGCCCCCTTCAGCCGCCCTCCTCGTCACCTCCGCTCCTGGCCGCCACCTCTCTACAGGGCTCCTATCCGTCCTTCTGTGAAGCGGCCCCCCGAATCAGGCACTTCGCCCTGTTTCACTTTCAACAACAGCCATCCCTACCCAAATACTTTCCTTCAGCCCCTCGTCGCCGCTGCCGCGCCCGCCTCGCCCTTGGCCCCACGCGTGGGGGCGGGCGCGGGTGCGGCGACGGCCTCGAAGGACTGTGCGCCTCCTGTACGCCTTCTGGCTTGCTGCTCTCTCTCCTCGAGGTCCCTTCATCCTTCTGTTCGCGCTCAACCAGGGGCGGGCTGTGCCGCCGGCGCATGGGGAGATTCGACAGCGGGGGCGCCTTCTATACTTCGGCCCTGTGCTGCTTTGGCCAAGGCGGAATACGCGCTCACCCGCCCGTCGAAACCTGTTGGAGAAGCCGCTCACCTTCAGGCGGCAGGCCGTTGCTCCCTCAGCTCAGGCTGCCTCCATCTCCTCCTCCTGTGCTTGGGGTGGCCGGTATTTCGTCCCATCGCGCATCATGGCGAAGAGGATTCCGTCCAGCCTGCGTGCCAGTGCTACCACCGCAATGTTCTTGCCTCGCCGGGCGGCATTCTTCTCGGCCCACTCTCGCAGGTGTTCCGTTTCTGGCCTCTTCACCCGTAGCAGGGAGAGGGCCGCTTGTATCAGCAGCCAGCGCACCCGGCTGTTTCCTGTCTTCGTTATCGGGCCTCGGTGTTGCTTCTCTCCCGAGCTCTTCTCGCCCGGCACCAACCCCAGGTACGCCTCCACCTGGTGCGGCCCGCTGAAACGCTCGGGCTCATCCACCGCGGACACGAAGGCACACGCCGTCACTGGCCCCACCTGGGGCACCGTGCACAGGCGCGCCACCTGCTCGTCCTTGTGGGCCACTCGCTCAAGCACCCCATTCATGAAGACAATCTGCTCGTTGAGGTGCTGCATGAGATTGAGCAGCGGCGCCACCTGCGCCATGAGCCTGCCCGGCAGAGGCAGGGCCGCCACCCGCTTGACGAAGGACTCCGCCTCCCCATCCGCCACCCTTCGTACCGCACCAGGGCGCTCACCAGGGAAATGTAGCGGGTACGCGTGCGCACCAGCGCCTCACGCACCGCCAGCTGCGCCTTCAGGTGCCTCCTGCCGTCCGAAATGCGGTGCGCCGGCCGGTATGCCCCCAACCTGCACGCCTCCGCCAGGCTGCGCGCATCCCTCTTGTCTGTCTTCACCCGACGGCTGCGCGTGGCGTACATGGGTGCGAAATTCGGGTCTGCCACCACCACCTCGTGACCCCTCTCCTCCAAGTACCGCGCCACCCATTCGCTCTCGGTGGAGGCCTCCAATAGCACCCGGGCCTTCGGGCGCTTGCTCAGTAGCGCCCCCAACCGCTCCCGTTACGTCCTCACCCGCTGCTCCAGCACCACCTCTCCACTCTCGCCCAGAATGCACACCTGGCTGTCCCGCTTGTGCACGTCGATGCCAATGTACTCCATCGCCCATTCCCCCCACTTCGGCGGTCACCTCTGCTCCGCCGCAATGGAGGGCTCGGTGCGCCTCCTCGCCCCCTTGGCCGCCCGGCCGCTTCATCTCCTCTATACGCGGGACTCCAGGCGTCTACGGCCGAGGGGGAGCGAGAGCCGTCTGCCGTACTTCAAGCCCTGGGATGCTGTCTTCACCATCCTTCTCCTGGGGGTGCACGGCGCCGCCTGGTACGCCGTGAGCGTGCTCGACGTGCTGGTTCTACCTCTACGCTTGGACAGAGATGTTCAAGCCGTTTTATAAGGAAAACCTGTTTATTTTCGAGTGAGAGTGATATGTTACCCAGGTGAACCATCCCTCCCCCCTACGCAGGAGCTGCGCGTGAAGAATCGTCTGATCGTATTGCTCGCTGGGCTGTCTCTCGGAGTGTTCGCGGGTTGCGGTGCGGTGTCGCAGGAAGAAATGGAGCTGGAGACGGACACCGCGGGCCTGGCCTCGGTGTGCGGCGACGGCTACTGCAGCACCTCCAGCGAGAACAGCGTGAATTGCCCGGTGGACTGTGGCAGCGGTGCGACCACGGTGCTCGGCCGCTTCTCGCGCTGGTGCGGCAAGGTGAACAGCCACACGGCCCCGAGCGGGGCCTGGACGCCGGACTCGGACTGTACGTCCGGCTGCAACATCGGTGGCCTCGCGTACTGTCAGAAGTTCTGGCCTGGCTCGGTGGCCATCCGCCAGGTGCCTGTCTCCTCGAAGCCCGCCAGCGCGTGGGCCAACGCCGGCTGCTACCCGGCCAACGACGAGTATGACGGCAGCGACGAGTTCGAGTGCCTGGGCGCGCCCCGGGTGGTCGGCCGCTTCTCGCGCTGGTGCGGCAAGGTGAACAGCCACCAGTCGACGGGTGGGGCCTGGACGCCTGACTCGGACTGTACGTCCGGCTGCAACATCGGCGGCCTCTCGTACTGCAAGAAGTTCTGGCCCAACACGACCAGCATCCGCCAGGTGCCCGTCTCCTCGAAGCCCGCCAGCGCGTGGGCCAACGCCGGCTGCTACCCGGCCAACGACGAGTATGACGGCAGCGACGAGTTCGAGTGCGTGGTCGACTGACCTCGAAGCTCCGCTGAAGTGAAAGAAGGGAGAGGGCACCCGCCGGGCCCCCACTCCCTTCTGTGTTTCCTGGATGCTCGTGCCGTGGAGGGACTGCAGAGCACCTCCCAGTCCGCCGCGAACCTGGCGCCGCCTCCTCCCGCGCCGCGATATCTGGAGCGGCTGGTGCTCAAGGAGGTCGGCCGGGTCACCTTCCTCTCCGTGAGCGAGGTGGACTGGCTGGAAGCCGAGGACTACTACGTCCAGGCCCCGCGAGAGGCCAGATGCACCTGCTCCGTCAGCCCCTGCGCGAGTTGGATCGACCACTCCAAGGACCGGGTGCGCATGGCGCAGTACATCTCCATGCTGTCGCGGCAGGTATCGATCTCACCCAGGAGGCTCAGGCCCGGCGGCTCTTCGAGGAGTGTCCGCCCGCGCACATGTCGTCGTCGCAACGGTGGAGCCCTACCATCCGCCAGGTACGCACGGCTCGAGTCCCAAGGCTCGCTCCTCTTCAGGGCGCGCGCAACGCGGCCCCCGAATCCGAGCGCAACCTGGAGTGCATACGCATCTCCTCCTGCGAGGAGATCAAGGGCGGCAAGGCGTATAAGCGCAGGGGCCACCCCAGCTGGCGTGCTGTTGAGCTTGACTCTGCCTCGCCCCACAATCCCCTGCCTCTCTCCTCATGCCAGGGCACCTGTGTGCCTCACGGGGGTGCTCTGGCTTTGACCCCTACACCGACGCAGCCCTCGGCCTTGCTGATCCCTGCCTCCGCATCCCTGCTCCACCCCTTCTCCCCGCAGGAGGGCTCCTGTTTCACCTATACTTCGTCTGCAAATAAACAACCCAAGGAGGTAACAATCATGTTGAAATCGGAGGCGCTTTCATTCCTGCGGGCAGTCGTCGTTGCCGCCGTGGCGGCATTCCACATTGCCTCGCTCGTGCAGCCGGCACCTGCAGCAGCTGCAACCGACTACTATGTCAACGTCAACACCGGATCCGACAGCAACTCGGGCGATTCTCCCAGCGCGGCGTGGAAAACCATTCGCAAAGCGGGCAGCACGGTGACTGCGGGAGCCATCGTGCATGTGGCTCCTGGAGTTTATAGCGAAGACAACATTACGCTAATGAACAGCGGAACGGCCGCCAATCCGATCAAGTACGTTTCGGACACGAAATGGGGGGCGAAGATCAAAAACTCTTACGCCGGCACAAAGAACTCGACCAACTGGTTTGTTTTGAAAAATAACGGCGATTACGTGACGATCGACGGCTTTGATATCGAAGGTTCTGCCGGTTTATGCCTCGGCATCTTCAATGACGGCGGCAATACAACCATTAAAAACAATCATGTCCATGACATTCCGGCCAACACATGCGGCAGCAACGGGGGAGCAGGCATCGTTAACGCCAATTACGCCAAGAGCAATGGCGATATTATTGGCAACTACGTGCATGACATCGGTCCTTGGCCTTCCGTAGTCTCCACCGTCCAGGGGATTTATCACTCCATCGACGGCGGACATGTGATGAACAATATCGCGTTCCGGGTTTCCGGATACGGTATCCACCTGTGGCACGCCGCTACGGACGTCACCATTTCCAACAACACCGTCTTCAATAATGCCAAAGGCGGCATTCTGTTCGGAGCCGGGGATTCTCCCGGAGGCGTCATTGCCGATAACATGGTGGTCACCAACAACATAGCCGTCAATAACGGCGACTACGGAATTCGAGAATACGGCTACGCCGTCCCCGACCAAATCGGAACGAACAATAAAATCCACAACAACCTCGTCTACAACAACAACACCAACATCAGCACGATAAAGGCGCAAGCCCTGGGTAACGTACAAGGAAATATAACGGCCAATCCGCAGTTCGTCAGTTACACGGGCGACGAAACGGGCAGCTATCATTTGCAGTCGACAAGCCCAGCCATCAACAGCGGCACCAGCCTGGGTGCGCCCAATTACGATTATGGCAACACGAATTCGCGCCCCATCGGCTCCAACTATGACATCGGAGCGTACGAATATACGGGCAGCACGACTGGCGCCAATGTAGCGGCAGGCAAGACGTTTACGGGCAGCACACTGACCAACGCAGCCGCCATAACGGATGGGGTGACCAACAACTCCACGATGTCCGGGTACGGGACGGTCATCAACGGACCCCAATCGATCCAAGTCGATCTTGGCGCAAGCTATAGTTTGACGAGCATCAAGCTCTGGCATTACTACCCCGACGGCAGAATCTACTACGATATCGTCGTACAACTGTCGAACGATCCTACTTTTGCTTCCGGCGTCACCACCGTATTCAATAACGACGCCGACAATAGCGCAGGCCAGGGCGTCGGGACGGATGCCGAGTATGTCGAAACAAGCGCCGGGAAAGAGATTGCCTTCAGCCCGGTCCGCGCAAGGTATGTCAGGCTCTGGACCAATGGGAGCACGGCGAACACGTATGGGCACTATATGGAAGTACAGATATTCCAGACTCCGCCTGCGACGAAGACGCTCACGTTCTGGGAAAGGGATTCGAATCTCTATTCCACGACCGGCTATTGGTACAAACAGGCGCTGATTGACGGAACGATCGTATGGGAAGAGGATTTGGCGGACGCCAGCAAGACTGCCAACACCTGGTACCAGCACACCATTGACGTCACAAGTATTCTGAGCGGGAAGACGACCTTTACGCTGGAGTTCAGGTTGATGTCCAAACAGATCGTCTATAATTACAGCGCAACGGCATTCTGGGACGATATTGCGATCAACAGCGTGCCGATTACGAACCAGGGCTTTGAAGCCGGCAGTACGGGGTGGACCTACTCGGAAGTGGGGCCCTTTACGGAGGGAACGTCCACGACCGCCCATGGGGGCAGCAGCTCGTTCAGCATGTCGTATCCGTCCAGCACCCAATCGCAAAACACGTACTACGCCAAGATCAGCCAGACGCTGACAAATCAACCGGCGGCTCCATAAATGATAGCAAAGGCACGAGCAGACGGCGGTTCATCTGCTCGTGCCTTTGTCTAAGTGAGCATGTGAACAAATCCGAAATAGGCTATATACGCTCCCCCAAGCGGGCGAGGAGGAGGCGAGCGTGGCGCCTGAAGAGGTGGCGAGTCAGGAAGCTTTGGTCCCCCAAGGCGAGCCGCGCATCCTCGTTGGGAGTAGGCTCGGCTCAGAGCGGCGGGTAACTTCTAGTGGAGGCGGCGGGAATCGAAGCCGCCACCGTGAAGGGCCGGCTCAGAACTCACTCGCCGAGCAGCACGTCCCGCAGGAGCGCGAACGTCGCCGCCGGATCCTGCAGTTGCATGTCGTGGCGCAGGTGGGGCAGCCTGCGCACATCCCACCCGAACCCCGTCAGTGCCGTGGCAAGCGCCTCTGGCAACACGGCCTTGCTGTCCGCGGAGAGCACGACGGTGGAGGGCACGAGGGGCCTGGCGGCGACCACCGGATGGAAGGCGATGTCCCGGAAGACGCTCGTCGCCATCCGCTTGTCGAAGCGCGCTGTCGCGTCCGCGATGAGGCGCTGCGTACGCTCCGGGTAGCCCTTGCGCGCCGCCGCGTTCGAGCGCGCGGTGATGAGGGCGGCGACACCGAGTGTCAGGGCCGGAGCAGCCCAGAACAGCCGGCCCCGGAGCCCGGAAGTCGGCAGGCCCAGCTGGAAGCCTGGATCCAGGTACACCGCGTGGCCGGGCCGCAACCGCTCCACCGCGGCCGCGAGCACCGCGCCTCCGAGCGAGTGTCCCACGACGACGTCGAGGTCAGGCGGGAGGGTCTCGACGAGATCGTCGGCGAACTCGGCGAGCCCCCACGAGTCCGGCCGCGGACTGCGGCCATGGCCCCGCAGGTCGGGAGCGAAAACCGTCACCTCGCCCGCCGCGCGGAGCTGCTCGATGAAGGGCTCCCAGGTGGACGAGTCGACACCGAGTCCATGTACCAGGCCGATGCGGCGGGGGCCGTTGCCCACGAGCGTTGTCTCGAGTCGCACGGGGCGAGCATACCCACCCGCACCGCTCCGCGGCAAAGACATCCCACGTCGAGGGCCAGTACGCTTGGGTATGCGAGAATGGCGATGCGCAGAGCAGGAGGACTCCATCCGCCACAGCGCCAACAGCCCCAGGCTCACGCCTTGGCGCCATGGCCCGGCAGCCGTGGCGCCGCCCCCCGCTCCCCCCCCACGCTCCCCCAAGCAGGAGCGGAGGAGGCGAGCGTGGCGCCTGAGGCAGCGGCCAGGAAGGAGCCGAAGAAGAAGAGGAGGCCGCGAGTGGACTGGGCGGAGTTGCTGAGGAGAACGTTCGCGTTGGACGTCTTCACCTGTGCCTGGTGTGGAGGCAAGCGCCGGGTGTTGGCATACCTGACGGCACCCAACGCCGTGCGCGCCATTCTGGAGCACCTGTCACTGCCTACGCGGCCTGCTCAGCTGGCTGCAGCGCAGGGGCCACCCCAGCAGGCGTGGTGTTGAGCCTCAAGCAGTCACGCTGCCAAAGACGCCCACGCCCCTGCTGCCTCTCCCTGGGGGGCCACCTGGGCCGGCGTGTGCCCCATGGGGCGCACCGCGTCTCCACCGGCCCGGCGCACAGCCCTCATGACACCCGTCAGCTGCCCTCCTCTCCCCCTCGGCTCCAGCCCTCTCCCTCCACACGGCCCCCATTCCGCCTTCTGTGAAGCGGCCCCCGAATCAGGCACCTCGCCCTGTTTCGCTTTCAACAACAGCCATCCCCACCCATCACGCACCGCCAGCTGCGCCTTCAGGTGCCTCCTGGCGTCCGAAATGCGGTGCGCCGGCCGGTATGCCCCCAACCTGCACGCCTCCGCCAGGCTGCGCGCATCCCTCTTGTCTGTCTTCACCCGACGGCTGCGCGTGGCGTACATGGGCGCGAAGTTGGTGCCTTTCACCACCACCTCGTGGCCCCTCTCCTCCAAGTACCGCGCCACCCATTCGCTCTCGGTGGAGGCCTCCAATAGCACCCGGGCCTTCGGGCGCTTGCTCAGTAGCTCCCCCAACCGCTCCCGTTGCGTCCTCACCCGCTGCTCCAGCACCACCTCGCCACTCTCGCCCAGAATGCACACCTGGCTGTCCCGCTTGTGCACGTCGATGCCAATGTACTCCATCGCCCATTCCCCCCACTTCGGCGGTCACCTCTGCTCCGCCGCAATGGAGGGCTCGGTGCGCCTCCTCGCCCCCTTGGCCGCCCGGCCGCTTCATCTCCTCTATACTTGGGAGGCATCCACCTGGCGGAGAACATGCGCCTGAAGGAGCTGGCCGAGGACGAGGTGTGGCTGGCCTGCACGCTCATCCTCGCCCTCCGGGAGCGCGGAGGCTCGGGCTCGCCGGTGCGGCCCGTGGCCTACGGTGTCCCCGGCAGGTGATGTGAGGGCACCACGCGCTGTTCGAGCACGCCCTGCCCTCCCGCCTCCGTCGCCCGTGCGAAGACGTCCTCTGGGCGATGGGCGGTACGGCCCCGTTCACCACCAGGGCCTGGCGCCGGTTCCATGGGCCGGCGCCAGCCCCCGGGCCCGTCAGAGGGGCGAATAGGTGGAATGGGCGAAGTGGTAGAGCCCCGCGCCCGTGCTCGCGCCACCTGACGACAGGGTGTAGGAGGCCAGGTCGTAATAGTGCTTGAAGTCGTAGAGCTGGTACGTCCTCCTGCCCCAGGCGGGGGGCAGGGTCACCGTGATGTTGAACTGGCCGTTCGCGTCCGAGACACCGCTGACCGTGGTCGTCGCCGTGATGGTCTCCGGCGTATTGACGGTGATGTCGATGGGCGCGTTCGGCAGAGGGAGCCCATACATATCGGTGACGGACCCGATGAAGATGGCGTTGTAGCGCACCCGCCAGGCGCTCCCGTACCCGTAGTTGACGAAGGCACCATCGGTGCTCGAGTCAACCTTGCTCACGACCACCGACGCGGCCGCGACGCCAGCCCGCACCGTATAGTTCGTGCCCGGCTCCACGGTGTCGAGCGACAGCACGCGGACGTACCAGGTGCCCGGGGGCAGCGAGTAGCTGGCGGTGGTGTTCTTGTTCACGACGGCGGCCGGCGCACCGCCCGGGTTGGCTCCGAAGATCTGCAGCTGGTAGTTCCCCGCGGCGGCCGTGTTCAGCGAGAACGTGTACGTGTTCTGCAGCGAGACGTTGAGGACCGCCCAGTCCTCGTCGAACGCATTGTCCAGCGTGCGGGTGGTGGCGTTGAGCCCCGCAGTGACGTCCTTCGCCTGCCAGGGGTTGTCGTCCGGCTCATCCGTGTCCGGCGCGTTGGAGTACAGCACCACCAAGGTGTAGGGATTGACCGGGTCGGCCCCCTGGTAGGCATGCGCCATGAAGAAGAGGTACTCGCCAGCGGTGGCCGTGGCGCTCACCTGCTCGTAGTGCGTCGGGCCATAGAAGGACTGGGACTGCGGCGTCAGCGTGCCGTCCACGGGGTTGTACCGGTAGGCATACAGGTCATAGTCGAGGCTGGCGTCGTTGACGGTGCTCAGGAAGGCCGTCACCTTCCCGCCGTTCGGCACGTGCACGTAGTACCAGTCCTGCTCGTCCTGGACGTCCAGCGTGTCACTCCACTGCGAATTCAGGTTCAGGTACTGCGCCGTGCCGGGTGTGTTGTTGGCGGCCCCCTGGAGCGCCCCGGCGCGCGCCTGCCCTTCCCCCGGCCGCCACTTCTTCAGCTCGAGTGGCTTCGGCGCCTGCTTGATGGGGGCCATGACCGCGCCCGCCGAAGCCTGCTCCTTCGCGCGCTTCAAACCATCATCGATGCTGGCGGACGCCGCGAGCGCCATGCAGGGCGCCACCATCGTTGGCACCCACAGCCGGCGCATGAAACCTTGAAGCGCTCTTCCCATCCCGGACATGCCCTTCATTCCTTTCGCTGGCGACAGTCAAAGACTGCCCGGGGTGCGATGAGTGCACGATTTAGCTGAAAATGAGAACCCCCTGAATGAATTTACATTGCCGCAACAATCGGATTGCAATCAGACACCCTCGCTGCAACGACTGTCTTTGGATGTGAGCGTCTGCAATACCCGCTCACGTGGGGACGGAGTGGGCAGCGTCCTCCCGGGCAGGCCCGGTCGCCCTGGACGGCCCCGGTGGCAGGCGTGGCCCACAGGGACCGGGCGAAAAAGGTAGCGAGGGGGCGGTGGCCTGCCCTACGAACAGGCAGCCCCATGTCTCCTGGTGCTGGAGACGGTAGGCCGTGCACCGACAGCGCCCCCTTGGCATCCCACCTGTATGCCTCAGTTCCACTCCCGCTTCGTCGAATCCACTCCTGGAGACCCTTCCACCGACCGCCGCTCGCGCCAGGTGCACGGCGCGCTCTGGTCGAAAGTGCAGCCGACGCCCGTGTCCGCGCCGCGGCTGGTCGCCTGGTCGCCCGAGGTCGCGCGGATGCTCGGGCTGGATGAGGCCACCCTGACGTCCCCGGAGGGGGTGCGGGTGCTGGCCGGCAACGCCCTCTGGCCGGGCATGGTTCCGTATGCCGCCGCCTACGGGGGCCACCAGTTCGGCAACTGGGCCGGTCAGCTCGGGGATGGCCGCGCCATCGTCCTCGGCGAGCTGCTGGCGCCGGACGGGCAGCGCTACGAGCTGCAGCTCAAGGGCGCGGGGCCCACGCCCTACTCCCGCCGCGCCGACGGGCGCGCGGTGCTCCGCTCGTCCATCCGCGAGTTCCTGTGCAGCGAGGCCATGCACCACCTCGGCGTGCCGACGACGCGCGCGCTGTCGCTGGTGGCCACGGGCGACAAGGTCATCCGCGACATGTTCTAAGACGGCAACCCCGAGGCCGAGCCCGGCGCCATCGTCTGCCGCGTGTCCCCCACCTTCCTGCGCTTCGGCAACTTCGAGCTGCTCACGAGCCGCGGGGAGGTGGCGCTGCTGAAGCAGCTCGCGGACTACACGCTGCGGCACTTCTTCCCGGAGCTCGGCGCGCCGTCGAAGGAGGCGTACGCGGCCTTCTACCGCGAGGTGGCGCGGCGCACGGCGAAGCTCATCGCGCACTGGCAGGCCGTCGGCTTCGTCCATGGCGTGATGAACACCGACAACATGTCCATCCTCGGCCTCACCATCGACTACGGCCCCTATGGCTGGGTGGATGACTTCAACCCCGGCTGGACGCCCAACACCACCGACGCGGACCGGCGGCGCTACCGCTTCGGCAACCAGCCCCCCATCGGCCTGTGGAACGTGGAGCGCCTGGGCGCCGCGCTGATGCCGCTGCTCGACGAGGAAGAAGCCCTCGTCGAGGCGGGCCTGCTCCCCCAAGCGGGAGCGGAGGAGGCGAGCGTGGCGCCCCAGGCAGCGGCCAGCAAGGAGCCGATGAAGGAGAAGACACCGCGAGTAGACTGGGCCGAGTTGCTCAGGAGGACGTTCGACTTCGACGTGTTCGCCTGCGTGAGGTGTGGAGGCAGGCGGCGAGTGCTGGCGTACGTGAACGAGGCGGGAGGGGTGCGAGCGATTCTGGAGCACCTGGGCCTGCCCACGGCAGGTGCGAGGCTGGCCCCGGCGCGCGGGCCCCTCCACGCCTCGTGGTGTTGAAGCTCAAGCCGCCAGCGCCAATAGAGCCAGGCCCCTGCCGCGCTCCTCATGGGAGGTCGGCCAGGGCCGGCGTGTACCCCAAGGGGCGGCGCGGCTTCTCCACCTGCCTGGCTCACTGCTCGGGCGGGCCCCCTTCAGCCGCCCTCCTCGGCACCTCCGCTCCTGGCCGCCACCTCTCTACAGGGCTCCTATCCGTCCTATACTTCACGGGCTGGTTGTGGCGTGAGTCCGTCGTGCGCACGAAGCGGCGTCTCTTGCGAGCAGCCAGTTCCTGCTCGTTCATGAGCCGGGCCACACGCTTACGACTCACGCGCTGCCCTCGGGCACGCAGCTCCGCGTGGACGCGAGGACTGCCGTACGTGCCGCGGCTGTCGCGATGTATCTGCGTCACCACCTCGGCCAGGGCCCGGTCCGCCTTGTCCCGCTCGGACTCCGGGCGCTCCTTCCAGGCGTAGTAGCCCGAGCGCGACACGCCCAGTTGCTCGCACATGAAGTCCACTGGGAAATGGGCCTTCTCCGCCTCGATGAATTCGAACTTCACGTCGAGCCCTCCTTCGCGAAGAAGGCCGCTGCTTTTTTAGGAAGTCGCGCTCCATCTGCAGCTGGCGGTTCTCCTTGCGCAGCCGGACCAACTCCTCCCGCTCGACCGTGGAGAGCGCACCTGCCGACTCCTTGCCATTGTCACCGTCGGCCTCGCGCACCCAGTTGCGCAGGGCTGACTCGGTCAAGTCCAGGTCCTTGGCCACCTGGGGCAGGCTTTTGCTGCCCTCGCGCACCAGCCGGACCGCGTCGGCCCTGAACTCCGCAGTAAAACTCCACCTCTTCCTTCGCTCCATGAACACTACCTCCCGTGTAGCCGACTTATGAGGTGTGTCCACAAAACCGGGGCAGGCTCACCTGCTCCTCGAAGGTGCCGAGTGGCGCGTCTGACGTCGTGCTGGGTGGGGGCGGCACGGGTGGTTCCTCCTTTCGCATCATCCTTCGCGGAACACTGCGGCGGGATCAAGGCGGCTGGCGCGCCAGGCGGGCAGCAGCGCCGCGGCGACTCCCACGGCCAGCAGCGCCAGGGTGGCACCCACGAGCGACAACGGGTCCACCGCGCTCACCCCGTACAGGAACGCGGAGAGCAACCGCGCCAGGGCGAGCGCCGCGAGGGTGCCGAGCACGCTCCCGAGCAGCACCAGCGCCCCACCGCCTGGGCCACCACGCGCGACGGGTACAAACCGAGAGCGATGCGGCTCTCCAGGTCGTGTCAGGCGGATCAGACGACTCGTAGGGAACGAGGTGTCAGAACGAGTCCTTTGACACCTGTTCCGGCTTTAATCCCTCGGAAAGACTTGGAAACAGGGGGGTTCACCCGTCCAGGCCGTGTCCCGGTCGCCTCCTAGTCCGCGTGTCGGGCTCTTTGGCACCACTCCCGAAACACCACTTCCAGCCAGAGATGCACGCATCCACTGTCGACACGACGAGGTCAGCACTGCTATCCGTTCTGGCTAAGAGGGTGTTGAACTGGGGCGAGCAGGCACGACATGCAGCGCCCTCCCAGCAGGCGAGCAGGACCAACATAGTGGAACAGGAGTTACCACCTCCAGTAGCTTCCAGAGGGGTAGTTCAACACCCTCTAAGAAGCCAGCGGAAGGAGAGAACCCATGGCCGACAAGACACCCAAGGCGCCGCCCGAGGCCCCCCCCGAGGAGCCCAAGGAGGAGTTCTTCGAGAACAACGCCACTGACGTCGAGGTGGAGGACGTCGGGGGGAGGCCGACGGAAGCAAAGCCATGGGATCCCTCCAGGATTCGGATCAGCACAAAGCCCTTCTCCCTCCGTCAGGTTGTGGACATGATCCAAGACGGCGACATCGATCTAGCGCCAGACTTCCAGCGCCTCTTTGTTTGGAAGCCGGTTCAACGGTCGCGGCTGATCGAGTCCGTACTGCTGGGTATCCCCCTACCCGCCTTCTACTTCAACCAAGATGGCGAAGGAGCCATGCAGGTGGTAGATGGAGTGCAGCGCCTCACCACAATCTACAGCTTCGTCACCCAAAAAGAGCCTCTCCTGGATCTTGAGTACCTCAAGAGCCTTGAGGGGCAAACTTTCGACAAGCTCGATGCGGCCCTTCGGCGACGCTTTCAGCAAACGCAAATTTTCGTCAATGTCATCGAGCCGCAGACGCCGGACGACGTCAAGTTCGATGTCTTCCGCCGGATCAATACAGGAGGCAGTCCTCTCACTGCACAGGAGATCCGGCACTGCATGAGCCGGAAGCGCTCTCGAGACCTGCTCAAGAACCTGACGAGCCTGTCCTCTTTCCATCAAGCGACGGACGGAGCTTTCCGCTACGAGCGGCGCATGGCGGACCGGGAAGTGGTCTTGCGGTTCTGCGCCTTCCGAACACTGCCGGACCTGAACAACTACCGCGAGTTCAACAGTTTGGACTCTTTCTTGCTCGACTTCACACGCCGAGTAGACGGGGTCCACCCCTCTCAACAGGGAATCTCCGATTCTGACCTCTTCAAGCTCTCCGCTGACTTTGAACGAGCGATGAGAACTGCAGCGGTAGTGTTCGGCAACGCCGCGTTCCGCAAGTATCGTCTTGGGGCAAGCCGTCGCGGCCCTATTAACAGGGCCTTGTTCGAGAGTTGGGCAACCGCGCTAGCAGATTATGAGCCCGAACAACTCAGGCCGCACAAGGAAACCATCTTCAAGGCCGCGCGCAAGAGGATGGGGGACTACGACTACAATGCCGCGATCAGCCAAGGGACTGGCGATATCTCCAAGGTCAAGCTGCGCTTCCAAGTGGCACGAGACATTCTAAAAGAGGCCGCCGGATGATCACGAAGCTGCAGATCACTGGGTTCAAACGCTTCTCCTCGTGCGCGCTCGATTTCGCAGCCCTCACCGTCCTCACTGGGCTCAATGGAGCAGGGAAGACCACCATTCTCCAGGCCCTGCTCCTGGCAAGGGAGGCCAGTACCACCGGGGCGAGCACAGTACCGCTTAACGGTCCCTTCGGATTGGAACTGGGTAGCGCCGAAGACATTCTCAACCTCAACACGGCTGTCGACACCTCTGAAATCGAGCTTCTTGCGAGTTTGGATGATGGGACAGATGTCCGATTCCTCTTGGACGCTCGTGACGAAACGCTCCTGCACCTGCCTATCAAATCAAGGCCAGAGCGAATTCCTCAGGCACTCGGAGGCTCGAACCGGGCGTTCACCTACCTGTCCGCCGAGCGGCTTGGTCCTCGGGATGTCCTGGGCGCCAGCGCCCGGCCAGCCGAGGACCTTGGTGTCGGCGTCCAGGGGGAGTTCTGCGCCCAAGTGTTGGCTCTCCATGGACTGAAGGAGAAGGTCTCAAAAGGTCGGTTGCACCCCCACCGCCACGAGGAGGCCGATACCTTCCTCAAATACCAAGTAGAGGCTTGGCTGTCTGACATCGCTCGCCCTACTGAAATCAATACGGATTGGTTCCCCAACACCTCAGTCACCGCGCTGCGCTTTCGGGTTCCAGGCGGCGAGTGGGTGCGTGCGCCCAACATGGGCTTCGGCGTGAGTTACAGCCTCCCCATCGTTCTGGCAGGCCTATTCACGCCCGTGGACGGACTTCTAATTGTCGAGAACCCCGAAGCCCACCTGCACCCAGCGGGACAGTCTCGCATGGGTACATTTCTGGCAACTCTGGCCGGAGCGGGGGTTCAAGTCCTAGTGGAAACCCATAGTGACCACGTGCTCAATGGTATCCGCCGCGCTATCGGCGAGCATCTTGTTCTTGGTGCCGAACAAGCACTCGTCCATTTCTTCGACGTGGGGAGCGATGGACAGCCACAGACAACGCCCCTCCGATTTACCCAGACCGGCAACCTGAGTAACTGGCCGCGCAGGTTCTTCGACCAGTACCAGATCGACGTCGCCGCACTGTCTCGAGTGCGGCGAGGACCTCCGAGGTAATCCAATGCGCTTCGTCTTGGAGGAGACAAGTTGGACCTGGGATGGAAGTGACCGAGATGCCTACATCGAGCGTATCGAACAATTCCTAGACCGGTTGGACGTAGCTCGTGAGCGAGATGAACCCTATGCAGCGAGTAGCGAACTGCTCCGGCAGCAGGTTCTTGGCACGAACGAGTTGTCCGAGTTGCTCTGGAATCAGGATCTGCCCTTGAATCTACCACCAGAGGTAAGCCAGCGAATCGCCGCACTGTTCAACTCGCTCCCCTACTGGGACGAAGAGATGGATTGGCCCGCTATCGAGGTCAGCATCACTAACCACGTGGCTATGTCACCATCCACCGCACTCGCTCACAAGCGAGTGACTGAGGGCTCAGCCACCGCATGCATTCCCTTGCCGGGTACGTTCCGTGGCCGATGTGAAGTCGTTGTGGATGGGCGCAGCGCACAGGTCCACTTCGTGGTGGACGAGGCATCCCACCGCGAATTCTTCCGTGATGCCTTCGATGTCGAGCGACCGAATGAGGCGGGACTGGAAGCACTCGCTTCGCATGCGTACCCCGACTTATTCTTCTTGGATGGGGTCTGGGGTGAACTCCGCCATTTTGAAGGCGGGTATGCGCGCGTTCGGGACTCGCTTCACCGTCTCCTTGCAGTACTCGATGACTACGGCGCCTGGGTGTTTACCGATGAAACTGGGCGGCTCTCACCCCATGAACCCATGCTTGATAACGAGCCCTCAAAGCCTGTCACAGATCAACTCATCCAGCAACGACTCATCGGATGGGGATTTGACGTTGCGCCTGAAAAACCCAACGTACGGGACGATGGGGTCTGCCGGCGAGCCCGGGAGCGGGTGCTCGAAAGTCGGACGCTCTACTGTGAGTGGCACTACAAATTCGGATACGTAAACCGAGTTCACATTCACCCGCCCGTCACTGAATCGAAAGACAAATTAATCGTGGCCATCTTCCGCGATCACCTGCCTCTTCCTGGACGCTACTGATCGTCACGTCCCCCCAGCATCTCCAACTGTTCGGGCAATCTCAGTGCCGAGCGCCCACTCCCCCTTCAAGGGATTGCGATCCCCAGATGAAGCAGAAGCGACCGCATCCGCGCCGTCGTTCACACACGTGGGCGCCTTCTGACTGGAGGATGTTTTCTGATAATGGAACGAAAGGGCTATCTGCTGGCGCATCCGAGGACTGCCCCTATGCGCTGCGTTCGTGCAAGGGACGAGGGGTGTGCCCGTCCTGCAATGCGAAGCGGGCGCAGGTGACGGCGGCGCACCTGGTGGAGCGGGTGCTGCCGCACGTGCCTTATCGACAGTGGACGCTGTCCTTTCCGCACCGGGTGCGGTGGGTACTCCTCAAGGACGCGGGACTGCTCTCGGACGTCCTCACAGTCTTCCTGCGCGCGGTGTTCGCCCTACAGCGTCGGCGAGCGCGGAGGCAGGGTATCCGTCGTGGGCAGGCCGGGGCCGTGTCGTTCATCCAGTTCTTCGGCTCCGCCTTGCAGGTCACGCCGCACTTCCACTCGCTGGTGCCGGACGGCGTCTTCGTGCCGCGGGAGGGCGGCGTGCGCTTCGAGGCGTTGCCGCCACCCACGCAAGGTGAGGTGGAGCAGTTGCTGAGGGTGGTGCGTCATCGGGTGCTGCGCCTGCTGGAGAAAAGAGGAGCCCTGCCCGCGCAAGGGCCCGAGGACGCGCTGCAGGCGTACCAGGCGCACTCCCAACAGCAACGGCTGCGCTGGACGGAGGTGGACGTCCGGCCCCCTCCCCGAAAGCAGCCCCGGTGCGCCTTGCTGGAAGGCTTCTCCCTGCATGCCAATACGCACCTCCATGCCAACGACAGGCAGGGGCTGGAGCGGCTGTGCCGCTATGGGGCGCGTGGCGCGCTGGCGCTGGAGCGCCTGTCGCGAATGGAGGATGGCCGCATCGCCTACCGCATGAAGCGCCCGCTGCCGGACGGCACCACGCACCTGCTCTTCACCGGGCTGGAACTGTTACGGCGTGTAGCGTCCCTGGTACCTCCGCCTCGGGCAAACCTCACGAGGTTGTAGGGTAGCCCCGGCCAGTTTCCCAGCCGGGGCCCCCGCCAGATCCGGACGAGGAGATTTCCACCATCCGGCTCTTCCGTTGGAAGTGGCTTATGGAGTGACACCCCAGGTGCGCACCCGGATGACGGGGCGCGGGAGCGGAAAATCCTTCAGCAGGTCCGCAAACCGCTTCCAGTTGAGCCGCGAGCGCTGACTTCGGCGGTTCAGCCATTTGTGCCACGCCCGCTCCGTCCTTTTGACGAGCAGTTGCAAGGCCCTCATATTGCCGTTCACGCCAAAGTAATTGAAATGCCCCTGGATGCGTCGACAGAGCCCAGCGTGTTGCTCTGCAATCGACTCATGTCGGTGGCGCCAACAGAAGTCGTAGGCGGCTTGTACTGCCCGCCGCAGCCTCGCCGTGCGTGTCTTCAGGGTCAGCCTCCAGCTTCCCCTCCTTCCTCGGCTCCAGTACAGCGTGAAGCCGAGAAAGTCGAAGGTCGCTGGACCCTTGCCCTCCTGTTGCCCCAATTTCGGGCGTCCAAAGGGCAGCAAGCGGGTCATCTCCGGGTGCAGCGTGAGGCCGTACTTCTTCATCCGTCGCCCGAGCACCCCCATCACGCGCCTTGCATCGTCCTGTCGCTCGAAACCCATGACGAAATCGTCGGCATAGCGGACCAGGTGCGCTTTGCCCCTGAGCCTCGGCCGGACCTCTTCCTCGAACCACAGGTCGAGCACGTGGTGCAGATAGATGTTTCCGAGCAGCGGTGAGAGAATCGAGCCCTGTGCTGTCCCGTCCTCCGGCTCGGAATATTCCTCGCCGTCCAGAACCCCCACGTGCAGACACTTTCCGACCAGCCTCAACAGCGACCGGTCAGCCACCCGTCTCCGGAGCATCTCAATCAGCATGGTGCGAGCCACGCTATCGAAGTAGGACTGGATGTCCGCCTCCAGAACCCAATTCACCTCCCCTTTTGTCACGACCGGGTCAATGGCCCTCAGCGCATCATGGGCGCTTCGTCCGGGCCGGAAACCATACGAGCAGTCCAGGAAGTCCTCCTCGTATATTGCCTCCAGCACCTCGCGCAGCGCGTGCTGCACAATCTTGTCCTCGACGGACGAGATTCCAATCGGTCGAGTCTTGCCCTTGTCCTTCGGTATGTGCACCCGACGGATGGGCTGATGTCGATACCTGCCCGTCTTCATCCGCTGATGCAGCGCCTGGATGTTGGCTTGCAGATTCGACCCATACTGCTCCACCGTGATGCCCTCCACGCCCACCGCCGCGTTCTTCCTGAGCCGGTGGAACGCTCGCGTCAGCGCCCCCGCATCCAGCAGGTGCGCCAGCGAAGTGAACTGTGCCTTCGGGTCTTGCTTTGCTCTCTCCACTACCTTCAAAAGTCCCGGTGACATGTTTCCCGCTCTCCGTGTAGCGGCCATGTTTCCCTCCTGAAGCTCACTCCCAACACGAGCCGCCTTCGCTCCGCCGGGTCCAGTTGCCACCTGTTCCCCGACTTCCTCGCTACTTCGCGGCTCTCCGACTCCCTCATCCCTGTTACCGAGCACGCTGGATGAGGGAGAAGTGGGCCCGGATGAGCACGCAGAATGATGGAGAGGCCCCCGGGCGGGGCCAGGATTCCATCAGCAAGCATGGCGAGGGAAGAGCCCCAAGGTTGCCCGTGCCTGTCCGCCCCTGCTGGTCCGTGTCAACGCCCAGGAGCAGGGATAGAGCGGGCGCGAGAGGAGGGCGGAGCAGCATGGCAACGAGCAGGGGTGGGTTGGCGGTGGACAGACCCGCCGCCCACACCCGGGCTCCGCGACAAGACGAACATGGAGCAGAAGACAGAAACCGGGGGAGTCCTCCGCATGAGAGGGCAGAGCGGTGTGTCGCCGTCCACCACCGACGAGGCCCGCCCGCGCACGTGTCCGCGGTGCGGCCAGCCGGCTTTCGAAGGGGGCGAGGTGTGGATACACGGGCATGGCGTGGTACAGCGGCAGCAGCGAGGGCCCGAGGCTCCCGGAAAGGTGGCGGTGAAGCGGGAGGTGGCCTGTCGTCGCTACCGCTGCAAGGCGTGTACGGCCGTGCTGACGGTGGTGCCTGCGTCCGTGCTGGCCCGCAAGCACTTCTCGGGAGCGGCCATGGCGCTGGCGCTGGCGCTCTGGGGCCTGTGCGGCTGGAGCGCGGCCCAGGTACGCGCCGTGGTGGGTGGACAGCTGCCAGCGGAGGGAAAGCCCCGAGGATGGCGGACGCTGGCGCGCTGGGCCCGGCAGGTGGCGGATGGGAAGCTGTGGGCCTCGCTGGATTCGCGGGCCAAGGGTGCACCCAGGCAGGTGGCGGCACGTGCCGCCCAGGCCTTATGCGGCCGGGCACCGCCCTGGGCACGCGCAGCCGGGTTGCCCCACCAGGCGTTCGCCGGGGCTTGCCATGTGAGCTGATGGGAACCCAGGCGCCAGCAGCGGCTCCGAACCGCCCACCGGGTTGGGGGTAGCCACTGCGCATACGGCGCTCGAATCCGGCCTGTCGACGCACGCCCACACCCCTGGGCCCGCGTCGGACAGCGAGGCTGGAGGGGACAGGTCTGCCCCGCGACAGGCCTGGCTGCGTACTCCGGCCAGCTCCAGCACTTGTTGCCGCGGGGCCGAGCGCCGATGCCTCCGCTGCCGCCCTCCGCTCCTTCGGCCTCCATCCAGGTTGCCGGAAGGCTGCTCCTCCCGTCGCGTGGAGCGGACTTGCGGCAACCGGGCAATGAACCCACCTGACTCCGTGCTGGTGCTCGACCGCTCCGGAATCGACCTCGCGCGGTGCACGCAGTCGCTGCCTCCCGCGCTCGGGACATTCAGCACTCCGGATGGCCTGGATGGGCTGTGCGAGCGACGCCCGATTCCCCTCGCCCTATCCCGTGCCCTCCCTCATGAGGGTCGGCCGCCTTCCCTTCGCAACCCCTGGGCCGCCCCTCCCCGAACCCCTCCCCATCTCCCAGTGTGGCGATAGAGCCACCAAGGAGAGTCCATCAGCAAGCGTGCTCACATCCCCATCAACAAGCCTGCGCGGTAACAGCTGCAGCGCCCCAAAGGCGATGATGTCGGCCGAAGGGCGCGAACGCTGGGCCGCGCCGATCACTCCAAGTGCATCTGTCTCGTCGATGCCGCCTTCGGCGTGAGGTTGCACAATCCACGGCACGGACAGAGGTTGCGACGGTCGCAAGTTGTCCTCTTCGAGTTCATACGGAAGGTACGCCCGGAAGGGTTCCTCCCGTGCCAGCTCCATGGCGGCCTGATCGGATTGCGCGGAAGGGATGAGGGCGGACCGAACTTCGATTTCGATGCCTTCCACCGAGTACCAATTGCCGTCGATGACCAACCACTCGCTGACATCGGCGTCGATCCCGAGCAACGCGCGCAGTTTCGCTGGATCGGCCGTCATGCGCACGCTGCCCTCGCCCAATTCCCGCAAGGTGACGCGGGTGGCCACCGGCTGCCACTCGGTGCCATCGGCGAGCCACAGCCCATCGTCGCGGGTCAGTACCCGCCTCCGGATCCACGCATGCCACGGGCATCCGTCGTCGTAGGGCCGTCGTGTGATCGGATACTGGGCCAGGAACTGTCCGGCCACAGCGTGCAGAGCATGCCAACACAGCTGCTCCCCGTAGGTATGATGCTGGTCGGTGACCGCTCTCCGACCCTCACGGCGGTGGCCGGAGCGTCCGCCCGACTCGTGCATGTGGGTGATCCGGCGATCGTGCTGCCGCACCCACGCCGTCATCGCATCGTGCGTGTCCCACCTGGTGCGACCAAACAGCGCGCTCAACCCGGACACATCGGACTTGTCGAAGTCGTAATCAAAGTGCAGTTCCGGCTCGGGCGCCGGCCGGTCAGCCGGGCGCGATTCGTAGAACGACCCGCCGTGGTACTCTCGGGTGACCTGCAGCGCGAACGGAGATCGATTGACCTGCTCCAAGGCCTTGCGCAGGACCGACGACAACCGCAGCTGCCCCGCGTCTTGGCAAGCGAGCAGTGCCGCCCTCGCGAAGTGCTGCCGGAGCACGTGCGGATCGGCGGTGTCGAGGGCCGTGCGCTCAAGGAAAGCGCGATGCGCAGCGACGGCCTGTGGCGCTTCCAGCGCGATGCGGGCTAAGGCGATCAGCAGCCACAACTGCGCGTGCAGGTAATAGAAGGGCAATTCGGGTGCGCCGAACGCGCCCGCGTCGCGCTCATCGAACCGTGCCACGACGGCATCGAGCACATCGGCGCGCCCCAAGCGCACAGCGGTGCGCAGGCTGTGCGCGGCCATCCAACGGCGCTCAGCGTTCCCTGAACCCAGGGCAAACCAGATCAGACCCGCGGCCACCTGCAGCGAATCGTCCGGCGGATAGAGCCGCTTGTTCCAAGCCCCGTCCTCCACCAACGCCGCGAGCTTCGCCGCTCCACTGGCGAGCAATCGGGTCAACGCCGCCTGCCCGACGCCGGCGGCGGACGTATCGTTGAAGCCCGCCGCGAAACTCAGCCAGACCGCTGCTGGCACGTCGGTGCCCGGCCGGGAATACTCCTGCAGCAGGGCGAGTGTCAGCGCGTGCGCATCTACGCCGGTGAGCTCGGTGATTCGCTTGAGCTGCCAGGGCGACACCTGTCCGGAGGACACGAACTCATCCGCGTTCTCCCGCACGATCCAGTCGGCGGCAGCAGTGAGGGCTTTGGGCACGGCCGCCGACGCAGGCGACCAGGCCTTTTGGCAGGCCTCAAGTTCGTGCGCCTTGGCGTAAAGATCCAGCGAGGGCTGGCGCGCGATGAGTTCGATATACCGAGGCCAATCCGCGAACGCGACCCTGACGCGCAGCAATTCCAACAGCTTGACGTCGCGACGTCCCCAGCCAGTAATGCCCTCTAGCGCCTCGAGGGCGCGGGCCAGGGACAGTTCGTCCAGCGGGTTGGTGTCCTGCGCCAAGGCGTCGACCGCGGCCGCCTCGGCCGCCGCGACAGCCTGTTGCTCCTGCGGGTCGACACCGGGCGACGGCGGCCGCCAGTTGTTGAGCTCGTTGTACTCGTGGGTCGTCGCCTCGATCGACATCGCGGCCGCCGACAGACCGACGGCGTGCGCCGCCCCTTTGCCCAACACGCGCGAAGCCCAATGCGACAGCGCGCGCGGGGCATTGGATCCGAACGGCGAGGGATTGTTGTGTTGGTACTGTTCGATCAGCTCGGTGACGATGGTCGGCGAGGCACCGCGCGCCTCCAGCGCCTCGACGAACTGCTCGGTGCCGCAGGACCACAGCTCGACGGGGTCGGACACGCGCAACATAGTCAACGCGATCGCAGGATCGATCTGATGGTTGTCCAGCAGCGCCTTCAGGTACGGCAGCAGCGTGTAGTTGAGTGAGATGCGATTGCGGTCTTCCCACCGGGCCAGACGGGCGATGCCCTTTACCCCCGATGCCTTGGCCAGGGCCGCCCCGTAGCTGGCCCAATCGAACTTGTGGGCTTCCCCCAAGTTCAGCTCGCAGATGTTCGAGAGCGTGTGGCTGTCGGCGTCGGGAATCCCCTTTCCCTGCAGGGTGCAGGAAAAATGCATCAACTGGCTGACGAACTCCCAGTCGCCCGATCCGATCGCATCCAACTGCTCCAGGCCCTGCAGGAAGTAAGAGATGGCTTCGCTCCCGCTGGCGCTACCCATTGCCCGGGCCAAGCGGGCAAATAGCGTTGCTCGCTGTCCCACCTCGTCCTCGCGCTCGATCGCCCGGCGCGCTTTGATCGCAGTCTGGCCGGCCAGCACGTGGTGGCGAGCGCGTGCGGCCAGAATCCCGACTACCTCGACAAGGGTACCCGCGTTGGTGACGCCGGGCGCGCTCACCGCCTCGACGAACTGCGTGACCTCCTCGGTCGCGAAGTCCGGCTCGACAGCAAGCGCGAGGGTGATCAGGCGCACGCCGATCGCATCGTGCTGACGTTGCGCCGCAGTGTCCCCGTAGTAGTGGTCGCTCTGTGAGCGCAGTTCAAACCAGACATCCACGAGGGGTTTGAGCCGACCGTCCGCCTGGCCGGAGCTCGGCTTCACCGCATGGGCGAAGGCAGTCGCGATGCGCAGCAAGGACGATAGGCGGCCGTCGAGAAATCGCTCGGCGGAGGATTTGGTCTCGTAGCTCAGGGACTTGGGGGAATCGGCGTCGGTGCCCTTCTTCACGCTCGCCTGCAGGGCTTGTTTGAGCGCATCGCAGTAGGGCTGGCCGCGAAGGCCCGGCGTCAGGGACGCACTGATAGGCGCAAGTTCGGCCGGCAGAAGATCGCACTCTTCGGGCGCCCGGCCTTGCGCCAGGGCCTTGAGGACCTGGATGGCCACGTACGGATAGACGTCGCCGATCCACCATTGATCCATGAACGTGTACAGCGCCGGCGTCGGCAGGGCGATAGCGGTAGCGATCGCGCTCGATTCGGCGTGCAGACCACGCACTGCGGCCACCGTGGCGGCCCGAAGCAGGCCCAGGAGGATCGGGCGCTCTTGCGGTCTATGGTGCGTCTCTCCTACATCCATTGTCGCACTGCGAGCCGCAAGATCGGAAAGGAGCTGGCGTTGCAGGTCTTCATCCCCTTCGGCGTAGGCCACAGCAGCGGCCAGCACGCTGGGCTTGGCGAGCGTGGGCGTCAGCAGTTCACGAACAGCCTGTGGGGAGATGAGCCCTTTCGCTTCGCCTGCACGCGCGAGTGCAAGGCACTGCGCCGCGACCTCGTAGGCGTACCAATCTCGCCATCCGTTCAGGTCGCGCGCGGCGTCCTTGCCATCCCCGCGCGCTAGCATGCACAAGGGAATAGCGGCCATGTCCATAGCCGTGGGCCGCTCTTGCTGGAAAAGATGCCCTTCGGGCTGCTCGAAGTAGTGGTGCCGCCATTCGACCAGCCGCTGGGCGTGCCGGTGCGCATCGGCCAGGTCACCAGCCAACACGTGCGCGATCGCCAGTCGCGCATGGCGCGACCCCGGCCAAGCGGTGCGTGCTTCGAACATCCGGCGCAGCGCGTCGCTATCGCCCACGGCCATCGTCAAGTCAGGATGGTCGAGGAGATACGTCGTGCCCCGCTGATTAATCGCAGCAAGGGTCGACAACTCCACCAGCAGCGGCACCAGCCGGTCGCTGTCTTCGTGTTTGGCCGCAAAGGCGACCGCGGCGCGCAGCCGCGCCTGCCGGATCGCCTGCTTTCCTGCCGCACTGGCGATCGAGGTCGGTACGCGCGGATCGAAGGCCAGGTCGAACAGCTGGTCGCCATCGCCCAACTGCTTGAGCAGGTTGGGCAAAGTCGTCGCGGCGTATAGCGAGCGCTCCTGCATCGCCAGCAGGTTCTTCACCAACGCGCGTAGCGCAGCCTCGTCGACTCCGTAGGTTTCACGGATCAGCGTTTCGGTCGGCTCGTCGCGGAACATGATCCCGTGCTTGGTGTGCTCCAGCAGGTCGGCCAAGTCAGTGGCAAAGCTGTTGGCCGCGCCCTCAGACAGGCCATTGGCCTCGGCGAACTCTCGAATCGGCACCGGCGGCGGCAAGGTGGCCAGGCCCGCCAGGAACGAGTGGATCGCGCCGTCGCGGTAGCCCTGCTTTTCGGCTTCGCGCAAGGCATCCTGGATCTTCTTTCGCAGCAGGTCATCGAGTTGGATGACCTTGTCGATTTCGGATGGCGCGAGGAGATCGGCGTTGTCCTTGGCGAGATGTTCGAGGATGCGCCCATTGCCTCGCGAACGCGACTGGGCCACCTGCAAGCGGGCTTCCGTCAATCGCTTCACCCGCGGGCGCAAGAACGCGCGGGACTCCTCAAGGCTGAAGGGCAGCAGCTTCAACTCGGCGCAGTCGACGCCGCCCGTCGCGGCAGCCCGGCGATGGCTGCGCGCGCTGACCACCAGTTGCATGCCGGCGATGCGTCCGGCCGTGGCCAGTTCGCGCAACAACAAGCGCGGGAACGAGGTTTCGTCTTGCGCCGTGGCGTGCTCGCCAGCGTTATCGATCGCATCGAGAAGCAGGATGAGCTGGCGGCCCGAGGTGCCGCGGGCGCTGGTTGCCGCCGCCTGCGTCAAGCGCGAGCGCACCGTCCGGATGAGATCCTCGTCGTTGTAGGTCCCGGGGAGCAGAGGATCGCAAAGGCCGCGGCAGGCCAGCCGATTGACGATATGCAGTAGGCCACGCCCTGGCAGGTGCCGCGCGTCGCTCGGCGCCCGGTACTGGCCCATGCCGAAGCAATCGAACAACACGACCTCGTGCGCGGACTCGAGCTGGCTCGCGAGCGAACGGAGGAAGACCGTCTTGCCCACGCCGCCATCGGCGTGGATCACCAACGGCCGATCCAGACCCGGGATACACGTCGCCGTGTCCGCCAGCTGTTCCCGGGCCACAACCGCCCCCACGTCCGGGAAGCTCGCCGGACACGGCAGCAGTTCGTCCTCGTGACCGATCTCCAATGCCGCCAACAGATCACTGCGCGAAATGACATTGCGCTGTTCGCTCGCGAGGCCGGCCTTGTCGCGGGCCAGCTTGCGGATCTCGTTGAGCCGCAGCCGTGCCAGGGAATCTCGCGCGGCTGTCCAGTCGGATAGGGCCGTCGCTAGGTCGCGCTTGCTCGCTTGCAGATCGCCGGTCAGACCGGCGAACTGGAGCCGATGGGCGAACTCGACCAGCTCCTTTCCGTACAGGCGCGCCGCCGCCTGGAGTTGCTTGGCCTGGGCGGCCGCGGTTCCGCGCAGCACGGTGCCCGCCGCCAGCCCCTGCACTGCGTGTTCGAGTTCGGCCAGGATCGGGCGATTAGTGACCAACTCGAAGCGAAGCTTGGCGCGAGTTTTGGCGACGCCATGCTTGCGAACGTGCGCGCGGTAGGTCTTCGCAAATTTCTCGACGGTCTTCTTGGCATCTGCGGCGCGAAAGGGCGTGAGTTCGGCCGCCTTCGAATACTTCACCTGGACGACGACGACCCGGGTCGCGTGCACAAAGGACGCGTGTCGACCGTAGTACAAGACGGCGTCCGCGATTTCGGTGGCGTCCTTGGACACCTCATCGTCGGCAGAGAAACCTTCGATGGCCACGCCCACCAAATCATCCTGGGAGAGCAGCAGGCCCAGGCATTTTCGAGCGACCCACGCCTCGTGGTACTCATGGCCGTCCCGGGAGGCTCTGACGCTGTCAACGCGAATGTGAGTTTTTGCCACCACTCATCCTTGGAAATGAAGACCGATAATGCGCTCGGACAATCCGGCCACGCAATTGAGATTCGAGGAGGTGCGCGTCGCTCCACCTGCGACGGCTGGCCGTTGCGCGAGTGCGGTTATGCGGCGAGGTTTCCCCAGCGCAACAGCGGATCTCCGGTAACCGACCGACGGCCGGCGTTCCGCGGGCACACCGGGGCCCGTGCGCGTGTGGTAGGCGCAGCCGCTGCTGGAGAGGTCCACGTCGCTGCCGCCTGATGAGCCTCAGGACGAGTCGGGCGCAGGTCGCCAGCGGTGCGGCAGCAGGTCGTCGAGGCGAGCCGCAAAGGCCCAGTCACCTACCGCGCACCCCATGGAAGCGCGGCCTGGGCAGTCGTGTACCTCAAGGGGCTGCGCGGCCTGTCCACCCGCTTGGCTCACTGCCCGGGCGGCCCCCTTCAGCCGCCCTCCTCGGCACCTGCGCTCCAGCCCTCACCCTCAACATGGCCTCTATCCCGCCTATACGCTGGAAGATTGGGCGCCCACCGTGCCGGGCCTCTTCCTGTACTTCCCCAACCGGACGCGCGTCTCCCGCCCGCTGCGCGCGTTCCTCGACATGGCACGAGACATCCTCCCTCGCCGCTGAGCCTCTGCCCCAGGCAAGAAAGCGCGCCCGCGAGGTGTACGAGGACGTGGTGCGGCGCAACGTGGATCCGGCGCTCCTGGAGTGGGCGGGAGCCTCCACCTTCAGTGCTCGCGTCTTCCCCCTGCCCCCGAAGTCCCTCAAGCGCGTGGTGCTCGCCTACGAGCAGACGCTCCTCTTCGATGGTCAGCACCTGCGCTACACGTGGCCCCTGCCGCCCGACGCGGGCCGCTCGCTCCAGGTGTCGGCGCGCATCCACGTGGACCCGAGGCACGCCCGCGCGATGACGGTGGCGGATGCGGATAGGCGGGATAGAGGCCGTGTGGAGGGTGAGGGCTGGTGCAGAGGGGCCGAGAAGGGCCGCTGACGGAGGCCGCCCGAGCACTGCGCCAGGCCAGTGGAGAACACGCCCTCCACGGCGCGTCTTGGGTTTGCCCGGAACCCGCCCCCCCCCGGCGAGGGAAGGCGCCGGGGTTGACTGGAGGAGCGGGCGGGGCTTGCTCAGTATCCCCACACCTGCATCTCGTCGAGCGAGTAGCCCCACTGCGTGGCGCGCTGCGTGCCGAGCATGCGCACATAGCGGCCGCTGCCGTTCAGGTTGGGCAGCACCACATGGCCGTACGAGACGCCGTTGGTGGTGGAGTAGAATGTGGTCCAATTCACGCCGTCGTTCGAGGCCTGCAGGTAGTAGACCCTGGCGCCGGCGTCCCAGTACAGGTCGACGCCATTGATGGTGCGCACCGAGCCCAGATCCACCATCAGCCACTGACTGCCGGCGGCGCTGCCCTCGATCGAATTCCAGCGCGTGCTGGTGGTGTTGCCGTCGAAGGCATTGTTCGGGCCCAGGCTGGCGTTGTAGCTCGACGAGGCCGAGGCCGGCTTGCCCTGCGACAACAGCACCGTCTGCGGCGCCTCGACGGCGGTGCCCGGATGGTAGTTCGAACCGAGCTTGGCGCGCGTGCTGTCGGCATTCACCCCGAACTGCGACAGGCTCCAGCGCTGACCCGTGCGGGTGTCGCCCAGGTAGAGCTGGTAGCCGCCCGTCGTGGTGGACGAGAAGAACACGTAGTTGGTGCCGTTGACGGGCGAGGGATCGGAGTTGTTGCTGTTACAGTCGTTGATGCTGAGCTGGTTGGGCGTGTCGCCCGGGTTGACCTTGGTGTAGAGCTGGTCGAGTTTGGTAGCGTCCTTCCAGCGTGCATAGAACACGGTGCCGTCAGCGCGCACGATCGGGTAGTAGGCCGCCAGCCCGGCCGGCGTGTCGAACGCGACCTTGGTGCGGGTGGCGACGGTCTGCTTGTACAGCCCCATGCCGGAGCCCGCACCGGTGACGAAATAGACGGCGCTACCATCGGGGCTGGCGAACGGCATCGAACTCTCCACGTCCGGTGCCGTGTTGGTGAGGTTCACCACCGAGGTAAACACCGGGCCCGAACTGGTGTACGACAGCGTGGCTTGCATGATGTCGCCGTTCTGCTTGAACAGCAGCGACTTGCCATCGGCGCTGAACTTGGGGTCCTCGTTGCGCGTCTCGCCAGTGCTGTTGGTCAGGTTGACGGGTAGCTCGCTGGAGCCGACCCGCCAGAAGAAGACGTTCCACGCGCCATTCGCGATGCCCATGAAGGCCAGCCATTTGCCGTCGGGACTGAACACCGCGTTCATCGGATCCTGGATGCCCCAGGTGCTGTTGGACACCTTCGTGAGCGTGCGGGCCGCGAAGTCATAGATGAAGAGCTGGCTGGTGCCGTCGCCGTAGTCGACGTAGCTGTGATACGCGAGCTTGCCCGTCAGGCTGGCCGGAAAGGTGGAGTCGGACTGGGTCGGCGGATTGGCCACGCAGGCCGCGTGGGCCGCCATGCCCAGGGTGGCAACAAAGGCGCCTGCGGCAAGGCGCAGTGCGAGAAAGCGGTGAGGCATGGGTTGAACTTCCTGTGCGAATGCGTCGATGGGGAGAGGCCACCGGGTTGAGCCTTCGCCGCACCGGCGGTGAGCAGGCAAAGCTCCGCCCGCTCGGGTTTAACGAGGCTTCATGAAGCAACAACCCGTCTACCACGAAAAGCGTGAAGGTGACGAAAAATATGAAGCCATCCGAGCGCGTGAACCGGGATGGGAATGAGCGTCCCCCAAGCAGGAGAGGAGGAGGCGAGCGTGGCGCCCCAGGCAGCTGCGAGGCAGGAAACGAGGAAGGAGCGGAGGGCGCGAGTGGACTGGGCAGGGCTACTACGAAGGACCTTCGCGGTGGAGGTGTTGGCCTGCGTGAGGTGTGGAGGCAGGCGGCGAGTGCTGGCGTACGTGAAGGAAGCGGGAGGGGTGAGAGCGATTCTGGAGCACCTGGGCCTGCCCACGGCAGGTGCGAGGCTGGCAGGCACACGCCGTCACCGGCCCCACCTGGGGCACCGTGCACAGGCGCGCCACCTGCTCGTCCTTGTGGGCCACTCGCTCGAGCACCCCATTCATGAAGGCAATCTGCTCGTTGAGGTGCTGCATGAGATTGAGCAGCGGCGCCACCTGCGCCATGAGCCTGCCGGCAGAGGCAGGGCCGCCACCCGCTTGACGAAGGACTCCGCCTCCCCTTCCGCTATCCGCCACCCTTCGTACCGCACCAGGGCGCTCACCAGGGAAATGGAGCGGGTACGCGTGCGCACCAGCGCCTCACGCACCGCCAGCTGCGCCTTCAGGTGCCTCCTGGCGTCCGAAATGCGGTGCGCCGGCCGGTATGCCCCCAACCTGCACGCCTCCGCCAGGCTGCGCGCATCCCTCTTGTCTGTCTTCACCCGGCGGCTGCGCGTGGCGTACATGGGCGCGAAGTTGGTGCCTTTCACCACCACCTCGTGGCCCCTCTCTTCCAAGTACCGCGCCACCCATTCGCTCTCGGTGGAGGCCTCCAATAGCACCCGGGCCTTCGGGCGCTTGCTCAGCAGCTCCCCCAACCGCTCCCGTTGCGTCCTCACCCGCTGCTCCAGCACCACCTCGCCACTCTCGCCCAGAATGCACACCTGGCTGTCCCGCTTGTGCACGTCGATGCCAATGTACTCCATCGCCCATTCCCCCCACTTCGGCGGTCACGTCCGCTCCGCCGCAATGTAGGGCTCGGTGCGCCTCCTCGCCCCCTTGACCGCCCGGCCGCTTCATCTCCTCTATACGCCACGTCGGATGGGCTGGTGTTCCGCTACGACGTGGAGGCGACGCCGGACGGGGTTTCGGGGCGCGAGGGAACGTTCAACCTGTGCACCTTCTGGCTGGTGGAGGCGATGACGCGGGCGAGGGTGACGCGGCCGGATCTGCTGGACGAGGCCCGGCTGACGTTCGAGCGGATGCTGGGCTACGCGAACCACGTGGGCCTGTTCGCGGAGCAGGTCGGGCCCTCGGGTGAGGCGTTGGGCAACTTCCCGCAGGCGCTCACGCACCTGTCGCTCATCAGCGCGGCGTACAACCTGGACAAGGCCCTGGGCCACCGGGATTGAGGGGAGACACGGCACCTGGCGACGCGCCCCGCAGGTTGAAGGCAGCTTCTCATTCTCAGGTGCGAGGCCAGCTTGCTCCCCGAGGCGCCGGTCATCCGCCGAGGTCCCGTACGTGGCACCGATCCCAGAGCTCATCTGAGCGCCGGAGCCCATTCATCGACCTGGACCTCCAGCGAAGACGCCGCTGCGATTTCACCCAGGCTCTTCCGGAGGATTCCAGCGGTGTTTCCGCTGAACTTGAAGGATCGCACCTTGTCGAGTCCTTGCCTCGGTGTCCCCATGCAGATCATGGCCGCGTTGTCGCGTTCATACAGCCCGCAGTAGGGGCCGGTGGAAATCGGTTGCTTGAAGCCCAGGCTACTCATCACTGGTTCTATGAGGGCGAGGAGGTTGGGATGGTCGCCATAGAAGATACCCCTGCACATCTGTGGCATCTTTTCCAATCGGAACAGAGAGAGCGCGCCCCATGCCAGCATCTCGCGCAAAGTCTCGAACTTCTCGTACAGGTCATCCGCATCGGCGCCTTCCTCTCTTGACGCCACCAGCGCATCGCCGCGTGCAGGCGCATCGAGGTCGTAGAAGAGCGGCATGGGCATCATGCCATTGGCGTCATGCGCAATCAGCAAGAGTCGGGGATGAGGCTCGACCCAGCCTTTGGCATAGCAGTCGAGCACGCGCTGTGCCGAGAAGTCGAGAGTAGGATAGGCCAGAGGACCCATGCTTTGCCCCATGCGACTGAGGAACCAGTGATAGAAGGGCGGCAGGGGGCGGCCTGCAATCTGCTCGATTCGAGCAATCGCGTCCGGCGTGGTGCCCTTCCATTGCTGCCCGAGGTTGGGCACGACTCTCAGGAGAAACTCCTCCATCGCGGCCTCTACCTCTTGTTCTTGTGCTGGCATTTCATCTCCTTGCTCTTGCCTTTGGTGCAGAGCATCAAGGGTAGAATGATGTTGCAGGACCCACACGGAGGGACGCTCTCTCCGTGACCAAAGGAGCCTAGATCTACCTCACCTCGGTCACTGCGGAAGTACTCGACCTTCCCTTCGGTCCGCCCCTTGGCACTGTGGAACCACCGCTCGGTGAGGCCACTGACGTAGGCTCCATCATCCAAAGCGAGCACGAGTGCCTTGGGACCGGCACAGCTCCCTGGGGGGTAGTGGGCGGGATGTGTGGTGTCCCGAAGCCATTCTTCGTGAAGTTGGTTGGCTTTACTCCATGCCTTTTCCACACGACTCACGTCCTGGCCCTGCTTTTCGCAGAGCTTCTCGGTGAATGCTCTGACCTTTTTGAGTCTGATGTTTTCGTTTTGTCCTGTTTCTGCATTTTTGCGGACAATCGAAATATCGAGGCCACCATCCGCGGGGGCGTGCCATTTGAGTTCATCCTTGACGATCTCGCGGAACACCCGCTCCGTCCTGCTCGAGTGGTCTGCATACCTCTGGTCGCACGAACACCGGACCACGCCGAGCATTCTTCCTGTGTCAGTTCTCGGCGAGGGGAACTTCCGGCTCTGATCAGGACCTTGGTTGTTCTTGGTGAGCGCCTTCGCCAGTGTCTTGGCATCCTCCCTCGTCGCGTCCGTCTCTTTCAGTGCGCCATCGGATTGATGCTTTTCATCGCAGAGAGGGCATTCCTTCTCTCCCGTGACGGCCGTGAGCATCCAGCCGGGGACCTGAATGACCCCCATCAGCGTCGCCGAGTTGGCCGGGCTGCCGCTCGGTCCGCAGTTGTTGAGCATCGGGTCACCGAGCAACTGGACGTTCTTCCCCTCAATCTTCACGTTCATGGACCCGGGGCCCACGAAGCTCGTCGGGCCCTCCACATTGGAGGAGACAATCCCGCCCCCGGTCCCCTTGCTGGCCACGTCTCCCATCGAGCCGAAGGTGGCGCCCCGGATGGCCACCTTCTTCCCCTCAATCGTCACGCTCTTGGAGTAGTTCTTCGGATCCGACCCGCTCTTGCCGATGTTGGGCAGCGGCGTCGGTACGAATGGTGCCGGGGGCCCTGGCATCTTGCAGACGTTGGGCAGCGTCGCCGCGGCAACCCCGTTGCTTCCCTCGGTCACCGGGGTCTTTGGAGCATTCACTGACACTTTCGCCATTGGGACTTCCCCCCTCTTGGAACCTGCGGAGCCTACAGGAGAATAGCACCCTCCGGCCCGGAACCATGGCCTGCCATCACCAGCGCTCGCAGCACGCCCCCGAGCGACTGCTGCGGCGCCCATGTCGCCCCAGCAGTCGCTCGGGGCCTTGTATCCGGGGGCCTTCCATACCTTCGGCGCTCGTAACGTGACGAAACCCACTCCTCGCTTCGGTAGCGCTCACCATTGATTTCCGCGTACGCGGTGTCCACGCACTCGTGGGTCAGGTCGAGCCCCGCGACGGCACCCCGCGCGGCCTGAGTCAATCCGACGCCGAAAGAGCCTGTTTCACGAGAGGTCTCGCTCCCAGTGAAGGCGGGACGCCCGTTTGGTCCCCCAACGGCCTGAGGGACTTGCCTCTCCCGGGGGCCCTCGAGGAGCGCTTCACCCCGCTCGGGAGTGCGCGTTCTCGCACGGGCCGGGTCCTGCCCGGGGCTTCCGGCTGATAAGGTGGCGCCGTGCAGAACCAGCCCCTCGTGCTGACGCTGGAGCTGTCTCGCAAGGACAGCACGGCCGATCCCTTCGCCGTCCACTTCCAGAAGCAGGAGTACCTGCGGAAGCGGGCGGACGGGTCCGTCCGCGGCGCCCTCTTCCCCTGGAGCCAGGGGCTCCTCGATGACCTGTCCCGCCTCGAGCGCAAGGACCTGGACCTCGGCCTCATCCAGCGTCTGGGCCACGAGCTGCGCCGCTTCCTCGAGGAGCTGGACTGGGGCCGCGACGAGGCGGAGCTGAACGAGGCGCTGAGCCAGGAGCGGGAGGTCCTCCTCACCGTGCGCTCGGCCGCCGCCGAGCTGTACGCGCTGCCGTGGGAGCTACTGACCCTGCGCGACTCGGGGCAGCACTTCAGCCAGCAGAAGGGCTGCACCCTTCACTACGAGTGGACCGGAGCGGGCGAGCCGCCTCGGGTGGAAACGTCCTTCTCGGAGGGCCGCATCCTCTTCGCCTGGTCCTCGACCGGCTCGCCGCTCCACACCCCGGGCACCTCCCCGGCCTCACCGCATCCACGTCCGGTGGCCCCTGCTTCCACTCCTTGACTGTCTTCGCCACCCGGATGATTTCTCGGCCGCTCCGCTTCTCTTTCTCCACTGTCTGCGCGGAGCCCTGGCCCGTGCCGTGCTGCTACACGTCACGGGCCTCCTTTTTCTCCGCGCCCACGCCAGGCCCTCGGAGCGGCACTCCCTGCCGCACGGTCCCCGCCCTCCTGGGGCTCGCGCACTACCTCACCCGTCATGTTTTGACCCGGACCTCCTGGGTGATGGGCCTCCCCACGCCCCCACGGCTCCTTCCATCATCCAGTCGGTCCGATTCCGGGCCGATTTCCCCCATCTAAGCTGCGCGGTAACAGATGGCAGGCTCTGATTCCGGGCTGCGGGGTGCGATGCTCCTGCAGGCTCCGCAGGTTCCATGAGGGGGAAGTCCCAATGTCGAAAGTCACAGTGAATGGTCCGAAGACCCCGGTGACCGAGGGGAGCAACGGGGTTGCCGCGGCGACGTTACCCAACGTGTGCAAGATGCCGGGGCCGCCGGCGCCGTTCGTTCCGACGCCGTTGCCCAACATCGGTAAGAGCGGAACGGACCCGAAGGGCTACTCCAAGAGCGTGACGATTGGGGGGAAGAAGGTGGCGATCAGGGGCGCCACCTTCGGTTCCATGGGGGACGTGGCCAGCAAGGGGACCGGAGGCGGAATCGTCTCTTCGAACGTGGAAGGACCCACGAGCTTCGTGGGCCCTGGCTCCATGAACGTGAAGATCGAGGGGAAGAGCGTCCAGCTGCTCGGCGACCCCATGCTCAACAACTGCGGGCCGAGCGGCAGCCCGGCCAACGCAGCAACGATGATGGGAGTGCTCCAAGCGACCGGGCTCGTCACGGCCTTCACCGGAGAGGACACATGCCCTCTGTGCGGCAAGCAACATGACCCGCTAGAAGAAACGGAAAAGACGAAGGCCGACGCCTCGGCTCTGGCCTCGAAGCTCGATACGATGGTGAAAGCCAAGAAGGGGCGCCACTTGGCGACGATGCTGGGGGTGGTCCAATGCAAGTGCGGACAGAAGTATGCAGACCAGTCGGCTGTGACGTTTGTGGAATTCTGTGCCGCTGTTGAGGAACTCGGATGGCACGCACCTATGGGTTCTCTTTCGATCGATAGCCGGAAGGGTGAAGAAGAGGCTTACAACAACACGCGAGGGCAGATTCACTCGCGCGTGTTGAAGCGCTGCGGTGACTCGTCGGAAGTGGTACAGAGATGGGCGGACGCGGAGGAACTTGCCCTATATAGCGATCAACATCGGGAAGAGGCCGCAGCGTACCCTCCGGGAGTCTGTGCTGCCCAAAAGCACTCCTGCTCGCTTGGGACGGGGGGGCCTACCCAAGCGCGCTCACCGAACAGTGGTTCCACAGTAAGGGAAAGCGGACATCGGCGCCGATCCAGTTCCGCGATGCGCCCACGAACAAGATCGTCGTCGATACGTTTGAGCATGGCAAGACCGTCCCCCCATGTAAAACCTGCGAACTCATCGTTCCTTTGCTACTCTGCCCCGGAGACCAGGACCAGTGCAAACACTAAATCCAGAGCCTGAAATGGAGGATTTTCTCCTGAGGGTTGTTCCAGGGCTCGCCGAGCAGTGGCAGGGCAGCACCCCCGAAGAGCTCGCCCAGATCGAGCGGATTGCCGGTCGCCCCTTGCCTCCGTTCTATCGCTGGTTCCTGACCCGTATGGGCCAAAGCATGGGACCTCTGACCTATCCTCGGCTGGATTTCTCGGCGCGGCGTGTACTCACATGCTACACGGAGGAGTTGGTCGAGCCCCATCCTCGGTTCTTGCTCATCGGATATAATTCCGATGACATGATGCCCCTGCATGTCTTCTACGATCTCGATTTGGCGGCACGAGCTGATGCAAGAGTGACGAAGCGACATGCGCGGGGCGGTGCTCTTCACGATCAATTCGAGACTTTTCGCGAAATGTTGGCATATAGAGCTTTGTCGAGCTTCCGAATTGACAGGATGCCGCAGCGCTGCAGGACCATAGTCACAGGCGATGAGCCAGACATTCTTTCACACCTCGATCCGGTGATGGACCGTCTTGGATTCACAAGACCGGTTCCCACCGGTCCCCACTGTGGTCTGTATGAGAGGCACGACGCGGCCATGGTTTGCACCAAGATCCCACGTGATAAACCCGAGGCAGTCATGGTCTTCAGACTCGGGGGCAGCGCTTCGGGCACTCTCAGGAGAATCCAGGGGGCGATCGCAACCGAGTCCGCATTGAGGCTCGATGTGAGAGAATGGGCGCCTCCGCTCGCGTGAAGCGTTGGCTCTGCCCGCAACGATGCGAGCCGATGGCTATCGTGTGCGGAGCAGCGATGCCCGCCCCTGAGTGAAGGCGGGCAAGCTGACAACGTCGCCGATCGAGTTCTTCATTCGATGTGGCTGCGGAGGACGTCGAGACAGAGCGCTTGAACACGGACGAGAGACCGTCCCGCCGTACAAGACCTGCAAGTTCATCGTTCCGTTGATGCTCTGCCCCGGAGACCAGGAGGAAAAGTGCCAACACAAGGACTAGAGCCTGAAATGGAGGAGTTTCTCCTGAGAGTCGTGCCCAACCTCGGGCAGCAATGGAGGGGCGCCACGCCGGACGCGATTGCTCGAATCGAGCAGATGGCGGGCCGCCCCCTGCCTCCCTTCTACCGCTGGTTCCTCAGCCGCATGGGGCAGAGCATGGGACGTCTGGCCTATCCGAGTCTTGACTTCTCGGCGCAGCGTGTGCTCGAGCGTTACGCCGAGTGATGCACCAGGAGGCGGGCTTCCCCCAGTCGTTCTCGGGCTTCACGGGAGCGGGGGCGGAGCCGAAGCAGCAAGAGGCGAGCCCGCCGCCTGAGGCTCAGCCAGAACGGAACACGCATGACAACAGCTCAGCCAGCCTCGATTCCACGGCCTGGACCGACACCGTCGGCTCGAGGCCACCTGCCTGACGTGCCCACCACCACGCCACCCACAGGGGCCGCCCGGCAGCAATTCGGCAGCACGCATGGAAGCGCAGTCAGCCCCGCGCGGTCGCGTGCCGCTTGGCGGCGTAGAGCTCGCCTCGAAACTGCGGCATGAGGGGCCCGACACCTTCCTGCACTGGGCCTCTCTCGAATCCGGGCGTCCAGAGTGTCATACGGGCGGGCGAAGCGCATTGTGTAGCTGCCCTCGGGTGCCTGGCGGAACGACACACGGTGCCGTGGGCGGACTCCAACGGCCAGACAGGCACGTCGCGCGGCGTGACGCGCTGGGGCGCCGACGCGCTCACACCATCAAGGGCGGCGGGCCAGGAGGCCCCCAGGAGACGGGCGACGCGGCTACGTGCCCCACCGACGTCGCGAGCACATCCCTGCCCTGACGCACCCACCTGGAGAGTTACGCCTTCGCTGTGGGCACGAATTCGACGTCCTCCCAGAGGAAGCACGTCGTAGCGCATGGCGCGTTCGGGAATGTCACAGTCAACGCCCAGCTACCGTCGGCGTATCGCTGCCGATCGAGCACGGTGCCGACATCACCCGGCTCCGCGAACATGCGATCTTCATCGATGATTTGTTCGGTGGCTCGGACACTGCTGAGATAGGTCGTCATGTTCTATGCCTCGTGGGAGTACAGCGACAAAGTGTTGGGTGGTAATGCTGTGCACGAGGAGCCCGGCGCCGGAAGGTGTCGGGCCCCTCTCGCTTCCAGGGGGGTCGCAGGTCACACGGATGGGCGCACTACGGTCATGGTGTAGCCCACGCGGACACCGCGCACCTGGAGACCGGCTCCCGCACCGTTGATGCTCGGGGGCAACGTCAACGCGACGTGCAGGTAGCCGCTCGTAGGCATGATGAACGGGCCCGGTGCCAGGGGCATCTGGTACCACGCGAACCCCGAGCTGCCCGCGACCGTGAACGTGGAGCCCGGGAAACCCGACAGGTGAATCTGCGCCTGGGTCTCGGTGTTCGTTGCCACGCTCTGGCTCACCAACCAGCCATTGGGATAGACCGTCTGCGTCTGCGTAGCACCTGGGCCTGCCCACGGCAGGTGCGAGGCTGGCCCCGGCGCGCGGGCCCCTCCACGCCTCGTGGTGTTGAAGCTCAAGCCGCCAGCGCCAATAGAGCCAGGCCCCTGCCGCGCTCCTCATGGGAGGTCGGCCAGGGCCGGCGTGTACCCCAAGGGGCGGCGCGGCTTCTCCACCTGCCTGGCTCACTGCTCGGGCGGGCCCCCTTCAGCCGCCCTCCTCGGCACCTCCGCTCCTGGCCGCCACCTCTCTACAGGGCTCCTATCCGTCCTATACTTAACTACGGCGACTGCGTGGACGTCTTCGCGCCCGGCGAGGGCATCCTCTCGGCCTGGGCCGGCGATGACACGGCGACCCGAGCGGAGAGCGGCACGTCCATGGCCACCCCGCATGTCACCGGCGTCGTCGCGCTCTTCCTGGAGGCCCATCCCGCCTCCGCGCCGCAGGAGGTCAGCACCGCCATGACGGGCAACGCCACGCCGGACAAGGTGGCCAACCCCGGGCACTGCTCACCGAACCGGATGGCCTACTCGGGCTTCATCGCACCTTCGCGGGCCCCCACCGTCCGGAACGGTGGGGAGTAGGAACGTCCCGCGTCCGCGCTCACGTGGAGGCGCCCGTGAGCGCGGACTTGAAGGCCTCGGCAGCCTGCGTGGAGGCAGTCCATGTGGGTCGTCTTGACAATCAGTGCACTGATTGTCACGATGTATAAATGCCAGCCACGATGACAGATGACGAAGCAGCCGCGCGGCGCGCGAGGGTCCTCGTCGCCGCGCGGTGGTGCTTCCTCAACTTCGGCTTCGCGAAGACGTCGTTCGAGGACATCGCCAGGCGCGCCAGGCTCTCGCGCACGCTCCTCTACCGGATCTTCAGAGACAAGGAGGAGATCTACCGGGCTGTCTTCGTGGACTGGCTGGTCTCTCGACACCCCGCGGCAAAGCAGGCGGCGAACGGTCCGGGCAGCGCCTATGAGCGCTTGCTCAGCTTCTGCCGTCTGATGGTGTTCGAACCCTGGGCCGAGATGGCCGGGGCGCCGATGGGGAGCGCGTTCCTCGAGGCCTGTGAGCTGATCGACCCCGAGAGTGAGGCGCTCTACCGCGAGGTCGCGCTCGAGTGCGTCGCCGCGATCCTGGGCGACGAAGCGAGCGCCGAGGTCTTCTTGCTCGCGCTCGACGGGTTGCTCGCCGACCGGCCCTCGATGGAGGTGCTCGAGCAGCGGACGCAGCTCCTCGCGGAGCGCTTCGCTCCTCGCTCGTCGAAGAAAGGATCAAGGTCATGACCGCGTCAGGTGAAATCCAAGAGCTCGCCATTGTCACCGGTGCATCCACCGGCATCGGCGCGGCCACGGCGCGCGAACTGGCCCGGCGGGGGTTCCACGTCCTCGCGGGTGTCCGACGCGACCGGGACGCCGACGCGATTCGGGGGCCGGGGATTGAGCCGCTCATCCTCGACATCACGCACCCTGAGCACATTCGGGCGCTGGCGGCTCGAGTGCACGGAGACCCGCGGGGCCGGGCAGTGCGGGCGCTGGTAAACAACGCCGCCGTCGGGGTCAACGCACCGTTCGAGGCCTTCGCCATCGATGAGTGGCGACGCCTGTTCGAGGTCAACTTCTTCGGCCACGTCGCCGTTACCCAGACACTCCTGCCGGCCCTGATCCGCAGCAAGGGGCGGGTGGTCAACATCAGCTCCGTAGGCGGCACGGTTGCCGGGCCCACCTATGGTCCCTACGCAAGTACAAAGTTCGCGCTCGAAGGCGTCAGTGACTCCTTGCGACGCGAAGTCGCCCCGCTCGGCGTCCGAGTGGTTGTGGTCAAGCCGGGCGGGGTGCGCACGGAAATGCCCGGCCGGGCGATCGCCACCGCCAATCAGATCGCCTCGGCCATGACGCCCGAGCTGAGCCAACGCTACGGCGGCCTGGTTCAAGCCATCACCGCGCAGACCGCGGCGTTCACCGGGCCCGGGTCGGGCGTGTCCGCTGACGCCGTGGCACAGGTGATAGCCAAGGCCGTGACAGCGCGCAAGCCGCGCATTCGCTACACCGTCGGCCGCGACGCGGCACTGCTCACTCTTTTGGCGCGCATCCTGCCTGAGCGAATACTCGACGTCGTCTTTGCCGCCGGCCTGCGTCCCTACTTTCCCAAGGAGAGCAGCTGAGCACCGCTCATACGCATCATGCTCGCCAGCGCCCTGGCGCACGGGGGCCGCTGGGGCCGGCGTGTGCCCAGACGGGCTGCACGGCTCCTCTCCAGGCCTGGAACGCAGGCTCCGCCAGCGGTTCTTTTCAGCCCCGCTATACCCGCCCGTGGTGCTCCAGGGAGAGCGGGGCCTGAGCCAAAAGGGGGCCGAGCCGGGCAATGCCTCTTATTATTACTCACTGCCGCGCATGCCCACGCGCGGAGAGGTGACGGTGGACGGTCGCGCCTATTCGGTGACGGGCGAGAGCTGGATGGACCGCGAGTGGAGCACGAGCGCGCTCGGCGCGGAGCAGGTGGGCTGGGATTGGTTCTCGCTCCAGCTCTCGGATGGGAGCGAGCTCATGTACTACCAACTGCGCCGGCGCGACGGCACGGTGGATCCCTTCACCGCGGGCACCCTCATCCCCGCCCGGGGCGAGCCCGTGCACCTGACTGCGAAGGACGCGCGGCTGGAGGTGCTCGACACGTGGAAGAGCCCCCGGACGGGCGTGGAGTACCCCGCGCGCTGGCGGCTCGAGCTGCCCTCGCGCGACCTCTCCCTGGAGGTGACGCCCGCGCTCGCCGACCAGGAGTTGCCCGTGACCGTGCGCTACTGGGAGGGCGCGGTGCGCCTGTCGGGCAAACACGAAGGCCAGCCCGTGGAGGGCCGGGGCTACGTGGAGCTGACAGGCTATGGAGACTCCCCGCCCCGGGAGCGCTGAACCCTTGCGATACCTGCTCTCGCTCACTCGTCCGCGGGCTCGGGACTCGGGTAGAAGACGCCGCCGCGCGAGAAGTAGAAGTCACCCACGGAGAGGCGTCCCACCCGCCACTCGCCCTCCACCAGTTGAAGCTGCCCCAGACGCTGGAGAGGAGTGCCGGTGAGCGCGGTCACCAGGTAGCCATCGGGTCGCACCATCATGCCTGCTCCAGGTAGAGCGCCGCGCCCGCCGGGTGCCGGGCTTCTTCCCCAAGGCCACTGGCCTCCTGCACCACCTGGAAGGGGTCCACCGTGTCCTCGAAGAATCCGCCGGAGCCCCCCGCCGCCTCTCCGGGCATGGGTGTGGCCTCGGGCCACCGAGGTGCGGAGTCCTCAAGGTCCCCCCTCAGGGGTTCATCTTCAAGAACGACGTGACGCCCTCGCTGCTGAAGCAGTTCACGTCGCCGAGATTGGTGCCGAGGTTGTCCTGATCGAGCACCAGCGGATCGAGCAGGCCGTATTCCGCGTAATCGAACGGCTTGTCGAGGAACACGCCATAGGGATTGCCGGCGAGCCTGGCGCGCTCGTAGTTCAGGTTCCAGAACCGATGCTGCCGGACCGAGTAGACGGTGTTGCGGCGCAGGTAGCCCACCTCGCGGCTGGTGAACTCGCGAAACGGCACCTTGTCCGGGTGGTTGTTCTTCGCTTCCAGCTTCCTGGCGTTCTCGCTCGGCGTCTCCTGCGTATCCGCCGGGTACTCCTTGCCATGGAAGACCATCAGGATATCGGGGAGCGCACCGGACAGGTCATGGACGAGATGGCCGTGGAAGAGGTCATTGCGCGTCAGCCGCTGGTAGTGGTCGTCCTTGACGAGGCTCAGGGTCATCGCCGACACGAAGTGGAACAGGTCGTCGAAGTAGGTGGCCACCGCCTCCTTCTTGAACTGGCGGATCTGGGTCCCGTTGCCGCTGGCCCACTCCGTGATCGAGTCCTGCTTCTCGACGCGCGGGATGGCGCTCTGCCCGTTGAAGGCGCCGACATTGATGACCGCCGCGCTCATGTCCAGCAGGGCGGTCCTCGCCTTGTCCGCGGTGGCATGGAGCAGGAGCGCCTCGATCTCGCCGGGCGCCCTATCCCCCTCCCACGAGTGGACGAACTCGTTCGAACCGGTGAATGCCTTCAACCGCTGAAGAGCCGCCTTCTGTTCTTGCGTGGGCATGTGCGCTCCTGGGGGACGGCTGAGTCTACCCCAGGAAGCGCTTCGGCCCGACGCATCACTCCAACCCGGCGGCCGAGCCGAGGGACTCGACCACGGGGGTGCCCATCTCGGTGGGCTCCACCGCGAGCGCGCCCAGGCCGTGGTAGCCCTTGGTGCTCACCTCGCCTCCTGATTGGGTCCGGCTCAGAGCGGCGGGCAACCTCTACTGGAGGCGGCGGGAATCGAACCTGCCGCCTGGTACGCCCCAAGCGGGCCTGGCGGAGTCTCGTGGGAGCCTGGCGGTAGCGTGTGCCTTGGCGAGGTGTGGCGCCCTCAAGGCGCGACGGGACGACCTCGAAAGCATGCGTGCCGACGTGGAGCGCGCCGTCCGACGGCTGAAGCGCTCACGTCGGGCGCTGGAAGTCCTCCGCCTCGCCCGCACGCTTCACGAAGGCGCCCGGTGTGAGCCCGACGAGCTCCCGGAAGTCGGCAATGAGGTGCGCCTGGTCGTAATAGCCCGCGTCCGCGGCGATGCGTCCCCAGTCCTTCGAGGTCGCCGCCATCCCCACGGCACGCCGCAGACGAACGGCCCGCGCGAAATCCTTCGGCCCGATGCCGACGCTCTCCGTGAAGGCGCGGCGAAGATGCCGCGCCGTGACGCCAAGCCGCTCCGCCACGCTCTCCACCCGAACCTCGTCTCCTTCGAACAAGCGCACCGCGCGGCGAGCGAGCCGTGCCGAGGCCGGGTCGAATGTCTGGTGGGCACGAAGGGAGATCGCGTGGGAGAGTCGGTCGAGCACCTCCGGCAGGCTTCGCGCCGCAAGGAGCTCGAGGCAGAGGTCGCCGCCCGAACGGCCCCAGAGGTCTTCCAGTTGCACGATCCGGTCCGTCAGCTCGCTCGCGGCCACGCCCAGGAGCTGCGCCGACCAGCCTGGCTTGAACTGAAGCATGACCGCCCGCGCGACACCGGTTGCGTTCTTGAACAGCGCCTGCGTTCGCGGGCCCGCGACGGCCACATCCCCTCTCCGACCCTCCTCGAACACTCGATACTTCGCGGCACACGGCTTCGTCGTCATCCAGCCCACCCATCTCGACTCAAAGACGCTCACCCTCGACTCCAAGGACCCCGATGCGCCTCTGTACTGGCGAGCGCGGGCCCAGGACATGAAGCGCATTCTCGACCAACTCGACGCGATCGAGCGCGCCGTCGCAGCGCTCGCCGGGCGCTTGGACCGAAGCAAGGTGGCCGTCATCGGGCACTCGATGGGCGGGCACACCGCGAGCCTGCTGCTTGGCGCGCGGCACACGGCCCACGACGGAACGGAAGTGAACCTCGCCGAGCCCCGGATCAAGGCGGGCGTGCTGCTCGCCGCGCCCGGCAGAGGCGACGCCCTCAGCAAGTTCGCAGCCGAGAACTACTCCTTCTTCTCGACCATCGACTACTCCAAGATGACGACGCCCGCGCTCGTGGTCGCCGGTGACAAGGACGACTCTCCCCACCTGACGGTCGCAGGCGCCGACTGGCACGCCGATCCCTACTTCCTCTCCCCAGGCCCCAAGTCCCTGCTCACCCTGTTCGACGCAGGGCACGGGCTGGGCGGAGTCTCGGGATATGACGTCGCCGAGACCACGGACGAGAACCCCGAGCGAGTGGCTGCCGTTCAGCGTCTCACCTGGGCCTACCTCCGCACCGCGCTCTATCCCGGAGACTCCGCCTGGCAGGAAGCGCAAAACGCGCTGACTGGCGTAGCCAGGCCGCTCGGACGGGTCGAGTCCAAATAAGCGAAACGAGCTGGTGCACCGTCCAATCGTGCTCTCGAATCATCCACCCGTGCGCGCCTGCCAGAGGGGGAGGCGGTAGTCATGGCTGACGACGCTGGCGCTCGTCGGGGAGCGACAGCAGAGGAGAAAGAGGAACATCGTCATGAAGCCTGGCATCGCGGTTCTCGGTACGGGGCGTATGGGCTCCGCGCTCGTGAGTGCATTTCTCAAGCAGGGGTACAGTGTTGCCATCTGGAATCGCACGAAGTCCAAGTGCGCGCCGCTCGCGGCCCTGGGGGCACGGGTCGCGGAAACGGTGCGGGACGCCGTCGCCGATGCGGAGCTCATCGTCGTGAACGTGAACGACTACGTCACCAGCGACGGGCTGCTCCGGCAGGACGACGTGACGAAGGGCTTGCGTGGAAAGCTGCTCGTCCAGTTGACGTCGGGCTCGCCCAGGCAGGCGAGGGAAATGGCCGCGTGGGCTCGGAACCACGACATCCACTACCTGGATGGAGCCATCATGGGGACTCCGAACTTCATCGGCGAACCAGGCGGCACCATTCTGTATTCAGGACCAGGTGCTCTCTTCGAGAAGTACAAACCCGTCCTCCTCGCGCTCGGGGGAAACTCCCTCCATGTGGGAAGCGACGTGGGCCACGCCTCCGCTCTAGACAGCGCACTCCTCGTTTCCATGTGGGGGTCGATGTTCGGTGTGCTTCAGGCCGTGTCCGTCTGCCAGGCCGAAGCGCTTCCGCTCGAAGCCTTCATGGGCTACCTCAAGGCAACCCAGCCGGTCATCGACGGGGCCGTGACCGACTTCGTGAACCGGATCCAAGCGGGTCGCTTCGCCGGCGATGAGACGACGCTCGCGACGGTCGATGCCCACCAGGGAGCGCTCCGACATCTGCTCGAGCTGTGCAAGGAGCGCGGAATCCATCACGCCGTGCCCGATGCGTTCGACCAGCTCTTCCAGGCGGCCCTCCAGGCGGGACACGCCCAGGATGACTTCGCCGTCCTCCACAAGTTCATGAGGTGACGCCGGACACCCTCAGGCACGCGAACGCACGACGGACGTCGGCGTCACGCCGAGAACACGCCTCATCCAGCGTGCCATGTGGCTCTGGTGCGAGAACCCGGCCTCCAGCGCGACTTCGCTCGCGGGAAGCTCACCGCGCACGAGCAAGGCCCTGGCACGCTCCACCCGCCGGTGCATGACGTACTCATGCACCGGGAGTCCCATCGAGCGCTTGAACAGAACCTTGAAATGCGATGCGCTGACTTCGGCCTCGCTCGCGAGGCGTGTGAGCGAGAGGTTCTGATCCAGGTGCGCCTCGATGTGTTCGAGGACGCGCTGAAGCTGTCGTTTCGAAAGACCTCTTGGAGCCTCCACGGACGCGCGGTAGCGAGTCAGCAGGTGCGCCGCGAGCGCCAGGCCCAGGCTCTCGCTGTAGAGAAGCCCGTTTGGGAAACCGGCGCGGAACTCCGCCTCGAGCGCCCATGCGAGATGCTCGATCTGCGCTTCTCTGAAATGGTATCGCGGCTCGATTCCCGTGCGGTCGGGATCCAGCCCCATGTCTTCCGCGACCCGGCGCAAGAGCGCGGCTGGCAGCCGGAGCTCCACGGAACTGCTCGCGTCATCATCAACCCACGCATCGGGCATTCCGGCGGGGATGAGGCAGATGTCGCCCCGCGTGCGAATCGAGCGCACACGGTTCGAATGGCAAGACGTCCGAACGGGCGCCCCTGCGTGGACGTTGATGTAGTGGTCGGAAGGCAGCAGGTGCCGGCTCTCTCCCACGGGTGTCGCGCGCAGCTCGATACCGAGCTCGATCCGAGGACGTCGTTCCGCAAGAGTCTCGCCCTGCCGTTGCTCGCTCATGCGGCTGAAGTAAGAGCCCTCGCCGTCCGTGTCAATCCGCATGAGGGTCGGCATCCCCGAGCGAGGAGCCAATGCGCTTGGATGCTCCCACCCTTCCTGCTACGTTGGCCCGCCGATGCTACCTCTCCGGTCTGTACTGCTTGTTGCCCTTGTGGCTTCAACCGCCTTTGCCAGCAACGAGCGCGACAAACTCTCCGTACGAGCCATCCTGCTCTCGGAGCATCCGGGTGATGCCACCCACCGCGTCTACGTGAAGGGGCAGGTCGTCACGACGCTCCGATTCGAGAAGCCCGTCGATCCACTCAAGACGAAGCTGATCGGTTGGGAGGGCCGGCTCGATCCACTGGTGGTGGTCCGCAACAAGGTGCTCCTGGAGCCCCTCCATGACCTCGACGGCGACGAAGCAATTCCCATGGTCGTGACGCTGGTTGATGGAACCGAGGTGCCATTTCTCCTGAGACCCCCGGCACGCAAGGCGTGGTCGTGGACGGACCAGCAGATCGACGTGTTCAAGAACCGCGAGAGCTACGCGGCCATCCACGCTGCTCTGTTGGAAGCACTCAAGAAGAACGACGTGCTCATCGAAGAGAATCAGCGCTATCGCGAGGAAGAGACTTCGGAGGACCACGCTCTGGCCGCCCTGCTGGCCTCGGGCGCGATCGTGCAGACGCCGTTCAGGGTAGTGGACCGCTTTTCTGGCGAGGATGGCGATACCAAGATCGATGCACAGATACTCCAGGGGAAGGGCAAGGTCGCTGTCGTCTTCAAGCTCAAGAACATGGCACCTGAGCATCCATGGAGCATGAAGTCGGTCCGCCTCGTCACCCTGGACAAGGGCCGTGAGCGAGCAGTCGCCGTTCGCTCCACGGTTCGAGAAATCGCGCCTGGCGGGTCCGGTGTGATGGCCTTTGTCGTGGACGGTAGCGCCTTCGTTGACGATGGCGAGTTGACGCGCCTGTCGCTGGAGGTCTACCGGCACGACGGAATGCGGCAAGCCTACGTCCAGCTAGATCCGGCGCTCATCGCGCGATAGGAGCAAGCGACATGGCCTCCAACAAGCTCGCACTTTTGGTTTGCGCCGTTCTGCTCGTAATGTCGTCCGGCTGCCCCGGAACAGCCACGGGAAGAGTCTCCCTGCGTGCTGACGGCAGCCCAGGGCCGGAAAAGTGCCCAGCAGAATCGCTCAAGGCGATGAACTATTTGAGAATGTTCGTCGGGGAATCCGCGTGGGTCCAGCTCGATGCGAACCAGAGCCGCGCCTATCCCATCACTCTGTACGAGGGAAACATCGAGAGCATACTCGAGGAGAACCTCGGGCTGCTTGAAGCACCCGCCCGACTCTACGGCCGGGTCTGGACCAGCGGTCCACAAGCCGTCATCCGGTACTACGCCGCCCAGCCCATGGATGGAGGAGAGCAGGTGCCTATTTGCGCGGTGGCTCGGCTCGGGATGGGGCAGCTCCGGAAGCACCCCGAGTCCAAGCCTGGGACGGCCATCCTCGGTTCTCCTCGTGCCGGCGTCTACATCGTGAACGAGTTCAGGTAGCGTTGCCGCCATCGGCTCGCCGCGACGCTCGACCAGGGGCGGGCTGTGCCGTCGGCGCATGGAGTGACTCGAGGAGTGGAGGCGCCATCTATGCGTCGGCCCTGTGCTGCTGAAAGCCACCACCTCGTGCCTTCAGTTTCGTACACCTCATACCTCAACGCGAAGGGCATACCGACAGGACGGAATGCCACGCCATGAACTCATTCGTCCCATCGGCTACGAAGCGCCCGTGCTTCCCTGCGTGCGAGCGCAGCGCCCTCACCATCCCCGAGGGCCTCTCGTATGCTCGTGACACCATCGAGGGAGACAGCAAGATCCTCAATCGTCTGAGAGCTGTCGCCCATGAGTTCCTGGAGCTGGCGGTCGAGGGCGAGGGACTCCTCGTATGCGGCGCTGGCGGCCGGGAGGTTGCCGAGGCGTCGCTGCACGTCGCCCACTTTGTTGAGGGACACGGAGAGGTCGCGGAGGGCCTCGGGGGTGTCTCCCAGGGCCGCGCGCAGCTGGCGGCGGAGGGAGAGGGACTCCTCAGAGGCGGCGCTGGCGGCCGGGAGGTTGCCGAGGCGTTGCTGCACGTCGCCCACGTTGTCGAGAGAAATGGAGAGGTCGCGGAGGGCCTCGGGGGTGTCTCCCAGGGCCGCGCGCAGCTGGCGGCGGAGGGAGAGGGACTCCTCATAGGCGGCGCTGGCGGCCGGGAGGTTGCCGAGGCGTCGCTGCACGTCGCCCACGTTGTTGAGGGACACGGAGAGGTCGCGGAGGGCCTCGGGGGTATCTCCCAGGGCCGCGCGCAGCTGGCGTGCGAGAGCGAGGGACTCCTCAGAGGCGGCGCTGGCGGCCGGGAGGTTGCCGAGGCGTTGCTGCACGTCGCCCACGTTGTTGAGGGACACGGAGAGGTCGCGGAGGGCCTCGGGGGTGTCTCCCAGCGCGGCGCGCAGCTGGCGTGCGAGAGCGAGGGACTCCTCATAGGCGGCGCTGGCGGCCGGGAGGTTGCCGAGGCGTCGCTGCACGTCGCCCACTTTGTTGAGGGACACGGAGAGGTCGCGAAGGGCCTCGGGGGTATCTCCCAGTGCGGCGCGCAGCTGGCGGCGGAGGGAGAGGGACTCCTCATAGGCGGCGCTGGCGGCCGGGAGGTTGCCGAGGCGTCGCTGCACGTCGCCCACTTTGTTGAGGGACACGGAGAGGTCGCGGAGGGCCTCGGGGGTGTCTCCCAGGGCCGCGCGCAGCTGGCGTGAGAGAGCGAGGGACTCCTCAGAGGCGGCGCTGGCGGCCGGGAGGTTGCCGAGGCGTTGCTGCACGTCGCCCACGTTGTCGAGAGAAATGGAGAGGTCGCGGAGGGCCTCGGGGGTGTCTCCCAGGGCCGCGCGCAGCTGGCGGCGGAGGGAGAGGGACTCCTCATAGGCGGCGCTGGCGGCCGGGAGGTTGCCGAGGCGTCGCTGCACGTCGCCCACGTTGTTGAGGGACACGGAGAGGTCGCGGAGGGCCTCGGGGGTATCTCCCAGGGCCGCGCGCAGCTGGCGTGCGAGAGCGAGGGACTCCTCAGAGGCGGCGCTGGCGGCCGGGAGGTTGCCGAGGCGTTGCTGCACGTCGCCCACGTTGTTGAGGGACACGGAGAGGTCGCGGAGGGCCTCGGGGGTATCTCCCAGGGCCGCGCGCAGCTGGCGTGAGAGAGCGAGGGACTCCTCAGAGGCCGCCAGAGCCGAAACAAGATCGCCTCGCCAGAGCGCAATGCTCGCCAGCTCATCCAACAACAGTAAGCGATACTGGTCGTCGTGATTTCCAAGAACCTTGATCGCCTGTTCCAGGTGCTCTTCGGCTGCTGCCGGATCTCCATGGGCCTTTTCGGCCAAGGCGAGTTCATGGAGTACCATTACTCTTAGAAGTGGAGTTTGTTGTGGGTCCTTGAAGGCAAGCTCTCGAGCCCGGCGAGCTGCTTCGACAGCTTCGCCCGTTCTTCCGGATGAAAGCAGTGCATCCACCCGGCCGAGCAGAACCCCTATCTGTCTTGGGTCCTCGCCGATAGCTTTCGCCAGCAATCGTTCTGACTCCGCGAGAGCGAACTCCGTCAGGTTTTCGGCCTCGGGGCCCTTTCCGCGCCCAGACCGATCCGAAAAGGCTCCCGCCTTCATGGGGGACTCTCGTGGCGAACTCTCCGCGACAAGGGGGAGCTCAATCACCAATGCACGAATGGACCAGAGGTCCGAAGCTGCTTCCCGCATGGAGAGCTTCATCTCTGGAGGGGCTACGAGCACGAGGCCACCGCGCAGGTGCCGACGCAGGGCATCGCGCCGCTCGTTCATGCGAGAGACCAGTTCCAGCCAGGCCTCCCGCCAGGGCCGCTCCGTTCCATCACCCGGATCAAGGAACAAGGCTTCCACCCACGCACATCCGGCATTCGCGGCCTCGGGGGTGAACAGGGTGGAAAGCAGACCCTTCAGCGCCGAGGGGCTCTCAGGATGGACGGATTCCAGTCGGCGCGTCTGCCCGCGGAGCAGGCGCTCGGTGCGGCGACGGAGGACTCCCGAGCTCAGGGGTGACGGCGAGAAGATGAACCCCAGCCAGAATCCATCGGCCAGTTCCAACTGGCGCCGCAATCTCAGCCACTCCGCTTCGCCCCCAGGGCCGATGTTCGCTTCGGTGACGGGCTTCATGGCGTTCCCTAGCTCCCTATCAGGGCACCTTCGCCGTGCGCTTGCTGGCTTCCTCCACCTGGGCCTTCACGACGTCGCGTACGAGCGGGTGCACGTCGTACCACTCGTTGCCGTTCCGGTAGTACAGCGCGAGGTGCGTATCGAGGTAGCGCGCGAGATCATGCAGTTGCTTGATCTCCGGCAGCGCCACTCCATGCGTGGTGGCGATCAGGTGGAGCCACTTCGCATCCGCATCCGCGATGGGGAGGAACTCGGTGCGGACTTGAGCGATGGCGGCATCGACTGTCTCCACCGGCACCGGTAGCCGATCCGCCCGGCGGATGATCTCGGAGAACAGCCGCAGGAAGTCGCGCAGGTGTCCGCCCGACAAAAGGCTCAACTTGTCGAGCGTTTCGCGCTCCGGACCGAGCAGCCGCTGCCAAGGGCCTCGCGCGGAGATGAGCCGCTCCAGCAGGTCGAGGCCCGGCTGGAAGACGTTTCCAGAACTGTCCCGCACCTTCAGCGCGGGGAGAACCTGGACGCCCCCTGGGGAGTAAAGTGTTCCAAGGTTCGGGTACAGAACCTTCAAGTAGGGGGGAATCGTGTAGACGACGTGCAGGTGGTCGAAGTGGAGCTTGTCGCTATGGCTGGTGAACAGGTTCACCACCGAGTCCTGCACGGCCGTCGCGTTGGTCGACGTCCCACGGATGTGCTCCATCGAGTCCAGCAAGAGCACGACCTCCGTGTCGGGGCCGTGTCGCTCCTTGACCTTCTTCACGCAGCCCGTGACGTAGGCGCGCACGTCCTCCACCAGCGTCCCGAGATGACCGGACATGCGCTTCTGGAGCGTCTCCCGGAACGAGGGATCGCTCTTGAGCGCGACCTTGAGTCCCACCGTGGACAGGTCCGGAATGCTGATATTGGTGCGCTTCAGGAGGTTGGTGAAGCGCTCCCAATAGCCCTCCCTCGAAGGATCGTTCGGGAGGAAGCCCTCCTTCTGGAGCGCATCCCCGAAGGCCCCGGCCACGGCCAGAAGGAAGTCGATGATGTCGACGTTCTGCGACAGGTTGATGTAGTCCTCGATGTCGCAGAGCACGACTTTGTAATCGCCCTGCTCGCCCAGGTATTTGCGCAAGCGGTGAAGCTCGGTGCTCTTGCCGCTCCCCCGGAAGCCGGAGAAGAGCTGCACGCTCTGCCCGAGGGCGAACTGGATGGGGCGCGCCAGCAACTTGACCGGATCATGAGGGGCCAGCTCCGGAGTCTCGTACAGCGGCACATAGCGGCTCGCGTCGGTCCCATTGAACTCGATGGGCTGATCGGTGACCGCACGGAAGAAGGAGCGGAGGAACGCCAGGTCTTCGGTCTTCATGCGCGTTGTTCCAGCCTCTAGAGGGCATCTCGGATGCCAGGCGTCCAGGCCCGGCGGAACTGCCCCGGAACCTGCGAACCTGCGCTCCTAACAGATGCGCCCGTGGCTGGCGAGATGCTGGAGCGCCCGCCAGTCTGGCTGCCACACTGTTTCCGACTCCTGACCTCGGGAATGCTGCCTCGTGTGCACCCTGGGCGGGCGTGCCGCCGCGGGTGTCAGACGATCATCGGGCGCGAGGTATCGGAGGCTGAAACCGGCTCAGCATCGACCGCGGTCACCCGAACCGGAACGTGCTTGTGAAAGGGCGTGCGCGCGAGCGGGTCGCAGTGGTCGCTCGCCGTGAGGCGGTTGATCTGGGGACCGATGGGGGCTCCGCCGCGGTAGCGCATCCCGTAGCCGTGGGGGAGCGTGACCATCCCGGGACGGAGTGCCTCGTCGAGCTCGATCGTGACCTCGACCTGTCCGGTGTCCGACTCGCAGATCGCACGCGAGCCCGAGGAGAGTCCGCGCGCACGCGCGTCATCGGGGTGCATGCGCATCGCGCCGTGAGGGTCGCTCTTGCGCCAGGACGGGTCACGGAAGATCTGGTTGGCGTTGTAGGCGCGGCGCTCGCCCGCCAGCAGCACGAGCTCCGGGCTCGCCTCGGGCTCGTCCCGGAGGGCACGGAGAGCACCGAGCATCTCCGCAATCTCCAGGTGCACGCGACGGTCGTGGTGACGGATGAACGACCAGGTGTCGGCGAACTCGTGTCGCGTGACGAGCGTGCCCTCGGCCTTGTCGAGAATCGTCTGGAACAGCGACAGGCCCAGGGTGAGCCGATTGCCGCGATGCCCTGCGCGGCGGACCGCGCGGGGCTCCCTCCGCGCGAGGTCGAGCGCCGGCCCGATGAGGGGCGCCGCGGCGGCGGGCGGAACGCGCTCCGGGTGCGCTCGTGACGTTCGGAGCGCCCGCCCCAGCGTGCGGTACGCGATCGACGCGGCGTATGGAATCCACCGCGGCTTCGCGGCGAGCGTCGCGCCAAGCGCGGCGAGGAAGCCGGCGTGCTTCGTGGCGGCGGGCTCGGCCGCCGCGATGCGCTCGAGCACCGGGAAGGACCGGGGCAGCTCGCCCATGGCCTCGAGGAGCCGCGTGTAGATCTCCGGCTCGGGCAAGGCCTCCGCGCGCGGTGGAAACAGGGGGTGGCGGAGCTGGAACGCGTTGTCGGGGAACTCGAGGTTGAACCCCGTGCACTCCCACTTCTCGAGCTGTGTCGCCGCGGGCAGGACATAGTGCGCGAAGCGCGCCGTCTCGGTCATCGCCACGTCCACGACGACGAGCAGCTCGAGCTTCGCGAACGCGCGCTCGTAGGCGGCGGTGTCCGCGCCGGTGAGGACCGGGTTGGCGCTGTCGACGAACAGCGCACGCACGCGATCCTCGCCCTCGTGTTCGATTTCACCGGGCAGGATGTTCGGCGGATACAGCCCACCAATCGGGAACATGCGGTGATGCGCGGTGCGCATGTGCCGGCCGGAGCGCTCGTCGGTGTTGCCGAGGATCGGCAGGAAGAGCGAGTGGAAGTTGTTCCCCCCGCGCTTGCCGAGATTCCCGGTCAGCAGGAACAGGAGCTTCTCGAGGTACGAGTTGAGCGTGCTGTGGAGGCTCTGCTGCAGCCCCAGGTCGACGCGCACGCACGCGGCGCGCGCGCTGGCGAACGTCCGTGCGACGCGCTCGACGTCGGCGAGAGGCACGTCCGCGCGACGAACGAACTCCTCGATGGGGACCGCCCGGAGCGCGGCCTCGACCGCCGGGAGCCCGGTGCAGCGCTCGGCGAGAAACGCCCGGTCATGCAGGCCGTCGCGCACGATGATGCCGAGCATCGCGGCGAGCAGGAATGCGTCGGTGCCGGGGCGCAACTGAAGGTGCACATCGGCCATGCGCGCCGTCTCCGTCTTGCGTGGGTCGATCACGACCATCGTGCGCGCGGGGTCCTTCTTCAGCTCCCGCAGCGTGTCGCGCGCATTCGGGATGCCGTGCGCCTGGAAGGGGTTCGTGCCGATGAAGAGCACGACGTCCGCGTGCTCGACGTCCTCCGTCACGTGGCAACGCTGGTCGCCGAACAATCGGCCATTGACCCAGAAGTCGCCGGTCTTCTCCTGGGCGAGCGCGCTGTACACGAAGCGGCTCTTCATCGCATTCGTGAGCTGCCGGCTGTACGCGCCCCCGAGGTGATTGCCCTGGCCGCCACCGCCGTAGAACGCGAACGCGCGACCGCCGTGCCGCTCACGAAGCGCGACCAGCCGGGCGGCGATGTCGGCGAGCGCCTCGTCCCAACCCACGCGCACGAAGCGGCCATCTGCCTCGCGGCGCAGCGGGTGCTCGAGGCGATCCGCGTTCTCCTGATAGTGCTGCAACCGAGCGGCCTTCTGGCAGAGGTACCCCTTGGAGACCGGGTGCGCGTCGTCGCCGCGAATGCTCGTGAGGCGGGAGCCCTCGACTTCGACACGGAGCCCGCAGTTGCGGGAGCACAGGATGCAGGCGGTCTGCTCAGTCGTCATGGCGGAGACCTTTGCCAAAGGGATAACGAACGTTATCTTATTGAAGATCCATGCGCTATCCCCCCGAACAGAAGTCACGGTCCCGTGAGAAACTCGTGCGCGCCAGCGCCTCGCTCGCGAAGCAGCAGGGGTTCGCTGGCAGCGGAGTGGATGCGCTCGCGAGCGCGGCAGGGCTCACCAGCGGCGCGTTCTACCGGCACTTCGAAGGCAAGGGAGAGTTGCTGTCCGCCATCGTCGAGACGGAGCTCGAGGCGACGCGCAGCCGCTTCTCCACCATCGAGCCGCGCAACGAAGAGCAGTTGCTCCTCGCCATCGACACCTACCTCAGCCTCGCTCATGTGCGGCATCCGGAGTCGGGATGCGTGCTGCCGACACTGGCCTCGGAGATTGGCCGCGCTCCGGCCGAGACGAAGGAGGTGTTCGAGCGCGCGCTTTCGGAGCTGTTGGCCGTCCTCTCGGAGAAGGTGGGCGACACATCGGTCGCCTTCGCGCTCCTCAACCAGTGCGTCGGGGCGGTGATGATCGCGCGTGGACTCGCGACGGACAGCGCGAAGCGCCAGGTGCTCGAGGCCGCACGCAAGAGCGCACGAGAGAGCATCGCTTCGCAGTTGAGCACCGTCAGGGTGTCAGACGACTCGTAGTGTTCGCACTCAGGGGGGCGTTCCGCGGTGCACGAGCGGCAGCTTCGCCTGGGCATAGGTACGCTTGTGTCGCAGCAGTTCCTGGGAGAAGTGCAGCACATCCAGTGTTTCACCTGCGAGCGCAAGCGCCGCAGTTTGAGCCAGCCGCCGGCCCCAGCCCCTCCCATCGCCCACGCCTCGGCGACCGCGAGCATCTCGCGAGCCTCTTCCCAGCCGAACCTGGCGCAGAGCAACCCGGTGGACGTGCGGAGTTAATCGCGTAATACGCCCACGATACCCAGCGACAGCCAGGTGCCGATGAGAGGGGAGACGCCGAAGCCGAGGACTGGTACGGGGAAATGACCGAAAGCGGGGGTAAGAACCTGAAGCCCGAGGTACATCGCGAGACTGACGGTCACCCGCCACGCCAGCGGGGAGGAACGGCGCCACCCACTCACGCCCACGAGGGCCAGTCCCAGCGGGATGACCGCCAGCGACGCGAGGGCCGCGACGCCCCAGAGCATGCCGGCTTCGGTCGCGAGCCGAACGATGCCCTCCACGTGCGGCACGGGGAGCAGCGGGTCCGGGCGCCTCCAGGCGAGCGCGGTGGACAGCAGCACCACCGAGCCCAACCCCCAGCGCAGCAGCGGCGCTCCGGGAGAGAGGGTGAGGAGCACCAGCGAGGCGGCTCCCAATGCGGTCGCCTGGGCAGCATCTGGCTGAACGAGGTGGAGCGCCTGCATCAAGAGGACAACGCCTGCCGCGGCAAGGGGCCGCCCTGCCTCGAACAGGACAGCGGTCCCGAGAAGGACGAGGGGGGCGAGGAGCGACGACGCATGCAACCGGAGGGGCCCCAACACCCACCAGCGATGAACGCCATCGAGGCCGGGAGACACGAGTGTCAAGAAGCCACAGAGGAGCCCACCAGCGGCAAGTGCGGGGGCCCACGCAAGCACCTTGTCTCGCGGCAGGCGGGCAACCCGCGCGCCGCCCCACCCCGCGAGGATCGCGGCCGCGGCCTGGAGCCCGATGACGGCGGGTGACACGCCGTGCCGGAGCATCACATAGACGCCAACCACGACCGCGGGCGCGGGGGTGACGAGGAGGCTCCAGCGGCTGGAAGGATGGGCGAAGAGGGGGTGCACTGGCATCCCATCATTCCACGCCAGAGAATTGGCCGTGACGGAAGACAACGGTCGCTTCGTCCACCGGCACTGACCGCAATGCTCGCAGTACCAGTCCGCACCGGCCTCGGCCTGGCAAGAATGTCCAGGTTCGGCCCCGGGTCATCGGGTAGCCTCGTCCTTCCCATGGCCGTACAGACAATCCTGAAGACGGGCCAGCTCACGGTCGTGGCCTACAAGTGCGAAGCCGGCACCTCGGCGGCGCCTTTCACCGAGCTGCATGAGAGCACGAGCATCTCCTACGTGCGCACGGGCAGTTTCGGGTACCGGGTCGGCCGGCGGGTCCGCGACATGGTGGCGGGCTCCACCGTCGTAGGCCGCGCGGGCGACGATTACGTCTGCACGCACGACCACACGACTTGCGGCGATGAATGCCTTTGCTTCCGGCTGACGCCGGAGCTCCTCGATGCGTTGGGTGGCCCGTCGGACCTGTGGAGCACGCGCGGCGTTCCGCCCATTCGCGAGCTGGCCGTGGCGGGAGAGTTGGCCCAGGCGGCGGCGACGGGCGGGAGCGACGTCGGTGTAGACGAGGCCGGCATCCTCTATGCGGCGACCTTCATCCGTGCCGTAACAGGGGAGCGCGGACGGGCGCTGGAGGTCGACGCTCGCGACCGCCGAAGGGCCGTCCATGCGGCGCTGTGGCTCGACGCCCACAGCCGTGAGGAGATCGATCTGGCCGCGGTGGCGAGACAGGTCGGTCTGAGCCCCTTCCACTTTCTCAGGCTGTTCTCGGCCGTGCTCGGCGTGACGCCCCACCAGTATCTGGTGCACCTGCGACTGCGAGAGGCCGCGTGGCTGCTGGCCCAGGGTGACGAGGCGATCAGCACGGTGGCCTATGACGTGGGGTTCGGAGATCTCTCCAACTTCACGCGGTCGTTCCACCGCGCCGCGGGCGTGTCGCCTCGGAGCTTCCGTCGGCTGGCCCGAGGTGACCGCAAGATCCTCCAAGATCGGCTGGCGGCAGGGCTCGTACGGTGACCCCCTCTCTTCAGGAGGGAACATGTACGAGCACATCGGTTTGAAGGTGAAGAATGTCGCGGACCACGGACCCATCGCGAAGGCGGTCGACTGATGGGAACGATTCGAAAGGAAATCGTCATCCCCGCGCCCGCCGAGGAAGTCTGGAAGGCCTTGCGTGACGTGGGACGGGCGCATGAGCGGCTGACACCGGGCGTGCTCGTGGACTGCCGCATGGAAGGGGACGCCCGGCTCGTGACGTTCGCGAATGGGTTGGTCGTGAAGGAACGGATCGTCACGATCGACGACGCCGCCATGCGTGTCGCGTACGCGGTCGTCGGGGGACCGCCTGCTCATCACAATGCATCCATGCAGGTCGTCGCCGAGGGGCCACGAACCAGCCGGTTGGTATGGATTTCCGACTTCCTTCCGGACGAGTTCGCGAGGGTCGCCGCACCGCTCATCGAGGTGGGGGCTGAGGCCATGAAGAAGGCACTGGGCCAGCAGCCGGACCCGTCGTCACAGGATTGTCCGGGCTGAACGAGAGCCAGTCCGCCAGGGCATCCGACGACGCGTAGGGGGTGGTGCTGGGATACATCAGAGCAAGCTGGGCTCGATGGCCGAGCTCGGGCGTACGCCGGACGCGTGGTCGGACCATGACTTCCTCATCATCACCGTCGCGGGAGCACAGGAGTCGTTCCGCCAGGACCTGAGCTGGTTGCCCGATGGCGAGCGCATCGTCCTGAAGGTGCGCGAGACGGCGCATGGGCTCAAGGTGCTCCATGACGATGGCCACCTGTTGGAGTTCGCCATCTTCGACGAAGCCGAGCCGCACCTGGCGAGGGTGAATGACGATCGCGTGCTGCCCGACCGCGCGCACGTGGAAGCCGACCTGCAGGGCAGGCAGGCAGGTCGTTTGACCTGAAACCTTATCAATCCGATGGAGGGCTGGTACCCTCCCCCCATGGCCCGGCGGCAGGAACCCTTGGACGAGGAGCAGCGAGCGCTCCATGACTCGTGGGACACCATCGCGCGCACGGTGGCGCGGGTCGCCCTCAACTCCGTCTTCATCTGGGGCGTGTGCTCGCTCCTGCGCTACGGCGTCCACGCCACCAGCGATGGCCTGCTGGCCTTCGTGGCCGAGGCGGACGTCTGGTGGGCCCCGCTGGTGCTGGTGTCCGTGCTGGTGGCGGGCGGGCTGCTGCGCGGGCTGCTCAACCGGCGCTCCGGCTGGAGCGAGGTGGCCTCGGACGGCGTGGACGTGGCCCTGAACAACTACCACATCACCTACAAGGACACGGCGGACGATCCCCGCCCGCGCTACTCACTGCCCGCCTTCCGGCTCGCCTTCCGCAAGGCGGCGGCCACCCTGCTGACGCTGGGCACTGGCGCCTCCGGAGGGCTGGAGGGCCCGGTGGTGCTGGTGGGCGAGTCGCTGGGCGCGGGCCTGGCGCGAGTGACGCGGGCGCGCTCGGAGCACACCCTGCGCACCTGCCAGCTCGCCGGCATCGCCGCCGCGGTGGGTACCCTGCTCAACGCCCCCTTCGCCTCGGCGCTCTTCGCCCTCGAGGTGGTGTACGGCAACCGCATCGTCTACAGGAAGCTGGCCTACTGCCTCTTCGCCGCCATCATCGCCTACGCCCTCAACAACCGTTTCCTCGGCTTCCACCCCATCTTCGTGGCCCCGCCCCACGGCCACACCTACACCCTGGCCGAGTACGGCCTCACCGCGCTGGTGGCCGTGGCCATCTCCGCCCCCGTGGCGCTCGCCTTCGGCCTGACCATGAAGCACACGGGCCAGCTCGTGAAGCGCGCCTCCCCGGTGCTGCGCGGCGCCGCCGGCGCGCTCTTCACCGCCGTGGTGGCCGTGGGCCTCTTCTACGCCGTGGGAATGGATCCCCGGCACGTGCTGGGCATGGGCGAGTACACCGTCTCCCGGCTGCTCTCCGGAGATGCCGGCCCGCTGTCGCAGGGCTGGTTCCTGATGCTCATCGTCGTCGGCAAGCTGCTCACCACCGGCTTCACCATCCAATCGGGCGGCTCGGCGGGAATGCTCATCCCCTCGATGGTGCTCGGCGGCGTGTCCGGCGCGACCACCGCCCAGGTGCTCGCCGCCGCCACCGGCCTGGAGCTGAGTGTCCACCTCTTCGTGGTGGTGGGCATCGCCTCTGCGCTGGTCGCGGTGGTGGGCGTGCCGCTGGCCGCCATCGCCCTGGTGCTGGAGGTCTTCGGCTCCGAGTACGGTCCGCCCGCCGTGCTCGCCTGCGGCGTCACCTACGTGCTGACGCTGCGGCTCTCCATCTACAACGAGCAGCCCCGGCAGGAGGCCCACGTCGGCCCCTCCGCACCGCCCTCCCACGGTTGAGCCGGGATGGTGTCAAGCCGTGGGCGATGATCTGAACGACAGCGGGGTGGACGTGTCGCGCGGCCTCCGCGAGCTCATGGCCCGGAACGCCAGGGCGTTCTGACGGAGCGAGCTCGAGCGCCGCGGCCGAGCCCGGGCATGCCACGCCACTCGCGCCACCGGACGAGCCCGCAGCCCAGGGTGAGCCCGGCGAGCGCCCCCGTCGCCGTGGGCCAGAAGGCCCACCAGAGCTGGGCCTCCAGCGCGCCCATGTCCTGGTAGCGCACCAGCCGCAGCGCGAGTCCCACGCAGGCCCCGGCGACGGTGGGCAGCAGCACGCGGAGGAGCGAGGACCAGGAGCCTCCCGGCACGGGCTCCAGATGCCGGTAGCGGCGCGCCATGTACGCGAATACCCCGAGCGAGCCCACCAGCGAGGAGACGTGCTGGAGGACGCGGGAGAGTGGCAGGTCCCTGCTCCCGATGGGGACGACCACGTCCGGATAGAGCACCCGCGCGGGCCACATGTGGTGGTGCGTGAAACCGTCCCAGAGGAGGTGGGTGGCGGCGCCGAGCACCAGGGCCGCGACGGTCAACGACCAGGCGAGCGGCGAGCGCGGGAGCCCCGGGGTGTGCACGAAGCGGCCCCACTGCACACCGCCCACCTCGGGCAGGGCGAGCCGCAGCGCGGGGAGGATGAGCACCTCCAGCCACAGCAGCACCGCGAGCCCCACGGGGACACAGAAGAGGATGAAGCCAGGGAACTCATGCGCGATGAAGTCACCCACCTCGCGCAGCGCGTAGATGTAGGAGAGGTCCGGCGCGCAGGCACCGACGATGAGGGCGGTGGGCAGCACACCCCGGCGGGAGAGCCGGAAGAAGGGCAGCACCGCGGCGGCATGTGCAGGCAGGGTGACGGGCACGAGACCGCAATCGATAGTCATTTGGGGACTCACGGCAACCCCTTGCCTCCCATTCACGACGGGTGCACGACAGGTTTCGTGAACCGGCTATGCTCGCCACGCGGACCGTCGCGAGCGCAGCACCGTTGAATCCCCCCCTTGAAGGAGCTCATTGTGCACAAAGCAATCGTGAAGCTGGCCTTTGTCCTGGGAATCGTGACCGGAGGCCTCGTGGGAGGGCTTTCGCAGAGCGAGGCGGAGGCCGCCATCTCGTGCCCGGGGTACTGCCTCGATCAGGCGTGTACCTGCGTGGTCCAATGCTGGCGGACCCCGAACGGTTGCGTGTGTGAGGACGCCTGTACCACGCAGTGAGGGGAGACACGGGGCCTGACGGGCGGTAGCGGGCAGGCCCCTGCCGCCCTGAAGGCATCACCCTTCTTGCGCGTGAGCGCAAAAGCTGCGCCGGCGTGGTGGGCGTGGCGTGCCGAGCTCATGGGGGAGACATCCTGGCCCCCGGCGGGCCGGTGAGCCGCCCGCGCTACCGCACCCGCTCGATGCGGTACTTGCGCCCCTTGATGCGGCCCTCGCGCAGACACTGGAACGCCACACGCGCGATACGTCTGGAGACGGCGACGTAGGCATGATGGTCGTGGATGTCGATCTTCCCGATGTCCGAGGCCTTCAGCCCGCCGGCCTCTCCCGTGAGGGCCCCGAGAATGTCTCCCGGGCGCATCTTGTCCTTGCGTCCCGCGGAGATGAAGAGCGTCTCCCACTCCGACTCCAGTGACACCCCGCCCGCCGGGTCCGCGGGGGGCAGTGTCTCCGGGCTCGCGCGCGCCATCTTCACACCCGTGGCCTGCTCGATGCCCTCCACCTTGCGCTCGTCCTGCGGCGTGACGAGCGAGATGGCCAGGCCCGTCCTTCCCGCGCGCCCCGTGCGGCCGATGCGGTGCACGTAGGGCTCGGGCTGCGAGGGCAGATCGAAGTTGATGACGGCGTCGAGCGCCTCGACGTCGATGCCTCGGCCCGCCACGTCCGTCGCAATGAGGACGCGGGTGCTGTGGTTGCGGAACTTCGCCATCACGTTGTCGCGCTCGGTCTGCTCCATGTCTCCCTGGAGACCGTCCGCGCTCACCCGGGCGGCAACCAGCGCCCGCGTCAGCTCGACGACCGTCGCCTTGAGGTTGCAGAACACGATGGCGGCGGCCGGCTGGTAGTGCCGCAGGATTCGCAGCAGGAGCGCCGTCTTCTCCTCGGGCGCGCACGTGTAACGCAGTTGTTGGATGTCGGGAGCCGCCTCGGCCTCCACGACCGTCACGCGCGCGGGCTCCTTCTGGAAGGTCCGGCTCAGCGCCTCGATGTCCGGGGGGAACGTCGCGGAGAAGAGCACGGTCTGCCGCGTCGGAGGCGTCTCGCGGAGGATGCGCTCCATGTCCTCCCGGAAGCCCATGTCGAGCATCCGATCGGCCTCGTCGAGCACCACGGTGGCGAGCCGGCTCGTCTCGAGGGCCTGCCGCTCGAGGAGATCCAGGATGCGGCCGGGCGTGCCGACGGCGATGTGGGCGCCCTTCTCGAGCGCGTTCACCTGGGGCCGGACGGGCTGGCCCCCCGCGAGCACGAGAACCTGGAGCCCGGGCAGTCTGCGGCCCAGCCGGCGGATCTCCCCCGCCACCTGCGCGCAGAGCTCCCGCGTCGGACAGAGCACGAGCGCCTGGAGCCGCCGTTGCTGGAGTTGGATCTTCTGCAGGAGGGGGAGCGCGAAGGCCGCGGTCTTCCCGCTGCCCGTGCGTGCCTGGCCGACGAGATCCTGGCCCCGCAGCAACACCGGAATGCTCTGGGCCTGGATGGGGGTGGCGGTCCGGAAGTCGAGCTCCTCGAGGACCTGGAGCAACGGCGGTGAAAGGGAGAGTGCGGAAAAGTCCATGGGAGCCTCGGTTCCTCTCCACCCCTTGTAACAGGTGAAGCCGTTCCGGGAAGGCTCAGGCGGCGTCCGCGTCCTTTCGTGACTCCGACTCGCTCGCGGACTCGGGCCTCCAGGGCCAGGCCAGCGGAGCGATGCGCGCGTAGAGCAGGAACAGCGCCTCGCCATCCACGTGCTCGCGGCAGACGCGGCTGGCCTCGCTCAACAGCAGGCCCGGCGACAGCACCCGGCCGGACTTGCGCAGCTCCGGCCGCAGTTCCTCCGGCACGGCCGCCAGGATGCCCTCCTTGTTGAGCCGCTCGTCGTTGGCCTCCGCGCACAGCTCCAGGTGCCGCACCAACTCGGTCTTCAGCCGAGCGTCGTACCCGAAGACGTACGAGCACATCTGGAACAGCTCCGAGCCCGCCTCCGTCACCAGGTCCGACTGCTCGCGCGCGAAGCCCGGCTCGCCCGCCGCCCGCCACAGGCAGTCCCAGTGCGCCCGCGACGCATGGCGCGCGTACAGCGCCCGGGCCGTGAGGTAGCTCTGCATCGAGTCGTGGAAGAAGCGCACGTGCGTGGGCACCGGGCCGGGCCGCGCGTCTGCGGACACCAGCAGCCCCGCGTCCAGCAGCATCCGCAGCTTGAATTCGTCCGGGCTGTCCCGGAAGACGATGAGCCGGCTGCGGTGCTCCCAGTAGCTGCCCAGGCACAGCGCCTCGGCGAACGACAGCAGCTCCGAGGTCGCCGCGTCGTCCGGATCCTTCTTCAGCAGCCCCGCGAAGACGGCGCGGTAGAGGTTGATGACGCTGTCCACGTCACTGCCGCCGAAGCGCAGCGCCAGCCGCACGAGGATGGGCACGTACGTCCCGTCCGCCGCGCGCCCCCGGCAGATGCGCCTGGAGGACTCGGAGAGCGGCCAGGGCGTCCCGTCCGGTCCCGGGTAGGCCTCCTGGAAACGCGCCAGCCCCGCCTCGTCCAGCCGCTTCGGCTCCACCCCCATCCACCGCAGCGCGTGGGACATCGCCGTCCGGTACGCCTCGTTGGGCCGGGCCGACAGCAACACCGGCGCGTGCAGCCCCATCTCTCGCTCCAGGTAGCGGCGCAGCGCCTCCGGCTCCAGCTTCGACTCGGTGAGGCCGTCCAGCACGAGGAAGAAGTCCCCCGACTCCAGCAGCGCGTCCCGCAGCGCCTCCGGCAGCCCCAGGTCCTGCAGCGCATCCTTCGCGGCCGTCTCGAGGTCCTCCGCCGCCGGGTCGATGAAGACGGGCAGCGGCGAGGAGGGCTGCTTCTCGAAGCGCTCCAGCGACAGCCGGACGAGCTGCCGCAGCAGCGCGCTCTTCCCCCGGCCTCCCGCGCACTGGATGAGCAGGTGCGCGCGCTCGCGCGTGAGCAGCAGGCACAGCTCCTCGGCGGTGCGCTCCGAGGGCGAGGGCTTCACTCCGGGCCCGGCGTACTCGACGACGTGCGAGGAGAGCTCCACGAACACCTCGCCGTTGGCCTGGGCGGAGGCCACGTCCACCCGGCGGCGCACCTGCCGGACATGGGCGGCGAAGAAGCGGCGCCGGAAGGCGGGCCAGCGCAACAGCGGCGCGGCGGCCCAGGAGAACGGATGGGTGAAGACGAGCCGGCGGAACACGGCCGGCGACAGCAGCCCCAGGCCCGCGCACAGCACCAACTCGGCGCACACCACGGCCACCACGGTGGGCAGGTGGATGCGCAGTCCGCCCAGCAGCCCCAGCAGTTCGCCACCGCCCGCGCCCACCAGCGAGGCCACGTAGCCGACGAGCGGCAGCCACCGGCGCGGCGCGGCCGAGGGGCGCAGCAACAGCATGGGCAGGAAGAGCAGCAGCGTCACCGCCAGGCACGCGAGTGTGGTGCGCACCCAGACCCGCTCGAGCAGCGGCACGCCGAAGGGCACGTGCTCGAAGGTGGCGGTGAGGCGCGTGCCATTCTCCACCTCGTGCGCCACCACGGCGCGGTAGAGGGACTCCGCGCTTCCCGGCGACGTCTTCCACTGGAAGAGGACACCCGAGGGTTCCGCGAGATGCCGGAGCCCCTGCCCCACCAGCTCGTCACTTCCGTCTTCCGCGCGCAGCTCGAGCTCCAGCGAGCGTCCGGCCCCGGCCGCCTGGGCGAGCCCGGGCCAGTCGAGCTCCAACGACTCCAGCGGCGCGCCGGCTTCGAGACTGCCCACCACCTGGACCCTCCCGCTCGCGTCGCGCTCGATGCGGGCACCGCCCGCGAAGCCCACCGCCACACGCCGCACCTCCGAGGCGGGCCCGTAGACGTAGCCGCGCGGGAGGCCGGCGATCCAGAAGCGGCCGCTGCCCGGGATGGGGAGCACGTCGCCAATCCCCATGCCCTCGAGCACCTGCTCGACTTCGAGCCCCTCCGGCCCGAGCACGAGCCGGTGCAGCCGCGTCCCCTCATCCGAGAGCAGCCACCCACCGTGCGCGTCCCACGCCTTCGGCAGCGGAGCGCTCAGGCCCGTGCTCCGCGACGTGCTCACGGTGATGACCCCGTCCTTCACGGAGAGCAGCCGGACGACGCCATCGCGCGTCACCGCCCACGCCTGCCGTGCCGAGAGCGGCAGGAGCCGGGCACCTCCGAGCCCATCCTCGCTGCGTGCCACCTCCGCGCCTCCGTCACCCAGGACATAGACACGCTTCTCGTCGACGACCCAGACGTGCTCGTCCGGCGCGTGTACCAGGGAGGGCGCCCCCTCCACCTCCACCCCCGGGCCCACCACCTTCCCATCATCGACGCCCACCAGCTTCAGCGAGGGACCCGAGGCCCCCGGGCTCGGGGCGAACACCATCCAGAAGAAGTTGCCCCCCTTGTGGGAGAAGAGCCGCTGCACCGCCCCGGGCAGCGGGCTCGAGGTGGTCTTCGTTCCCTCCCGGCTCACGAGGAGCAGTTGGGAGCCGGAACCACCGGGCTGCTCCGCGAGCACCCACGCCCGTTGCGACCGCGCGGTGGGCACCATGCTGCTCACATCCCGCGCTCGCACCAGGCCCGGCCGGGTCTGCGCGTTGGACAGGGTGCGCGCCCGCAGGTCCACCTGATAGAGGCTCTGGTTCAGCACGAGCCATCCCTGCTGACCATCCCCCACGGGCATCACATCGCGCACGGTGACTCCCGCGAGCGCGGAGGGGTCCACCCGGCCCACCTCGGCGCCCGCGGTATCGAAGACGCGCAGCTGCTTGTTGACGCCGAACACGACCCAGAGCCGCTCATGGCCCTCGGAGGGCGCGAGCTCCAGCTCCTGCTGGGCGGGGTCCAGGAGCTGCTGGATGTGGCCCTGGTGGTCCACCCCGTACACCTCGCTCAGGTCGCCCACGAGCGAGGACACCCGCACATGCACCCAGGCCCGCTCCGGATCCGCCGTGGGCACCACGTCCACCACCCGCACGTCCCGGTCCCGGAACCGGGCATCCTTGTCGCTGAAGGCCTCGGAGACGAGCTCGCGGCCCTCCCCATCCACGAGCCAAAGCCCGGAGCGCTCCGGCGTCCAGAGCCAGGCGTGGGGACCGTGGCCACACGGCGCCATCCGGCTGCTGCGCGGAAGGGGCTGCACCCAGTGGCCCTCGACCCGGGCCTCGGTGGGCGGCGGTGGCGCATCACTCCGGGCACAGCCCGCCACGCTCCCGAGCAACAGGAGCACGGCGCTCGTGAGGAACAGTCCCGGGGGAATCAGGCCCCGCCGGAAGAACCGGGTACGAGAGGAAGAGGTCATGGGGAGCGGAGGTCCACCGCATTGTGACACAGATGACCCCGAGCCCGGGTGAGCCCGCCCGCCTCCCCACCCCTTGGACCGGGCCTGGAGCACGCCGCGCCACACGCTCCTGCCAGGAAGTACGGGAAGCCGACAGTCCGAGGCCGGATGCGCGCACCACCCGACACGTCATCGCCCCATGGGACGAGGAAGCACCCGGGATCGAACGGTGCACCCTCGCACGGGCCGACATATCTTCCCCGGACGACTCATCCAGGAGACCTGTGTCTATGAGGCTCGTCGTTTCCCTGATGTGTATCGGCCTGCTGACGGCGAATGGCGTCGCGCGGGCTCAAACCTCGCCCACTCCGGCGCCGGCGCCCACAACACAGCCCGCGCCCGGCACCACCACCCAGCAGGCACCGCCACCACCGCCTCCGCCTCCGTCCACGACGGCCACGCAGGCGCCTCCGCCGCCTCCGCCTCCGGCCGAGGCGCAGGGCCCCGACGAGACCGCCGCCGAGCGCGCGGCCCGCTATAGCCGCTTCTCCTCCGGCTCGGGTGGCATGCTGCTCGTCTTCACCGAGCTCCTCAGCGGCGTGGTGACGGGAGGCATCCTCGGCAACACCTTCGAGACGGAGAACGGGGACTACGTGGGCGCGGTGCTCGGAGGCCTGACGCTCGGCACCGCCGCGGCCGTCTACCAGTACTACGTCCCCGTGGAGCGCAACGAGTCCCTGCTCGCCGCGGGTGGAGCCGCGTTGGGTTTCCTCGCCAGCTTCGGCTACGGCACCGAGCAGAAGCTCAGCGGGCGGGACCGCGCCGTCACCACGCTCCTCGCCACGCAGGCCGGCATCATCGGCGTGCTGGCGGCCACGGCCAGCCCCGGTGACGTGAGCGATGGGGATGCGTCCATCGTGGGGATGGGCGCCCTCTACGCCTTCGTATTCACCGCGCTCACCCAGTCCACGCTGGCGCTCGCGAATGAAGGAGACGAGGACACGAACCTCACGCCGACGCTGGTCGCCCCCGCGCTCGGCATGGCGTTGGGAGGCATCCTGGCGGTGCCGTTCGAGCTCTCGGCGCAGCGTGCCTTCAAGCTCACGGTGCTGCCGCTGGGCGTGGGCGCGGCGCTGCTGCTGGCGGGCACGGCGCTCGCGGACGGCCCGGCCGTGCCACTGTCGGCGATGGGTGGCGTCGCGGCTACCTTCGTCATCACGCTGCTGGCCACCACTGAGCCGCCCGTGCCCTACCCGCCCACGCGGACCGGGTCCACGCTCCGGTCCGGGAAGTCCGAGGCCTTCAAGGCCATGCCGGTGCCGGTGTTGATGCGCGCGGGCCGGCGAGGCAACTCGCTGACGGCGGGCCCGGGCTTCCTGATGCGCTTCTAATCCCCTTCAGGCAAGTCCGCGAAGGAGGGCCCCTGGGAACAGCGCTGACACTCCCCTCTCCCCTCGGGAGAGGGAGCATCGGTCACTTCCCTGAAAGGGCTCAATCAGTCTCAGCCCTCGACATTGCGCAGGAAGTCGGCGACCTCGGCGAAGCGCTTGTCGAGGTAGCGGCGCACGCCCCCCGTGATGGCGCGGGCATCCAGGGCCCTCTGCATGCTGCGCAGCCAGGCGTCGCGCATGGCGATGTCCACGGGGAAGTGACCGTGGCGCATGCGCAAGCGCGGGTGGCCGTGCTTCTCGATGTAGTCCTGGGGCCCGCCGAGCCAGCCGATGAGGAAGAGACCAAAGCGCTCGCGCATGCCTCGGGACACCCTGCCGTGCTCATCCAGTTCGTGCAGGCGGGCGAGCGCCGGCTCGTTCGCATCCATGGCGTCGTAGAAGGCCTCGGCCAGGGCGCGCACACCCTCCGGACCGCCGAGGCGGTGGAAGGGCATGTCCTCCATGGTGGGGACCCAGTCATCGGAGCCAGGAAGGTTCAGCCCGACGGGCTTCATCTCGGTGGACATATCGGTTCTCAACTCCGTGCCCCCGTGCGCCATTTCAGCGCCCCGTGCGACCACCGGGTGGGGTGGAACCCCTCTACCTCAGGGCGCGTCGGCAGCCCAGCGCTTGGGGCGCGTCTTCAGCGTCGTGAGCCCCAGCGAGTCGCACAGGGCGAGGTAGCGCGCCCGGGGGACGCCGGCCCAGGCCAGGTCCTCCAGTGACTCGGCCAGAGGGGCATCCGTCACCAGGGTGGCCAGCCGGCGGTACAGCAGCGCGTCCTCGCGGTGCTCGCGCAGGGTGGCCGCGAGCTTCTCCGCGCCCCGGGGACGTACGGTCCACGAGGCCGCATCCGCGGGAATCGCATCCAGGTGGCCATAGGCACCGAGCAGAGCCGACGCGCCCTTCTCGCCGAAGCCGGGCAGCCCGGGGATGCCGTCCGCCTCGTCGCCCACGAGCGCGAGCAGGTCCGGCACACTCGCCGGGGGCACACCGAGCTTCGCGCGCACCGCGTCCTCGTCCAGTTCCTTCTGCTGCTTGCGGTCCACCTGCACCACCTGACGGCCGCGCACGCACTGCCCGAGGTCCTTGTCCGGAGTGAGCAACCGCACCTGCTCCACCTGCCCGGCCCAGCGCGCGGCGGCGGTGGCCAGCGCGTCATCCGCCTCGAAGTCCTTCATGGACCACACGGTGAGCCCGAGCGCCCGCATGGCCTCCTCGGCCAAGTCGAACTGGGCGTGCAGCTCGGGCGGGACGCCCTCGTCGGACTTGTAGCCGGCGAAGAGCGCGTTGCGGAACGAGCGGATGGGGTTGTCGAAGGCCAGGGCCACGTGCGTCACGGCCTCGCCCTCGTCGTGCAGCAGCGCGAGCATCGAGGAGACGAGCCCCACGGTGGCCTTCACATCCCGACCGTCCGGCGCGGAGTGCCCGGGCCGGGGCGAGAAGTGGGCGCGGTAGAGCTCATAGGTCCCGTCGACGAGGTGCAGGCGCATGTCCGCTGTCTACCACCAGTCAACGGGAGGGGCCGAGACCTGTCGAGCCGCCTCGTCCTGGCGCGCGCGAGCGCCGCTGGAGGCGATAACTTCCGGAGTGCCCGTCATGCCCTCGGTCAACCCTCCGGTCCTGCTCACCACCCCGCGCCTGAACCTGGCCCTGCTGCCGCCGGACGCCGCCGCGCGCGTGCTCGCCTACCACGAGGCCAACCGCGAGCACCTCGGCCCCGTCTCACCCGCGCGCCCCGACAACTTCTTCACCGTCACCTGGTGGCGCTCGCGGCTCGCGCAGGACGCCGAGGACTGGCGTCGCGGCCAGGCCCTGCGCCTCTTCCTCCTGTCGCGCGAGTCCTCGCTCTCCGCCGCTCCGGTGCTCGGCAGCGTGTCCCTCACCGACATCCGCCGCGGGCCCCTGCAGTCCTGCGAGATGGGCTTCGGGCTCGACCTCCACCACCAGGGCCAGGGGTTGATGAGCGAGGCCGTGCGCGCCGTGTGCGACTACGCCTTCGGCCCCCTGGGGCTGCACCGCATCCAGGCCAACCACCTGCCGGAGAACCAGCGGAGCGCCGCCGTGTTGCGCCGCGTGGGCTTCTCCGTCGAGGGCCTCGCGCGCGAACTCGTCCTCATCGAGGGCCGCTGGCGCGACCACGTCCTCACCGCGCTGGTGGCGCCCCGGCGAGCGGGAGGGTGAAGGAGAAGGTGCTGCCCTTGTCCGGCTCGCTCTCCACCTGGACGCGTCCGCCGTGGGCCTCGACGATGCCCTTGGCGATGGGCAGCCCCAGCCCCGCCCCCTCCCGCGCCCCCTTCGCCTGCCAGTAGCGCTCGAAGAGGTGGGGCAGGTGCTCCGGCGCGATGCCCTTCCCCGTGTCGCTCACGCAGAAGCGCACCTGCGGCCCCTCGCGCCGGGCCCGGATGGTGATGCGTCCACCCTCGGGGGTGTAGCGCACCGCGTTGCCAATGAAGTTGGAGAACACCTGCAGCACCCGGCTCCGGTCCGCCATCACCCAGGGCAGCTCCGCCTCCACCTCGCGCTCCAACCGCAGCCCCCGCGCCTCCGCCAGCGGCCGGTGCAGCTCGACCACCTCGTCCACCAGCCGGAACGCGTCCTCCGGCTTGCGCTCCACGGTCAGCCTCCCCGCCTCGAGCTTCGCCACCTCCAGCAGGTCCTGGATGAGGTGGACGGCCCGGTCCGCCGAGCGCCGCATGAGGTCCGCCTGCTTGCGCCACGACACCCCCTCCGCGCCCTCGGGCAGGTGCTTGAGCAGGTACGTCGCGCCCAGGGAGATGACGTTGAGCGGGTTGCGCAGGTCATGCGAGACGACGGCGAGCACGTCGTCTCGCACGTGCGCGGCCTGCTGGGACACCTTGTAGAGCCGGGCGTTGTCGATGGTGAGGGCGGCGCGTCCGGCCAGGCCCTCGGCGAGCGTGAGGTCCGCCGGGCCATAGCGCCGTCCCGACTCCGCGGTGGAGGCCAGGGTGATGACCCCCAGCGTCCGCCCGCGCGCCACCAGCGGCACGAGCAGCATCGAGCGCGGCGCCAGCGCGCACTGCTGGGTGAAGTGCTCCTCGTCCTCGGAGGCGGCGCGCAGCCAGGCGTCCGACACCTCGGGGACGAGCTCCGGCTCGCCGGTGCGTAGCACGCTCTGCACGCCCACCACCGTGTGGGACCGGGGCCGCGAGCACTCGAGCCGGCGCAGCAGCGGCTCCCGGGCGGAGTCGCGGTGGGCCATGGCCACCTGGTGCACCTCGTCGCCCTCCAGCATGCACACGGTGCAGTAGTCCGCCAGGCGCGGCACCACCAGCCGGGCCAGGCTCCACAGCGTGGCCTCGTACTCCAGCGCGGCCACCAGCACCCGGCTGCTCTCGGAGAGGAACTGCTGTGACTCCTCGGCGTGCTTGCGGTCCGAGATGTCGCGGATGATGGTGGAGAGCATCTCCAGCCGTCCCTCCGCCTCGCGGTGGGCGAGCAGCACCTGGGAGACGGGCAGCTCCCGTCCGTCCGGCGAGAGCAGCGCCGTCTCCCCCTGCCACACGCCCTCGCGTAGCGCGGTGGGGATGCCCTCGGTCAGCAGGCGCCGCGCGGCCCAGGTCGGGTGGGCCGAGGCGATGCTCCAGGCGCTCGCGTTCTGCTCCTCCGCCAGTCCCACCATGCGCCGGCCGGCCCGGTTGAGGTAGAGGCCCCGCCCCTGCGCGTCCGTGCTGCCCACGAGGTCCGGGGTGGCCTCGATGATGGAGCCGAGCCGGCGGCGCGCCTCCTCCGCCTGCTTGCGCTCCGTCACCTCGCGCAGGTAGACGGAGACGCCCTCGCTCGAGGGGCTGACGTGGCACTCGAACCAGGCGCCCAGGGACTCGAGGAACAGCTCGCACTCGGAGACGCCGTGGCCCTCCAGCGCGTGGCGCACCTCCTGCGACAGCCCGGTCAGCGAGTTCCCCGGCAGTATCTCCTCCAGGGTGCGGCCCAGGAGCTGCTCCCTCGGATGATGGAGGACCTCGACCGCGCGGCGGTTGGCGAAGGTGAAGCGCTGCTCGCGGTCCAGGGCGAAGAAGGCATCGGTGATGCTCTCCAGGAGGGCCTCGATGCGTGCGTGCGCCACCTCGGCCCCGGTGCGTGTCGCCTCCTCACGGGCGAGCCGCAGCGCCGCCGCCTCCTCCCGCTTGCGCTTCGTCACCTCGCGCGTCACGGACACCCAGTGCGTCAGCTCGCCCTCCTCGTCCTTCACGGGCATGAAGGAGCTCTCCGCCCAGAAGGAGGAGCCATCCTTGCGGTAGGTGAGCAGCTCCACGCGGAAGGGCTCCCGCCGCCGCAGGGCCTCGCGCGTCCGCTCGAGCGCCGCCTCGTCCGTCTCCGGCCCCACCAGCAGCAGGGAGTCCAGCTCCCGCAGCTCCTCCGCGCTGTAGCCCATCATCCGCGCGAAGGCCTCGTTGACGTAGACGACGCGCCGGGTCTGGCGGCCTTCCGCCGGCTCCGGCTCGAGGATGATCACGCCGTCGTAGGCGTTCACCACGATGGACTCGAAGAGGCGCAGCCGCTCCTCGGTCCGTTTGCGCTCGGTGATGTCCCGGAAGTAGACGGCGAGCCCCTCCCCCGTGGGGTAGCCGTTCATCTCCACCCAGGTGTCCTTCGTGGGGTCATGCTCCTCGAAGTGGACGGCGCGCTGCGTGGTGAAGGCCTCGCGGAAGTACCGCGCGGAGCGCGAGTCGGCGAAGCGCGGGAAGACTTCCTGAGGCGTGCGCCCGAGCATCTCCTCGCGCGGGCGGCGCGACAGCTCCTCGGCCCGGTGGTTGACGTAGGTGAAGCGCCAGGCACGGTCCAGGGCGACGAAGGCGTCGGTGATGCTCTCCAGCATGCGGTGCAGGCGCTGCTCCACCTCTTCGGCCCGGGCCCGTGCGGCCTGCTCCCGCAGCAGCTCGCGCTCGCGCTCGTCGGCACGCAGCCGCGCGGTGATGTCGGTGAAGGTGATGACCGCGCCGATGATGCGCCCGCCCTCCCGCACGGGGCTGCTGCGGTACTCCACGGGGAAGGGGCGGCCGTCGCGCCGCCAGAACACCTCGCCCGTCACATGGTGCGTCTGGCCGTCCCTGACGGCGGCGTGTATCTGGCATTCGGACTCGGGCAGGAGCGAGCCGTCCGGGCGCGAGTGGTGGACGAGCTCATGCTGGGACTTGCCGATGAGCTCCTCCGGCGTCCACCCCAGCATGCGTGATGCGGCCGGGTTGACGAAGGTGGTGCGCCCCTCGGTGTCCAGGCCGTAGATGCCCTCGTCGACGGACGTGAGGATGAGCTCGCCCAGCTGGCGCAGCAGCGCGAAACCGTCCTGTTCCCCGGCGGGGCTCAGGGCGCAGGAGAACCCGCTCAACCCACCGTCCGCGTCGTGCAGGGCGGTGAGCACCTGCCGCGCCCGGAAGCGGGTGCCATCCCGCCGCACGCGCCAGCCCTCGGTCTCACCGTGGCCCTCCCGCTCGGCCTGGAGCAGCTCCCGCTCCGCCTGCTCGCGCTCCTCGGGCAGGTAGAGGGCGGAGAGGTGCTCGCCGAGGAGGTCCGCCCTCGAGTGGAGGGTGAGCCTTCCCGCCCCCGGGCTCCAGAGGGCGATGCGGCCCCGCGCGTCCAGGCCAACGAGCGAGAAGCCCTCCGTCTGCTCCAGCATCCGCACGGCGAGTGCACCCCGAAGCCAGGGAGCATCGTCCTGACGAGGCTCGTCTTCAGGCGCCTCCGATTCACCCGGAGCGCTGTGGACGGTCGGAGGCTGCAAGCAGCGGGGCCCTCCTTTCGGACCACCCGTCGGCCCCCACCGGTTCGAGGGCGGGAGGAGCATTGCTCAAGGCTGTGGATTTGCTCACGCGCACACGAAGCGCAAGGAGGGCCCGGCCAAGCGGCCACTGACTAGCGGGGCGGCGCTGGAGGCACGCGGCGGGATGTCCGGAGTTGTCCCCCAGCGTCTCGAGCTGCTCCAGGAGGGCGCGGCTTCTAGGCCCCCGAGCGCTTCGTCATGTCGAAGAGGGCTCGGGCCTGGGGGCCGAGGAAACCATCGAAGCCGGGTGAGCGCTGGGCGATCTCGAAGTACGCGTAGGGCCAGTCGCGCGTGCGTCCGTCCCGCAGCCGCAGGGTGACGGGAGCGGCGCGGGTGGCCGTCTGGCGCAGGGGACTGCCCGGCTCGCCCTCGATGTCGGCCTTCATGGGGACACCGGCCTCGCGCATGCGCCGCTGCCACACCTCCACGTCGTCCACGCAGCCGGTGAAGTGGTTCACCTTGCGGCCGAAGGCGAGCAGCCACGCGCCGTACTGGGACTCCTTCTCCAGGGCGAGCAGCGCCGCCTCATCGGGTGGAGGTGGAGCGGAGAACCAGTCGGCGAGCGCCTCGAGGGAGCCGGGGGCGGGAGGGTCCTCCGGCAGCGTGGAGAGGATGCGCCGGGCCTCGGCCGAGAGCGCGTCGGCGTGGAGCTCGGAGATGAAGACGCGGGGCAGCCCCTCCGGGTGAGCCATGTAGATGGCGGAGAGGTGCGTATCCGGGAAGGTGTACTGGCCCGCGGGCTTCCAACCGAAGCGCTCGAAGACGCGGGCGAAGAGCGCGATGCCCCCACCCGGCCGGGAGAGGGAGCGGAGCGCGATGTGGTCATTGCGGAAGGCGCCGCCGGAGAGCTGGGCGAAGGTGCGCGCGTAGGGCACCTCCGCGGCGTAGCGTTCCCACAACAGGTCCAGGAGTCGGGTGGCGTCAGGGCTCATGACGCGCAGTCATAGCCGGAAGCGGGCCCTACTTCCCGCGCCGCTGCGCGAAGAGCCAGGTGCTCACCGCCTTGTCGAGGTACACCGTGTCGAAGATGTCGTGGCCCAGGCCGGGCAGCTCGGTGTAGCGCACGGAGTTGTCCCCCAGCGTCTTGAGCTGCTCCAGGAGGGCGCGGCTCTCGGAGACGGGGACCACGGAGTCGGCGTCTCCGTGCCACATCCACAGGGGCAGGCCCTTGAGCTTGTCCAACCCGGAGCGCTCCGGGTAGCGCCCGGATACGGCCACCACGGCGGCGAAGCGCTCCGGGTAGCGCGCGGCGAGCTGCACCACGCCCCGAGCCCCCATGGACTGGCCCGCCAGGTACACCCGCTTCCGGTCCCCGCCGTACTCCGCGAGGGTGCGCTCCAGCGCCTCGAGGGCGAAGTCCGCCACGTCCCCGCTCCACTCCCGGTCGGGTGGGCACTGGGGCAGCACCAGCACGGCCGGGTAGCGCTCCGGATGCGCCCGGGCCGCCTCCGCCACGCTCTGGGTCCTCGGCCGCACCCCGTCCCTGCCGCGCGAATTCGCGCCGTGCAGCGCCAGGATGACTGGCCACGACGAGCCCTGGCGGTACCCCGGCGGCAGGTACACCGAATAGAGGTACATCTCGCCGCGCACGGTGAGGGACTTCGCCACGAACGTGCCGGCATTCCCACTCGGGGCCGCGGGCATACCCGCCTCGGACGTCCCCGCCAACAACCACGCCACCAGCACCAGCGTCACCGAACCCATGGGTCTCCTCGTGTACCCGCACAGGTCCTGTCGCGGGGTGGGGGAAGCCCTGGAACCTATCCCCGAGCAAGAGGAGACGGGACGCACCTGACGCCCACCAGGCGCTCAAGGGTTGCGTTTCCATCACCCGGCGCTTGCATCTGACCGCATAGGTGGGAAACTGCGGCTGCGCGCGTCCTCGGGATTCGACCTTGGAGGGGTTTTGTCTCCCGAGGACGCGCGCAGTCTTCCGCAACCGGATTCGCGCCGCGGACTACCTTGGAGGGGTTCCCCCGCGTGCGCGTCATCCGGTATTCCGGGCGCACATACGGTAAATCGGGGGTGGATTGCCAGTCCCTGGTTCACAAAGCCATTAGCGCGGCTTTACCGCGCCCATTAGCCTTGCTGATTCCTCACGGGTGATGCCATCAGCCTACAGCATGGAAGGCTGTGTGCCTACCAGTTTGTGGGGTGGGCCTCCCAGCGGCTGAGAGCCCGCCCCAACCTCAATGATATCGGGCACCTAGCGCCGGTTGGACATCATCCGGCCGATGGCGAGCAGCACGATGGCACCGACGACGGCCCCGATGAAGCCGCTGGGCTGCAGCAGGCGCCAGTTTCCGCCCCGGAGCACCGAGGCGATGAAGCCGCCCATGAAGGACCCGGCGATGCCCAGCAGGGTCGTGGCGATGAGGCCCAGGCCCTGCCGGCCGGGCATGATGGCGCGGGCAATCAGCCCCGCCAGGAAACCGAAGATGATCCATCCACACAGGCCCATCGCGCCCTCCTCTGGTGTTTCGCGCTGAGGTGAAGCCCCAGTCTGCATGAAGTACGTGCTGGGGCGAACATCATTGCTCCCGGGCTCCCGAACCCGAGAGGTTCGCAGGGCGGCGCTGTGAAGCCGTTCACACCTTTGACGTGAAGCCGTTCGTTCCGCCCGGCCCGGGAAACGTGATCGTCTCGGCGTCTGGAAGTTCAGGGGACGCAGCCATGTCAAACCCTCTCATTGGCGAGATCCGCATGTTCGCCGGCCGCTTCGAGCCCCGTGGTTGGGCGCTGTGCGATGGCCGGCTCCTGTCGATCTCGCGCCACTCGGCCCTCTTCTCCGTCCTGGGTACCACCTATGGAGGCGACGGCATGACCACCTTCGCGCTGCCGGACCTGCGCGAGCGCGTGCCGTCTCCCTCCGGATCGGGCGCGACGCTCCACTACATCATCGCGCTCGAAGGCGCCTTCCCCGCCCGGGGTTGATGCCGGACGGGCCCGCTCCAGGAGCCGCTCAGTACCGCGGGTCGACGACCTCGGGATGGTGGCGGACGTAGTCGATGGCTCCCGCGAGGTCGAAGCCACCGCTGTCGACGAGGAACCGCACGGTGAGCTGCCCGAGCGAGGTGTAGGGCAGGTAGGCGTCGACGAAGCCGCCGCCATTCGCGTCCATGTACCGGACCGACTCCTCGATTTCCCGCACGACGTTGGGCATCGCCTGCTCGAAGGCGCGGCGCAGCACCGGGTCGCTGGAGGTGCAGTAGGTATCGGCCTCGAACTTCTTGAAGATGCGGGCGTTGCGCATCTGGAAGAGGCGCGTCGGGTTGTCGTCGACGATGACGACGCGGCGCAGCTGCTCGTCGAAGACACGCAGGTCCTTGGACGGCTCGCGCAGGGGGTTGCCCTTCCTCGGGTCGGCCACACCCTCGGATTTCTCCTGCAGGACGAGGTGGCTGTTGGTCAGGATGCCGGCGATCGCGGGGTGCTCGGTGAGGGGGACTCCCTCGAGCTTCCATTGCGCGAGGTTCTCGAGGGTGACCGTGTCGACATTGGCGGAGAAGAGCACCACGGCGCCGCCGAGCGCCTGGATGCGCTCGAAGGCCTGCCGCCAACCCGGGACGAGCTTCAGGTAGCGGACACCGTCCTTCTTCGGGACCGCGACATCGTGACAGGCCTCGCCCACCTCGGCGGGGTAGTACTGATCGAAGAGGGTCTCATCGAGGTCGAAGACGACGATGAAGCGGGCCCTGCCGAGCGTCTCGGGCTGGAGCCGGCTCTCGAAGTCGCCCCGGCGGACGCGCTCGAGGGCGGCACTGAACGCGGCCACCGGGTCGGAAGCGGGGCTGGCGCGGACCTGGTCCCGGAAGAGGTTCTGCAGCTCGACGGCCTGCGCCCGGGAGAGCTGGAAGCACGTCATCAGGCGGCTGATGTTGAAGAAGCGGCGCTCCTCCTTGCTGTCATTCGGGCCCGCGTACTTGTCGACCCAGTCGGGCAGTGCCGGGATGGTGAGCGCATCGAGCCCGGAGCAAGACGCGTTGCCAGGGGCGGACGTGGCGGAAGAGGCCGTCGCACAGCCGAGGACCGGCGCGGAGAGCAGCAGGAGCAGGAGGAGGCGAGACATGGGGTCTCCGGAGTCGAAGGTGGCGGACTTGTCCGGCAGTCGGACAAGTCCGGGAAGAGTCAGGTCCGGCCGGAGGCCACCGCGAGCAGGCTGGCCTCCACGCCGGCGAGCAGCTCGTCCAGCGCGGCGTCCGGGATGTTGAGCGCGGGGGCGATGTACACCGTGTCCCCCATGGGGCGCAGGTACAGCCCGCGCCGCCTCGCCGCCTCGTACACACGCCAACCGCCGCTCGCCAGGTAGCCACCGCTGCCGAGGTCCACCGCGCCCACCATGCCGAGGGCCCTCGGCCGCGTGACGCCGGGAATCGTGCCGGCCATGCGCTCGAAGGCGGCCTTCACCTTCGGCGCCTTGCGAGCCACCTGCCCCAGCACGTCCTCGTCGCGGTACACCGCGAGCACCTCGCGAGCCACCGCCGCGCCCAGCGGGTTCCCACAGTACGAGTGTCCGTAATACAGCGCCCGCTCGCGCCCTCCGCCGAAGCCCGAGAAGACGCGCTCGGTGGCCAGCGTGGCCGCGAAGGGCATCAACCCTCCGGACAGCGCCTTCGCCAGACACAGCAGGTCCGGCACCACGCCGGCCAGGTCACACGCGAAGCGAGCCCCCGTGCGCCCCATGCCGGTGAAGACCTCGTCGGCGATGAGGAAGGTGTCCACCGCCCGGGTGGCCTCGCGCACGGCCCGGACGAAGGCGGGCGCGTACATCTGCATGCCCGCGGCGCCCTGGATGAGGGGCTCGAGGATGACGGCGGCGATCTCGTCCGGATGCTCGCGCAGCGTGGCCTCCACCCGGGCGAAGGCGTGCTCCCAGCCCGCTGGCTCCGCGGGGGAAGGCACGTGCACCACGTCGAAGAGCAGCGGCCCGAAGACGTCGCGGAACACCTCCACCCCGCCCACGCTGGTGGCGCCGATCGTCTCGCCGTGGAAGGCCCCCGAGAGCGTGATGAAGCGCGTGCGACGGGGGCGGCCGTTCTGCGCCCAGTACTGCGCCGCCATCTTGATGGCGACCTCCACCGCGGTGCTCCCGTTGTCCGAGTAGAAGACACGCGAGAACCCGGGGGCCAGCGCGACCAACTCCTGCGCCAGACGGGCGGCCGGCTCGTGCGTCACGCCCGCGAGCGAGGTGTGCGGCAGGGAGCCGGCCTGCTCGGTGAGCGCGCGCACCAGCCGGGGGTGACGGTGTCCCAATGTGGACACCCACCACGAGCCGTTGGCGTCCAGGTAGCGCGTCCCGTCCGCGTCGTAGAGGTACGGGCCCTCGGCGCGTACCACCACCAGTGGATCCGTCTTCGCGATGTACTCGTCCATCGCGGTGTACGGGTGCCATACGTGCCGCTTGTCCAACGTGACGATGTCCGCGCGATCCATGCCGCTCACTCCTCCGATGCGCGGCCCTCCCTACCACGCGGCCCGCCCTCGCGCTCCAGGAGTTCCCAACCCCCTCACACCCGCCCCCTGGCGAGGCCCGAGCCATGACATGCTGTGCCACATGAGCAAGCGACCGAGCAGCAAGCCCCCTTCCGTCCCGCTGACGCGCACCGCGCTCCTGTCGATGGCCCTGACCCTGTCCGCCTGCCCGGACAAGCAGGAGAAGGCACCTTCCGCCCCCAGCGCGGCCACCGTCTTCAAGGACTCCCCTTCGGCCGAGGCGCCTCCGTCCCCCTCCGAGGGCACGCCCACGGCGCCGCAGGGCGGCACGCAGCAAGTCCCGGCCAACACCGCCCGGACACCGGAGCAGCTCTTCTCCAGCCTGGGCTGCCGTGCCTGCCATGGACCGGGTACGGCCTTCGCCCCCGTCCTCGCCAACTCCCGCGACAAACCGGCGGAGGTGGTCGCCATGTGGATTCTCGACCCCCAGAAGATCCGCCCCGGAACGATGATGCCGAGCTTCGCCGGCCGCATCTCCACGAGCGAGGCGCTCGCGCTCGCCCAGTGGATCAAGGCCGGCAACCCGGCTCCCGCCAATACCCCGTAGGCGCCGGCTCACTCCTGGTTGCCGAGGGGTAACTCCAGGGTGAAGCACGCTCCCCGCCCGCGCCCCTCGCTGGCCACGACCAGACTGCCCCCCATTTCACGGGCGGTATTGGCCGCCCAGTGCAAGCCGTAGCCCAGGCTCCCCGAGCGCGTGGTGAATCCATACTGGAAGACGCGCTGCAGGTCTTCCGCGGAGATCCCCACGCCGTTGTCCCGGACCACGAGGAGGAAGCGCCCCGGCGAGCTGGGGCGTGCCTCGATGCGGATGCACTTGTCGGCCTGGTCCGCATCCACCAGGGCCTGCTTCGCGTTGCTGATGAGGTTGACCAGGATGTGCAGCACCTTGTGCCGCTCGAGCGAGGCCACGGGCAGTCGCGCCATGTCGCGCTCGATGCGCACCCGGTGCCGGGTCAGGGAGGACTGCTGCATGCGCAGCGCGTCCTCCACCAGTTCATCCACGTCCACCTGCTCCACGAGCCGTGGCCCGTTGGCGTACACCTGCTGCGCGTGGATCGTCGCCCCGATCTGCTCGAGGTTGGTCTTCATCGACCGCAACTCCACGAGCATGTGGTCGGCGTCCCCGCGCAACTTGTCGCCCAGCTTGTCGAGGTACTCGGGGAGCATCCGCCCCCGGGAATCCTTCTCGAGGAACCCGGCGAGGTCCTCCTTCTCGTCCGTCAGCAGCCGGGCGCTCTTCTTCAACTGCTCCACGGGCAGGCGGGTGACGTCTCGGACCAGGCTCTCCGTGGTGACCACGAGCGAGTTGAGGGAGTTGCCGATGTTGTGCAACACCCCGCTGGCGATCTCCGCCATGCCCGCGCGGTGCGCCACCTCGACGAGCTGCTTGTGCGCCGCCTCCAGCGCGCTCGTGCGCTCCTGGACGCGCTGCTCCAGGTCCCCATAGAGCGCCGCGTTCTCCAGCGAGAGCGCGAGCTGCGAGGCCAGGAGCGTCAGGGTCTGCAGGTGCCTGGAGGTGAAGACACCCGCGGCCAGGTTGTTCTCGAGGTAGACGACGAGCAGCAGCCGGCCCTGGTGGAAGATGGGGAGCGACAGGACGGAGCGCGGAGCATGGCGGTGGACATAGGGGTCATCGGCCAGGGAGTCGTCGCGCGACAGGTCCTCCACCACGAGGGGCTGCTGCGTCCGGATGGAGCGGCGGATGACCGAGCCGGGCACGCGCTCGGCGTCGGCGGGCGTGTCGCTCGCGTGGCGGCGGGTCTCCCCCGTGAGGGCGGTGTGCTCCATGACCACGAAGAGGTGCTGCCGCTCCTCCCGGAGGAGGACACACCGTTGGGCGCCGGCGTTCTCGCAGAGGATGACCACCACCCGCTCCAGCAACCGGTCCAGGTTCATCTCCGAGAAGAACACCCGTGAGGCCGCCAGGACGCTCTGGAGATCGAGCAGGCCGAGATCGCTCCGGGTCTCGTCCGGTGCTCGCGCCTCGGACGCACCGGCGGGCTGCTCGGAAAGGCCCTGCTCGGAGTAGCGGGCGGAGAGGTAACGCAGCAGGGCGTGCGCCCCCCAGCGCGAATGGGCGTCATGGGCCTCGAGCAGGTGGGGCCGCGCGCGGTGCGCCATCCCCCATTCGAGGAAGAAGCGGGCGGTCAGCTCGTGGGCGAGGGCCTCGTCATGGGGATGCTCGTGCTCCCGGGCGAGCGCGATGGCCCGGTCATAGTGCTCGAGCGCCTCGGCACGCGCGCCTCGCACCCGGCAGCGCTCGGCCTCCACGAGGTGGTACGGGTGGAGGAAGTTCATGGGAGCCGACCGGGCCCAGCGCTCCATCCGCCGTTGGTTCGCGGAGATCCGCTCCAGCGCCGCGCTCCGCTCCACCTCGCCGAGCTCGGGAAGCAGGGCGAGCCGCGCCAGGGAGTCGAAGAAGAAGTAGCGGGGAACGAGGAGCTGGGCCGCCACCGCCGGCAGGTACTTCTCCGCCGCGTCGGCGCTCTCCACCGCCAGCCGGTACTGCCCGAAGAGATAGGCCAGCATCAGCTTGTTGACGTACGCGATGCAGCTCGCGGTGCCATCACCGTCCGCCACGTAGCGCGGGAGCAGCGCGTCTTCGTTCCAGGCCCGCCCCACCAGGCGCCACGGCGTCTCCCCCTCCCCCGAGAGGTTGAGCACGGCCTGTTGGTACACCGCGTACTGCCGGAGCGTCACCCGGCGGTGGTGGTGCTCGAGGACCTTCCGGTACTCGTCCATCTCCTCCACGAGCGGGCCGAGCGGCCGCCCCAGGAAGAACGAGTGGTGGCAGTAGAAGTCCGCCGCCCACCCCATGAACTCGAGGTCTCCCGTCTCGAGCCCGCTGGCGTACGCGTCCAGCAGGGGCTTCAGGCTCTCGCGCACGTGGCGCTTCCAATGGAGCGTCTTCACGTTGACCACGTAGAGCGTCTTCGCGCGGGGCTCCTGGACGTTGAAGCGCTCGAGGATCTTCAGTGCCAGTTGACCGGCCTGGTATCCCGCATCGAGCTCGTCGAGCATCCCGCAGAGGATGAGCCCGTACATCGCGAAGGTCGGGGCCGTGATGGGCGCCACGCCATGCCGCGCGGTCAGCACGACCGTGCGGAAGATGAGCAGTTGCAGCAGCGCGGGCTTCGTCTGGTAGGCGGGCGGCGCCAGCAGGGTCAGGATTCGCACCGCCGCCAGGGACCTGGCATCCGTCATCTCCGGCAGGGAGCTGAGTTGCTCCAGCGAGCCGTCACCCACCGCGGCACGGACCTCCTCGCGCCCCCGCTCGATGTCCTCGGGCCGGGGTGCCGCCGGGAACTCCACCCCCAACTCCCCCAGCACGTGGAGCCCGGTCTCCAGAGCGAAGGCGAGCCGCTCCTGGGCGATGGCCGTCTGGATGCGGATTTCGTAGGCCCGCACCCGCTCCAGCACCGTGCGCGCATGGGACAGCACCGCGCCCACCAGCTCGTCCTGCCGCGCGAAATGCCTGCTGAGCCAGGCCGCGCGCGCCGCCTCCTCGTGGAGGGCGAGCGTCAACTCGTAGTGGGTCCGCCAGCTCTCCGGCTCCAGGAGCGTCAACCCCGTCTCCAGGTACTCGCGCGCCACGTCATACGCGTTCGACGTCAGGGCCCTCCTGCCAGCCCGCAGATTCGCCCGCGCGAGCTCGTGACGCTCCTCCACCTCCACCAGGAGCCCCCGGGCGACATTCAGGTGGTTCACGATGTCGAACAGGTGCTCCTCCCGCTCCTGCGCGGAGGCCGTTTCGAGCAGGCGCCTGCCTATCTCGAGGTGGGTCCGCTGCCTGTCCGATTCCGGGATGAGCGAATGGGCCGCCTGCTGCACCCGGTCGTGCAGGAACCGGTAGCGCACCGACAGGGGCGCCATGCCCGTGGCCTCGAGGCCCTCCGGGTCCTGGTAGAACTTGTAGACCTCCGAGGTGGGGAGGATCAGCCCCTCCTGCAGCGCGCACCACAGCGCCGCCGCCGTATCCGCCTCCGAGCCCCCGTACACCCGGGAGAGCGTCGCCAGCTCGAACCGGTTGCCGATGCACGCGGCGAGCTCGAGCACCTTCCGGGTCTCCTCGGGCAGACGCTGGAGCTGACCGGCCATGAACTCCACCACGTCCGAGGACAGCGACTGGTCCCGCACCTGCGCCAGATCGCACTGCCACATGTGCGCCGAGGCGTCGTAGCTCACGAGGCCCCGCTGGAAGAGGACCTTCAGGTACTGGGAGGTGAAGAAGGGATTGCCTCCCGTCTTCTGGTAGACGAGCCCCGTCAGAGGCCGGGCCCGCTCCGGCGGACACGAGAGCGTCTCCGCCACGAGCTCGTTCACCACCTCCTCCGGGAGCGGCGCCAACGTCAGCGGGTGGACCGCCACGCCGGCGTCGCGGATCTCCTCCAGCGTCAACAGGAGGGGATGGGCCGGGGTCACCTCGTTGTCCCGGTACGCGCCAATCAGCAGCAACCGCGCGGAGCCCAGCTCCGTGGCCAGCAGGTGCAGCATCTTCAGCGAGGCCGCGTCCGCCCATTGCAGGTCGTCCAGGAAGATGACGAGCGGATGCTCCTGCGTCGCGAACGCGCGCAGCAGCCGGATGAGGAGCAGGTTGAAGCGTTGCTGGGCGGCGGAGGGCTCGAGCTCCGTCACCCGGGGCTGGGGCCCGATGAGGCCCTCGAGCTCCGGCATCATGTCGAGCAGCACCCGACCCTCCCTGCCCAGGGCCAGCTGGAGCCGCTGCCTCCAGGTCTCGAGCCGCTCGCCGCTCTCCGACTGGAGTTGCCGCACCAGGGAGGAGAGGGCCTGCACCAGGGCCGAGTACGGAATGCTCCGCCCGAGCTGGTCGAACTTGCCCGAGACGAAGAAGCCCTTGGCGCGGACGACGGGCCTGTGGATTTCATTGACCACGGCCGTCTTGCCGATGCCCGAGAAGCCCGTCACCACCAGCAGCTCCATGCCCCGCTGGCACACCCGGTCGAACGCGTTCAACAGCGTCCGGACCTCCTCCTGACGGCCGTAGAGCTTCTCCGGAAGGTGGAACCGGTCCGAGACGTCCCTCCGGGCCAGCTCGAAGAGGGGGACGGACCCCTGCTCCCGCAGGGCCTCGAGGCACACGCGGAGATCATGCCGGAGCCCGTACGCGCTCGCGTAGCGATCCTCGGCGGCCTTCGCCATCAACTTGAGCACGATGCGCTCGACCATCTCGGGGATGGCTGGCTCCAGCTCGCGCGGCGGGCGCGGTGGCCGCGCGATGTGGCAATGGGCGAGCTCCAGCGGATCCGTGCTCTGGAAGGGGAGACGGCCCGTGAGCAGCTCGTAGAGCGTCACGCCGAGCGAGTAGAAGTCGGTGCGGTAGTCGATGCCCCGGTTCATCCGCCCGGTCTGCTCCGGAGACATATAGGCCAGGGTTCCCTCGAGCAGCGCCAGGTTCTCGAGCGCCTGGGTCTCCCGTGGCAGCCGCGAGGCGATGCTGAAGTTCGACAGCAGGATGTCGCGCGTCTCGGGGTGGATGACGATGTTGGAGGGCTTGAGGTCCTTGTGGATGACCCGGTGCTGGTAGAGCCCCTCCAGCGTCTCCGCCAGCGAGATGCCGATCTCGAGCACCTGTGGCACGGTGAGCGGGTGGGCCGCGACGTAATCGTTCAGCGGAACGAAGCCGCGATCCGCCGAGATGATGGCGAAGCCGTTGTGGCAGCGCTCGAAGGCCAGCGGCGAGACGACGCCCGGGAGCCGGAGGTCTCGAATCAGGGCATAGTGATTGCGGAGCTGGAGCAGCTCGGAGAACGAGGGCCGCTCCGCGCGCAGGAGCCGGATGATGACGGGGAGCTCGTCTCGCGTCCGCCATCCCCGATAGAGGAGGAACCGGGCCCCCGCCTGGAATAGCGCCCCCACCCGGTACCCGGGAATGGAGGGGACGAGCGCCGGGGACGTTGTGACATCGGGCGGAGACGGCGTCATGAGAGGATTCTCTATTGAACACGCTCGGCACGGCCATCCGATTCATGTCTTCCTGGGTGCCACCCATACGCCCAGCACCTCGGCCCCCTGCTCGCCGTGAAGAAGACGCCAACCCACACAGGGAGGGAGGAAGCAGACACGGGGAGGCAGGTTGCGCGGCGAGCATCCGGACCCCCCGTTAAGAAGGTTTCCCGTGGCCGCCCACCTCCGCCTCCGCATCCTCGAGTCCATCACCGACGTCCCCGCCTCCGAGTGGGACGCCCTCACCGGACCCGACGCTCCTCCCTTCATCCTCCATGCGTGGCTCTCCGCCATGGAGGAGAGTGGCAGCGCCCGCCTCGAAACGGGTTGGGAGCCCCACCACCTGACGCTGTGGCGCGGGAAGAAGCTCGTCGCCGCCTCGCCCGCCTACCGCAAGCACCACAGCATGGGCGAGTACATCTACGACTTCTCCTGGGCCAGTGCCGCCGAGCGGCTCGGCGTCGAGTACTACCCCAAGCTCGTCGTCGGCGCCCCGCTCTCCCCCGCCACCAGCCCGCGATTCCTCGTCGCCGCCGGGGAGGACGCGCCCGCCCTCCGGCTCGCGCTCGTCCAGGCCGCCATCGAGAGCGCCCGCGAGGGGGGCTGCTCCTCCGTCCACTTCCTCTACCCCCGCGAGGACGAGGCGGAGCTGCTCGAGGAGCAGGGGCTCGCGCGCCGCATCACCCTGCAGTTCCACTGGAAGAACCCGGGCTATCGCGGCTACGACGACTACCTGGCCCGCTTCGACTCCAAGCGCCGCTCCCAGCTCAAGCGCGAGCGCGCCGCCGCCGCCAACCAGGGCATCACCATCCGCACCGTGCGCGGCCAGGAGCTGGGCCCCGAGCACGCCCGGCGCGCCTATGGCTTCTACGAGGCCACGTGCGCGAGCCGTGGGCCGTGGGGCCAGGTGCAGCTCACCGAGGACTTCTTCCTGCGTGCGTTCCGCGCGCTGCCGGACAAGGTGGAGCTCGTCCAGGCCGAGCGCGGGGGCAGGGTCATCGCGGGGGCCTTCAACCTCGTCACGCCCGAGCGCCTCTATGGCCGCTACTGGGGGTGCGTCGAGGAGCACCCGTTCCTGCACTTCCACGTGTGCCTGTACCACTCGGTGGACGAGTGCATCCAGGCGGGCCGCAAGGTGTTCGAGCCCGGCGCGGGCGGCGAGCACAAGATTGCCCGCGGCTTCGAGCCCACCGCGGTGCACAGCGCGCACCTCCTCTTCGACAAGACGCTCGACAAGGCGGTGCGCGACTTCCTGCGCCGCGAGCACGCGCACCTGCAGCCCGCGGTCGAGCAGGCCACGGAGCTCGCCGGCCTCAAGCCGTGGCCCCTGCAGGGCCGCGCCACCGGTTAGCGGACCTCCATCGGCTGGAACACCACCCCATCCAGCTCCAGCCGCCGCACCGCCGCCACCATCCGCTCACTGGCGATGATGAGGGCGGACCAGTCGGCCAGCCGGAACACGTCCAAGTCCTCGGGCAATGAGGCGGCGGCGAGGATGGAAGGTTCCGGGAGGCTGTAGCCCTGGGTGCGGCCACACGTGGAGCACGGGGGGGCGAGGTCCCGCGGCAGGCAGTCGGGATGGAATTGGCCGTGCAGCTCGAGTTGCAGGTCCAGCAGCTCCGGATGGTTCTTCTGCCGGAAGCGCACGTTCATCGGACAACCCTGAAGGCCGCGAATCCCAGCCGCTTGCAGCTTCTCCAGCGCCTCGCGGCGCACGTAGAGCGACCAGGGGTTCTGCATGAAGAGCTGGCCGAAGTACCCCGAGGCCGTCCCCGTCAGCGGGCCGAACTTCGTCACGGGCATCAGCTCAGCACCGGGAGGGGCCCATGGGCGCACCAACTCGCGCAGCCGAACGAACTCCTCGTACGGCACGGGCCAGGGGTTGGACAGCTTCTTCTGCTCCTCGGCTGGCAGATGCGCGAGGTCCACGCAGGGGTACTGCGCCGCGGAGTTCCCTGCGTAACGGCCACAAACGGGGCAAGGCGCACTGCCGGGCAACACCCATCGATGCGTGGCGTTCAGGTTGCCCGTGTAACGCGGCGCTTCATCCTGCTCAACCACATAGAACCGCATGGCGTCCTCTCCACCTCGCTCGAACCTCACGGAGCGAACATCTGGGGCCCAGGTGAGGCGAGCGCATGGCCGTAGGGCACGACGGGCCCGACGATATCGAAGCGGTAGGCCAACTCGAAGGCCTTCGCCAGTAGCTCCTCTGGAGGAACCGTGCGACGCAAGTTGGCTTTCTGGAAATCGCGCCACGCCTGATTCCACGGGCCGCCGCGCCCGCCATCCCGATGGATGCGCAGGTGCGCGTGCTCAGGGATGACCATCGTCCACTCGTGAGGGTTGATGCCTTGCGCTCTGAACCAGGCGGAGAGCTCAGATGCCTGGGGAAACAAGTGATGTTTGACCAGCTTGCCCTCGAGCCGTGGGAAGGCAGGGAGGAAACCCTCGCGGTAGCGGAAGTGGAACGTCATCCGTGGCCGCGCCCCGTCGCGAAGTCCCGTGCGCCTCCAGTTACGAGAGCTGCCCGGGTTGCGCACGAGCGGGCGATAGGGACCACCCCTCGCCAGCTCCGCACCATGGGACAGGGGCGCACGCACCACAGCCTCCTGGTCCACATCCTCGCAGCTGAAGACGCCGCACTCGCCCGCCTCACCATCGCACGCCAGCACGACGCACTGGTCGGCGTCCGGGTCCTCGCATGCACCGGCATCGTCCTGTGCAACTCCCGCCCATGCGCGCATAGCGGAAGAGGGCGTGCCACACCCGGACAGCAACAACACGCCAAGGGATGACCACAGCAGGAGCAGGGCCCGAAGGAGCCTTTGCATGGTTAGCGGACCTCCATCGGCTGGAACACCACCCCATCCAGCTCCAGCCGCCGCACCGCCGCCACCATCCGCTCACTGGCGATGATGAGGGCGGACCAGTCGGCCAGCCGGAACACGTCCAAGTCCTCGGGCAATGAGGCGGCGGCGAGGATGGAAGGTTCCGGGAGGCTGAAGCCCTCGGTGCGGCCACACGTTGAGCACGGGGGGGCGAGGTCCCGCGGCAGGCAATCCGGATGGAACCGGCCGCGCAGCTCGAGTTGCAGGTCCAGCAGCTCGGGATGGTTCTTCTGCCGGAAGCGCACGTTCATCGGACAACCCTGAAGGCCGCGCACCCCGGCCGCATGCAGCTTCTCCAGCGCCTCGCGACGCACGTAGAGCGACCAGGGGTTCTGCATGAAGAGCTGACCGAAGTACCCCGAGGCCGTCCCCGTCAACGGGCCGAACTTCGTTCCTGTTTTCAGCACGGCCCCCGGAGGTGCCCATGAGCGCACCAGCTCGCGCAGCCGAACGAACTCCTCGTACGGCACGGGCCAGGGGTCGGACAGCTTCTTCTGCTCCTCGGCTGGCAGATGCGCGAGGTCCACGCAGGGGTACTGCGCCGCCGTACCGCCTCCGTGGAGACCACAAATGGGGCAAGGCTCGCTACCAGGCAGCCCCCATTTGTGCGCGGCGTTCAGGTTGCCCGTGTAACGCGGCGCCACGTCCTCCCTGATTCGATAGAACCTCATGGCGTCCTCTTCGCTGCGCCCGGTCCTCACGGAGCGAACATCTGGGGCCCGGGTGAAACGAGCGCATGGCCGTAGGGCACGACGGGCCCGACGATATCGAAGCGGTAGGCCAACTCGAAGGCCTTCGCCAGTAGTTCCGCTGGCGGCACCCTGCGTTCGAGGTTGGCATCCCGGAACTCGCGCCATGCGCGATTCCACAAGCCCCCACGCGCTCCGCTCCTGTGGATGCGCAGGTGCACGTGCTCCGGAACGACCATCGTCCACTCATGAGGGTTGAGGCCCTGCTCCCGGAACCAGGAAGAGAGATCAGCTGCCTGGGGAAACAAGTGATGCTTGACCAGCTTGCCCTCGAGCCGTGGGAAGGCAGGGAGGAACCCCTCGCGGTAGCGGAAGTGGAACGTCATCCGTGGCCGCGCACCGTCCCGAAGTCCCGTGCGCCTCCAGTTACGAGAGGTGCCCGGATCGCGCACGAGCGGGCGATAGGGACCGCCCCTCGTCAGCTCCGCACCATGGGACAGGGGCGCGCGCGCCACCGCCTCCGGCTCCACATCCTCGCAGCTGAAGACGCCACACTCGCCTGCCTCACCATCGCACGCCAGCACGACGCACTGATCGGCGTCCGGGTCCTCGCACGAGCCGGTGTCGTCCTGTGACGCGCCCTCCCATGCGCGCATGGCGGAAAAGGGCGTCCCACACCCGCACAGCAACAACACGCCGAGGGATGACCACAGCAGGAGCGGGACCCGAAGGAGCCTTTGCATGGAGGCCAGCACTCTAAAGGGAAGAGGCAACGCGGGGCGCCACCATGCGCACCCCCGCCCAATCCATCTCCACACCCGACACCTCCCCCGCCGCAGCGCGCTGGAAGGTGAAGAGCACCTCGCCCCCCTTGAGCCGGCCCTGGAAGCGCTGCTCCGACAGGGCCGTGAGACGAGCCCTGGGCAATAGCGGGAGGTGCGCGTGGAGCGCCCCCGCGTCCAGCCTCACCCGGAAGTCCATGGGACGGCCCATGTACTCCGTGCGGTAGGTTCCCGCGTACTCGGCGAGCACCCCGGGAGCCACCTCCACCGAGGCCCTCGCTCGCGGCAGCTCGGGAGTCACTCCGAAGAGGAGCCCCGACAAGTCCTGGTCCAACCGGGTCGCGTTGCCGTTCTCCAGATTGGAGAGGACGATGACCACCGCGTCGGCCTCGGGGTAGCGGGAGAACCAGGAGGTGAAGCCAAACGTGCCTCCGCTGTGGCCCACATGGCGTTGTCCGAACCGCTCCCCGGTGACGAAGCCATACCCGTACCCAGTACCGTCCTCCACCCTGGCCACCGTGGACGACATCCGCTGAAGCAGCTCGCCAGGCCACAGCTCCGCGCGCGCCAGGGCCCGATCGAGGCGATAGAGGTCATCCACCGTCGAGACGAGGCTCCCGGCCCCCACCGTTACGCTGGGATCGATATGGGTGGCGTTCTGCACGCCCCCCTCCTCCAGCCGGTAACCCGAGGCGCGGTGGGGAATCAGCCGTCCCGTCACCTCATGGTCCGTCGCCTTCAGGCCAAGCGGCTCGAGCAACAGGGATCGCAACGCCTGCCCGTAGGGCTGACCCGTCACCCGCTCCAGCACCCGGGCCAGGAGCGCCCAGTTGGCGTTGCTGTAGGCCATCCGTTCCCCCGGTTCGAAGAGGGGGGTGAGCGGGCGGATGCGGCCCAGCAGCATCTCCAGGTCGTGCGGCGCGGCGCTCCAGGTGCGGGAGTCCTCCTGCATCAGGTGATCGGGCAGTCCCGAGGTATTGGACAACAGGTGGTGGAGCAGCAACCGCTCCGCGCGAGGAAAGTCCGGCTGGTAGCGGGCGAGCGGCTCGTGCACGTCCAGCCGCCCCATCGCGACGAGCCTCATCACCGCGAGCGCGGTGAAGGACTTTCCCACCGAGCCGATGCGGAAGACCGTCTCGGGACGCATGGGCTGTCCGAGCTCGTGGTTCGCCAGCCCGTAGGCCTTGCGCAACAGGACCCGCCCCTGCCGGGCCACCAGCACCGCGCCACTGAAGAGGCCGAGCCTCGTATGGGCGTCCACCAGCGCATCCAGCTCCCGCTCCAGCCGGGTCTTCCTGCTCCAGAGTCGAATCATCGATTCCTCCCGCCTGAGTTCAAACTTGATTGCTCAAATTTGACTATAAGAGAGCGGGAGCCAGCTGAGTCAAGCCGTTGCCCTTCTTCGTCCTGCCTACCGGATTCATTCCCGCGCCCGGGCGGGTATCCTCCTGGAGATGAGCGACACACCCCTCGAGGCGATGCCGGACGTGCTGATCATCACGGGCATCATGGCGGCGGGAAAATCCACCATCGCCCAGGCGCTGGCCGAGCGATTGCCGAGGAGCGTCCATGTGCGCGGTGACATCTTCCGGCGAATGCTCGTCGGGGGGCGAGAGGACATGACGCCGGAGGCTTCTCCCGAGGCGCTGAGGCAACTCACCCTGCGCCATGAGCTCGCGGCCACTGTCGCGGACGGGTACGCGAAGGAGGGATTCAAGGTCGTCTACCAGGATCTTCTTCTCGGCCCCTACCTCGAGAAGGCGGTGACCCGGCTTCGAGCCTGGCGGCCCGGCGTGGTCGTCCTCTGTCCGGCCCCCGCGGTCGCCGCCGCACGCGACGAGGCCCGCGCCAAGACAGGCTACGGAGCCTGGACCGCTGAAGCCTTCGACCATCTCTTTCGAGCCGAGACACCTCGGCTCGGCCTCTGGGTGGACAACTCAGGGCTGACGATCGACGAGACGGTCGACTTCATCCTCGACCGTCTGGAGCAGGTACGAAACGGACTCCCGCGATCCCCTCAGTAGCGCACGTCCAGGCTCGGCAGCAGCAGCCGCGCCTCGTCCAGCTCGTGCAGTGACTGCTCCAGGTCCAGGTGCACCACCGCGTGGCCGCGCTGGATCAGGTACGTCACCGGCGCCTCGAAGCGCAGCGGCGCTACCCGCGTGTCGATGACTCCGCCACCCGCGGCCTCCTCGTAGCCACCGAAGTCGTCGAACTCCACCTCCACATGGACCCGGTCCACTCCCTCGGGCACCTGGAAGAACCCGAGCAGGTACGCCTGCTCCGGGTGCGTGAGGTCCATTGGGAAGCGGGACTTGAGACGCACCGGGAGCGCCTGCCCGTCCACCGTGGTGATGGAGACGCGGCGCACCTGCACGAGCGCCGAGGCATAACCGGGGTTGTTCACCCCCTTGAGGCGCAGCGCGTATTGCTGGCCCTGCGCCTCCGCGGGCTGCTCCGGACCCGGCTCCGAGACATCCCGCATCCGGGACTCTCCTCCGCAGCCCGCGAGCACGAGGACGGCCGCTCCCACCACCGACAGCATCAGCTTCTTCATGGCGTTCAATCTCCTGGAAGGCGTTTGAAGGAAACGGCGCTACGGGCGGCCAGGCTCCATCGGATCCGCGGCGATGCTGGCGGCATGTGCCGGCGTGGCCCGTCCCGCGTCGAAGCCTCCGGGCAGCGGCTCACGCGAGCCCGCCTCGTTGTGGCGCCTCAGCTCCGTGGCGAGCCGCTCCAGTCCCTCGTCCCCCGAGCCGCCGCGCAGCGCGCGCAGGGCCTCGTCGAGCGCGCGGCCTCTCTTCTCGCTGGCACCGAAGAGGCGCTCGTTGCAGGTGGACACCAGCGCCTCGCGCGCCAGCTCGAAGCGCCGCGAGTCCTCCTCGCTCCGCACCCCACCCTTGCGGTCCAGGCCGGGGCTGGCCCACAGCAGGCCCAGCGCCTGCTCCAGCGACGCCACCCGCGCCACGCCGAGCTCGAGAGGCCCCGCTCCGAGGCACTGCTGGAGCGCCTGCTCGTGTACCTTGAAGAAGCCCGCGTTGCGCGAGGGGTCCGGCTTCACGGGAGCCGGCTCCACGCAGTCGGGGTCATCCGGCGGACAGGCCATCTCGCAATCCACGAAGGGCTCGCAGCAGGTGACGCGCGCGGCGCACTGCGTCTCGCCCAGGCTCCACTTCACCCGGAACGCGCTGTCGAAGTTCTCGTCCACCCGGCCATCGCTGGCCGCCAGCGCATGACAGGCCTCGGGCGTGTCCAGCTTCAACTCGAAGAAGGCATCGCGCGCCCCGAACACCTCCACCGCCATCGGCGTGGAGAATGGAGCGCTGAAGCCGTAGGGCGCCAGCAGCGGGTCCTCCACGTGCTGCGCCACGGACTCCGACGTCGGGTGGACATTGCGCAGCTTGTAATGGAAGCGCAGCGTGGCAGGGAACTTCGTCACCCGGGGCGCCGAGCCCGGTACCTGCGACTCGCCCTTCACCTGGATGCGCTTCTCACAGCGAAACTCATGGGCCTGCGCCGTCCCCGCAACTCCCAGCACCGCGGCCATGGCCGCCAACTTCCAACCCCTGTGCATGTCGCTCCTCCATGTGTGGACCCGAGCGCCCTGGCTGCTCGTCGCACCATTCCCCTTCACGACCCATACCGGGCGCGCGGGAACCCACTTCGTCCACCGGCGGCCACATCGTGGGTACACCGTGCGACAGGGATGCCTGCCTGCCTGCCCTGGGGTGGGAAAAAGCGCGGACTGGCGTGGGAAGGCGGTTACCCACCGTGGGACCTGACGTTCCCTGCGAATGGAAAGTGAATCGCGAGGAAACAACCCTTAAAGTCCCTTCGCTATGAAAGCGCCTGAGACGGACGAGGCCTTCTGCCAGTGGTACGAGGACTGCTGGGCGGATCGGGACGAGGTGGAGTACCCCAAGCTCTTCGGGGCCATCAGCGAAGAGGTCTACACGCTGGAGCAGAGCGGTGCGTTGGAGGCCTGGCTGGAGAGTGATCTGGCCGAGGTGAAGGAGTTGGATCCCAACTGGGGAGGCATGGGCGTGCGCGTGGCGCCGCCGAGCCCCGAGTACCCCTACTGGACGTATGTGACGAGCGGGCTGTCCAACCCCATCACGTTGGCCCCGGGACAGGAGTTCGACTCGAACGAGCCGAGCGGCCTGGGCTACGAGATGGTCATCCACACGCCCGAGGAGGCGCAGTGGCCGGTGCTCCGGCTGCTGGACATGATGGCCTACAACCTGGTGTGCATGCGGGCCTTCGCCATGGGCCACCGCTACCCGGTGGAGGGCACGCTGACGGGCGGTGAGTCGAAGCTCAACGGCTTCGTCTTCGTGACGGACCCCTCGCGCCCCACGCACTTCCAGCTCGAATCGGGCAAGGTGCAGCTGCTCACGCTGGTGGGCGTGACGAAGAACGAGATGGCCTTCTCACGCTCCAACGGCATGGACCGGCTGCTGAAGAAGCTGGTGGACGCGGGCCATGGCTACATCACCTACCCGGATCGCGAGCAGGTGCAGCTGTAGTTCCTGACGTTCCCCCCACCCCAGCCCCCTCTCCTCTCCGGGAGAGGGGCAGAAGTCGAGCAACGGAGTCAGGGAGTCTCGTCCCTCAACCGTCGCTCGAGGTCTGGGACAGGGCGGAAATAGAAGGCTCGCCCTATTTGCGTCCTCCGCAAGTAGCCCGCCTTCTCCAAATCGAGCAGGTCCTGGCGTGCGGTCTGGTAGACGACGCCGTGCTCGCGACGGTAGGGCTCGATGGCGTACTGCGTTCCCGGGTGGCGAAGCGCATGAGCCAGGAGCGCCCGCTGGCGATGATTGAGGTTCTTGCCCGCCCGCAGGAGTACATCCACCTCCTGTAGTTCCTTACTCTTGCGGTCGAGATACGCGTGGAGATCCTCCGTTGCCCGTCGGATGACCTCCAGTTGGTGCAGGAGGAAGTAGGTGAGGTCGCTTCTATCTGTCTCGGTGTACAGGAATGCGCGCCCGTACTGAGCAGGTGCTTTCTGGATGATCCGGGAGATCGAAAGGAACTCCGCGATCCAGTAGCCTTGCCGGATCATGCTCCAATAGAAGAGCGCACGCGCGGTACGGCCATTGCCATCGACGAAGGGATGGTCATAGGCGAGCGCGAAGTGGAGCACGATCGCGCGAACGACCGGGTGGACGAAGGCATCTCCGGCGCTCTCATTCGCGAAGGCGCAGAGCGCTTCGATTCGCGAAGGAAGCTCGCGCGCGTCTGGGGGAACGTGGAGGACCTTTCCATCGCTGATGTCGTGCACCGTGACGGGCTCTTCTGGACGCCGCAGCCGTCCCTCATCACCAGGCTCCAGGGTGCCTTCGGTGATGACCTCGTGCAGCTCGAGCAGGAAAGCCGCGGAGAGGGGCTCCTGCGCCTTCCTGCGAAGCAACTCCATCGCATGGAAGTTGTTGAAGATCATCCGCTCATCTTTTGTTCGCGGTCTCCGCCCCTGGAGGAGCATGTCCTTGGCGACGCTGCGAGTCGTCGAAGCACCCTCCAGTTGGCTGGAGGTAATCGCCTCCTCCATGAGAGAGCGGATGATGTAACGGTCTCGAACCTCCTTGTTGGCCAACCGCGGGTCAACCACCTCGAGCCGTCCATCCATATCGCGGTCGATTTGATGCAATGCGAGGAGGAGTCCATCGGTCCGCGCGAAATGGAACTTGCGCCCTGTGTTGTCAGTGAGAGGCAACTCGGTCCTGACGACATTCCGGGCCAGGCAGACACCGGCCCACCACTCCTCGTGTGTCAGTCCCTCTGGAGGAGGGCGCCGTCGAAGCTCGTCCCAATGAAGGTACTGCCCCTCGACCTCCGGCTTTATTCCCCTCGAGAACAAACGCAAGAGTTCTCCCCCACCCTTGAGGATGGCATCTAGGACCGCGTCGGGGTCAGGAGGGGTCGAGGGAATCCGCACGGAACCTCCGAACTACTAATTTAGTAACTATTAGTAGCAGGATGGTGCTTCTGGGCAGTGCAGCCGCCAAGAGCGACTGCTACTAAGTTGGTCCTAGTTAGTAGGTCCTTGGTAGTTGGGAGGTGTGTGCTGGGTGTGGACGGCCGCTTGGACGGCCGTTTGGAACCATCCAGTGCGGTCTTGGCAGGCATGCAGTGGGGCCCTGCCCCGTCAGGCAAACCACCTGGTTTGCGATCAGGTACGCCAGCACCCGTTCTTTTGCCGCGCTCCGGGGACCCGCCTACCCCACGCGGCCGTAGACGCCGCCGCGGATGTCCACGCCGAGGCCCCACTCGTGGCCGGCGATGTCCACCTGAGGCCCGAGCGGTAGCGAGTGGCTGGACCACGTCTGCCCGCCGTCCTCGCTCACGTGGAGCGCCGGGTCCGCCCCCTTGGAAGGGTCCGCACCACGGGTGAGCAGGCGCAGCACGCCCTCGGAGGCCACGAGGCGCAGCGGCTCACGGCCCGCCGGCAGCGGCTCCAGCCAGCGCACCTCGGAGCCCTGGCGCTCGCCCACCCGGGCCTGTCCCTGCACCATGGCGGCCACGAAGGCCCCGTCCACATCCACCACGCGCGCCGCGCCCACGTCCACCTGCCGCCACGTGGCACCCCCGTCCGTACTGACGGAGAGCCCCTTGCCCAGCAGGGCCACGCCGCCCTCCACCCGCCGCAGCCGCTCGGTATGGGGGTTGCGCTCGCCCTCCAGCTCCAGCTCCGTCCACGTGGCGCCACCGTCCGCGGTGCGCCCGAGAAACCAGGCGCCCAGCACCCAGATCTCCTGCTCGCTCACGGCCAGCACCTGACCGAGGCTCGGCGCGTCCACCGGCCCGCGCGTCTGCCACTCGCGGCCACCGTCCGGCGATACCAGCAGGTGGTAGTCCGAGCCCGAGCCCGAGGGCTTCAACGTGGCGCCGATGGCCACGCCCACCGCCCCGTGGCAGTCCATGGCCTGGATCCAGCCGGGTCCTTCCCAGGTCCTCGTCACGGCTCCGGCGGCGACGCGGTACACCTGGGCTCGGCGGGCCTTCATCCGCTCCAGGAGGCCGACACCACCGGGCGGCTCCGAAGCCGCGCCGATGAGCCCGAAGCCCTCGGGGCTCGCGGCCACCACTCCGACCTTCAAACCCTCGGACAGCTCTCCCAGCCTCTCCCAGTCTTTCTCCGGCACGCGTCAACCTCGGGATGTCGAATGCGGGGGGGAAGATGCCAGCCCGCCCGCGACCTGGGAAGCGACAGGTGTAGCCGCCCTAGAAGAGAGGGGGGAACGAGTGTTTGAGGTCCTTCCACAGTTCCCTGGCCGACTCCCTGGCCACGCTCACCACGTCCCCCGCGTCCATCTTGCCGAGCGCCACGGCGATCTGCCGCAGGCCGTCCTTGGTGAACAGGTCCTTGAGGTCCGGCGTGGTGCCGATCTTCATCAAGTCCTGCGCCGGCAGCTCGTAGAGGCCGGACTGCACGTAGGCATCCGGGTGCGAGTCGTAGGCGAACTTCTTGAAGGCCTCGGGGTCGCGCTCGAGCTGGGCGAAGCCCACCGGGTCCTCCATGCGTTTGGTCTCGATGGCGTCCTGCAGCGCCTTGAGCGTGCGATCGCGCCACGCGAGGCCCTCGGGGGTCAGGTCCTTGGGCCCGAGGCTGGAGAAGCGGTCACAGTACTTCTGCCCGTACTCCAGGTAATAGGAGGGCGGGGTCATCCCCGGGTTGCGGCGCACGAAGTCGTCGTAGCGCTTGCGGTAGTAGTCCTTGGTGCCGGTGGGAATCTCGGCGGGGAGGTTCCGGGCGGCGTTGCTCCGGCCCGGGGAGACCGCCCTGGCCGTGGCGCGGGTGGTGGTCTCGAAGGTATCGGCGGAGCGGGCCGGGGCCGACGGAGTGGCCGTGGCCGGCGAGCGGACCGTGTTCTTCGGGGGGGTGACCGGGGAGTCCGTCCGGGCGGTCGGGGTCCGGGGAGCGGGGATTCCCGGGCGTTGGATCTTCATGATGGGGGGTATTATCGCGAGCCGCGTCGGAAAGTTTCCACCCACGTGGAGCCCATACCCGGAGTGCACGCGGGGCGAAGCGAGGCCATTGTCTTGAGAGGAGGAGGAGCGTTCACCCGGGAGCGGTTGCGTCTCCCCGCTCGCTGTCCGGCCGATCCTCCGGGGAACCGGGAAATGTCCGCTGATACAGCTTGAGACCCCTGGCGCCCCTGACCAGCTTTCGGCGGCGCGGGAATTCCCGCGCGGAACCGAAGGAGGACGGTATGGCGGCGATGGATCTGAACAGGATGATCGAGCGGCTCAATGACCTGATCGCGCTCGACTACGACGCGGTGGGGGCCTACGCGGCGGCCATCGATCGCATCGATGTGGAGCCCCTGCGGATGAGCCTGCGGGGGTTCCAGCAGGACCATGAGCGCCACATCCAGGAGTTGTCGCGGGTGGTGGAGACGCTGGGAGGAACGCCCCGGAAGGCGCCGGACGTCAAGGGCGTCGTCCTCAAGGGCTTCACGGCGATCACGTCGATGATGGGGACCGAGGCCGCGCTCCAGGCGATGAGGGGCAACGAGGTGCTCACCAACCGCACCTACCGCATGGCGTTGGACGAGGACTGGAGCCCCGAGGCCCGCGTCATCATCGAGCGCAACTTCTCGGACGAGCAGCGGCACCTGGCCTTCATCGAGGACGCGCTGCGCAACCGCACCTGGGAGCAGACGACGGTGCAGCCGTAGGCCACGCGGGGCCGGGAGGACGGGAGAAGCCGGGAGGGGAAACCCGTCCGCCCGGCGGCCCGGCCTCGGGGAAGCGGTCGGAGGCGGGACGTCTGCCCGCTTCCCCACGTGTTTCCTCTTCTGTTGGACGGCGGGATACACCCGCTCCACGGGGAGGGAGACATGCAAGAGAGCGAATACCCCGCGCGCTGGTGGCATGCGCTGGAGGACGGGCGCATCCAGTGCGACCTGTGTCCTCGCGACTGCAAGCTGCACGAAGGCCAGCGGGGAATGTGTTTCGTGCGGCAGCGCACGGGCGACCAGATGGTGCTGACGACGCACGGGCGCTCGTCGGGGTTCTGTGTGGACCCCATCGAGAAGAAGCCGCTGGTGCACTTCCATCCGGGAAGCAGCGTGCTGTCCTTCGGGACGGCCGGGTGCAACCTGGCGTGCCGCTTCTGCCAGAACTGGGACATCTCCAAGTCGAGGGAGATGGATCGGCTCACCGACGAGGCGACCCCCGAGGCCATCGCCCGGGCGGCGGAGGCGTACGGCTGCCGGAGCGTGGCCTTCACGTACAACGACCCGGTCATCTTCGCCGAGTACGCGATGGACGTCGCGGACGCGTGCCATGCACGAGGCATCCAGACGGTGGCGGTGACGGCGGGCTACATGCACGCCGAGCCGCGCCGGGACTTCTACGCGAAGATGGACGCGGCGAACGTGGACCTGAAGGCCTTCACCGAGGACTTCTACTTCCAGCTCACGGCCGCGAACCTGAAGCCGGTGTTGGAGACGCTCGAGTACCTCCACCATGAGACGAAGGTGTGGCTGGAGATCACCACACTGCTGATTCCGGGGAAGAACGACTCGGACGCGGAAGTGGGGGCGATGAGCGAGTGGCTGATGAAGCACCTCGGGCCGGACGTGCCGCTGCACTTCACGGCGTTCCATCCGGACTACAAGCTGCGGGACATTCCGCCAACACCACCGGCGACACTGAGGAGGGCGAGGGAGATCGCGCGCAAGGCGGGGCTGCGGTACGTGTACACGGGCAACACGCACGACCCGGCGGGCGAGACGACATTGTGCCCGGACTGCGGCAAGGCGCTCATCGTGCGGGACTGGCACCAGCTCCTCACGTACCGGCTCACACGAGAGGGCCAGTGCCCGGACTGCGGGGCGAAGGTGCCGGGCCACTTCGACACGAGCCCTGGAGACTTCGGCCGCCGCCGTATGCCCGTGGCGGTGATGTAACCCTCTCCCCGTGGGAGAGGGACGGGGTGAGGGTATCGAGGGTCCCGGGTTGAGCACGGCGAGAGCGGGTCGCGCTGGGACGAGGAGGGACCAGGCCCTATGCTCCGCGCCCATGCGATTCGCCATCGTGGGTTCCGGAGCCGTCGGCGGTTATTTCGGTGCGAAGCTGGTCCAGGCGGGCCAAGAGGTCACCTTCCTCGCGAGGGGTGCGCACCTGGAGGCACTGCGCCAGCGGGGGCTGGAGATCCGCGGCCCGGCCGGAGACGTGCGCGTCCCGGTGCGCGCGGAGTCGGACCCGGCGCGGGTGGGTCCGGTGGACGTGGTGTTGTTGGCGGTGAAGACGTATGACATCGCCGGAGCACTCCCCTCGGTGAAGACGCTGATGGCGGGCGGGGACAGGACGGTGGTGCTCACCCTGCAGAACGGCGTGGACAGCCCCGACGAGGTGGCCTCCGCCGTGGGCCGGGAGGCAGTGCTGGGCGGCTCGGCCTACATCTCCGTGGCCATCACCGCGCCCGGAGTGCTCACCCAGACCGGGATGCACCATCGCATCACGTTCGGTGAGTTCTTCGGAGACACCACCCGCCTCTCCCCGCGCGTGGGCGCCCTGCGCGACACACTCGCCGGTGCGGGCATCCACACGGACGCGGTGCCGGACGCGCGCGTGTCGCTCTGGGACAAGCTCGTCTTCCTGGCGCCCTTCGCCGGGCTCACCGGCTCCACCCGCCTGCCCATCGGCCCACTGCGGACGTGCCAGCCCGCGCTCGACACCTATATGGCGGCGGCATCGGAGATCATCCGGGTCGCCGCAGCGGAGGGAGTGACCGTCACCCGCAACCCGGAGTCACTCGTCCGGGAGTTGCAGGGCCTGCCTCCGCAGACGCGCGCGTCGCTGCTGGTGGACCTGGAGCAGGGCAAGCGGCTGGAGGTCGAGGCCCTGATGGGCTCGGTGGTGCGTCGGGGCCGGGCGGCCGGAGTGCCCACGCCGGTGATGGCCACGCTGTACGGGGTGCTCGCGCCCTACGCGGGCGGCCGGCCCCCGTGCTGAAGGGAAGAGCGGCCCACCGCCCGTTCCCCTGCCCGCTGGTGGCACGCGGCCCCAGCACCCTCCAGCTTTCCTCAGTCCCAAAGGAGGAATGAATGACGAAGAAGCTGGTGGCGGGTGTGGCGGTGCTGTCTCTCTGGGCTGGAAGCGCCATGGCGCAGGATCGCCAGGAGGCCAACGCGGACATGCGTGGACTGTCCGTGCTGATCGGTGGCGGCGTGGAGGGCTATACCTACGCACTCGGGCAGGACATCAACCCCGGTCTCGCTTATGGGGCCACGCTGGTGCTCAAGCCCACCAAGGTGGTGGGCCTCGAGCTGGGCTACTCGGGCGCCGCGAACAACTTCGATACACAACTGCCGCTCACGGGGAATGGCCCGGACGTGTTGCGCAACGGAGCGCAGGCGGTGGCCACGGTGGGTCTCACCGCCGCCCCCTTGCAGCCCTATGTCCTCGCGGGGCTCGGCGTGAGCAACTACAACGTGCGCAACGCGGCGCCGGGCTTCCAGGATGACAACGTGGGTCTCGTGCCGGTGGGCGCGGGGCTCCGCCTGTACATCGGCGACTTCACGGCGGACGCGCGCGTCAACTACAACCTCCTCTTCGATCAGGAGTTCGCCGCGGTGCCCCCGGCGGACGTCGACCTGCCCGGGGACGAGACCTTCAGCGCGGGAGGCAGCTACACGGGCACGCTCAACCTCGGCGCCACCTGGTGAGTCGCCAGCGATGAACCCGGAAGGGCCGGGCACCCCTCACGCGCGGGCCTCGCCGCCATGCACCGGCAGGCTCACGCGGAAGGTGGTGCCCCGGCCCGCCTCGCTCTCGACGGAGATCTTCCCGCCGTACGCGGAGATGATGCTCTGGCACACCGAGAGCCCCAGCCCGCTGCCCTCGCCCACGGGCTTGGTGGTGAAGAACGGCTCGAAGACGCGCTCCAGCTTGTCCTCGGGGATGCCGCAGCCCGTGTCGCGCACCTCCACGGTGACCCGCTGGCTGTCGTCCACGCGAGCGACGAGCTGGATTTCGTTGCGCTCCACCTGACCCGGCGTGATGGCGTGCGCCGCGTTGATGAGCAGGTTGAGGAACACCTGGCACAAGCGGGCGCTGTTGCCGTGGACCGGCGGCACGTTCTCCACCTGCTGCACCAACCGCGCGCGGTCGCGAATCTCGTGCGCCGCCATCTTCGCCGCGCTGCGCACCACCTTCACCAGGTCCACCGGGCCGCTCTCCCGGTCATCCGGGTGGGACAGCATCTTGAGATCCCTCACGATGAGGCGCACGCGCTCGGCCCCCTCGCGGGCCTCGGCGAGTGCCTCCAACAACTCCCGGCGCTCCGCCGTGGGCGCCGCTTCCAACTCCGTCACCACCTGCTGGGCATAGTTGAGGTTGCTGAGGATGAAGGTGAGCGGGTTGTTGATTTCGTGGCCCACGCCCGCCGCGAGCTGACCGATAGTGGCCAGCCGGTCGGTGAAGAGGAGCTGGGCCTGGGCGGACTGGAGCTGCTTCACGCTGTCGGTGAGCCGGACATTGGCCTCCTCCAGCTGGGCGGTGCGCTGGTGCACCGTCTCCTCCAGCAGGGCGTTGTAGCGGCGCATCTCCCGCTCCGAGGCCTCCGCCTCCGCCTTGGCGAGCCGCTCCCGCTCCCGCACGGAGTCCCGGAGCTGGGCGGCCATCCGGTTGATGGCCTGCGCCATCAGGTCGTACTCGTCGATGTCCCCGTTCACCGGCAGCTCGCTGTGGAGATCACCCGCGCCGATGCGCTCCGCGCCACGCAGCAGCGTCCGAAGCGCGCGGCGGATGTTCAGGTAGATGAGGATCGCCAGCGAGAACACGAGCGTCAGGGCCACGAACGGGGCGAACAGCCCGAGCAGCTGGCCCCATTGGAGCGTCCGCTGACCGTAGAGCTTGTGTGCATCCAGATCCGTGCGCTCCAGCGCCCAGGCCTTCTCCAGGCTCGGAACCACCTGCTCGCGGAAGTCGGAGAGCGCCTCGTGCAGCAGCGTGGCCTCCGACCCCGCCGGGGCCTCCCTCACGCGCGCCTCGCTGCTCCGCAACCAGTGCAGGTGCGCCCGCTCGAGCTGCTCGATGCGCAGGAGCTCCTCCGCCTCGGAGCCCGCCAGGTGCTCCTGCCGCACCAACGCCCGCAGGCGCGAGTAGCCCACCTGGGCAAGCGTCTCCTGCTCCGCGAGCAGTCCCCGGGTATCACCTCCCGTCCCATGCGCCTGGAGCAGCGCATGCAGGAACCCGAGCGCGTCGTCCGTCACCCGGCCGTAGAACTCCGTCTGCTCCTGGATGGCGAGCAACCGCTCCAGCCCCCCTTGTCCGCGGCTCGCCAGGGCGAAGAGCGTCCCTCCCAGCAGCGCGACGAGCCCCACCGCCACCGCAGCGAAGACCAAGATCCTGGCGCGCACTGTCATCTTCTGGTCTCACTCCCGGAATCCCGGATCAGCTATCCAACACTGGATTCCACCCGAAGATGGAGCAGTCCTCCAGCCTCCCCAGGACTGGAAACCGCACCTGACTCTGGTGTATGGAGGAGGCCTACGGACGAGAGCCGGGACGCCTCACGAGCCGCCGGCCTCCGCGCGCATGCACGGAAGCGTCGGTGGTGTCTGTGAACGGCTTCACACCCCCGGGGTGAGTCGATTCACAGCCCCCGGAGGGCCGTAGCGGTATCACTTCATCTTGGGAACAGGGACTCGCTTCCCGTTGAACCCGAACGCCGCGCCCGAGGTGCGAGCGGAGTGATGCCGGTGCGAGGTTGCCGCAGACCATGTCTCGAGGGGGGACTGGCCGGCAAGAAGACCTCGCAGGGGGGGACTCCGCCCCGCTCCGCCTCGGGACGGTATGTGGAGGCCACGCTGGGGGGTGTGGCCTTCGACACGGGTCCGGGAAACACGGTCACGCCGGGGGGGCGTGGTCTTGTCTCATGTCCCAAGGGGCCAGGGGGCCGCGCTGGGGGGCGCGGCCTCCACCCATGTTTTCTCCCCGCCCTGCTTCGCGTCAGTCCACGTCGCGGCGCAGGCGCTCGATGTCCAGGATGGTGATCTGCCCGTTCTCATACGAGATCACTCCCGCGCGGGCGTAGTAGCGCAGCCACTTGTTGACGCTCTCGCGCGTCACCCCGCACAGGCTGGCCAGCTCCGCCTGGGTGATTTTGGGGATGACGATTCCGCCATTGGGAGCGGGCTGGCCCTGCCTCTCGGCCAGGTCCAACAGCACCCGCGCCAGCCTCGCCCGCGCATCCAGGAAGGCCGCGTCATGCACCAGCTGGGTGACGCGCCGCACCATGCGGCTGAGCACCGCCAGCAGCCCCATGGCCACCTGCGGGCGCTCGCTCAGGAAGCGCCGGAAATCATTCTGATGCAGGATCAGCAGGTGGGTCTCCTCGCGCGCCACGGCGTCCGTCGAGCGCGGCTCCCCGTCCAGCAGCGCCAGCTCCCCGAAGGATTCCCCACGACCCAGCAGCGCCAGGATGACCTCCTTGCCCTCCGACGAGCTCAGGCGGATGGCCACCTCTCCCCTGCGGACGATGAAGAGCGCCGTGCCCACATCGCCCTGGTGGAAGATGATCTCACCTTTTTTATAGGGCCGTTGTTGCAGCAATCCCGATAGGGTCTCCAGTTCCTCGTTCGCGAGGTGCTCGAACATGGGGATATGGGCCAGCAGCTGCGAGTACGACATGAGGGCACCTCAGGGCATCCGGAACGGCGAAGCAGGCGAACACCGGAAGTCTCCACCTCCTGTCGCCCACGTCCAAACCTTATCGGCTTTACCCCGGATGAGAATGTCCCCTCGCCCGCCCTCCGCCCGTGTCACACCGTCCCGGGGGCGCATTGACCGAGGAGTCCGCTTGCGAAATGATACGGCCATGGTGTAACGCCAAGCCCAGCACGCGTGGATGCCACGGCGGCGTTCCTCGAAGCTCGACGAGCGCATGACCGCAGAGGCTCCCTCACCCGCCACGGCTCCCCGCCCCCAGTGCCCACGTTGTGGGACGGTGGTGCCGCTCGTGGGTCCCGGGACGCAGGTCATCCGTTGCGCGGGATGTGGTGCCGCCCTGCAGGTGAGCGCGCGTCCGCTGGATCCTCCGAAGCCTCCCGACACGCCTGCCGCCCCGGCCCCGGAGGAAGCGGCGCCACGCCCTCGCCGCCGTCCCATGGTGGAGGTCTCCGGCCCCCGGCGCGCGGAGCCGCAGCCCGTCCACACCTTCACCGTCGACCTCTCGCAATCCGACATCGACACGGAGTCGCTCGGACCCCAGGCGGTGCCCACTCCTCCGGCGCCCGCTTCAGTACCCGCTCCGGTGCCGCCCCCCGCCAGTGTCGAGACGCCCTGGTTCGCCGAGGACATCGAGCGGCTGCCGGAGGCGAGCATGAGCCTCGGACAGCTCGCGCTGGAGGGCTTCGAGCCCTTCCCCGCCCTGCCGCGCGCGGCCCCGGCACGCCCGCCTGGAGCGCCCGCGACCCATTTGCAGGGGAAATGAAGGCAATCCAGCAGGCTGGTGCGCTGACGACCAGGCTCGCCACCCCATGCAAGCCCGGCACGGGGCGGTGGGGTATCATGGCGCGGACGCGCGGTTCGGCGACGGTACGCATCCGAGGAGGGAGTGGAGGAAGCGCGATGAGGAACGCAACCAGCATGGAGCCGTCGATGGGCTCCTCGGCGGACCTCCAGGCGGCACGGCAGGGCTGCATCGAGCTGGGACGTCAGGCAGAGGGCATCGCCGAGCTGGTGCTCCCCCTGCTGCGCCAGGCGACCCAGGAGCTCGGCCGTCTGGAGACGCAACGCGATGAGCTGCGCAAGACGGGCGCCCGCGAGACGCTCCTGAACGTGTTGCCCCGGCTGATCGAGCGCATCGAGGAGCAGGGCCAGCTCGTCAAACGTCTGGAACGGGCCGGCCGCGGACTCAAGGAGCTCATCTCCGGGCTCGGTGGGCTGAGCGAGCAGTTCCAGAGCGGGCTCGCGCGGCGGGAAGCGGAGCTGCGCGAGCAGGAGGCCATCACCCGCGAGGAGAAGCGGCTGTGGCTCCAGGAGCTCAACACCCTGCGCGAGCAGGTGCGCGCCCAGGGCGGACAGGAGACGGCCACGGGTCCTTCGTCGGCACTGCAGGAGGAGCTGCGGCGGCTGCGCGCCGAGGCCGAGGTCCTGCCCAGGCTGCGCGCCGAGCGGGAGCGGCTCGCCCTGCGCGTGGCCGAGCTCGAGAAGAACCTCACCACCCGGGAGCAGACGCTCGAGGCCAAGGAGCACACCATCGAGGATCTGCGCAGGATGATCGTCCTGCTCACGGGGGACACGGCCACCTCCGCCCCGTCCTCGCCCACCGCGCCCAAGCCGGTGCCACCGCCCATCAACGTCGCCCCGCCCCCGCCCAGGGTGGCCCCGGCCAGGCCCGTGAGCCGACCGGTCGACAAGACGCCGGAGATTCCCTTCGGCAACAACACGCTGCAGCTGGCCAACGGCCAGGGGGAGACGCTGGGCTCGGAGACTCCCGTGAGCCGGCCCCCCGTGCCGGCGATCACCCCGGTGCCAGAGCGCAAGGTTCCGAGCATGGAGGTCCTGCTCGGCCCGCTCGACGCGCTGGAGGCGCCCCCACCGGCGATGCCGCCCCCCGTGCCGTCCGTACCGCCCGTGCCCGTGGTGTCCACCGTGGCGGCCAAGGCCCCCATGCCCAAGGCGAGCACGCGAGCGCCCTCGGGTCCGGCCAAGACGCCCGCGCCCATCCCGGGTCCCCTCCCGCCCCGGCTTCCACCCTCCCGGCCCGGCACCCTCGTCATCAGCGAGGACATGTTCAACGAGATGCTCGTCGAGGAGAATCCACTCCTCGGCGGACCCGGTAAGAAATGAGCACGCCGTCCGGGCAACTCACACTGCCGGCCCGCTTCGGCCGTTATGTCCTGCTCAGCCACCTCGGACGCGGCGGCATGGCGGACATCTACCGGGGCATCGCGCTCGGGGCCAACGGCTTCGCCAAGCCGGTCGTCCTCAAGCGCGTGCTGCCGGAGGCCATCCAGCAGGAGGCGGCGGTGAGGATGTTCATCGAGGAGGCGCGGCTGTCGGCGCTCCTCCAGCACATGAACATCGCCCAGATCTTCGACTTCGGAGAGCACCGCGGCGAGTACTTCATCGCTATGGAGTTCATCCACGGCCGCGACCTGCACGATCTGATGCGGCGCGTGGGGACGAAGGGCAAGGGCCTGCCCGTCCACATCGCCTGCTACATCGCCATGGAGGTGCTCAAGGGGCTGGACTACGCCCACCGTGCGCGCTCGGCCGCGGGCGAGCCCCTCCACCTGGTGCACCGCGACGTCAACCCCACCAACATCATCCTCTCCTTCGAGGGAGAGGTGAAGCTGCTGGACTTCGGCGTGGCACTGGTGGGCAACACCGATACCGGCAACAACGTGCGCGGCAAGCCGGGCTACATCCCCCCCGAGCAGCTCTCCCGGAAGAAGGCGGATGGGCGCGGCGACATCTTCGCGCTCGGCATCACCCTGTACGAGATGCTGGCCCGCAGGCACGCCTTCAAGGGCAGCACGATGATGGACATCCTCAAGCAGACGGTGGCGCTCAAGGCCGTGCCATTGCGGCTGCAGGATGCCGCCCCCTTCGTGCCGGAGCCGCTGTGCGCGGTGGTCAACCGGTGCATGCTCGCCAACCCGGACGAGCGCTTCCAGACGGCCGCCGACGTGCTCGACGCGCTCGACGAGTTCCTGCTGTCCGCCGGCCTGCGCGTGTCCCAACGCGACCTGGCCGCGCTGATGGCCACCTACTACGAGCCGGAGGTGCGCGCGCCTCCCGTGCAGCCTCCCATCCCCGCGGAGCTGCTGGAGCAACCGCCGCCCGCCCAGCCCACGGCCCCCACCTTCACGGTGCGCGAGCCGGGAGGCGGCCTCTACCTCATGAAGCTGGGCGAGGACGACGTGCAGCTCCTCTTCGCCTCCGGGAAGCTGTCGCCCGAGGCGCAGGTGTCCCAGTCCGGCGGGCCCTTCCTGAACCCCTCGGCCTTCCCCCGCTTCAGCGCCGCGGCGGCCTCGGCCCGCGAGCGCCTCGAGGCCCGCCGCAAGACGGCCTCCCCGCCCCGCTACGCCGGCAACCTGGCGCTGGTCCCTCCCCTGCGCGTCATGGCCCGGCTGATGCTGGCCCGGGCCACCGGCCGGCTCCACTTCGAGCACAACCGCACCCACAAGGAGCTCTTCCTCAAGGCGGGGCAGATCATCGCGGTGCGCTCGAGCCTGGCCGCGGACCGCTTCGGCCCCTTCCTGCTCAACACCGGGAAGCTGTCCCTGGAGCAGTGGCAGCGGGCGGTGGAGAACACGCGCCCCTTCTCCGGCCGGCTGATGGACGCACTGCTCATGTCCCGGGTCCTCTCACCGTCGGAGCTGGCGGAGTGGACGCTCGAGCACCGGCGCACCGTGGCGCTCGGCCTGCTGGGCTGGACGGCCGGCCGCTACGCCTTCTTCGAGCACGAGACGCCCATCAACGACGGAACCGAGGAGCGGCTGGGCGGACTGGCGCTGCTCAACGAGGGCCTGCGCGCGCACTACCCGCTGGAGCGCCTGGTGCGCGAGCAGGAAGCACTGCGCCACAAGCCGCTCTACCGCAACCTGGACGCCCCCGTGGCCGCCAGCGACCTGGCGCTCTCGGCCTCCGAGCTGCGCACCGCCTCATTGCTCAACAAGCCGGGAAATACCCTGAGCGCCGCCCTTGCGGAACTCAAGCGTCCGGAGGATGAAGTAGCCCTGCGCCGCGTGGCGCTGCTCTTCACCGAGGTAGGGCTCCTGGCGGAGGCCTGAGACACCGCCAGGGGGGGACGGGAGGTATGGGAATCGTTCTCGGAATCGACCTGGGCACGACCAATAGCTGCATGGCCATGGTCGACGCGGCCACGGGACAGGCCCGCGTACTGCCCAACCGCGAGGGCGAACGCACCACCCCGTCCTTCGTCGGCTTCGATGCCTCGGGCCGCGTGACGGTGGGCAGCGCGGCGCGCCGTCAGGCCGTGCTCCACCCGCGCGACACCGTCTACGGCGTGAAGCGCCTCATCGGCCGGCGCTTCTCGGACCCCGCCGTGCAGCGGCTCATGAAGCTGCTGCCCTACGAGGTGGTCGCCGATCCCTCCGGCAACGCCGCGGTGCGCGTGCACGGCCAGGTGATGACCCCCGCCGAGGTGTCCAGCCACGTGCTGCGCTACCTCAAGGAGAGCGCCGAGGCCCAGCTCGGCCAGGGCGTGGAGGGCGCCGTCATCACCGTGCCCGCCTACTTCGACGAGGTGCAGCGCCAGGAGACGAAGCTCGCCGGCCAGCGCGCCGGGCTCACCGTGCACCGGCTCCTCAACGAGCCCACCGCCGCCATGCTCGCCTGCCGCTTCGACGAGTCGCGCCCGGAGAACATCGCCGTGTTCGACCTGGGCGGCGGCACCTTCGACATCTCCCTCCTTCACGTGGAGGAAGAGGTGGTGCAGGTGCTCGCCACCTGCGGGGACAACTTCCTCGGCGGCGACAACTTCGACGAGCTCGTGGTGGAGGCCCTGCGCCGCATCTTCCTCAAGCAGACCGGGATGGATCTCACCGGCAACCCCGAGGCCCTCTGGCGCCTGAAGGAGGCCGCCGAGTCCACCAAGCGCACCCTCTCCGAGAGGGACGTGACGTCCATCGACCTGGCCTACCTCGTGGCCCTCCCCGAGGGGCCGCTGCACCTGTCCATCCCCTCCTTCTCGCGCACGCTCCTGGAGAACCTGGTGGCCCGGGAGCTGGAGCGGCTGCGCGCCCCGTGCGAGCAGGCGCTCGAGGACGCGGGCCTCACCGTCGAGGACATCCACCGCGTCATCCTCGTGGGCGGCATGACGCGCATGCCCTCGGTGCGCGCGCGCGCGGAGGCGTACCTCGGCCACCCCGGCGAGCGCTCCGTCAACCCCGACGAGGCCGTGGCCATCGGCGCCGCGCTCGAGGCGGACATCGTCGCCGGCATCTCCCCCGAGACGCCCAGGGTGCTGCTGCTGGACGTGCTCTCGCGCAGCCTGGGCATCCGCACCGAGGGCGGCCGCTTCAGCGTCCTCATCCCCCGCAACACCACCATCCCCACCCGCGAGACGAAGGTGTTCGCCACCACCTTCGACCAACAGACGCACGTGGACATCGAGGTGTACCAGGGCGAGTCACCCACCGTGGACGGCAACCGCTACCTCGGAGAGCTGCAACTGGCGGGGCTCACCCCCGCGGCGGCTGGCGCGGTGCGGGTGGCCGTGGACTTCACCATCGACGCGGACGGAATCCTCCAGGTCACCGCGAGAGAGCCCTCCACCGGCCGCAAGGCCGAGGCTACTCTGCGCCCTCCCACCGCCACCTCGCCCTGAAAGGAGGATGCGCCCATGTCCCCCCAGGACCCGTCCCCCTTCCACGACAAGAATCCCTTCGAGGTGCTCGGCCTGCGCGGCACGGAGGACCTGCCCGCCATCCGCAAGGCCTTCCTGGCCATCGCCGGGCGCTCGCACCCGGACCGGCTCCGCATGAAGTCCCCGGAGGAGAAGGCCCAGGCCCTGGAAATCTTCTTGAGCGCCAAGAAGGCCTTCGAGGTGCTCTCCCAGCCGGACAAGCGGCGCGAGTGGAGCGAACGGATGGCCCACGCGAAGCCGGCCCCCGAAGCCCCGCCCCGTACCCCCACCACTCCGATAACGCCTATCACTCCAATACAGCCCATCCCCGAGCCGAAGCCGGCGGCGGCGCCTCCCGCGCGCGGCGGACCCCTGCCCGCCGCCGCGGCGCTCCAGCTCTACAAGCTCGGCATGCTGGCCCTGGAGTCCGCCGACTACGCCCGGGCACTCGAGCTGTTCGCCCGCGCCACCCGGGTGTCGCCCTCGCCCCGCCACCAGGCCATGGAGCAGGTGTCCCGCGGCTACCAGTACCTCACCACGCGCTTCTTCGAGCGCGCGCGCGAGAGCTTCGAGCGCGCCCTCCAGCTCCTGCCGGAGTGCCGCGAGGCCAGGGCGGGCCTCGAGCTGCTCGACAAGCAGTCGGGCCGCTCCCTCAAGGGACGCTAGCGCCGCGCCCCCTCACTGGATGGTGATGGGCATGTTGTAGAGGAAGCACACCGGCACCTTCTGGGGCTTGTACTGCCAGCCATCCTTGATGCCCGCGATGATGTCCTCGTCCGCGCCGGGCACCGACTTCACCGCCGTCACTTCGTAGACGTTGCCGTCCGTGGACACGCAGATGCGGTACATGCCGTTGACCGTGCCCATGTTGCGGTGCGACTGCTTGAAGACCTCCGACAGCCGCGGCTTCGTCTGACGCACCACATCGCGCTGGATGACGAACGGCGGCACGTTCTTGGGCTTCACCGGCGCCTCCCCCGTGCCCCCGAGCTGCCCACCCACCACGCCTCCCACCACGCCCCCGACCACTCCTCCCACCACGCCGCCCTGCACCCCTCCCTCGACTCCACCCGCCACGCCCGCCGGGTTCTCCACCGCCGTGGGCTCGGGCTCGGGCTCGGGGGTCGGCTCCGGCTCCGGCTCCGGCTCGGGCTCCTTGGGCTTCTCCTCCACCTTGATGGGCTCGATCTTCTCCGGCTGGCGGATCACCACCTCCTTGCGGGGGGTGGGCTTGCGCTGCACCACCGAACGCACCGCTCCGGAAGGCGGAGGCGGCGGAGGAGGCGGCGGCGGAAGCTGCCGCATCAGCGACACCGCCACCTCCTTCTCCTCCTCCACCGGCTTCTCCCGCGGGCTCGCCATGAACAACAGGGCCCCGATGATCCCAACGTGGACAACCAGGGAAAACAGGGCAGGACCGAACAGGTGGGAAGACTGTGGGGCGGTTTGCTGCGCGAACATGGTGCCTGGCGGGAGAGGGGAACCCTCTCATAGCGCGAATCCCTGGCGCTGTCTTCCCTACTCCCGGGGTCACCGAGTGACGTTCATGTGAAAACGGCCACCCGATTGGAAAAGTTCCTCAACTGTTGATACACGGCCGTCCCGGCAGCGGCCGCCGTTCGCTATCCAACGTCCGTGTCGCGAGCCACCTCCCCCCGTTTCCCCGCGAGGCTCTCGTGCAGACGAAGCAGAAGTGGGCACTGACGCTGACGGTGGCGTTGGGTGCCATCTCTTGTGGTGGCTCGACCGAGCCGGGCGATCCCTACATGGGATTCATCGACGGTACCGCGCTCGACTCGAAGTTCCAGACCCCCAGCACCTGTGGCAAGGAATTCAAGACGAAGTGCACCTCCTATGAGCCGGTGAAGGCCTACACCGGTGGTGAGGAGCTGTCCTTCTACAACCTGGGTTACATCACGAACGCGCCGAAGGACGCCGATTCGCGTCCGGTGCTGCCGGCCAGCGCGGTGAAGGGCACCGCCTACGACTTCCCCGAGGGCTGCAAGACGGGCAAGGAGTACAACCAGCGCACCGACGCGTACCGCGAGGACATGCAGTACCCCGTGCTAGACACGCTCCCGCTGAAGGACACCAGCAACGGCGCGATGGTGCTGCCGCTGGTCAAGGTGCAGAACTGGACGGGCGTGTCGCAGTACACCTGCAACGCCATCAAGAACGCCCAGTCCCTCCGGGACGGTGACTTCGGTGGCGCCGCGGCCGAGGGCGAGTCGTATGCCCTGCGCGCGGTCATCGACATGACGTACCTGCCCGCGCGGCCCTCGGCCCAGGCGGTCTACGGGTGGTACCGCGGCCTGCAGCTCGCCTACCTGGATGGGGGCGCGGTGCCGGTGGAGGCGGATGGCAACCTGAAGGTGATGGACGGCGTGTGGGTCAAGACGTCCTCCGCCACCTCTCCCACCGCTCCCGGCGTCAGGCTGGTGCTCCAGGCGAAGCCGGGCGAGGAGAAGTGGTCCCCGGTGGTGCGGCTGCGCGAGGTCTCGGGCACCGGCACCTATACGCGGCTCTGCTACGACCCGCCGTGCGCCGAGGACGCCATCGACATGACCGCGAAGCCCACCTACACCGGCGTGCTCTTCCTGGTGGCGAGCCCGCAGTGAGTCCCTCCTCTTCCCCCGAGATTGCCCCCATGACGACTTCCCTTCTGCTCCGCGGCCGGGCCCTGCTGCTGGTGCTGCTGGCGCTCGCCGTGCCCATGTCCGCGCTCGCCGCGGGCGAGAACTACGGCCGCGTCTCCGGCTACGTGTACGACCCCACCGGGACCCCGCTCGCCGAGGTGCCCCTCACCATCAGCGGCCCCGCGCTCCAGCAGCCCATCTCCCGCACCAGCGGCGAGGACGGCCGCTTCGAGTTCGGCCAGGTCCCCCCCGGCGAGGGCTATGTCCTCGAGGTGGCGGTGGAGGGATTCACCCCCATCAAGAAGACCGGCATCATCGTCCGCCTGGGCCAGAACACGCCCGTGGACGTGAAGCTGGAGGTGCTCACCGAGACGCAGGCGGTGGCCACCTATGAAATCGTGGAGAAGGTCAACCCCATCATCAACCCCGACTCGGCGCAGACGGGCGCGGTGCTGACGGCGGAGAAGGTGGCCTCCACGCCCATCTTCAACCAGGTGCAGGCCATCCCGCAGCTGGTGGCCGGCGTCGGCCCGGGCAACGCCCCGAGCAGCCGCGGCGGTCTGTCTCGCTGGGGCAAGTTCTACGTGGACGGCATGGACACCACCGACGTATCCGACGGCTCCATCACCGCCACGATGAACTACTACGCGGTGGAGAACTTCGAGGTCATCACCGGCGGCCTGGATGCCCAGTACAACTCGCTGGGCATGATCGAGAACGTCGTCACCAAGTCGGGCTCCAACGAGTTCACCTACGACGTCTCGCTCATCCTCTCGCCCTCCTGGGGCAACGCCAAGGCGCAGTACGCCTCGAACCAGGGCACGGGTACGGGCAACTACGTCCAGAACACCGCCAAGCAGGCGGAGACCTCGTTCTACGCGCCGCTGGTGGCCTTCGGCGGCCCCATCGTCAAGGACCGGCTGTGGTTCTACGCCAGCGGTCAGTGGAACCTCTCCCACAAGGAGACGCCGCTCACCATCAACGGCGCCCAGGAGAACCGCCCCAAGGACACGCAGACCAAGCTGGCCCGGCTGAAGCTCACCTGGCAGCCCACGAGCAAGGACCGCGTGTCCTTCGCCGTCAACGTCGACAACAACACCATCACCAACAACATCAGCAACGCGGACACGGCGCTCGATGCCGAGTCGCGCATCAACCGCGGCGGCTACTTCCTCATCGGTAACTACGACCACAACTTCACCGACAACGTCCTGTTCCAACTGCAGACGGGTGCCACCTACAAGAACGTGTACCTGGGTCCGCAGAACGACAACATGGACGCCATCTCGCACGCGGACTCGGAGAACGACTACTTCACCACGGGCTCCTCGGGCTCGCTCTCCAGCAGCGTCCCGGGCAACTACTCCACCGAGGACAAGTGGCGCTTCCAGTTCGACCCCACCCTGCTCTTCAAGGCGGGCGCGCACCAGATGAAGGCGGGCGTGCAGCTCGGCTATCTGTCGGGCACGCAGGAGGTCGGCACCACCGGCAACGTGCGCTACACGGACGTGGGCGGCATCTGCAACCCGGATGACCCGAGCACCTTCGCGTACTGCAACACGCGCACCCTCTTCTTCAACCAGGACAAGGTGCTGGGCGCCAACACCACCAGCGCCTCCGTGGCGCAGCTGGGCGCCTTCTTCCAGGACCGCTGGACCGTCAACCGCCAGCTCACGGTGATGGCGGGTCTGCGAGCCGACGTGGCCCGGCTGTACGCCGATGACAGCACCTTCATCACCAACCTGGTGGGCATCGGACCGCGTCTGTCGGCCACGTATGACATCACCGGCGACCGCAAGACGCTGCTCAAGGCGCACTACGGCCGCTCCAACGAGATGGGTGACGTCTACATCTCCCAGCACGCCAACCCCGCCATCTACCAGGTGACGTCGACCTTCGATAAGGCGGCCAACATCTTCCCGGACTGCACCCCGGACACCACCACGCTGAAGGGCTGCCGCATCTCGGGTGGCGCTAGCGGCCGCTACTTCGACAAGACGCACACGCCCCCGAGCGTGGATGAGATCAGCCTGGGCCTGCACCGCGAGGTGGCCGAGGGCGCGGTGATTGGCGCGGACCTCACCTACCGCCGCTACAACAACCTGTGGATCGACGAGGAGGTCAACCAGATCTGGGACCCCACCGGCACGCGTATCGTGGGCTACGTGGACGGCCAGAACCACTCCGTGTTCAAGATCACCAACCCGGACGACGCCTGGCGTGACTACAAGGGCATCGACCTGTGGACCCAGGGCAAGCTGGGCCGCTGGGACCTGCTGGCCAGCTACACCCTGGCGTTCAGCAACGGCACGGTGGGCAGCTACTTCGATGGCTACGGCAGCAACCCGCGCATGAAGTACCTGTTCGAGGGCCCGACGCCGGACGACATCCGCCACACCATCAAGGGCTCCGTCGGCTACGCGACCACCTTCGGCCTCGATTTCGGCATCCGCTTCCGCTACCTGACGGGCACGCCGCTGTGGATGAATCAGAACCAGAGCAACCCCAGCACCGTCATCTACCGCTCGCCGCGCGGCACCGGCTACGCCTTCGACGGGGGCTCGCCGAACTTCAACGATCCGTCGACCATCTCCGAGCTGCGCAACCCGGACCAGTTCATCATCGACGCGCAGGCCCGCTACGACGTGGGCCGGCTCTTCCAGATGAAGAACAAGCTGGAGCTGACCATGATGGTGGTGAACGCGCTGAACAACACCGACGCCAACACGCTGTATGACCGTTGGAGTCCGGGTTCCACCACCTACGGCATGGCGCGCTACCGCACCAGCCCGCTGCAGGCGGAGCTGCTGCTGCGCTTCCGCAACTAGCGTCAAAGGCAGACACGCCGTGAATCCGGGGCCCTCCGCGAGCGATCGCGGGGGGCCTCTGATTTTTGTATACGGTGCGCCCCATGTCCCTCCGACAGACGGCCCTCCTCTTCCCTCTCGTGCTGTCCCTCGCGTGCGCCACGCCGGCTCCAGCGGTGCGCGCCCCCACTCCCGAGGCCGCGCCTCCCGACCTGGTGCTGGTGGAGAGCAGCCCGGTGGAGACGACGCTGGACCACCCGGACATCCCAGACGCCAAGGACGTGTGGCCGAAGATGCTCGAGGGCGCCACGCGGACGGTGGACGTCGCCCAGTTCTACCTGAGCAACGAGCCGGGCAGCCGGCTGGAGCCGGTGGTGCGGGCGCTCGAGGCGGCGGCGGACCGCGGCGTGAAGGTGCGCGTGCTCGCGGAGGAGAAGTTCTACAAGACGTATCCGGAGACGCTCGAGCGGCTGGCGAAGCGGCCGGGCATCGAGATGCGCCGGATGGACACGGCGAAGTCCATGGGCGGCGTGCTGCACGCGAAGTACTTCGTCGTGGACGGGCGCGAGGCCTACCTGGGCAGCCAGAACTTCGACTGGCGCTCGCTGGAGCACATCCAGGAGCTCGGGCTGCGCATCCGCGTGCCCGAGGTGGTGCGCTCGCTGGTGGACGTCTTCGAGCTGGACTGGGCGCTGGCCGCGGGTGGAGAGAAGCCCCAGGTCGCGACGACCGCCGTGAGCGGCTCCTTCCCGGCTCGCGTCGAGGGCGGCTCGGTGCGCGTGACGCCCGCGCTCAGCCCCCAGGGCTGGCTGCCGGACCCGGCCACGTGGGACCTGCCCAAGTTGGTAAGGCTCATCGACGGAGCGAAGCACTCGGTGCGCGTACAGGTGCTCACGTACAAGGCGAAGGGCCGTGATGGGAGCACCTTCACCGACCTGGAGGAAGCGCTGAAGCGGGCCGCGGCGCGCGGCGTGACGGTGGAGCTGCTGGTGGCCGACTGGGGCAAGCGTAAGGGCACCATCGAGGGCCTGCAGGCGTTGCAGGCGCCGCCGGGGCTGACGGTGAAGATGGTCACCATTCCGCAGTGGTCGGGCGGGTTCGTCCCGTTCGCGCGCGTGGTGCACGCCAAGTACATGGTGGTGGATGGCGAGCGGGCCTGGGTCGGCACGAGCAACTGGGAGCGCGACTACTTCACGCAGAGCCGCAACGTGGGCGTCATCGTCGAGGGCGAGGCCTTCGCGCGTCAGCTCGAGCGCTTCTTCGCGGACACCTGGTCGAGCCCCTACTCGGAGCAGGTGGACCCGAAGGCCACCTACACCGCACCGAACATCAGCGGCACTCCGTAGGGGTATGTCCCCTCTCCCTTCGGGAGAGGGACGGGGTGAGGGTTCCAGGACCCCGGGTTGAACCCCGTGTCCACACTGAGGGCCACGGGTTGGAAGAACGGGCTCGGATACCCTCACCCCCCGCCCTCTCCCAGAGGGAGAGGGAGTCACACCCGCGACGCGGCGACCGGCAGGGTGCGCAGGCGCTCCAGTTCCTCGCGGGAAAGGGGATCCTCCCCTCGCAGGAAGCGCTCCAGGTGGCCCAGCGAGTCGACGCCGAAGAAGAGTTCCCCCTCCACCACGACCGTGGGCACACCGAAGCCGTCCAGCGACAGCAACTCCTGCGTGTTGCGGCGCACCTGGTCCTTCACCGCGGGCGTCTGCGAGGCCTCGAGCAGCGCCCGCGCATCGAGCCCCACCGAGGCGACGACGGCCCCCACCCGCTCCGGCTCCAGCAGGCCGCCGCTTCCGGCCCACACCGCCTCGTAGAGCGCGGAGACGAGCCGGCGCCGGGCCACCCCGTCCTCCACCGCCGCCGTCACCCGGAGCGCGAGCAGTGGGTTGAAGGGGTGCGCCGCGGGCATGACGAAGGGCACCCCGAGCTCGTGCGCGAGCCGCCGGGTGTGTTTGTAGATGTAGAAGCGCTTCTGCCGCACCTCCGCGGGCCCCGTCGTGCCGAGCGCGTTGAGCACGCCCGCGAAGAGGACCGGCACGAGCTCCAGCGGGCGGCCATGACGCTCGGCCAATGCCGGGAGCTGCGTCCACGCGAGGTAGGAGTACGGCGAGACGTAGTCGAAGAAGAAGCGGAGCGGAGCGCGGTTCATGGCGCCCCACTCTACGCCCGTCCGCGCCGGAACTCAGAAGCGGAAGCCGGCTGACACGCCCCCACCCCGCGGCGTCACCATCGGCATCACCATGAACAGAGGCCCACCCTTCGCCGAGGCCCCGCCCTTCGAGGCGCGGTGCTTCACCACCCACTGTCCGATGGCGTACCCCATGGCGCCTCCCCAGATGACATCGGAGAGGAAGTGGTAGTCGTCCATGACGATGGTGGCCGCGAAGAGCAGCCCGAAGGCGTGCAGCGCCAGCGTCAACGGCAGGTTGTCCAGGTAGGCCGTCGCCACGCCCATCATCGCGTAGAGACTGGCCGTGTGGCCCGAGGGCGTTCCGGCCGGGAAGAGGTTGAAGGATTCGGAGGGCCCGAAGATGCGGCCGAGCCCCTGGCCATTCCTCGGCCCCTCCCGGCCCAGCAGCAGCTTGAAGGTGAGATGGAAGGCCTGCGTCACCGCGAAGGCCTCGACCGTCAGTGACACATACTGCACGGCCCGGATGTCATTGTTCGCCAGACCCCAGGCGAGCAGACCCACCATCGGGGCCCAGAGCGCCGCGTTGACGAGCACGTCTCCCACCGGCGTCCAGACCCTGAAGTGGTCCGGCCCGAGCGCCTGCTGGATGGAGCGCTGGATGCGCGCATCGAAGGGATGGTTCAGCGGGAACATCAGCGCCCCCGTCGCGAGCGTCACCAGGGAGAAGGCCCCCCAGTCGTGAGGCTCCCAGAGCGCCATTCCCGCCGGGATGGCGACGATATCCGAGAGCACCCGCAGGGGCAGCATCAGGTTCCCATAACGGAACTCGTCACCCAGGAAGAGCCCGGGCCGCAACCTGCTGCTCGGCGACTCCGGAAGAGAGGGAAGCCGGACGCCACCCGGGCCACCGCCTCCCTCATCGTCCGGCACCTGCGCCGTCGAGGTGTCCCGAGGCGCCTCCGTCTCGGTCTGCGCGTGCGCCAGGGGGGCAGACACCAGGAGCAGGGCCACGAAATACCCGGCGAACCGGGACAGCCTTCGTCGTCGTGAAGCGCTCACGCGGATACCTCTCGTGCCACACCGGGCGCCTGATTCAACGCCCGTTGATATCCAGGCGCGCTGCTTGATACGAGCGGCATGGCGGGAAGTCAACAGACGTTGAAAAAGGTGGAGGGAGAGCGAATCGATGGTGTCACGCAGCAACGGGGGAGCCCGGGCCCCGACGGCCCGGCGAGGGCGCAAAGGTCGTCCCGCCGGTTCCCCACCCAACCGCGAAGCCATCCTGGCCGCGGCACGCGCCCACTTCACCGAGCACGGATACGACAGCGCCACCCTCCGGGGCATCGCCGCCCAGGCCGGCGTCGATCCCGCCCTGGTTCTCCACTACTTCGGCTCGAAGGATCGGCTCTTCGCCGCGGCGATGGAGCTGTCCATCGTCTCCGCCGAGGAGATTCCAGAGCTGCTCGGGGACGACGTCACCCGACTCGGGGAGCGCATCCTGCGCCTCGTGCTCGACTCCTGGGAGAGGTCCAGGGACCCGGCCAACCCGCTGGTGGCGCTGCTGCGCTCGGCCGCGGGACACGAGGCCGCCGTCCGGATGATGCGCGAGTTCATCACCCGGAAGGTGTTCCGCCGCATCGCCGCCCGGCTCAGCCTCCCCCAGCCGGAGCTGCGCGCGGCGCTCATCGGCTCCCAGCTCATCGGGCTGGCGATGGCCCGCTTCGTCCTGCACCTCGAGCCCATCGCCAGCGCCGACACCGAGCTGCTCGTCGGCTGCTACGCCCCCACCCTGCAGAACTACGTCACCGGCGTCCTGCCAGGAGATCCTCCGAAGCGCGCCCTCAGGAGAACAGCTCGAGCAGGTCGTCGCGGGTGATGGCCGTCGCGGCCGCCGCTTCGCTCAGGGCCGCCTCGAAGAGCGCGCGCTTCTTCTCCTGGAGGCCCAGGATGCGCTCCTCCACCGTCCCCTGCGACACCAGCCGGTACACCATCACCGGCCGCTCCTGACCGATGCGGTGCGCGCGATCCGCCGCCTGCGCCTCCACCGCCGGGTTCCACCACGGATCCATCAGGAACACGTGGTCCGCCGCGGTGAGGTTCAGACCCGTTCCACCGGCCTTGAGCGACATCAGCAGCACCGGTGGGCCCTCCGGCGTCTGGAACCGCTCGGTGATTTCACCGCGATTGGGCGTTGAGCCATCCAGGCGCTCGAAGGCGATTCCGGCCGACTTCAGGTGCGGCTCGATGAGATCGAGCAGCGACGTCCACTGCGAGAACACCAGGGCCTTGTGCCCGTCCGACGCCGCCGTGCCGAGTGCCTCGACGAGCGTCTGCACCTTCGACGACGAGCTCGCGTGCTGGCCCGGAACGAGCGCCGGGTGACAGGCCGCCTGACGCAGCCGGAGCAGGGCCTCCAGCGCCTTCAGCACGCTGCCCCCCTCGTTCAGCAGGGCCACCACCTCGGCGCGCGTCGCCGCCATCACCGCGTCGTAGACGGAGCGCTCGCGCTCGTCCAACGACACGTGCATCACGGACTCGGTGCGCGGCGGCAGCTCGGGCGCCACGTCCCGCTTGAGGCGCCGCAGGACGAAGGGCCGGATGCGCCGGCGCAGGCGATCCGCCGCCTCGGCGTTGCCCTCGCTGATGGGCCGGGCCACCTTCTCCTCGAACTGCCTCCGCCCCCCGAGCAGGCCCGGGTTGGAGAAGTGCATGAGGCTCCAGAGTTCCTCCAGCCGGTTCTCGAGCGGCGTACCGCTCAACGCCAGACGGAAGTTCGCCTTGAGGCCGAACGCCGAGCGCGCCACCTGGCTCTCCGGATTCTTGATGGCCTGGGCCTCGTCCAGCACGACGGCGTTCCACGTGGGCGCCGAGAGCACGGCCGCGTCCAGCCGGAGCAGGGCGTACGTCGTGAGCGTCACGTCGGCGGACTCGTCCAGGGAGCGGCCGGGCCCGTGGTACACGCACACCTTGAGCGACGGGCGGAAGCGCTTGAGCTCCGCGGCCCAGTTCGGAAGCACGCTGGTGGGGCAGACGACGAGCGAGCGCGAGCCCAGCACGCACAGCGTCTGGAGCGTCTTTCCGAGGCCCATGTCGTCGGCGAGGATGCCGCCGAGTCCCGCGCTCCGCAGGAAGCCCAGCCAGCTCACGCCCTGCTGCTGATAGTGGCGCAGCGTCGCGGAGAGGTCCTCCGGCAGCGCCGGGGGCGCGAGCTTCTCGAAGCCCTCGACGAGCGGCGCCAGACGGTCGAGTCCCGGAGGAGGCGGCTGCTCGAGCGTCTCACACAGCGCGCCCAGCTCCGGCAGCGCGTGGTTGGAGACGCGGCCATCCGCCTGTCGCGCGGCCAGGAGGTCCGCGACTCGCTGTCCGTTCTTGTCCAACCAGGCGCGCGGAAGCGGCGCCCAGCCACCGCCATCCAGGGGCACCAGCCCCAACCCCTCCGTCCACGCCCGGATGACCGCCGCCGCGTCCACCGTCCGCGTCGTCCCGCCCTTGTCCCCTTCCACCTGGAACTCGAGCGTGAAGCGCACCTCGGGAACGCCCGGCCCGGTGCCGGTGGACTCCACCTGGAGCAGGGGCCGGAGCCGGACGTCCGGACTCACCAGGCCCGCCGCGTCTCCGGAGAGGTCTCCCCGCCAGCGCCGCAGCTTGTCCGCCCAGCGCACCATCTCCGGGCCCTGCACGGTCAGCCGCCGGCCGGGGACCAGGTTCAGCTCATCGCGCAGCTGGTGGATGAGGCGCTGCTCGGCCGCCTCGTCGCGCAGGGGGACGGAGCCGCGCAGGTACACCATCCGCCCGTTGTCGATCCGCACCGATGGCGGCGCGCCATAGACGAGCGTGGGCAGGACGGACAGACCCGACTCCAGCTGGTTGAGCTCCAGCAGGATGCGCGGCTTCAGCTCCCGGTCGAGCCTCGGCAGGCGCCGGCTACGGACCTCCACCGGCATGCGGCGGCCCAGCTCCGGGAGCACCTTCGAGGAGATCTCCCCCAGCTGCTCGGCCGGGTACGTGCGGACGATCGGCAGGTTCTGGAGCCAGGCGCCCGTCATGGAGGTCTCGCCCAGACGCGCCACCGCGTCACCGCACAGCGCGACCCCCGGGCTCACGACCTCGACGACGCGGGGATCCTTCGTCACCGTCACGACCAGCTGCCCCCCCTTGTCCTCGATGAGGGCCCTCGGGGGGACGACCTCATCCGAGACGGCGACGGGCCGCCCGTCGAGCAACACGTTGCGCGCCTGCTGGAGCACCTGGAGCAGCGCGTCCAGCCTCTCGGGAGGAATCGCTCCCCGCGTGCGGCGCTCCAGGAGACGGTCCGCGAGGAGATCCGACTGCTCGACCTGGAGTGTCGAGGCCAGCGCCGGCTTCGCGAGCAGGCCGGAGAGCGTTCCCTCGATGGGCTCCTCCTTCCCGTCGGCGTGCACGAGCACCCGGTGCAGCTCCAGCCCCCCATCCACCCGCGAGAACCGATACACCACGCGGGACCACTTGTTGGCGGTGGCCTCCAGCGGGGCGTCCTGCTTCTCCGCCTGCTGGACGGTGATGGCCGCCGCCACCACGTGCTCGCACGGATCCATCCGGCCGTCGCAATCACACTCCCAGACCTCGTCGTTCGGATAGAGGGTGACCGTGAGGGCCACCGAGCGCCCGGGTGCCCGCACCCTCAACTCGAGCTCCGTCGGGGTCCTCGACTGGAGCGCGACGGCGCCCGCACGAGAGAGATTCACCCCGTTGGACCAGATTCCAGGGCGGGCTTCCTTCCGAACGGCTTCGAGCAATTGAGCGGTCGAGGACATGGGAGAGACTTTCAACGCGAAAGAGGGGATACGAATTCGTGCGCGCTTCCAGCTACATCCGCTCCGGCCCGATGACGCCAGCGAACGACTCCCAGCCGTCTTCCATGGCGTCGTCGTCCATGAAACAGACCAATGCCGTGGATGCTCGAAGCCGGGATGTATGTCTTCACGCGAAGCACGAGGCCCCTCCGAGGGCATTCATGGCGCCCCTCTATACACGCCTGGACGACGGGCGGGGGACCTCGAAAGTCCCGCGCCAGGAACGCTCCACGAGGAACCAGCTGGAAGAGCGGGTGCGCGCCGCCAGGAGCTTCGCGGGGCCGCGGGAATCACTCGCGCACCTCCTGGCAAGAGCCCTTTCGCCAGACTGACGGCTACTTTACATCCTTGACCACCATGATACTTTTTCGGGGCTGTCCTCCGGACAGGACCCACTGATCCGGGAGACGCTCACCAGAGGGGTCAGCTTCACTTGGAAAAGAGCCGGGGAATCGAGGCGGACGCGAGTCCGGGGGGCGAAGCCACGTGCGCAGCATCCGCCCCGGAGACGACCGTCGCGGAGTTGCGCCAGATGGTCGCGAAGCTGGTGGCCAAGGATCCTCACGCCCGATGCCGTGTGGGGAGCGGACCGCTCGCTCCGCTGGCCGAGGACCTCAACCACCTGTCCGTCCAGCTCTCCTCGAGCAACCCCCCCGAGGATGAGGCGTTCAGCATCCGGGCGCTGATCGAGCAGTCGCCGAACATCATGTTCACCTGCGACCTCGAGGCGCGGGTGCGCTACCTCAACTTCACCGTGCCGGGCCAGGGCCTCTCGGAGGTGCTGGGCACCAGCCTCTACCAGTGGATCCACCCGGACTATGTCGAAGTGGCCCGCGGCGTCATCCACAAGGTGCTCACCACCGGAGAGCCCGGCGGATACGAGGCCCGGCCGCTGATCGACGTCGGCGCCGAGTGGTTCGCGGCCCGGGTGGCCCCCATCAAGTCGCAACAGCAGATCATCGGCTTCGCGGTCATCCTCACCGATATCACCGAGCTCAAGCGGGCCCAGCTCCGCCTGGAGCAGTCCAACCGCGAGCTGGAGAGCTTCGCGTACGTCGCCTCGCACGACCTGCAGGAGCCCCTGCGGAAGATCCAGACCTTCGGAGAGCGCCTGAAGACCACGGCCGCCGCCGCGCTGAGCCCCGAGGGCCGCGACTACATCGAGCGGATGCAGAACGCCGCGGGGCGCATGCGCCGGTTGATCGACGACCTGCTCTCCTTCTCCCGGGTATCGTCGAACGCCCAGCCCTTCGCCCAGGTGGACCTCTCCGTCATCGCGCGCGAGGTGCTCGGCGATCTGGAGACGCGCATCGAGCAGTCCGGAGCCCAGGTGTCACTCGGGGAGCTGCCCACGCTCGAGGCCGATGCCATGCAGATGCGTCAGCTGATCCAGAACCTGGTGGGCAATGCCCTCAAGTTCCGCCGGGAGGGCGTGACGCCCCTCATCTCCCTCCACGGCACGGTGGACGCGCAGACCCAGCGGTGCGAGCTGGTGGTGCAGGACAACGGCATCGGCTTCGAACAGAAGTACGCCGACCGCATCTTCAACGTGTTCCAGCGCCTGCACGGGCGCGGCCAGTACGAGGGCACGGGGATCGGCCTCGCCATCTGCCGGAAGATCGTCGAGCGGCACAACGGGAGCATCGGAGCGCGGAGCACGCCTGGAGAGGGCACGAGCTTCAACGTCATGATGCCCCTCAAGCAACCCACGCGCAGGTAGGAGAGGTCATGGAGCCGAAGAAACTCGTAACCATCTTGATGGCGGATGACGATCCGGATGACCGGGACTTCGCCCTCACCGCGATGCAGGAGAGCCGGCTCGCCAACGAGCTCCGGTTCGTCGAGGACGGCGAGGAGCTGCTCGACTACCTGCACCGCCGTGGCCGCTTCGCCGACCCGAAGGACTCCCCTCGCCCCGGGTTGATCCTCCTGGACCTGAACATGCCCCGCAAGGACGGGCGCGAGGCGCTGAAGGAAATCAAGTCCGATCCCTCGCTCAAGCTCATCCCCGTCGTGGTGCTGACCACATCAAAAGCCGAGGAGGACATCCTCCGGAGCTATAATCTGGGCGCCAACTGCTTCATCACCAAGCCGGTGACCTTCGACGGGCTCGTCGATGTCGTGAAGGTGCTCGATAAACACTGGTTCCAGATCGTCGAATTGCCGACCCGCATACCCTGATCCATGAGGCTCGAGGCCGACCCCCACCCCATCCAGGTACTCCTCGTCGAGGACGACGAGGACGACTTCGTGCTGACCCGCGACTGCCTGCGCGCCCTCGGGCCGGGCCGGGTGAAGCTGGAGTGGGTGTCGACCTGTGAGGAGGCCCTGGCGGCGCTGGCCCCGGGACGTCATGACGTCTGCCTGTTGGACTACCGGCTCGGCGCGATGACGGGGCTCGAGCTGCTCCAGCAGGCCCGGCAGCGGGGCTGGGGCGGCCCCTTCATCCTGCTGACCGGGCAGGATGACGCCACCATCGACCACCTGGCGCAGCAGGCCGGGGCCGCCGACTTCCTCGAGAAGTCCCAGCTCACGCCCACGCTCCTGGGCCGCTCCATCCGCTACGCGCGCCAGCACGCCCGCACGCTGGAGGCCCTGCGCCGCTCCCAGGAGAGCTTCCGCGAGCTCATCGAGCATCTGCCCGAGGGCATTGGCGTGCAGCAGGGAGCGCAGGTCGTCTACGTCAATCGCGCGCTCGCCACCCTGCTCGGCTGCGCGTCCGTGGACGAGCTCATGGGGCACCCCATCTCCAAGCTCGCCGCGGAGTTCCTCCAGGCGGAGGCGTGGACCCTGCTGCGCGACGACGTCAACGAGTCCTTGCGCAACGGCACGCCCGTCCCCTCCCGGGAGATCCGCATGATGCGCAAGACGGGCGGCCACGTGCTCGTGGAGATCACCCAGGCCCCCCTGGTGTTCGATGGCCAGCCCTGCCTGCTCTGGAGCCTGCGCGACCTGACCGAGCGCCGGCAGATGCAGGCGCGCCTGCTGCACGCGGACCGCATGGCCTCGCTCGGCGTGCTCTCCGCGGGCGTGGCGCACGAAATCAACAACCCGCTCGCCTACACCATCTCCAACCTGGACTACCTGGAGACGAACGTGGTCTCGCGGCTGGAGATGCCCGACGCCGCGCGGAATGAGGTACGCGAGCTGCTCTCCGATGCCCGGCTGGGCGCGTCCCGGGTGAGCGACATCGTCAAGCAGTTGAAGCTGTTCTCGCGCGTGGACGAGGACTCGCAGCCCGAGCCCGTGGACGTGCACCGCGTGCTCGAGACGTCCATCTGCATGGCCATGAACGAGCTCAAGCATCGCGCGCGGCTGGTGCGCAGCTACGGCGAGCCCGTCCTGGCCCGCGCCCACGAGGGCCGGCTCGGGCAGGTGTTCCTCAACCTGCTCGTCAACGCCGCCCACGCCATCCCCGAGGGGGACGTGGAACGCAACGAAATCCAGGTCGTCACGCACCACGAGGACTCGAGCGTGATCATCGAGGTGCGCGACACCGGCGTGGGCATCCCCGAGGAGCTCCTGGAGCGCGTGTTCGAGCCGTTCTTCACCACCAAGCCCGTCGGAGTGGGAACCGGGCTCGGCCTGTCCATCTGCCACGGCATCGTGACCGGCTTCGGCGGGCAGATGAGCGTGGAGAGCCGCGTCGGGCACGGGAGCACCTTCCGCGTCGTGCTGAACGCCGCCGCCGCCGCGCGGCCCGCCGAGCCGGCGAAGCCGTCCGCGCAGCACGGGGCCTCGAGGCGGGGCCGCGTCCTGGTGGTGGATGACGAGCCGATGATTGGTGTGGCCATCCGCCGCACGCTCCAGCGCGAACACGAGGTCGTCACGCTGACGAGCGCCAAGGAGGCCCACGCGCGGCTGCTCGGCGGCGAGCACTTCGACGTCGTGCTGTGCGACGTGATGATGCCGGAGATGAGCGGAGTGGAGCTGCACCAGGCGCTCGCCAGTGGTGCTCCCTCGGTCGCCGAGCGGATGGTGTTCCTCACGGGCGGCGCGTTTACCCCCGTGGCCCGTGCGTTCCTGAATCAGGTGAAGAACCACCGCGTCGACAAGCCGTTCTCCTCCGATGAGCTGCGTGAGCTGGTGAGACGGCTCGTCGGGACCTGAGCGCGGGAACCTCGATACCCTCACCCCCCGCCCTCTCCCAGAGGGAGAGGGTGCACCCTCCTCAATCGGCCTCGGGGTCCGTCACCTTCTCGCCCAGGCTCTGTAGCCTCGAGTAGAGACGGCGCCTCGTGATGCCCAGCAGCTTCGCCGCCGCTGTCTTGTTGCCCCCTGCTCGCTCCAACGCCGCATGGAGGAGCTCCCGCTCGAAGGCGTCCAGGTTGAAGCCCTCGCCCAGCACGTCCGCCGCCCGCACCGCCTTGCCTCCTCCTCTCGACAGCGACGGTCCCCCAGGCCCCAGGTGCTCCGCCAGGATGTCCCCCTCCCCCGACAGGATGAGCGCGCGCTCCAGCGCGTTCTCCAGCTCTCGCACGTTGCCCGGCCACGGGTGCGACGTCAGCCGCGCCTCCGCCTCCTTCGACAGCTTCGACGCCGGCAGCCCCCGCCTCGCCAGGAAGGCGTGCGCCAGCGGCACCAGGTCCTCCTTGCGCTCGCGCAGCGGCGGCACCTCGATGCTGAAGACGTTCAGCCGGTAGTAGAAGTCCTCCCGGAACCGCCCCTCCCGCACCGCTCCCACCAGGTCCCGGTTCGTCGCCGCGATGACCCGCACGTCCACCTTGCGTGCCTGCGTGCTGCCCAGTGGCACGAACTCGCGCTCCTGCAGGAAGCGCAGCAGCTTCACCTGCGTGGCCGGCGTCACCTCGCCAATCTCGTCCAGGAACAGCGTCCCCCCGTCCGCCGCCGCCAGGTGCCCCGCCTTGCGCTCCGTGGCCCCCGTGAACGCGCCCTTCTCGTGGCCGAACAGTTCCCCCTCCAGCAGCGTCTCCGGCAGCGCCGCGCAGTGCACCTCCACCAGCGGCCCCGCCACGCGCTTGCTCGAATAGTGGATGAGCCTCGCCAGCTGGCTCTTCCCCGTCCCGCTCTCCCCCAGCAACACCACGCTCGCGTCGCTCGCCGCCACCTGCCTCGCCGACGCCAGCGCCTGCTTCATCCGCGGGCTCTCCGCCACCAGCGAGGGCGTGAGCTGCCGCACCAGCCGCTCGCTCTTCGTCTCCGCCGCGCGCTGCTCGGCCAGCCGCCTCACCCGCAGCCGCACCTCGTCCATCGCGAAGGGCTTGGTGAGGTAGTCCGCCGCCCCCGCCTTCATCGCCGCCACCGCGTTCTCCGCGCTGCCGTACGCCGTCATCATCACCACCGACGGGGGCGTGGGCAGCGCCTGCGCCGCCTTCAACACCTCCAGCCCATCCACCTCCGGCATCCGCAGGTCCGTCAGCACCACGTCGAAGCCGCGCCGCGCCAGCTCCACCAGCGCCGCTCTCCCCCCCGTCACCCTCGCCACCTCGTGCCCGTCCAACTCCAGCGCCTCCGCCACCAGCTTCCCCAGCTTCACCTCGTCGTCCACCACCAGCACCTGCGCCATGCCTCACCTCGCTCGTCCGGTGACCTCTCCGCCGTGGCTCCGATCACCCCCCCGCGCCCACGCCCGGTCCGACTCGCCCCTGGCCCTCCGCCGAGCCCGGATGCCCCCTGCCCGGCCGGGCCCTGATCACTTTTGGACGCTCGCGTGTTCTTTCGCGGCGATGACGCGGAGCGGCACCTGTCTATCATCGGCGCCTCTCCCCAGCCGTAGCCAGAACCACCCACCCACGCCGAGGTCAGCATGTCGTCGACCGTGTACGAAGCTCCGGGGCAGAAGGGCAGCAAGGTGCAGTACCTCCCCCGCTACGGGAACTACATCGGAGGTGAGTTCGTCCCGCCCGTGAAGGGGCAGTACTTCGAGAACATCTCCCCCGTCACCGGCAAGCCGTTCTGTGAGGTCCCCCGCTCCACCGCCGAGGACATCGAGAAGGCGCTCGACGCCGCCCACAAGGCCAAGGGGGCCTGGGGCCGCACCTCGCCCACCACGCGCGCGGACATCCTCAACAAGATCGCCGACCGGATGCAGGCCAACCTGGAGATGCTCGCCGTCTCCGAGACGTGGGACAACGGCAAGCCCATCCGCGAGACGCTCGCCGCGGACCTGCCGCTGGCCATCGACCACTTCCGCTACTTCGCCGGCTGCCTGCGCTCCCAGGAGGGAAGCCTCTCGGAGCTCGACGAGCACACCGTCGCGTACCACTTCCACGAGCCGCTCGGCGTGGTGGGGCAGATCATCCCGTGGAACTTCCCGCTGCTGATGGCGGCCTGGAAGCTGGCGCCCGCGCTGGCCGCCGGCAACTGCGTGGTCCTCAAGCCCGCCGAGCAGACGCCCGTCACCATCCTCAAGTTCGCGGAGCTGGTGGGCGACCTGCTGCCTCCCGGCGTGCTCAACATCGTCAACGGCTTCGGCATCGAGGCCGGCAAGCCCCTGGCCAGCAACAAGCGCATCGCCAAGATTGCCTTCACCGGTGAGACGACCACGGGCCGCCTCATCATGCAGTACGCCTCGGAGAACCTCATCCCCGTGACGCTGGAGCTGGGCGGCAAGTCGCCCAACATCTTCTTCGCGGACGTGTTCTCGCAGAACGACGACTTCGCGCAGAAGGCGCTCGAGGGCTTCGCCATGTTCGCCCTCAACCAGGGCGAGGTGTGCACCTGCCCCTCGCGCGCCCTGGTGCAGGAGCGCTTCTACGACGAGTTCATGCAGAAGGCCATCGAGCGCACGAAGCGCATCGTCCAGGGCAACCCGCTCGACACGGCGACGATGATTGGCGCGCAGGCGTCGAATGATCAGCTGGAGAAGATCCTCTCGTACATCGACGTGGGCCGGCAGGAGGGCGCAAAGGTGCTCACCGGAGGACGGCGGGCGCACCTGCCGGGCGCGCTCTCCGAGGGCTACTACGTGGAGCCCACCATCTTCGAGGGCCACAACAAGATGCGCATCTTCCAGGAGGAGATCTTCGGCCCGGTGGTGTCGGTGACGAAGTTCAAGGACGCGGAGGACGCGCTGGCCATGGCCAACGAGACGCTGTACGGCCTGGGCGCGGGCGTGTGGTCGCGCGACACGCACACGGCGTACCGCATGGGCCGCGGCATCCAGGCGGGCCGCGTGTGGGTGAACTGCTACCACCTGTACCCGGCGCACGCGGCGTTCGGCGGCTACAAGCAGTCGGGCATCGGCCGCGAGACGCACAAGATGATGCTCTCGCACTACCAGCAGACGAAGAACATGCTCGTCAGCTACGACCCGAAGCCGATGGGCTTCTTCTAGGCCAGGAGCGAGGTTCCCCGCATGCACGTCGAGCGCGTTGCCGTCACTCCCGCCGCCGAGGCCCTGCTGCGCAAGTTGCAGGGGATTCACGGCCCCCTGATGTTCCATCAATCGGGAGGGTGCTGCGATGGCAGCGCGCCCATGTGCTACCCGCGGGGCGAGTTCAAGCTGGGCCAGGAGGACGTGTTCCTCGGCACCATCGTGGACACGCCCTTCTACATCAGCGGCTCTCAGTACGAGTACTGGCAGCACACCCACCTCACGGTGGACGTGGTGAAGGGACGCGGGAGCGGCTTCTCCGTGGAGGCGCCCGAGGGCGTGCGCTTCCTCATCCGCTCCCGTGTCTTCACCGACGAGGAGCACTACGCGCTCCAGCGGGTGGGTCCGCCTCCACGCGGGCCACAGCACGGCTGAGCCTCGGAGCTCGTCCCGCCTACGCTTCGGGGGCGGGCGCCTCGCGTGACGCGGGCAGCCGGACCTCGAAGGTGCTGCCCTGCCGCTGCTCGGGCACCAGCGCCACCGTGCCTCCGTGCCGCTCCACCAGCCGGCGGCACAGCGCCAGGCCCAGCCCCGTTCCGTTCGCCTTCCCCGTGACGAACAGGTCGAAGAGCCGCTGGCGCACCTCCGGCGGTACGCCCGGTCCGTCGTCCTCCACGCGCACCCGCACCGCGCTCCCCTCCGCCTCGGCCGCGAGCCGCACCTCGCCCTCCCCCTGCGCCTGCGCCGCGTTCTGCAGGAGGTTGGCGAAGACCTGTCTCAGCCGCCCCGCGTCCCCCTCCACCAGAGGCAGCTCCGCGAAGCTCCGGCGGACCTTCACTCCCGGGAACGCCGCCTCCGTGGCCCTCGCCGCCTCCTCCAACACCTCGGACAGCTCCACGCGCTGTGAGGCCAGCGGCCGGTCCGCGCTCAGGTCCAGCAGGTCCTCCGTCAGCCGGCGCAGCCGCTCCACCTCGCCCAGCACGTCCTCCAGCGCCTCCTTGTCCCGCTCCGAGAGCTTCGCCCCACTGCGCTCGCGCATCAGCTCCACCGTGCCGCGGATGACGCCCAGCGGGTTGCGGATTTCGTGCGCCGCCATGGCCGCCATCTTCGTCAGCGCCTCGCCTCGCGCCGCCTTCGCCGCCGCCTCGCGCCGCGCCCGCTCGTCCCGCAGCCACCGGGCCGCCACCAGCGCCAGCGCCAGCGCGCCCACCGCCGACAGCGCCACTCCTCCCCACAGCGCCCGGCGCAGGGAATCGCGCGCCGAGGAGAAGGCCCGTCCCGCCTCCAGCACCAGCACCGACTCCACCTGCCCCCCGGCCCCGCGCACCGGGAAGTAGCCCACCGTCACCACCAGGTCGCCCAGCGAGTAGCCCGGCCCCACCCGCGTCTCTCCCGCGAGCGCCGCCTCCACTCCCGCCGGGTCCGTGCGCAGCAGGTCCACCCGCCGCCTCGCCGGCCCCGTGGCATCCGCGGGCACCGACAGCATCCGGTCCACCACGTACACCCCGTCCAGCGCGTTGGCCCGCATCAGCGCTTCCAGCCGCTCGGGCCCGGGCGGCGTGTCTCCCAGCAACAGCGCCGCGGACTCACCCGCGCCTCGCAGCCGTGCGTCCAGGGCCTGCTCCAGTGCCGAGCTGCCCGCGCGGTAGAGCGCCAGCGTCGCCGCGAGCGCCCCCACCAGCCCGAGCATCGCGAGCCCCAGCGGCCCCAGCGCGCGCGAGCCGGGCCGTGGCATCAGAACAGTCCCCGCGACCACACCAGCCCCAGGCCCCCGGTGAAGCGGCCGTAGGAGAGCTCGGGGATGTTGGAGGCCGCGCCGCGCCAGCCCAGCGAGGCCTGCAGGCTCCAGTTCGCCGCCACGTCCCACTCCACCGCCGCGCCCGCGTCGAAGTAGCCGTCCTCACGGCGGGCGCCCAGGGGGCTGTCGAAGGTCTGGTAGCCGCGCAGGGTGTAGCCCACCTCCCCCACGACACGCAGCCCGGGGCGTGGGCGCAGACGCAGCTCGGCGCGCGGGCCGTGCTCGAGATAGCCGAGCGCCAGCTCGTACGCCCTCAGCAGTCCGCCGGACCAGCCCGCCGAGAGGGTGAGGGGCTCGGCGGGGCTCCACTCCGCGTCCAGCCGCGCCACGCTCCTCCACCCGGAGTAACCGGCGTAGAGCTCGTCCCGGAAGTCCTCGCGCCGCACCGCCGCCGAGGCCTCCAGCACCACCGGGCCCACCGGCGCGCGCGCGGCCACCTGCAGCCGGTGCGCGGACAGGTAGGGCGCCCCTCCGAGCGCCAGGAAGTCGAAGCCGTACTCCGCGGACAGCCGCAGCGCCGGGCCCACGTGCGCCCAGCCCAACGTGCCCCCGGCCCCCGCCAGGTCGAAGTCGTGGATGCGCAGGTGACCCCGGTACTGTCCGAAGACACGCGCCTGGAGGCCCCGCTCGCCCCAGGGGCGCAGGCGCAGCTCGGCGAGCCCCGTGCCCACTCCGTCCGCGCTCCCTCCCTGGCGATATGTGCCGTCCGGCGCGAGGTCCACGTTGGAGTCGTACTCGCTGCCCAACCGCACCGAGAGCGTCACCCGCCCCTCGCGCGCGGCCTGGAGGCGCAGCTCCCCGGCGCGCCGTGCCAGTGCCGCGTCCGACGAGGCCACCGCAGCGTCGAAGAACCTCCCCGCCTCGCTCGCGCGGCCCTCGCGCAGGGCGAGCACCCCGAGGAAGAAGGAGGCCGTGTCCACCAACTCCGGCGCCGCGAGCGCCTCGTGGAAGGCCGTCGCCGCCGCCTCGTCCTCCCCGCGCTCGAAGAGGGAGAGGCCGGAGAGCAACGCCGCCGCCGCGGCCTCCTCCTCCTCGGGAGAATCCGCGTCCTGGCAGAGCGACTTCAGGGCCGCCCGTGCCCGGGCATGGCTCGGCTCCCTGCGCAGCACCTCGCGCCAGGCGATGAGCGCCGTCTCCGTGTCTCCCGCGGCCTGCTCGGCCTCCGCCACCTCCACGTAGGGCGCGGCGGCCAACGAATCCGACACGGCCTCCGGCGTCACCGGTCCACAGAGGCCGGACTCGGCGAGCAGCGCGGCCACGAGCACTCCCGGACTCATGGACGCTCTCCGCCCACCAGGGGCACGGGCCGCTCGGCCAGGGAGCCCAGCGCGGCACGGGCCTCGACGAGCCGATAGCGATCCTCACGCATTTCGGCCAGCCGCACCGCCTCCTCCAGGTAGTGCGCGGCGAGCGTCGGACGTCCGGACGCGCGCACCTGGGCGGCGCGTGCGTGGTACCAATCGATGGAGGCGGGCATGGGCGCCGAGCGGAAGAGCGCGGCGATGTCCGAGCGCAGCCTGCGCACCTGCTCGCCGATGCGCGGCCCCGAGGCATCCCCCACCGCGTCGAGCAGCGTGTCCGCGCACAGGTAGAGGCGAGCCTCGTAGCAGGCGAGCGCGTGGTAGTAGTCGAGCAGCGCGTCGCGCGCGTCCGGAGCGTTCTTGCGCGCGGTGGCGAAGGCCTCCAGCGCCTCCTCGGAGCGGCCGAGCTTCACCAGCGACGCGGCGATGTACCAATCCGCTTCGCCGCCCGTGCCCAGACGCTGGGCGACCTTGAACTCCACCAGGGCGTTGGAGAAGAGGCCCTCGCGGAAGTAGCGAGCGCCCTGGAGCAGGTGCGGCGTCGCATCCGGTGGCGTGGCAGCCGTGAGCCCGAGCAGGGCGAGGCACAGCACGAGGCGCTTCACGCGAGGCTTTCTATCACGGTTGAAGAGTGGATTACGGCCTCGGTGGACGCCCGTTCCCTGGACTGTCGGGCTTGTTGTCCTTGTCCTTGCGCACCTTCTCCGCGCGGGAGCGGCCCGCCGCATCCTGGGCATCCGAGCCCAGGCCCGCGGAGCCCAACGCGGCGGAGCGGGCGGCCTTGATGCTCTGGCCGGGAGGCGTGTGCTCGGACACGCGAGAGGCACGTGCCGAGGCCTCACCGCGAGCCTTCTCGGCGGCCTCACCCCGGGTGCGGTTCGCCGAGCCCTTGCGAGCACCCTCCGACGCGGTCTCCCGAGCCGACTCGGCCACCGGGGTCGTGGCGTCGGGCAACCGGGGAGGCTGGTCCGGGAGCGAGGCCTGCACCTCGAGCGCCTCGAGGATGGCGGCCCGGGGCTCCTCATGGCGCGACGGCTCCTCGGCGGTGGCACCCGCGGCCCACAGCGAGATGGCGAGGATGATGAACCCGCGCATGACTGCCTCCACGACGCGCCCCGGGAGCAAGCGCACCCGGGAGCGTAGCATCATCCGTGCCCGACGCCGGCTCCTGGGACGCGTGGCTGTCTGCTCGTGGAGCATGCCCCATCCGGGACACCCGGGTGTACCGGCTGGTACACCTGAGCACAGCGCACGCTCGGGAGGTCCATCTCCTATTGGAAGGTGGAGGCCAGCCTGTCGCGCACGTCGCGCAGGAGCATCTCCGCCTCCGGGTCGGGAGTCGTTCTCCCGCGCTGGGCCTCCTCGAGCAGCGCGAGCGCATGACCGAGCCGGTGTGAAACGCCCACCGTGTCTCCGCTCCGCTGGAGGAGGTCCGCCTCCGCGCTCACCAGCTTCGCCAGTGCCTTGATCTTCTCTGGATGTCCGAGCAGCCCCGCCACCGAGCCCGCATCGATGGTGATGAGCATCCGGTACTCCATGCCGAACAGCGACAGGCTCGTCTGCTGAATCAGGTCCAGAGCTTCGTCCTTCTTCTGGCTCTTGCCCGCCTTCAGGATGGCCGCGAGCGCCGCCACCAGACGCTCGATCATTCGCTCGATGTAGTCCTCGCGGATTCCAGCCATGGGTACCCTTCCCCTCCGAGAGACCTGCCAGATGGGCAGGCTCTCAGAGGGCTCTGGGAAATGCGAGAGGGTGCTCGGTGTACGGTCGAGCGAGATACCCTCACCCCGGCCCTCTCCCGGGGGGAGAGGGAGAGGGGCTCAGCCGTTGTCGCTGACGGGAGGCGCGTCGCGACGCTCGCTCACGCTCGAATCGTCGGCGCCGTAACCGCCAATGCCCTTGTCCTGGATGCCAGCCTCGCCCGTATCCGAGTCCAACACGTCCCGGCGCTCCTGCCCCTCACCCTGGTGCCGGGACTCGCGCTCCAGTTCCTTCGCGTCCTTGTTCAACTGCGGGTTCTTCTCGATGCCCCTGTCCGCGGGTCCCTTGTTCTCCGCCATGGCTCTCTCCCGTCACGCTGTGGGGCCCCGCGCGTCATGCCAGGGGGCCCGGTGATGGGGGAAAGGTCCGAAGTGTTCCGGCACCCGACAAGCGGCCTGTCCACGCCCCGCCGCCTGCCCTCCTCCCCTCCGAGCCCCTATGCCCCCTCGGGAGGCGTCCATTCCAGCGCCGTGGGGTTGGGCTTGAAGCCCACCGACTCGTAGAGCGGCCGGCCCTCGTCCGTCGCGTGCAGCCAGATGCGGCCCGCCCCCTGCTCGCGCGAGAAGCGCATCAACTCCGTGAACAGCGCCCGCGCGATGCCCCGCCCTCGCCACCCGGGCTCCGTGTACATGTTGAGGATGTGCATCTCCAGGCCCGCCATGTTGCCGGGCACCGGCGGTCTCTCGAAGGGCATGATGCCACTGCTGGCCACCAGTCGGCCCTCCGCCTCCGCCACCCACGCGTGGAAACGGCCCTCCGGTATCGCCCGCTCGAGGTAGCGCCGGGTCTTCGCCACCAACGCCTCCTCGTCCTCGAACCGCTCCACCTCGCGCGTGCTGCGCAGCAGCGCCAGGCGCAGGCGGATCAACTCGTCCAGGTCCTCCACGCCCGCCTTGCGGATGCTCCACCCTGCTTCCATGCGACTCGTGCCTCCAGGCCCACCGGGCCCCTCGTGCCACGGGTCTCACGTCCATGGCGCGGACCCGCGTCCGCGCCAGTATGACGGTGGAGCGCGCTCCCCGCGATGGAGCGCCGCGCGGCCACCGCCCAGCTCTCGGCGGCGGGCGGTGGTCCGCGGAACGCATCCAGCTTGCCGCGCGCCTCCAGCTTCACGGGCAGGAGGGGGCGTCCCTCCAACGGTGAATCCCAGGCGGGACTCACGGGCGTACGCCGCGAGATACCCGGAGCCCGCCTCCGTCCGACACTAGCTCTTGTACTTCACGGAGCAGCCGTACGGCTCGGTGGTGGCGGCCGGCACCGGCTTGCCGGACAGGAGCGCGTCCACCGCCGTCTTCACGTGATTGGTGACGCCCGTCTTCTTGTTGCCACGCGGGTCATCGTCGATGGCGCCCGCGTAACGCACCACGCCCTGCTCATCGATGACGTACATGTGCGGGGTCGTCTTGGCGTTGTAGGACTTGCCCACCGTGCCGCTCGGATCCTGCAGCACCGGGTAGGAGAAGCCCTTCTCCTTCCTCCAGGCCGCGGACTTGTCCGGCGTGTTGGCCGCGGTGGAGTCCACCGCCAGCCACACCACCTTGTTGGCGTCGAAGCCCGCCAGCGTCTTCTGCATGGTGCCCGCGGTGTAGTGGCGCTGCACGAAGGGGCAACCGGGGTTGGTCCACTCCAGGACGACGACCTTGCCCTTGTACTGCGACAGCGAGTGCTCCTTGCCCGACTCGTCCTTCAAGGTGAAGGCCGGAGCGGGCTTGCCCACCTGGGCGGTCTCGGCGGCGAGGGCCACCACGGGCAGCATCACGGCGAGGGCGACTGCGGTGAAGAGGGACTTCATTCGCTCAGCTCTCCTTGTGGGGGTACTGCGGAAGGAACACGGCTAGCGGGCGTCGGCCATCCGCTTCGACGCGCGGCGCACGGCATCGATGACGGTGTCGGAGGTGAGCAGCTCGGGCAGCACCTCGGGCTTGTCGGGCGAGACGGGGCTCACCACCAGGTACATGGGCACGCCGGCGCGGCCGAACTCGGCCAGCTTCGAGCTGATGCGCGCGTCCCGCCGCGTCCAGTCCGCCACGAAGAAGGCCACCCTGTGCTCCGCGAAGGCGGCCTGGACGTCCTCGCGCGTCAGCACCGTGCGCTCGTTGAATTTGCAGGTGAGGCACCAGTCCGCGGTGAAGTCGATGAAGACGGGCTGCCCCGCCTCCAGCGCGGCGGCCACCGCCGCCTCGTCCCACGGCTGCGCCTCGCCCACCGCCGAGGCCTTGCGCACGGCCGGCCCCGTCTCCTCGAAGCGCAGGGAGAAGACACCGCCCACGGCCAGCACCGCCACCACCGCCGCCACGCCCGCCGCCTTGCGCGCCCCCGTGGAGCCCTGTGCCAGGCCGTACAGCCAGGCGCCCAGGCCCACCACCGCGAGGAAGGCGAGCAGCCGGGCCATGCCGTCCACGCCCGTGAGGCCTCCCATCACCCACACCAGCCACACCGTGGTGCCCAGCAGCGCGAAGCCGAGCAACTGCTTGCCACGCTCCATCCACGCGCCCGGCTTGGGCAGGAGCTTCGCGAGCCCCGGCACCAGCACCAGCAGGCAGAAGGGCAGCGCCAGGCCGAGGCCCAGCATGAAGAAGGTGGCCAGCACCGTGGCCGGGCCCGCCGCGAGCGCGAAACCCACCGCGGTGCCCAGCAGCGGCGCCGAGCAGGGCGTGGCCAGCACCACCGCCAACACGCCCTCGCCCGCGCTGCGCGCCAGACCGTGGCTCGAGTCCACCTTCTCCACCAGGGCGGTGCCGTCCGTGCCCACGGTGAAGACGCCGAAGAGGTTGAGGGCGAAGGCCACCAGCACGGCGGCCACCGCGGCCACGAAGAGCGGCTCCTGGAACTGGAAGCCCCAGCCCACGCTGTGTCCGCCCGCGCGCAGGGCCAGCACCGCCAGAGCCAGCGCCAGCAGCGAGCCGATGATGCCACCCGCGTACGCCACCGCGTGCAGCACCACCTTGCCGCGCTCGGCGTGCACGGTGCGGGTGAAGCCGTACGCCTTGAGGGCCAGCACCGGGAAGACGCACGGCATGAGGTTGAGCAGCGCGCCCCCGAGGAAGGCGAAGAGGAGCACCAGGCCCAGCGACAGCGACGACTCGGGCGCCACGGCCGTGGCCACCACCGCGGGCGGCTTCGGCGCGGGCGCGGGCTTCACCACTGGAGCGGCGCCGGCGGCACCGGGCTCGGCGGCCACCACGGGCGCGAGCGGGAGATCCAACGTCAGCGAGGGACGGCCCACGGAGGCCGGACCCAGGCGCAACACGCCCACGAAGCGGGGCTCCTGCTCGGGCACGTCCGGGGCCGTCTCACCCTCCAGCTTGAAGGTGCCGGGCTTGCCCTCCACGGGAGAGAGGGCCAGACGCGCGAGGCCGCGGACGCGCTCGGGCACGAAGAAGTCCTTCTCCACGGCGGGCACCGGCTGGCCCTTGGGGCCCGTCACGGTGAGGGTGCCGGTGAAGGGACGGCCGGCGGTGAGCGGCTTCGTGTCGAGCGCGAGCGTCACCACGTGGCCAGAGCTCTCGGGCGTCACCGGGACACGCGAGAGGGCCTCGTCGAAGAGGGGCGCGTGCTCGGGGTCGGGCCGCGTCTCGGAGCCCAGGGGGATGTTGCGGGTGAGCATGAGCTGCGCGGGCAGGCAGCGCGTCTCGCACACGAGGATGTCCGCCGCGGCCGACAGCTGCGCCGAGCCCGTGAGCTTGTCGGAGACATGGGCCTGGGCGAAGAGGAGCACCTCTTCCCCGTAGCCATAGGAGGTGATGAAGCCGTCCGGGCTGCGGAAGGTGATGGGCGTGGGCCACTGCAGCTCGCCCACGGTGGTGCCCGGCGTGTCCCAGACGATTTCGGAGGCCAGACCCGAGTCCCCTGGATTCTTCCAGTAGATGTGCCAACCCGGGTCCATGCGGAAGCGCACGCCGATGCGGAACGAGTCCCCCGGCTTCACCTGGGAGACATCCGTCAGGAGGGCGGCTTCCACGCGCGGGTCGCCCTGGTCCGGAGCGCCCGTGCCCATCGCCGTGGCCGGCAATTGAGCCCGGGCCACGCCCGAGCCGAGGCACAGCCCCAGCGCCGCGAAGAAGAAAAGTGCCCCCCAGCTCGAACGTCGTACCGGCCGCTGCGTCATGCGCCTCCCGTTAACCCACTGGCTCGCCGACCGCCAGCCTCCCGCCCGTGGATTGGCGCCCACCAACCCTCCAGGCAGACGGGCATTCCCGGTCGGTCCGTCCCGTGGTGTGGGTGGTACGCGGCAACCCGCGATGGGGTTACACGGAAGAAAATCCGCTCGCACACTTGCCGAGCGACCTCGAACGGAGGATCAGTTGCCGGCCTTCCGCGCGGGCACCGCGGGCTGGATGATGCTCAGTCCCGTGCGCGCGTCCGCGGCCCGGGCCCGTCGCACCAGCAGCGCCGGCAACTCGCCCGTGCGCCGCTCCACCGCCAGCTTCAGATCCGCCAGCCGCTCCACGTGCCGCTTCGCCGGCACCTCGTCCACCCCCAGCCGCACCAGCTCGCGCAGCGCCTCCTCGGCCGCCCGCAGCGACTGTTCGGCCGCCGCCGGGTTGCGCCGCATCAGCGCCTTCCACGCCACCGACTCGGCCGACACCAGGTCCAGCTCCGCGCCCACCGCGCGGATGAAGCGGCCCTCGGGGCTGTCCGGCAGCACGCGCTGCACTGGCACCGCCACCCGCCGCGTGTCGCCATTCTGCGTCCACGTGGTCGTCACCCCGAGCGACCAGTCCGCCAGCTCCAGCCGCCCGGTGAAGAGCGCCCGCCGCGGGAAGGCATGTGAGAGCGAGCCCAACCCCGCGCTCAGCGAGTCCCCCTCCACGCGCGCCAGGTAGCGGTGGCGGCACTGCAACTCGGAGAAGCCGGAGGGGCGCACGTGCACACGCGCCTCCGTGCCCACCTCGCCGAAGAGCTCGGCCACCAGACCCGCGGCGGCCACGGGCAAGCCCTCCGCGTCATCCACGTGGGTGAAGCCCGTGCCCGAGGGGCCGGTGAGCGCCTCGAGAATCTCCGGCAGGTAGTGCCGCCCCAGTCCCAGCGCGTGCACCGTGATTCCAGACTCGGCCACCTTGGAGCCCAGCGCGCGGAAGTCCGAGAGCGAGCGCGGTCCCACCGAGGGCTCTCCATCGGTGAGCACCAGCATCTTCGGGCGCGCGCCGGGGATGAACAGCCGGCGCACGGCGGCGGCACCCGACTCCACCGCCTCGTGCAGCGCGGTGCCCTCGCCGGCCTGCAGCAGGGAGAGGCTCTCGGAGAGGTCCGCCCGCGCGTCCGAGTCCATGAGGCGCAGCGGCTCGAGCTGCTCGGGGACACCGTCGAAGGCGAGCAGCCCGAGGTAGTCCTTCGACCCCGCGCGCTCGACGAGCAACTGCGCGGCCTCCACCGCCGCGGCCAGGGGCGCGCCCCGCATGGAGGCGCTCCGGTCCAACGCGAGGTTCACCGCCACCGGCGCGCGGGGGGCGTCCGTCTCGGCCTCCACGTTGACGAGCAGATGCACATCCCGACCACGCTCACCATCGCGCTCGACCGCCCAGGCCGTCAGCTTCATTGCTTCTTCCTCCGCGCGAGGCACGTGTGCGCACCCCGCCGCTACCGCGTCCCTCCAGTATCGCCGACCTGGCCCCCTTCATCGCAACTCGGAGGCCCCGAGAATCCCCCGGCTACGAGCGGGTCCCTTCCACCCCATCCGCCCGCCCCGACCCGGGCCCGGAAAACACCGCGAGCCCCGCCACCCGCCGCATCACGGCCACCGAGTCGGGTGGCAACCCGGCGAGCAGCTCGGGCGACTGCGTGGCCACGAGCACCTGGGTCTCGGCCGAGGCCCGCCGCAGCAGCCGCGCGAGCACGGGCAGCAAGCGCGGGTGGAGCCCCAGCTCGGGCCCGTCGAGGCCCACCAGGGGTGCCTTGAGAGGAGACAGGCACAGCGCCGCCAGGCACAGCAGGCGCAGCGTCCCGTCCGAGAGGTCCGCCAGCGTCAGCTCGTCCCGCACGCCGGCCTCGCGCCAGACGCCGAGCACGGTGCCCGGCCCGCCCCGGGGCTTCACCGAGAGCGAGAGGAAGGACGGAAGGGCCTCGCGCAGAGACGCCTCGAGCTCGCGCCAGCGCTCGGGGCACTCCACCATCAGGTGGAAGAGCACGGCGCTCAGGTTGGAGCCATCCACCGCCAGCACGGGCTCGGGCTCCGAGGGGACGGGGCGCCGGAGCGCCGCGCCGCGCGAGACGTCGAAGCCCGGGTAGAAGCGCCAGCCGGAGAGGAACGCGCGGAAGCTGGCGGCGGAGCCCAGGGCGGGCTCCAGCGCCCCACGCAGCGCGAGCGAGTCCGGAGGCACCCCACGGGACGCCGACAGCACGCGGGGCCGAGGGGGCTCCCACGTCACGGTGCGCACCGTGCCCTGGCCGTTCTGGAAGTCGAGGAACACGAAGGCCTCCGACTCCTGGCCGCGCGCATCCGTCTCCACACAGGCGAAGCGCTCCGAGGTGACGCGGGGCGAACCCACGGGCCCGCCGAGGCTCACCGAATACCGGAAGGCCCGGCTGGCGCCGCTCGTGACGCAGGGGGACAGGTGGAGGCGCCCGGGCACGCGCGAGTGCGGCCCCGAAGGGAGCGGCTCCACCACCGCGCGGGACAGCAGCTCCAGACATTCGAGGAGCGCGGACTTGCCCGAGCCCGGCTCACCCGTGAGGACGGTCAGGGCACCGAGGCGCGCCTCCAGCCCCTCCAGCCCCCGGTAGCCGTCCACGCGCAGCCCGGTGAGACGAAGCGGCTCCTCCAGCGGCCCCTGGGCGCCGAGCCACGCGCGCACGGACGCGAAGGGCTCCGTCTCCAGTACGGAGGGCGAGAGCTGGATGGCTCCGACGAGACCCGCGTCATCCCCGAAGAGGACCTCCGCGAGCGCCAGCTCCGAGGCGAACAACTCCAGGGTGCGAGCCACCTCCGCCTCGGGCAGGCCCGACAGCTCACCGAGCTCCCCGGCCGTCCACGCCTTGCCCGCGTTGCGCCGGTACGCCTCCTTCAGCGCGGGCAGCAACCGGTCGAAGGCCGAGCGCTCCTCCTCGGGACACTCCGTGACACTCCGCCCTGGCGGCGCGGCTCCACTCGGACTCGATTCGCTCGGAAACCCCACGTGGGTGGGAAGATACACGCAGCCGCGGATTCCATCCCCGGAACGGGTGCCCGGCACCGGCTCGACGGGAAGACGCGCGCTCCCGCGTGTCACACTGCCGCCCCCGCGTCATCCCCGACGCGGGGGCCTGGCACTAATCGGCGTCGTAACCGCCGTAGGCCTCATCGGCGCCCCACAGCCGGCCACCGGTGGTGGCCCGCACCGTCATGATGGAACCCGAATCCTCGTCCTCACCACCGGGAACGACGTACTCCAAGCCCTCGTCATCCATGTACGTCGTGTCGTCGTGCACCATGGGCCTTCTCCTGGACGCGCTCCTCGAGGCGCCCCCCCGTTCGGTCTCCGGGGGCCCACCCCATGTGGAGCCCCTTCCCTACGTCGTTGACCGATTTACCGAACAGGGTGCCCACTGCTGGACCCGCTGTAAAGCCCTTGGCCTTCAAACCGGCCAGCTACGTCGGGTAGTGCACGCCTGCTTGCTTTTACACAATTGTTCGTGGAAGCCCGCCCGCACCGTGCTCCAGATGCGCCGAGCGGGAGCCTCGCCCGGCCGCGCGGCGACCAGGATTGCCCGAGGAGCGACCGGGGGTGCTTCGCGGCACGCACCCGGGGAGCACGGGAGGGTTGGACCGTGAACGTTGGGCCCGTCAGGGCTACGAGCGGGCCACGCATGGAGTAGAACCACCGCCGCCCCGACCCCGGACAGGTGCTTGATTCGGGAATCAACCTTGTTAGGGTTGCAGGGTTACAGCATTGCCGCAGCGCGCCATCCGGGTCTCCCCGACCGCGCGGGCCCTCGCGAGGTCCACCGAACCGCCATGAGTCCCATCATCACAGGTCTCCTCCTCGCAGTCGGAGTCTCCGTCTTCGTCATGACCATGGCCGGACGCATTGGCGTCCTGCTGGCGATGAAGCCGGAGAACCGGCTCGACAACATTCCCCAGCGTGCCGCCGCGCTGCTCCGCTTCGGCCTGGGGCAGAAGCGCATGGTGGATCCGGAGGAGTTCACTCCGGGCCTCATGCACGTGCTCATCTTCGCGGCGTTCCTGGTGCTGGCGCTGCGCACCGTCATGCTGTTCGTGATGGGCTTCTCCGAGACGGCGCTGGTGCTGCTCACGGACCTGACGGACCCGTTCTGGGCGGCCCACCCGGCGCTGCTCTCCGTCTACAAGCTGTACCTGCTGGCCAAGGATCTGGTGGCGGTGGGCGCGCTGCTGGGCTGCGCCTACTTCGTCTACGCGCGCGCCCTCGTGAAGCCGGACCGCATGAGCCCGTCCTGGGAGGCCTACCTCATCCTCGGCTTCATCTCCGGCCTGATGATCACCGAGTTCCTCTTCGGTGGCAGCCACATGGTGCCGCGTGAGCAGTCGATGCCGCTGGCCACGAGCAACTTCGTGTGGTGGGAGCCGGCCACCAGCGTGGTGGGCATGGCGATGAGGCCGCTGGGCTACACCGCGGCGCACGTGCTGGGCGTGGCGGGCTTCTGGATCCACCTCTCCATCGTGCTGGCGTTCCTCAACTTCCTGCCGTGGGGCAAGCACTTCCACGTGATCACGGGCCTGCCCAACGTCTTCTTCCTGCGCCTGGGCCAGGGTCAGCGCAACACGCAGAGCGCGAAGCTGCCCACGCCCAACCTGGAGAAGGAGGAGTTCGGCACCGCGACGGTGAAGGACCTCACGTGGAAGCAGGGCATGGACCTGTACTCGTGCACCGAGTGCGGCCGCTGCCAGACGCACTGCCCCACGTACATCACCGGCAAGCCGCTCACGCACAAGGGCGTGAACCAGGACCTGAAGCACTGGATCTGGGACCACCAGATGTGGGTGGAGGAGGGCCGGGGTCCCTCGGGCACCACGGAGCCGCTGCCGGAGATCATCGGCAGCGCGCTGAAGGCGGAGACGGTGTGGGCGTGCACGAGCTGCGGCTGGTGCGAGACGGCCTGCCCGGTGTTCATCGAGAACGTGCCGCGCCTCATCGACATGCGCCGCTACCAGGTGCAGGTGAAGGCGGACTTCCCGCCGGAAATCCAGCGCGTGTTCGAGGGCATCGAGCGCCAGGGCAACCCCTGGGGCCTGGGCCAGGACCGGCGCGACGAGTGGGCGGAGGACCTGGCGCTGCCCACGTGGGGTGATGGCGGCGGCCCGTACGAGTACCTCTTCTTCGTGGGCTGCGCGGGCAGCTACGACGACAAGCAGAAGAAGGTGAGCCGGGCGCTGGTGAAGATTCTGCGCGAGGCCGGCGTGAGCTTCGCGACGCTGTCCAAGCAGGAGATGTGCAACGGCGACACGGCGCGCCGCCTGGGCAACGAGTACCTGTACCAGACGATGGCGAAGACGAACGTCGAGACGTGGAACTCGATGGGCGTGAAGGCGGTCATCACCCAGTGCCCGCACTGCTTCAACACCATCAAGAACGAGTACCCGGAGTTCGGCGGCGAGTACCGCGTCATCAACCACACGCAGCTCATCAATGACCTGCTGAAGGAGAAGCGCATCAAGCTCTCCGCGGTGATGAACGAGAAGCTGACGTACCACGACCCGTGCTACCTGGGCCGGCACAACGGGGTGTACGACGCGCCGCGCGAGGTGCTGAAGGCGATTCCGGGGCTCGAGGTGGTGGAGATGCAGCGCAGCAAGCGCGAGGGCTTCTGCTGCGGCGCGGGTGGCGGGCGGATGTGGATGGAGGAGCACATCGGCACGCGCATCAACCACAACCGGCTCAACGAGGCGGCGCTGACGCTCAAGCACGCGGAGGATCCGAACACGCCGTACCCGTCGGCCACGGACAAGCAGAAGCCGGGGCAGGTGGGCGACTACAAGGAGCCGGGGGGCAAGGGCATCGTGGCGGTGGCGTGCCCGTTCTGCTCGACGATGCTCAAGGACGCGGTGAACGACACGGGCCGCGAGGAGCTCATCAAGGTGAAGGACATCACGGAGCTGGTGGCGGACGCCCTGGAGGTGAAGACGGGCACCGGCACGGTGGCGCCGAGCGTCGCGGTGAGCGCCAAGCCCGAGTAGTCGTCATCCCCGGACAGCACCCCTCTCCCCCTGGGAGAGGGACGGGGTGAGGGTACGTGCCACCCCGTGCCGCACCAAGAGAAAGGCCCGGAGACCCCAAGAGAGGGTCCCCGGGCCTTCGTGCATCAGGACGCGAGGTGACTACTGTCCGCCGTAGGAGGGCTCCATGGCCTTCGGGACGACGAGCACGAGGTTGCCCGAGCCGCGCACGGACGAGGCGCTGACGCGGTAGATGTTGTCGCTGCCGCCATCATCGGAGAGGAAGCCGAGCTCGGCGTTGCCGCGCCAGCTGGGATAGGTGTCCGTCACCCCGAGCTTCCCGGTCACCTGGGTGATGTCGAAGATCTGCTGCTGGCCGTCGATGGTGCCCACGAAGATGCGCGAGCCGCTGCTGGTGCGGGCATCGAAGGCGACCCTCGACCCATCCGGGGACACCGCGACGCGCGAGAGGATGACCTGCGCCCCATCGGCGCCCTGGACGTTGGCGACCACATTGGTCAGACCGTTCGCCAGGTTCACATGGAGCAGGTACTCGAACTCGCTCCGGGAGTAGCTGCTCCCCGCCGCGATGAGGCCCAACCCGTCCGACGTGAAGGAGGTCGGGCCGAAGAAGTAGTTGGAGCTGTTGGGGATGAGCTGGAAGCCGCTGCCGTCCGCGTTGACCCGGGCCAGCTGCGTGACGGAGCCCCTGTCCAGGGTGAAGACGATCGTCTGACCATTCGGGCTGAAGGTGGGGTGACGGAAGTTGGTGCAACCTCCCGTGCAGGCGGTGCTCGTGCTGGAAAACACCGTGGAGGGCTGACCCTGGCCGGTGGTGGGCACCACCTGCAGCTCGTGGACGGAGCCCGTCCTGTGGATGAAGGCCACGGACCGGCCGTTGCGCGACACCGTGGGGCTGTAGGCCCCGCCCTGGGTGGTCAGCTGCAGGGGGGTGTTCGGGTCCCCGCTGTCGTCCACGGCGAAGACGTTACGCGTGCTGGCGCTGTCGCCACGCACGAAGACGAAGCCGCGACTGAAGGCGCCGCCCGCCCCGCCACCACCACCGAGATCCACATCAATGGGCTCACATGCGGCCAGCCCCGCGGCCGCCACCAGCCCGACAATCCGCAACAACGCCTTCATACGCTCGTGCTCCTGTGTTTCCGGCCCGCATGGAGACGTCCATGCGCGCGCGGCATTCAAGCACGAGAAGGGAGAGGGCGCGCGCCCGGGCCGGCGCGGCTAGCGGTTCAGCTTGTTGAGCTCGTTGCGGCAGTTGTTGCAGAGCGACATCTGCTTGCGATCACAATCCTGCTGCACCTGGGCGAAGAACATCACGCACCGGGCGTCCTCGCAGAAGGACAGCCCCAGCAGGTGCCCCGCCAGGTGGACGGCTTCCACCTGGAGCCGGCGCCGGAGCTGCTCGGCGTCGGCGCCCTGGCGCAGCCGGGCCAGGCTCAGCACCGCGCTCCGGGACTCCCGGTCCGCCTCACCCAGGATGAAGGGCGAGTCCGGCACGAAGAGGTCCACGTCCGTGACGCCCAGGACGAAGGAGTGCCCCGGCTCCAGCACCGTCGCCAGCCGGCGCATGATGGCGTTGCAGTGGTACTGGCCCCGGTCCTTGTTGAAGGCGTAGGTGGGCGTCGGGAGGACCGTCTTGCTCACGACGGAGCGCACGCCGAGCTGCAGTAAAATGGGGTCCTCCAATTCCCGGAGGACCACTGGTGGTGGGCCACCCACGGAAACCAGCAGGAGAACCTTCTGCGGCTGCGGCATCGACCCACCGTCCTTGGGCATCAGGGAGAGAAGGGTGGCTGGGGCGCAAGGATTCGAACCTTGATAATCAGATTCAAAGTCTGACGTCCTGCCATTAGACGACGCCCCAGCAAGATCGCACGGATACAGCCCGTTGGGGGATTCTATGCCATCCGGTGGGACTCGGAAACATTTCCCTTCATCGGTTGACTGGAGGACAGCGGAGGGAGCTGGCGGGTAGGGGCTCACCCCCCCTGCCCTTCACGTCGGATGGGGGTCCGCGGGCGCCAGGGCCCAGGGCGAGCCGGCCTGCAGGGAGGCAGGGGAGCTGGGGCTCGGTGAGGTCGGCAGCTCGAGGATGAAGGTGGCGCCCTCGCCAGGTAGGCCCTGGGCCTGGATGCTGCCCCCGTGGGCCTCGACGATCTGCCGGGTGAGGAAGAGGCCCAGCCCGAGGCCGCCATACTCCCGGGAGGACACCGCCCTCTCGAAGCGGCCGAAGATGCGCTCCAGGGCCTCGGGCTTCATCCCGATGCCGTGGTCCGTCACCACGAGGCGGGCCCGGCTCCCCCGTGTCTCCACCCGGAGCTCGATGGGCTGGCCGGCGCCGAACTTCAGGGCGTTGCCCAACAGGTTGGTGAGGACCTGCTCCAACCGGGTCCGGTCCCACAGGCCGGTGACGTGGGCCTGGGCGGAGACGGAGACCTCGCAGCCGGCGCGCTCCAGTTCCCCGGAGAGGTGCTCCACCACGTCGTGCACCAGCTCGCCCAGGTCCACCGGCTCGCGCTCCAGCCGCAGCTGGCCGGTGTTGATGCGCCCCACGTCCAGGAGGCTCTCCACCAGCCGGCCCAGGCGCGAGACCTGGCGGGCCAACGACTGGTGGCGCGCGAGGAGCGGCTCGGAGGCGGGGACCTGCTGCAGCAGACGCGGGAGGCTCCGCATCTGCAACTGGAGCGCGGTGAGCGGGGTGCGCAGCTCGTGGGCGGCGACGGCGATGAACTCGTCACGGGCATGGATGGCCGCCTGGAACTGCTCGAAGAGGTGGGCGTTCGCCAGCGCGAGCGCGCAGTGGTGGGCCAGGTCCTCGGCGAAGGACACCAGGCGGGGACGGAGCGGGTGGGTGTGCCCGGCCTGGAGCAGGGCCAGGCTCCCCAGCAGGCGTCCCCGATGCTGGATGCGCACCAGCACCGAGGCGCCCTCCGGGCCCAGATGGCGCCGCGACGGTTCGGTCAGCCCGCGGAGCCCCACGAGCAGGCCCGCCTCCTCTTCCGGGGTCATCCCCTCCCGCGCCGCCGGGACGAACCTCCCGTCCTCGTCCGCCAGCCACAGCGCGAAACCGGAGACCACTTCCGGTACGACGAGCCGGGCCACGCGCGGCAGGGTATCCCTCGGGTCCATCGACTCGGCGAGCACCGCGCCGGCCTCCGCCAGCACCCGCTGGGACTGCTCCACCCGTTGGCGCTCACAGGCCATCGCCGCCAGCACCAGCGTGGACAGGCTCGCCACGGCCAGGAAGACCTGCACCGCGAGCACGCGCTCATGGACACTGCCGGGCAGCGCCCCGAAGGGCCCTCGGCCCGAGGTGGTGTGCCAGACGGCGAACGCCGCCAGCACCAGCGTGGCGGTGGCCGCGCCCCGAGGACCCGACCGCAGTGCCGCCCAGAGGAGGATGGGCAGGCAGAGATAGGGCAGGGAGAGGAGGAGTCCCTCGGGCGCGAGCACGCCGAAGGTGACGTGCGCCACGAGCGCCAGCAGCAACATCGACCCCGCCAGCTCCAGCGTCTCCCATGACCGCCGGGACCCGGGCCGTTCCGCCCCCCACGAGAGCACCAGCGGTGCCACCAGGATCGCCCCGAGCCCATCGGCGAGGTACCAGTCCAGGAAGCCTCGCCAGAAGCTCCAGGCATCCAGCGCCGGTTCGAAGAGCGCGACCACTCCGACCCCCAGCGTGGCACTGGGCAGGGGCCCGAGCAGTCCTCCGGCGATGACCAGTGCCACCACATCCCGGGGCCGGGAGAGGGTCACCGGCATGTCCAGCCAACGCCGCATCAACTCCGCCCCGAGCACCGCGCTCAGGAGGTTGCCCAGCGCCCAGACGACGTTCAGGTCCAAGTCCTGATCATGGAAGAGCAGGATCGCGAGGTCCGCGAGGAAGATGGAGGCCAGGTACACGGGCCAGCGGCGCCTGGGCGCACGCAGGAGGACGGCGAGCGCCAGACCCCCCGGGAGCCAGATCGCCGAGCTCTCCAGGTAACGGAAGAGGAAGACGCCGCTGAGCATCTTCAGCCCGAAGTAGGACCCGAAGAGCAGGACGGCCCGCCCCAGCAGCCCCCCAGACAACCCGCGCGGCCTGCCTTGTCCCATGGAAGCCCTCAAGTGCCCTCGGCAATTAGAGATATGCTCACTCCGAGGAAATCCAACGCATGAAGCCCGGCATCTACCTGGAGCACAAACCAGTAGGGGCGACGAGCTTTTCCCTCGTGCGGTCCCTGATGGGCGAGGTGGAAGCCGCGGGCTTCACACGCAAGCAGCTTCCCGTGTGCCACGGCGGCACGCTCGATCCCTTCGCCGAGGGCCTGTTGCTGCTGCTGGCCGGTCCCGCCACGCACCTCATGGAGCTGCTGCACGCGGTGCCCAAGACGTACGAGGCCGAGGTCGTCTGGGGCGTGGAGACGGACAACGGAGACCCGCTCGGCCAGGTCACCCGCGAGGGCGATGCCTCGGCCCTGACACCCGAGGCGCTGGACGCGGCGCTCGCTCCCCTTCTCGGATGGACGGAGCAGGTGCCCCCCGCCACCAGCGCGAAGAAGGTGGGCGGAGAACCCGCCTACAAGAAGGCCCATCGCGGCGAGGCCGTGGAGTTGCCGCCGTCGCGCGTCTACCTGCACGAGGCCCGCTGGCTCTCCCATGAGCTGCCCCATCGCAGCCGTCTGCGCATCACCTGCCGGGGCGGCTATTACGTGCGCGCGCTCGCGCGGGACCTGGGGCGGGCACTCGGATGCGGGGCCCACCTGGCCCGGTTGCACCGCACCGCCATCGGCCCGTGGAAGGATCCCGGCCCGGGAGGGCGTGTCTGGCTGCACGGCTCCGAGTTGCTGCCCTGGTGCCCTTCACGCGCCATCGCGGGCGACGAGGTGAACGACCTCAAGCACGGACGCACCGTCCCCCTCGGAGAGCTACGGCCCCCGGAGTGGCGCCTGCCCGAGGACTTCCCGGACCCCGAGGCGCCCGTGCGAGCCCTTCAGCGCGGCCGGCTGGTGGCCCTGCTGCGTGAACAGGACGGACGCCTGAGCACCGTCATGCACCTCTGGTCCGGACTGTAGGCCCGTGAGTGTCCCCTCTCCCTCCGGGAGAGGGCCAGGGTGAGGGTATTTCCCGACCTGTGTTGCGAGCCAGGGAGAAACACGCGGGGAACACATCCCCTCACCCCCCGCCCTCTCCCAGGGGGAGAGGGAGCAACGCCTCGGCTTCTCGCAGCAGTCCGGCGCAGCCCAGGCGGGTGAAGCCCTCCACCGCCCGCCGCAGCGACGTCTCTCGCTCCGCACTCCCCGGTGCGGCCGCGCGCGCCAGCTCGAACCAGGCCAGCGCCTCTTCGTAGGGCATGCCCATCTCCCGCGCCAGCCGCGCGCTGCGCTTCCATGCCCTCCGCGCCCGCCACGTGTGGCCCGCGAGCCAATGCATCCGCCCGGTGCAACGCAGCGCCACCGCTCGCGCCAGGGGAAAGCGCGTCGCGAACGACGACAGCCTCGCGCACGCCCGCCGGGCCTCCTCGGCCACGGGTGGAGGTGGCTGGCCGGGCACCCGCTCCCGCTCCCACAACGCCAGGTACACCCGCGCCGCCCCCTCGTAGCCGTGGCTCTCGGTGTACAGCATGGGCGGGAAGCGCCGCGCCAACGCCATCACCTTGTCGGCCTCGTCCCGCGCCTGCTCCCACTCCTCTCGTTGCAGGTGCGCCATCCCCAGCAGCCCGCCCACGATGATGTGCGAGAGCGGATCATGCTTGCCCTTCAGCAGCTCGCTCGACTCGCGCAGCAATGGCATCGCCTCGTCCAGCCGGCCGAGCACCAGGAGGCTGCGTGCCATGGTGTACGCGCTCCACACCTCGTGCTGGAAGTGGCCCCGCTTGCGCGCCGACTCGCGCACCTCGGCGAAGCGCGCCAGCGCCGCCTCGAAGCGGCCCGTGTAGTAGTCCACGTGGCCCAGCAGCACCTCGCTCAGCTCGAGCTCCCCCTTGTCCCCGAGCCGCAACAGCACCCGCTGCGCCTCGCTCGCCTTGTCCGCGGCCGCGGCCCAGCGCGCGAAGCTCGAGTGGAACATCGACTCGACGATGAGCCCGAAGGACGTGGCGCTCGGATCCTCGACCCGCAGGCCCTCGCCCCTGGCGCGGCGGAAGTAGGCACGCGCCAGGCGATCCAGGCGGACCAGGCCGGCGATGGAGCCGAGCTGCCCATACAACCGCAGCACCTGCGCGTCACGGTCCGCGCGCTCGGCCAGGTTCGCCGCCAGCAGCGCGGTGGCCATCATCCGCAGGGAGTCGTAGCGCCAGTAGTAGCACTCGGCCAGCCGCACCGCCGCGAGCGCCGAGGCGCCCAGCAACTCCCGCGTCTGACGCTCCCTCTCCCTCACCCAGCGCCAGGGCACCACCAGGTGCAGCACCTGCCGCAGCGTCTGCTTCAGGAGGAAGCGCCTCCAGCCGCCCTCCGTCTCCGGCAACGGACGGCCCAGCTCCTCCATCGCCCTCACAGAGTGCGAGATGCAGGCGTCGAACTCGGACAGCCCGTGCATGGCCTCGGCCAGGAGCCGCTCCCAGCGCGCGCGCCGGGCCGCGTCCACGCGCACGCCCGTGTCGTGCCCGCGCCGCACATCCAGCTCCAACGCCCGGCGCAGGTAGCCGGAGGCCTCCACGTTCGCGCCCGCCTTCAGTGCGTGGGTCCCCGCCTTCTCCAGGTACTCGAAGGTCCACACGTCGTCCTGGGCCTGCTCCCAATGGTGCGCCAGCACGGGGTAGAGGGCCGGCGGCACCCCGTCCCAGACGTCCTTCGCCTCCAGGGCCATGGCCGCCGCGCGGTGCAGGGGACCGCGCCGATCCGGGAGGATGCCGTCGTAGGCGATCTCCCGCAGCTTGTCGTGAACGAAGCGCAGCCGCCCTCCGCCCGCGTCCTCCAGCACGTGCCGCGCGCGCAGCTCCTCCAGGGCCTCCAGCTCCTGGAGGTCTTCCAACCCGGCGGCCGACGCCAGCACGTCCGCGTCCAGCTCGCGGCCCAGCACCGCCGCCATCTCCAGCAGGCCCCTCGCCTGCGGCCCCAATCCCTCCAACCGGCGGCCGACCAGGTCGTGCAGCGCCCCGGGGAGCGGCAATGCCTCGTGCAGCCGCTCCAGCGCGTCACCGCCCTCGGCCACCTGCCACGTGCCGAAGAGATCGCGGAAGAGCAGCCGCTCGTCCATGGCCGTGCGCAGGTACTCCGCCACGAAGAAGGGATTGCCCGCCGAGCGCGTGGTGAGGAAGCGCACGAAGGAGGCCGGCGGTGACGACATCGCCAGCATGTCCTCCACCATCCGCGTCACCATCGGCTCGTCGAGCTGCCCCAGGGTCCGGTGCGTCACTCCCGGGGAGGCGAGCAACAGCCGCAGCGTCGCGTCCAGCTCCTCGGTGCGGTAGGTGCCCACCACCCACACCTGCGACTCGCGCAGGAACCCGGCCTGCAGGAAGTCCAGCACGCCCAGGGACAACTCATCGGCCCACTGCAGGTCATCCATGACCAGCAGCAGTGGATCCTTCGCGCTGAAGGCGGCGAGCGTCTCCGCCATGCAGCGCATGATGCGCTCGCGCGCGGCCTGGGGCGGGAGCCGGGGAGGCTCGGGCCACGCCTCCTGTCCGGGCAGGTCCGCCAGCGCGGGCTCGTAGAGGGCCAGCACCCGGCCGCGCTCGCCCAGCAGATGCTCCGTCTCCGCCAGCCCGAGGTACCGGCATTGATCCGCGACGGCCTGCAGGAACGGCTTGAAGGCATGCAGCGGCTCGCCGTGCATCTGCTCGCCCGAGCCACCTCCGGAGAGCGGAAGACACCCACCGGTGACGACCTGGAAGGCATGCCGGCTGGCGGACACCGCGCACTCCATCACCACGCGCGTCTTGCCCGCGCCACTCTCGCCCCCGATGAGCAGGCACCCGCCCCTGCCCTCCCGGGCCTCCTCCAACCGCTTCTCCATCTCCGCGAGGAGCTGCTCGCGCCCCACGAACTCCGGCCGGTAGAGGTACGGCCTCGGTGGCCGCGAGGGCGCCCGGGGCAGGTCCTCCGCCCCGAGCCCGGCGAGCGCGACCCCCACGTCCGCGGCGTAGCCGATGCGCTCACGGGGCACCTTCGCCAGCATGCGCTGCACGAGCGCATCCAGTTCCGGTGGCGCGCCACGCACCCACCGCGAGAGCGCGAAGGGCTTTTCCCGCAGGTGCCTCCGCAACACCTCCCACCCCGAGCCGGGAAAGGGCGGCTGCCCCACCACCATCTCGTGGAGGATGCAGCCCAGCGAGTAGAGGTCCGCCCTCGCGTCCACCAGCCCGTTCTTGATCTGCTCGGGGGCCATGTAGACGTAGGAGCCCTCCATGCTGCCGGAGACATCGAGCGACTCGCGGCCGACGCCACCTCCCGCCATGGACGCCAGGCCGAAGTCCACCAGCACCGGCGTTCCGTCCGGGCGGATGACGACGTTCTCCGGCTTGAGATCCCTATGGACGATGCCCTCGCCATGGAGGAAGGCCAGCGAGGAGCACAGGCGCCGCACCAGGGTGAGCACCTCGCCCAGCCGCGCCATGGCGGCCTCCCGCCGCTGCTCCTCCGGAGGCGGTCCGATCGGGCCGAACGACACCCCCGAGGTGGTACCACTCGGGGGCTCGGGCGTGGAGACGACCTGGGTGAGGATCTCCGGCGAGGAGCGCACATCCCTCTTCCAAAGCTCGTCGATGTAGCGCCGGAGGGTCATCCCCTCGATGAACTCCATGGCGTACCAGGGCAGCCCCTCGTGCACGCCCTCGGCGAGCACGCGCACCACGCCCGGATGCTGGAGGCGCCGCAGCGCATGGATTTCCCGGCGGATGCCTCGCAACATGGCCGCCTCGGGAACCCGGACCGTCTTGAGGGCGACCAACTCCCCCGTCTCCTCATGACGGGCGCGGTACACCACTCCCATTCCCCCGGAGCTCAGCTTCCCCAGGAGGCGGTAGGGGCCGATCCTTCCCTGCTCCGCTTCGCGAAGCTCCGCGGCTGACATGGTGCCCACAAGACTCGCACGGTTCGCCACGCACCTCCAGCCAGTGACCTCCCGAGTGGGTTGCCCGCCTGTCCGCCTGCCCCGACGCGGGGAGAAGCGGGCCAACTTCTCGAGTGGGCTCCTCCTACCCGACGTGACACTTCCGTGACCTTCAACACGAACGTCACACGATGTTCCCGTTTCGTCACCCCGTGACACGTTCGTGAGGACGCCGCGATGAAGGCGTGACGCGCGGATCCGCGAACTGTTACCGGAGCAGAACAAAACCGCCATGTGGCATCGCTATACGGCAGGTCGTCATGTTCGAGACCTACGACAGCGCCACCGACGTGCAGACGGCCCGCCGGTTCGCGCTCTCCACCGTGGCTTCCATCGGAGTGTGCGCCCTGCTCGGGCTCGGCGCGGTGGTGGTGGGCAATCAGGTGAAGGAAGTCATCAAGGAGAAGCGGGTGGACGTGGTGTTCCGTCCGCCGCCTCCGCCTCCCGCGCCCGTGGTCGAGGTCAAGCCTCCGCCTCCGCCGCCGCCCCCACCGCCCAAGCCCAAGGCGAAGCCGCCGCCTCCCGCGCCCACTGTCGCCGCGCCCGCGGCCATGGTGGCGCCCAAGGAGATTCCGGTGGAGAAGCCGCCCGAGGCGGATGAGGCGAACGCCGTGGCCGCCGCCCCCATCGCCGTGGGAGGCACCGGCCAGCTCGTGGCGGGCGCCATCGTCACGGGCATCAACAGCCCCGGCGTGGCCGGAGGCACCCGTCGCGCCCCGCCCATCAACCTCCCCGAGGCCGCCACGCCTCCCCGGGAGCTGGAGTCCAACCTCGCCCCCGAGTTCCCCTCCGAGATGCGCTCGAAGGGACAGGAGGGCATGGTCATCCTCAAGATCGTCGTCGAGGTGGACGGCCGCGTCACCAACATCAAGGTCATGCGCGGCGAGGAGCCCTTCGTCGGCGCCGCCATCGCCGCGGTGAAGACGTGGCGCTACGAGCCCGCGCTCGTCGGCGGCCAGCCCACCGCCGTCTTCCGCATCGTCAAGATTCCCTTCCGCCTGAAGTAGGCGAACCGCAGTCGCAGTCCCTTCACCGGAGCCCCCCGATGAATTTCAATCTGATCGAGATCTACCAGCACATGGGCTTCTTCGCCCGGTGCATCGCCTACACGCTCATCCTCTTCGCGCTGGCGTCGCTCATCGTCTTCTTCGAGCGGCTCATCTTCTTCTTCCGCACGAAGTCGGCGGACCGGAAGTTCGCCTCGCGCGCCGGCAAGCTGCTGGAGTCGCAGCAGCACGAGCAGTTCGTCACCGAGGCGGCCACGGCCAAGGCGAGCAGCCTGGCGAAGCTGCTGGGCGGTGGCGTGAAGACGTACCTGGTCAAGAAGGCGGCGCCGCAGGGCAAGCTGGGCGCGGTGGAGCTCACCCGGCGCGACATGGACCGCCTCTACGAGCGCGTCACCGCGGACGTGCGCCGCGGCATGAGCGTGCTGGCCTCGGTGGGCTCGGTGGCCCCGTTCGTCGGTCTGCTCGGCACGGTGGTGGGCATCATCGAGTCCTTCGCCGGTATCGCGAAGACGGGCTCGGGCGGTCTGGGCGCGGTGTCCGGCGGTATCTCCGAGGCGCTCGTCGTCACGGCGCTCGGCCTGCTGGTGGCCATCCCCGCGGTGCTCATGTTCAACCTGCTCTCCACCCGCGCGGACGCGCTGCTCCTGTCCCTGGACCTGGCCCGCAAGGAGTTCATGGACCACCTGGAGGACGTGCACGGCGCGAGCGCTTCATTATCGGTGCGCGGCGAGGGCGCGGTGGCCCTCGACGTGGAGCGCGCCGCGCGCAAGGAGGGTGTCGATGTCCGCCCGGCGTAGTGGCGGGCTCACGCCCGAGATGAACGTGACGCCGCTGGTGGACGTGGTGCTCGTCCTCCTCATCATCTTCATGGTCGTCACGCCCCAGCTCGAGGCCGGTGCCGCGGTGGAGCTGCCCGCGGTGCTCAACCCGGACAAGGGCGAGGACAACTCCCTCACCCCCACCACGGTGAGCCTCACCGCGCAGGGGGCCCTCTTCCTGGACCGCAAGGAGCTGCCGCGCGAGCAGCTCGTCGAGCGGCTCCGGGCCATCCACGAGAAGGATCCCGAGTCGCGCGTGGTGCTCAAGGCCGACCGCGCCGTGCGCTACGCCGAGGTGCGCGGTGTCTTCAAGACGCTGCAGGACATCGGCTTCCCGGGCATCTCGCTGCAGGTCGTCGACCTGAAGAAGAACTAGGAGCGCACGGCCATGGCCTTCGATCTCGGTGGTGGCAAGGGCGGCATCCGCCCGGCGATGAACGTGACCCCCCTGGTGGACGTGGTGCTGGTGCTCCTCATCATCTTCATGGTCGTCACCCCGCTGATGACCAAGCAGATGTGGATGGACGTGCCCGGCAAGGCGGACGACCAGACCGAGGTGGCTCCGCCTCCTCCCGGCGCGCTCCCGCCCGTGGTGCTCACCGTCACGAAGACGGGCGCGGTGCAGATCAACCGCGAGGACGTGCCGCGAGACCAGCTCGTGGCCCGGCTGAAGCGGATGCTCAACGCGCGCCCGGACAAGATCGTCTTCTTCGACGCGGAAAACGACGTGCCGTACGGCAGCGCGATGGATGTCATGGACCTGGCACGCGGCGGAAACATCACCGTGGCGGTGGTTCCCGATGCCGTCGCGGAACCCGCGGCTCCGTGACCTGAAGTCCGCTTCTCGGTTTCCAATATTTCACATTCCATCCATTCAGTTGCCACGGGCGTCGCGTTCTGTACGCGCGCCCGTCGGTGAGGAGTCCCGTGTTGTCTCTCCGTCTCCATTCCATTCGCGCCGCGATGGCGGCGCTCGCACTGCTGGCCGCGCCCGTGATGGCGCAGACGCCCGCTCCCGAGGGGACCGCTCCCACCACGAGCCCCTCCGTTACCGCTCCCGCGGATCCGGTCACCACGCCCGTCGAGCCGGTCACCCCCGAGCCCGCGGCTCCGGCTCCTGCCGACGCGGTCGACGCTCCTCCTGTGGCTCAGGACGCTCCCGTGGCTCAGGATGCTCCCGTGGCTCAGGATGCTCCCGTGGCCGAGCCGGGTGCCACCGCCGGAGAAGACACGCTCCCCGAAGGACAGGGAGAGGACGAGATGATGGCCGATTCGGCCACTCCGCCCCCGGGCTTCACCGGCGTCTATGGCCAGGTCACCGACGCGCAGACGAAGGAGACCCTCATCGAGGCCACGGTGAAGGTCGTCACCGGCGCGCAGAAGAGCGTCCTCACGGACATCGACGGCAACTACCAGCTGGCGCTGCCCCCCGGGAAGTATGACCTGCGCGTCTTCTATGACGTCTACGAGGGCCGCCGCATCACCGGCGTCGTCGTGGAGGAGGGCAAGGCCACGAAGCTGGACGTGCAGCTGAGCGCCGACGCGGGCGCCGTGCAGGAGGTCGTCGTCGAGGCCCGCGCGGACCGCCGCGCCGAGGGCGCGCTGCTCCAGGAGCGCAAGAAGGCCGCCACCGTGTCCGACGCCATCAGCTCCCAGGAGATCGCCCGCACCCCGGACTCGAGCGCCTCGGACGCGGTGAAGCGCGTGGTGAGCGCCACGGTGGTGGATGGCCGCTTCGTGCTGCTGCGCGGCCTGGGTGGACGCTACGCGGTGACGCTGCTCAACGGCGCGCTGCTGCCCAGCCCCGAGCCGGATGAGCCCTCGGTGCCGTTGGACCTGTTCCCCACCAGCCTGCTGGCCAACCTCAACGTGGTGAAGAGCTACACCCCCGACCTGCCCGGCACCTTCGGCGGTGGCACGCTCCTCATCGAGACCAACACCTACCCGAGCAAGTTCGAGCTCAAGCCGCGCATCTCCCTGTCCGGCGACAGCATCGCCACCTTCCAGCAGCGCAACGCGCAGCCGGGCAGCCTCCTGGAGTCCCTGAGCTTCCCGGACCCCGAGCGCCAGCTGCCGGCGAACCTGCCCCGCGACGAGCGCATGGGCAGCTCGGTGGACACCTGGAAGAGCTTCTCCAATGTCTGGTCCGCGCGTCAGACCCGGTCGCTGCCCAACCTGGGCCTGGGCGTGTCCATGGGTGACACGCTGCGCTTCGGCAACCGCCGCCTGGGCTACCTGGCCACCGTCAACTATGGGCGCAAGGAGAGCGCGCGCGTGGCCGAGTTCGCCCGCGCCACCCGTCCGGAGGAGGAGCTCGAGGCGCGCGACGCCGCCACCACCCTCCAGGGCAGCGAGTCCACCAGCCTCAGCGCCCTGGCCAGCGTGGGCTACCAGTTCGACCGCGACAACGAGCTCACCCTCTTCAGCCTCTACACACGCGGCACGGACAGCGCCGGCATCACCTCGCGCGGCGTGAACAACGAGCGCTCGGAGCTCTTCGAGAGCACCCGCCTGCAGTTCGTCTCCCGCTTCCTCTCCTTCAACCAGGTGCGCGGCTTCCACCGCCTCAACACGCTGAGCGACGCCGAGATCGACTGGCAGGCCAACTTCAGCCGCGTGGAGCGCGATGAGCCGGACACGCGAGACACCCTCTACAGCGACGACCTGAGCGATCCCTCCGGCAAGTTCTCCTTCCCCAGCCAGCCCAACAGCGGCGAGCGCTTCTTCGCCGAGCTGGGCGAGAGCTCCACCGGCGGCAGCGCCAGCCTCACCCTCCCCTTCTCCGACGTGCGCCTGAAGGCGGGCGGCCTGGCGCAGATGTCCTTCCGCGACTTCTCCGCCCGCCGCTTCCGCTACCAGCTCACCGGCGACCCGGTGGACGCGTCCCTGCCTCCCGAGCAGCTCTTCGCCTCCGACAACCTGGGCTCCGGCATCCGCCTGCGCGAGACCACCCGCGGCGATGACGCCTATGACGCCTACCTCGGCATCTTCGCCGGCTTCGTCACGGCGGACTACAAGCCCGTGGAGCCGCTGCGCCTGGTGGGCGGCGTACGCGTGGAGCACTCCCTCCAGCAGCTCACCGCCCACACCCCGTTCGACACCACCCCCACCGCGAGCAACGACGCGAAGTACCTGGACGTGCTGCCGGCCCTCAACGCCATCTACGCGCTCAGCCCCGAGGTGAACCTGCGCGCCGGCTACAGCTACACCCTGGCCCGGCCCACCTTCCGCGAGCTCGCCCCGTTCATCTTCTTCGACTTCGTGCGCCGCCGGAACGTGTCCGGTAATCCGAACCTGCTCGAGACGCGCATCCACAACATCGATGCCCGCGCGGAGTGGTTCGTGGGGGAGAACGAGGTGCTCGCCGCCAGCGCCTTCTACAAGCAGTTCCAGGACCCCATCGAGCGCATCATCCTCAACCCCCAGTCCGGTGACGTCGGCTTCGACAACGCGGACGGAGCGCGCAGCTACGGCGTGGAGCTGGAGGCGCGCGCGTCGCTCGCCCGCATCTCCCCGGCCCTCTCCAACTTCCGCGCCGCCGCCAACCTCACCCTCATCCAGTCCAACATCGTCCTCACGGACCCGGAGAAGCTGGGCGCGCAGACCAACAGCAACCGGCCCATGCAGGGCCAGTCGCCCTACGTCATCAACCTCAACCTCGGCTACGACCGCCAGGAGAGCGGCACCGAGGTCGCCCTGCTCTACAACGTCTACGGCCCGCGCATCAGCGAGGTCGGCGTGCAGAAGCTGCCCGACACCTACGAGAAGCCCTTCCACCGCGTGGACCTGGCCATCAGCCAGAAGCTGGGCAGCGGCATGCAGCTCAAGCTCACCGGCTCCAACCTCCTCAACTCCGCCGTCGTGCTGGATCAAGGCGGCATCACCGTCCTGAAGTACCGCCCGGGCGTCGCCTTCTCCGCGTCGCTGGGCTGGACCCTCTAACACCCGCAGTCACAAGGAAGCATTCACATGAAGAGGTTCGCTCTTGGTCTGACGCTCGGAATGGCCCTGCTCGCTGGCTGCGGCACGAAGGTGGAGCCGGTGCCGCCGGATACCAGCGACGACATCACCACCAACATCACCCAGGACACCACCTGGACCGCCGACAAGGTCTACACGCTCAAGGGCTACATCTTCGTGGAGAGCGGCACGCTCACCATCGAGCCGGGCACGAAGATCCTCGGCGGGGAGAACAGCGCGCTCATCATCACCCGCAACGCGAAGCTGAACGCGGTGGGCACGGCGGAGAAGCCCATTGTCTTCACCAGCGCTCAGGCCGAGGGCGAGCGCGCCGCGGGTGACTGGGGCGGCGTGGTGCTGCTGGGCAAGGCGAAGATCAACGTCTCCGGCGGCCAGAACACCGTCGAGGGCTTCTTCGCCACCAGCGGCGACGATCGCACGAAGTACGGCGGTGAGGACGACACCCACGACTGCGGCAAGCTGAAGTACGCCCGCATCGAGTTCGCCGGCTTCGAGCTGGCCGAGGACAACGAGCTCAACGGCCTGACCGTGGGCGCGTGCGGCACGAAGACGGAGATCGACTACGTCCAGGTGCACATGGGCGCCGACGACGGCGTGGAGATGTTCGGCGGCACCGCCAACCTGAAGCACATCCTCATCAGCCAGCCGGACGACGACGGCCTGGACTATGACCTGGGCTACAGCGGCAACGTGCAGTTCCTCATCGTTCAGCAGAACGACAAGGTGGGCAACCGCGCCATCGAGGCCAGCGGCAACAAGTCCAGCAACACGGCCACCCCGCGCTCCGTGCCGGAGATCTGGAACGCCTCGTTCCTCGGCTCCAACCGTCCGGCGGCCGCCACGGGCACCAAGCAGGAGGGCCTGGTGTTCAACACCGGCGCCGGCATCAAGCTGAACAACGCCGTCGTGGCCTACTTCGCCGACAGGGCGGTGGACGTGGACGGCGCGGCCTCGGCGCAGCTCTCCGAGACCGGCGGCCTGTCCTTCAAGAACGTCATCTTCTGGGACAACAAGGACGACACCACGTCCATCGGCTACTCGGCCAACCCGGTGAAGGACTCCAGCGGCGCCACCATCAACGAGGACGCCACCCGGCTGAGCGATGGCTCCATCTACAAGGAGCCGGAGCAGATCCTCGCCGCGGCCAACAACAACCAGGTGGTGGACCCGAAGCTGGACGCCGCGCTGAACGTGAAGACGCCGAACTTCAAGCCGGCGGCCGAGTCCCCGGCGCTCATCGCCAGCAGCGCCGCCACGCCTCCGGCGAACGGCTTCTTCGACACCAGCGCGAAGTTCATCGGCGCGGTGGGCAGCCAGGACTGGACGGCCGACTGGACGGCGTACCCGGAGAACTGAGCTTCAGCTGAGCAGTCGTCGGTACGCCGCTCCCGGAAGCTGCCTCCCGGGGGCGGTCCATCGCCCGGAGGGACGTTCTTCTTACGGAGGGGGCTCCGGGAGAAGCCGTGCCTCCGGGCGGTGTCTTTTCGGGGACGGGCGCGGGGGATGTCTCACGCCGCCGCGGGACGGGCGGCCACGGGCGCCTCGACCGGCTCGGTGGCGGCGGCGAGAGCCTCGGGCGAGCTGCCATCGGCGAACAGCGGCGCGCTCGGGCGGGACTTCGGCGGACGGCCCCGACGGCGCGGCGCGGACTCCTCGTTCTGCGCGGCCTCGGCGGCCACGCCCCCCTCCGGACGCACGCCCTTGCGCGCCGCCCTCGGCAGGCTGATGGCCTCCAGCTTCGTGCTCAGCGCCTCGTCCTCCTCGGCGAAGACGCGCGCGTACGACAGCGCCCGCTGGCCCTTCTGCAGCAGCGCCTCCTGGCTCTCACCCAGCGCCTGGCGCGCCGCCTCCAGCGCCGCCTGCGCCTTCGCCACCGCCTCGGCCTGCGCCCTCACCCGGCTCGCCGCTTCCTCCAACACCTCCGCGTCCACGTCCGGGAACTTCACCTCGGACAACTCCGTGGAGAACACCTCGAGCAGCGCCCGCATCGCGGGCGAGATGGGATCATTTTCCGTCGCGTCGAACATGGGCAGGGACTCCCCTCCAGCGTGCAGCGTGGGGCCCCCATGTGCACAGATGTTCAGTGCCATTTCAAGGGGGTCCGCCCCGAGGCCGATTTATCGGCCCCGCGCCGCGTTCCCTCCCCTTCCCGCCAGCGACGCGGGGCGGGGATGACTCCCCACATGTGGGCGGGGGACCCTACATTTGAGGTCTCATGGGGGTGGCGGCGTGGCGGTAGAATCGGGGGCCATGAGCCCCGAGATCCTCGAGTTGTTGGCGGACGCGTCGCAGTACGTCGCGGTGTGCTTCATTGGCGCCTTCATCGGGATTGGAGAGCTCATCTCCCGGTACAAGGACGATCCCTTCCGGGCCATCGCCAACCAGCACGCCTTCACCTATACGCTGATCAACGTGCTCGCGGCGTCCATGGCGCTGCTGGCGATCAGGACGATGCCCTGGAGCATCGGCATCACCCAGAACATCGTGGGGCTGGCGCCCACGGAGAACGACGGAGGCGTGGCGGCGCAGCGGATCGGCCAGACGCTGCTCGCCGGCTTCGGCGCCATGGGCATCCTCCGCTCCGCGGCCTTCACGGTGCGCGTGGGAGATCAGGACGTCGGCATCGGGCCCAGCGCGCTGCTGCAGGTCATCCTCTCCGCCACGGACAGGGCGGTGGACCGGGCGCGCGCCAAGGTGCGCGCCGAGCTGGTGGCGAAGACGATGCAGACCGTCTCCTTCACTCAAATCCACGAGGCCCTGCCGGTGCTCGCCTTCTCGATGATGCAGAACCTGAGCGCCAGCGAGAAGGAGGACTTCGCGCGGGAGCTCTCGCAGATCCGCCAGTCCACCATCGATGACAAGGCGAAGAGCATCTGCCTGGGGCTGACGCTCAGCAACCTCGTGGGCCAGGGCGTGCTGGACGCCGCGGTGGAGGCGCTGCGCAACACCCTCGCCGTGGGGGGAGACCCCGAGAAGCTCGATCAGGCCCCGGCCCCGCCCGCGGCGCGCCAGGAGACGGGGACGCCTCCCAGCGTGTCGAAGTAGGACGGCCCCCTCAGTCCACGCGCACCAGCGACACGGTGCGCACGCCCTGACCCGGCGCCACCTCCACCGCGAGGAAGTGCCGCCCCACGCCATCGAACTGCTCGGGGATGGCCCCGCCGCCGCCCGAGATGAACGACGGAATCCCCGCGTTGGAGAACGCGTAGTACGAGTGCACGTGGCCGTAGAGCGTGAGGTCCAACCGCGCGCGCGCCAGCTTCGCCAGCAGGGACGCCGCCTCGTTGCGGCTCGCGAAGGCGCCGTTGCGCACGCCGATGGGGTCCACCAGCGGGATGTGCGTGCCCAGGATGTGCACCGCGTCCCGCCCCGCCTCCAGCCACCGGTCCAGTTCCACCTCGGCCCTCGGGTCCAACGAGCCGTTGCCCGAGTCGATCATCGTGAAGTGCGCGCCCTGGAAGGTGAAGTGCAGGTTGCCCCGGCCGAAGTACTCGTGGAAGCGGGGATCCGGGTTGAGCAGCTCGTGGTTGCCCAGCGTGGCGAACAACGGGATACGGGACTCCTGCAGGCGGGACTGGAACTCCTCCAGCTGCTCCACGGTGCCCCGCTGCGTCAGGTCCCCCGAGAAGAAGATGAAGCGCAGCGTGGGGTCCGCGTTGATGCGCTGGTAGATGTCACCCACCCGGGGCAGGGCCTCCTGCACGTCCGCCAGCGCGGCGAAGCGGAAGGGCATCGGCTGATCCCACAGCGGCGGCGCCACCGTCATCCGGGCCTCCGCGCCCGCCGGCACCCGCACCCGCCACGTCTTCACCGTGGGCAGCGGCCCGGGCAGGGCGTCCACCACCTGCGGCTCGTCGCCCACCTTCACCGTGAGCTCCGCGTCCGGCATGGCGTTGCGCACCACCACCGTCCACGTCTCGTTGGCCCCGTCCGAGGACACCGCGCGCACGTGGAAGGCCGGCGCCGAGCCCCACAGCGTCAGCGTGCCCGCCTCCACCTGGCGCACCACCGCCAGCCCGTCCTCCACGGTGAAGGCCACGCCGCTGGCCTCCACGCGCCCCACCTCCAGGTCCTTCAACGCGCGCTCCTCGGCGGGCCGCATGCTGCACCCCCCCGCCACCAGCGCGAGCGCGACGGCCACCCGGCGAACGTTCCTCACGACTCACCTCCCAACGCGTAGACGAGCGACAGCCGGCCCACCACGGCCGAGCCCACCTGCATGTCCGCGGACACCCCCCAGCGCTCGGTGAGGAGCACGCGCCCGCGCAGCCCGAGGAACCCCGGCACGCCGCCCCCCGCCTTGATGCCACCCGGGAAGTCGTCCTTGCGGTGGTCGTAGTAGAGGAGCGCCTCGCCCCGGAAGGGCCCACCACTCCCCAGGTACACGCCATAGCCCATGGTGAAGAGGAGCTGCTCGAAGAGGATGTCGTCCACCGGGCCCGAGTAGGAGTAGCGCTGCATGGCGAAGCCCACGCCCATCTCCGCGAAGGAGCCGGCCATCCTCGGGCTGAAGCGCGCCATGTCGTAGCGGCCCCGCAGGAAGAGCTCGCCGCCGCCCAGGGTGAAGTCCTCGGTGGTGTAGCGGTGCGCGAGCGCCGCGGCCTCGAGGTCCACCGCCGTGCCGTCCCCGCCGCCGCGCGCGGCCTCGGGCGCCCCCATCAGCCGGTACGCCCCGCCCACGCGCACGCGCAGGTTGCCATCGTCCGGCGACAGCCTCGCCCCGGCCTCCAGGCGCACACGCTCCAGCCGCGCCAGCGCCCCCACCGAGACGAAGTGCCGGTACTCGAAGGCGGGGTCCACCACGTGCTGGTAGCCCACCTCCAGTTCCACCGGGGGCAGGCGCTGGGGCACCAGACCTGGAGGGAACGCGGGCGACAGCGCCGCGTAGAGGTTGGACAGCGTGGAGATGGAGAAGAAGCCCACGCCCGCCAGCGTCACCGCGTACAGCGGGCCGATCACCCGGCGCGAGGCCCCGGACAACGCGATGGGCACCCCTCCCACCGCCAACAGCCCGAGGCCCGAGCCCTCCAGGAGGAAGAGCCGCTTCGCCGTCCGGGTGTCCCCCGCCACGAGCGGCCCCAGCCCGTGCAGCAGCAGGCCGGGCACCACCGACACGGCCGTGGGCAGCACCCTGAAACCGGGCCGTGACACGAGCGTTACATCGGGCACCGGCGCGGGAACGGGCTCCAAGGCACCGGGGCCTGGGCCTGTCAGGACGGGCACATCCCCGGGCCCCACTGCCGGGCTCTCGGCGGTGGCCGTCTGGGCCCGGACCCCCATGGGGAGTACCACCAGGGCGAGCACCACCAATTGTCGCACCATCGTTCCACCCCTCTTCTTCATGGGTGCTCCCTCCATTCCGCCCTACTCGGACTCCCGCCGGACTGGATTCCAGGATAAAACGTTGCCTGGTGGATTCGCAGGCCCTCCCGCACAGGTAGGTACGAGAGCCACCCGCTCCCCCCCTTCGGGACTTTTGGATGAAGCGGGGTATGCTCCCTTCCTCGTCCTCTTCAACAACGCGACGCGCATCGTGGCCCCCAACGAAGCCCGGGAGTTTGGCAGGTACGAACTGGTCTCGAAGCTCGCCGCGGGCGGGATGGCCGTTACCTACCGCGCGAGGATGAAGGGCGCGGCGGGGGTGACCAAGCCGGTGGTCATCAAGCAGATCCTCCCCCACTTCGCCGACGAGCCCGATTTCGTGGAGATGTTCGTCAGCGAGGCGCGCGTGGCCGCGGGCCTCACCCACGGCAACATCGCGCAGGTCTTCGACTTCGGGGAGATCGACGGCCAGTTCTTCCTGGCCATGGAGTTCGTGCACGGCCAGCCCCTGTCCAAGCTGATACGCCGTGCCCAGCGCGCGGGGATGCCGTGCATTCCCCTGCCCCTGGCGCTCTTCATCACCACGCAGATCTGCGACGGGCTGGACTACGCGCACCGGCACGTGGGCGAGGACGGGGAGACGATGGGGCTCGTCCACCGCGACGTGTCCCCGGACAACGTGCTCATCTCCTACGAGGGCCAGGTCAAGGTCATCGACTTCGGCATCGCCAAGGCCACGAGCGTCGTGGAGTCCCGCACCTCGCCCGGCACGCTCAAGGGCAAGTACCCGTACTTCTCCACCGAGCAGGCCCGCGGCGAGCAGGACCTGGACGCGCGCTCGGACATCTTCGCCGTCGGCGTGGTGCTCTACGAGATGCTGTGCGGCCGGCGCCCCTACGAGGGCGAGCTCGCCGCCGTGCTGCCGCGCATCCTCGCGGGTGATTACGCGCCGCCCTCCTCCTACAACCCCGCCATCGGCCCGGAGCTGGAGGCGGTGATGGCCACCGCGATGGCGCTGGAGCGGGAGGCGCGCTACCCCACCGCGCAGGCCTTCTCCGAGGCGCTGCGCGAGCAGCTCTACTCGGCCTATCCGCGCTTCTCGCCCGCGATGCTGTCGCAGTTCCTGGGCCACCTCTTCAGCGAGGATCTCTCCGCCGAGGGGCGCCGCGTGGAGGTGACGCCCGCCTTCCTGGAGCAGCTGGCCGCGTGGCAGGCGCAACCGCAGCCGGCGGGCACGGGCGGCCGGACCAGCACCGGTAACGGCTCCAGCTCCGGCGTGCGCAGCGTGCAGCGGCCCGGCAGTGACGCGGGCCGGCCGGCGAGCAGCCCGAGCGTCCGCTCCTCCCCGTCCAGGCCCGTCACCAATAGCACCAGTGGACGGCCCCCGAGCATCAGCACGTCCACCGGGCGCCGCGTGCCATCGAACACGCGCCCGCAGGCTCCCGCCACCATGGCGGCCCCACCGGAGCCGAAGGACGAGCCCTCCACGTCCGTGTCGGGGCCGTCGACCGCCGCGAAGACCGCCGCCGAGGAAGCGCACGACACCCCCGTCGAGGTGCCGGCCGTCACCGTGAACGACGGCGTGCCGGATCACCTGCGCGCCCTGCGCGAGACGCGGACCCGGGAGGAGCAGGAGCGCGCGGAGCGGCGCCAGCGCCTGGTGCTGCTCATCAGCGTGCCCCTCTTCGGGCTCGCGCTGGTGCTGGGCGGCCTGCACTACCTCCTGTCCCCGAAGAACGTAGGGCCCCCCAGGGCTTCGCTGTGGCTCACCTCCGCGCCGGCCGGCGCCACGGTGAAGCTCAACGGGAAGGACGTGCCCGGCACCACGCCGCTCATCGTCCAGAACGTCCCCCTGGACGAGGCCAACACCCTCGTCCTCACCCTGCCGGGCCATCGGCCGTGGTCGAAGCGCTTCACCGCCCACACGGAAGCCATGCCGCCCATGCACGCGGAGCTCGAGCGCGTCGAGCCGGTGCCGTCCGCCCCCGAGCCTCCGCCCCCCTCGGTCGCCGAGGCGCCGGAGGAGAAGAAAACCGCCGAGCCCGCGCCAGATCCCAGGTTCCTCGCAGTGGACTACCCGACACGGCTGTTCGTCCTGCGCCCCAAGTACAACGCGCTCCCGATGGGCCTGTACGCCACCGCGTCCATCGAGCTCAACCCCGGCTCGAGCTACTCCGTGAGCACGGAGGGCGGCGCCTCGCTCTCCAAGGGGCGCGGGAGCTCGTCCTCCACGCTGGTCTACTTCATCGAGGGCGACAGCATCTCCGCGAACGAGTCCTTCGGGCTGATTGGCCCGTCGGCTCGCACCTTCAAGGGCGTGCGCCGGATGCACGTCTTCCTGCTGGACGACGACCTGGAGGACAACAGCGGCACGGTGCGGGTGCACCTGCGCCAGTCCAAGTGGGTGGCCCCTCGCAGCTTCACCTTCGACGCCACCCGGGATGCGCTGGTGCTCCAGCCCCACCACCAGATGGTGCTGCGCGGCCTCAACCCGGACGCCATCTACCTGCTCACCGTGCGCGACGACTTCGCGGAGCTGCGCGCGGGCGCCAACGGCCGTACACGTCGGGTGCTATGCGCCGAGAGCAGCCAGAAGTCCGCCCGGCGCAACCACCGGCTGTTGGAGGTGGGCAAGCGCTACCAGTTGACAGGAGCGGACACCCTGCGCTGCACCTTCCCGGACAATCAGCTGGAGGACAACGCCGGCGCGTTCGAGGTGGACATCGTCGATGTCACGGACATGTCCCGACGGGAACGCACGGCGGCCCTGAGAGGCAGCTCCCGTTGACCAACGAATACCTTCGGGTTAGTTAGGGGGCGGACGCTCAGGCGCCAGCCGCCTTCTTCGTCCAACCCTTTCGTACTCCCCAACCGGGCAGCCATCGCTTCCCTTCGTCTATCGGAGGCGATGCATACCCTTCATGTCGTAGGGGCCCACACAGGGTGGGCGTCGGGGATGACAACAGGTTCCTTCCGTAAGGGCTCATGGGGGCCGCAGGGGTTCCGCGGTCCGGCTCAACAAGGCTGGGAAAGGCACGTGGGCGCGGAGCCGTTATCGGCACCGGGCCCACGGGTCTTTTGAGGGTCCGTTCACAGCTCCAGGACGGCGCGGTAGCGCACCTCGTTCCGGGCGACGCGGCCGATCGCGGTGTTGATGTCCTTCAGGGGGAAGAGCTCGGTGCGGGCGCGGATGCCGTTGCGGGCGGCCACCTCGAGCATCTCCCGGATGCCCCCCGGGCTGCCGGTGTTGCTACCGGTCACCTTCTTGTTCCCGAAGATGAGCGGGAGGGCGGGCAGCATCATGGGCGAGGGCGGCATGCCCACGAAGCACAGGGTGCCGCGCGGACGCAGGGCCGCCACGTAGTCCAGCCACGGCAGATCCGCGGTCACGGTGGCGAGGAGGAAGTCGAAGGAGCCACGCACCGCCGCCAGGGCCGACGGCTCGCGGGCGGCGACGAAGCGGTGGGCGCCCAGGGCGCGCGCCTCGGTCTCCTTGTCCGGCGAGGTGGAGAAGGCCGTCACCTCGGCGCCCATGGCGCGGGCGAACTGCACGGCGAGGTGGCCCAGGCCGCCCACGCCGATGATGCCCACGCGGGAGTGCGCGCCGATGCCGGCCTCGCGCAGCGGCGAGTACACGGTGATGCCGGCGCACAGCAGCGGCGCGGCGTCACGCGAGGGCAGGGCCTCGGGGATGGGCAGGGCGAAGCGGGCATTCACGCGGATGCGATCCGCGAAGCCGCCGGGACCCGGGATGCAGGTGGGCTGCAGCTGGGCACAGAGGTTCTCCTCGCCCCGCTCACACCACTCACAGGTGCCGCAGCTGCCGCACTGCCCGCCCACGCCCACGCGCTGGCCCGGAGTCAGGCCCCGCACCGCCGAGCCCACCTGCGCCACGGTGCCGATGATCTCGTGGCCCGCCACCAGCGGGAACTGGCTCATCTTCCAGTCGTCGTTCAGCAGGTGCAGATCGCTGTGGCAGATGCCGCAGTGGGAGATGGCGATCTCCACGTCACCGGGCCCGAGCGGCCTGGCCTGGAAGGAGAAGGGCTCGAGCGGCTTGCCTGCCGCGGGGGCGGCGTAACCATGGAAGGTGGACATGAGTGCTCCTCTGCGGGGTTCTCCGCATGGGAACGCGGAGGTCGGGGGCCCCATGCTACCGGGCCCCCTTCACCCCTGGGGAGTCACCCCCCCCTCGGCACTCGTGCCGCCTCGCGTCAGGATTCCACTCAGATGTCGAGGTTCTGCACGTCCAGTGCGTTGCGCTCGATGAACTCGCGCCGCGGCTCGACGGCCTCGCCCATGAGCAGCGAGAAGATTTCGTCGCTCTCCACGGCGTCCTCGATGCGCACCTGCAGCAGCGTGCGGGTGACCGGGTTCATCGTGGTCTCCCAGAGCTGCTCCGGGTTCATCTCGCCCAGACCCTTGTAGCGCTGCAGGCCCAGCCCCTTCTGCGCGTCCTTGCGCACCGCGGCCAGCACCTCCTGCACCGACAGCGCAGTCACGTCCCCATCGCCCACCTTCACCGTGTACGGCGCCTTGCCCAGCGCGCCGAACACGTCGCGCAGGCCCACCAGCTCCAGGTACTCGGGCGACGACAGGAAGCCGTGGTCGAACACCGTCTGGCGCAGGCCTCCGTTGATGTCCGTCTTCACCACCAGCTTGCGCGTGTGGTGCTCCGGATCCTCCGGGAAGGAGACCTCGAAGCGGCCCAGCGTGTCCGGCATGCGCGCCTTCAGGTAGGCCGTCATCTTCTCCACCTGCTCGCGCAGCACGGCCTCGTCGTTCAGAGAGCCCGCGTTCACATCACACGCCTGCACCAGCGCGTCCACCACGCGCGCGTCCCGCCGCGCCGCCAGCTTCTCCAGGCGCTCCTCGTACGTAATCACCTTCTCCAGCAGCGAGCGCAGCTCCGAGCCACCGATCTCCCCACCCGGAATCACCACGCGCGAGTGCTCGGACGCGGTCCGCAGCAGGTAGTCGTTCAGCGCCCGCTCGTCCTTCACGTACATGTCCTTCTTGTTGCGCGTGACTTTGTAGAGCGGCGGCTGCGCGATGTAGAGGTAGCCCTTCTGGATGAGCTCCGGCATCTGCCGGTAGAAGAACGTCAGGAGCAGCGTGCGGATGTGGCTGCCGTCGACGTCGGCGTCCGTCATCAGGATGATGCGGTGGTAGCGCGCCTTCTCCGGATCGTAATCCTCGCGGCCGATGCCCGTGCCCAGCGCGGTGATGAGCGTCACGATTTCAGCGCTCGTGAGCATCTTCTCGAAGCGCGCCTTCTCGACGTTGAGAATCTTGCCGCGCAGCGGGAGGATGGCCTGGTTGCGCCGGTCGCGGCCCTGCTTGGCCGAGCCACCTGCGGAGTCACCCTCGACGATGTAGAGCTCGCTCTCGCTGGGATCGCGGCTCTGGCAGTCGGCGAGCTTGCCCGGCAGCGAGCCGCCGTCCAGCACGCCCTTGCGCCGCACCGTCTCACGCGCCTTGCGCGCGGCGATGCGGGCCCGCGTGGCATCGCCAATCTTGGCGACGATCTTCTTGCTGACGACCGGGTTCTCCTCGAGGAAGGTGGCGAGCTGATCATTCACCATCTGCTCGACCAGGCCCTTGACCTCGCTGTTGCCCAGCTTCGTCTTCGTCTGCCCCTCGAACTGGGGGTTGGAGAGCTTCACGGAGATGACGGCGGACAGACCCTCGCGCGCGTCCTCGCCCGTGGGCGTCTCCTTCAGGTCCTTCCACTGCCCGCTCTTCTCGGCGTAGCTGTTGAGCGTGCGCGTGAGCGCCGCCTTGAAGCCGGACAGGTGGCTGCCACCCTCGTGCGTGTTGATGTTGTTGGCGAAGGTGAAGATGCGCTCGTCATAGCCATCGTTCCACTGCAGGGCGATCTCCAGCGACACGCCTTCCTTCTCCGTGCGGAAGTGGATGGGCTTGTCGTTGAGCGCCTGCTTCGCCTTGTTGATGTACTCGACGAAGGAGACGATGCCGCCGTCGAACTTGAAGTCGTGCTCCTTGCCGATGCGCATGTCGCGGATGACGATGCGCAGGCCGGCGTTGAGGAACGCGAGCTCGCGCATGCGCTGGCTGAGCGTGTCGAAGTTGAAGTCCACCGTCTCCATGACGGTGGTGTCCGGCTTGAACCAGATGAGCGTGCCGCGCTTGTCCGTCTCGCCCACGAGCGCCGGCGGACCATTGGACACGCCGCGCGCGTACGACTGCTCGTACACCTTGCCGTTGCGCTGAATGCGGACCTTGAACCACTCGGACAGGAAGTTGACGCAGGTGACGCCCACGCCGTGCAGGCCGCCGGACACCTTGTAGGCGCCGTTGCCGAACTTGCTGCCGGCGTGCAGCTCCGTCAGCACCACCTCGAGCGTGTCCTTGCCCTTGAACTTGGGGTCCGGGTGCGGACCCACGGGGATGCCTCGGCCGTTGTCCTGCACGGAGAGCGAGCCATCCACGTGGATGACCACCTCGATGTCCGTGCAGTGGCCCGCGAGGGCCTCGTCGACCGAGTTGTCCACCACCTCGTAGACGAGCTTGTGCAGCCCGTACGTCATGGTGTCGCCGATGTACATGCCCGGACGCTTGCGGACGGCCTCCAGGCCCTCCAGCTTCGTGATGGCTCCGGTGTCGTAATCCACGGGCGACGGCGCCGCGGCGGCGCCGGTGGCGGGGATGTTTTCCATGCGCGAAAAGTCCTTGAAAAACGCTACGCGGGGAACCGGTTGTGCCTACCACTTCGAGGCACCCCGGACAAGATGGATGAGAACACGCAAGGCAGCGAAAAGATTCACGAAATGCCTGGCGCGACGCTATGCGTCATAACGCGGGGCGGGCTTCCTTTCTTCCAGGGCGCTCGCCAGCTCGCCGAACACCGCCCGCGAGGGGAAGAGATGCCGTGTCACGAGCACCCGGCCGCCCTCGTCCAGGAAGATGCCGAGCAGCTCTCCCTTGCCCCCGAGCCGGCGCACCGACTCGATCTGCCCCCAGGACAGTTGGAGCTGGCTGCCCGTGAAGGGCCGAGCCAATTGAACACCCCGGGCGCTCAGGGTGATGCCCCAACCGGGGCGCGGACGCAGCCGGTGCCAGGCGAAGACGAAGGCGAGCATCAGCCCTCCCGTGACGCCCGCTCGGGCCATGGCCAGGGGGGTGTTACCGGCCGCCCGGGCATCCGCCAGCGCCCAGGCACTGAGGACGGCGAGCGCGCACGCGCCCACGAAGAGGGCTCGGCGCGTCGGGCGGGGATCGAAGGCGTAGAAGCGGGGCTCCATGCGAGCGCCAGCACCCTAACCTCCTGGAAGGCCCATCGGGGATTTTCCTGATGGCGGCTGTCCACCCGCGAGCGCCAGGAAGCGCCTACCCTGGCGCTCATGACGGACGCTGAACTCAACGCGCGCCTGCGTGCCAATCTCCTGGGTTATCGGCTCCTCCAGGCCCGGACGGGTCCGTTGCGGATGTGGGAGCGACCCGGAGTGTGGGCCTTCTCCCTGCCAGGGTACGAGCACAGCATCTTCCACCACCAGGTGCTGTACGAGGATGCCCGGGCGCTCGCCGAGGCCCTCGCTCCCCTGGAGGCGTGGTACCGCGAACAAGGCGTGCGCGACTGGCGCGTGCCCATCCTACCGGGAGATGTGGCCATGGAGGCCGTGCTGGCCCGGGCCGGGTACCAGCTCGAGGACGTCGTCCCGGGCATGGGCCTCCCCCTGGAGCACACGCCGCCCCGCCTGCCGCTGGGCACCACCCTGGAGCACCCGGAGCAGCTGGACGAGGTGCTGGCGCTCAACACGTTCTTCTATGGCGGCACGGGCGTCGTCCACCTCGAGCCGTGGCGCACCCGGCTCCCGGCCCGGATACACGCCGTGCTCATCCGCGAGGCGGACCGGGCACTCGCCGGGGGCCTCAGCTTCGAGCAGGGGGACACCGCGGGCATCTACCTGGTGGCCACCCATCCCGACGCGCACCGCAGGGGGCTGGGCGCCCTGGTGATGAGGGGCCTGCACGCGGACGCGTACGCCCGGGGCTGCACCGTCGCCGTCCTCCAGGCCACGCCCATGGGGCACGGCCTGTACCGGCAGCTCGGCTACCGGGAGCTGGGCGCGTGGCGCAACTGGGTACGCCGCACCGGCTAGGGACTTACTCGCGCAGCAGGTGCTGGCCCACCGTCTCCACCAACGCCTCCACGTCCACCGGCTTGCGCAGGTAGGCGCACGCGCCCACCTCGCCGGCCACGGTGGCGTTGCTGGCCGAGGCGGAGAAGATGACCACGGGAATGTGCTTCCACTCGGGCACGGCGTGCAGCTCCTGGGCGAAGCCGTGGCCGTCCAGCACCGGCATCATCATATCCAGCAGCACCAGGCCGGGCAGCGGCCGCGCGCGCGCGAGCACCTCCAGCGCCTCGCGGCCATTGCAGGCGCCCAGCACGGTGAAGCCCGCGTCGCGCAACACCTCCTCGAGCGCCTCGCGCAGGTCCGTGTCGTCGTCCACCACCAGCAAGGGGCGTGTCATGCGGGCTCCAGGGGCAACTCCAGGGTGAAGCAGGCGCCACCACCCGGGCGCGACGCGGCCCACACGCGGCCCCCATGCGCCTCGGCCGCCCGGCGCGCCAGGTACAACCCCAACCCCAACCCCCCGTACGAGCGCGAGGACACCGCCCGCCCGAAGCGCTCGAAGATGCGCTCGAGCTGGTCCTCGGGAATCCCGATGCCCCGGTCCTCCACCACCAGGCGCGCCACCTTCCCGTCCGACGAGCCCCGCACCTCCACTGGCTGGCGCGGACCGAACTTGAGGGCGTTGGCCAGCAGTCCGGATACCACCTGCTCCACCCGCAACCGGTCCCACTGGCCCACCAGCCCCCGAGGCACGTCCAACGTCAGCGCGCACCCCACGGCCCGGGCCTCGGCCTCGAAGCGCTCCAGCACCTCGCCCGCGAGCTCCCCCAGGTCCACCCGCTCCAGGGCCAGGGGCAGCTCGCCGGTGGACAGGAGCGACACGTCCAGCAGCGTCTCCACCAGCGTGCCCAGGCGCCGCACCTGGCGCAGGCCCCGCTCCAGCCGCTCCACCATGTCCCCCGAGGACTCGCGTCGCGCCCGCTGCACGAGCGTCCCCAGCTGCAACCCCAGCGTGGTGAGCGGGGTGCGCAGCTCGTGGGCCGCCACGGCGAGGAACTCGTCCCGCAGGCGGATGGCCTCCTGGGACTCGAGGTAGAGCCGTGCGTTCTCCAGCGCCAGGGCGGAGCGGCGCGCCAGCTCCAGGGCCACGGACAGGTCCGACTGGGAGAAGCGCGGCCGGTCCTCCGAGGCGCCCAGCGTCATCACGCCCAGGTTCACCGTGCGCCCCCGCAGGGGAACGTGGATGACGGAGCGCAACCTCAGGTCCAGCAGGTAGCGCAGGTGCTCCGGGGACTGCGCCAGCACCTCCAGCCGGGAGGAGGGCACGTCCGTCAGCAGCTGCGGCTCGCCGCCGCGCCACACCCAGGCGGGGCCCGTGGCGGCGCCCGGGTCCACGGGGAAGCGCCGGGCCATCTCGAAACCGCGCGCCACCTGCGCCGGGTCCTCGTGCTCCAGCGCCGCCATCCGGAGCGTCTTCCCATCATCGGAATAATAGAGGGCACACCAGGACGACAGCTCCGGCACCGCCAGGCGCACCACCTGCTCCAACGTTTCCTGGAAATCCAACGAGCGGGCCAGCACCTCGCTGGCGCGCGACAGCAGGGCCCTGTCCCGCTCGGCCCGGGCGCGCTCATGGCGGATGCGGGCCTCCGCCAGCTCGCGAGACACCGCGGCCGGCAACCGGGTGAGCAGCGACTTGGGGAAGTAGTCGCGCGCCCCGGCCTTCATCACCTCCACGCCCTCCCACTCGCCCACGCTGCCGGAGACGACGATGAAGGGGATGTCCAGGCCGCTGTCGCGCAGCACCCGGAGTGCCGAGGGCGCGTCGAAGCCGGGCATGCAGTAGTCGGAGAGGATGACATCCCAGGGCCCCCGCCGCAGCGCCTCGTGCAGCTCCTCGGCTGTCTGCACCCGCTCACAGTGCACCTCGAAGCCGCCCCGGCGCAGCTCGCGCTCCAGCAACACCACGTCGTCCGGATTGTCCTCCACCGACAGGACGCGCAGGGGCGTCGTCATCCATGCACCCCCGACTCCGGCGCGCGGTTGAGCGACAGCCAATAGAGGCCGAGCTGGCGCGCCGCCTCGACGAACTCGGTGTAGCTCACCGGCTTGCGCACGTAGCTGTTACAGCCGTGGCTGTAGCTCTCCACCAGGTCCGTCTCCTCGTCCGAGGAGGTGAGGATGACCACGGGGAGGAAGCGCGTGCGCGCGTCGGCGCGCAGCTGCCGCAGCACCTCGTGCCCGTTCAGGCGCGGCAGCTTGAGGTCCAACAACACCAGGGAGGGCAGCGGCACGCGGGCCCGGTGCGCGTGCGCCCCCCGCGCGAAGAGATAGTCGAGTGCCTCCACACCGTCCTCCACCACGTCCAGCGGCTGGGTGAGGCCCGCGCGCTGGAAGGCACGCCGGGTGAGGTCCACATCGTCCGGGTTGTCCTCCACGAGGAGGATGGAACGCTGGCTGCTCATGGGAGCGCCTCCTGAAGGGTGAAACGAAAGGTGGCGCCCTGGCCCACGGCGGCCTGGGCCTCGATGTGCCCGCCGTGCCGGTGGACGATGCGCTGCACCGTGGCCAGGCCGATGCCCGTGCCCGGATACTCGGTGGACTTGTGCAGCCGCTGGAAGGGGCTGAAGAGCTTGCTCGCGTACGCCATGTCGAAACCCACTCCGTTGTCGCGCACAGCGTAGTGAGTCACCCCATTGGCCGTCTCCGCGAAGAACTCGATGTGGGCCCCGGAGCGCCTGCTGGTGAACTTCCAGGCATTGCCCAGGAGGTTCTCCATCATCACCCGGAGCAGCCGCGAGTCCCCCCGCGCGGTGAGGCCGGGCTGGACGGAGAACATCACGTCACGTCCGGGCTCGTGCTGGCGCAGCTCCTGGACCACGGAACTGGCGAGCTCGCTCAAGTCCACCGGCTCGCTCTTGAGCTCGGCGCGGGTGACGCGGGAGAGCTGCAACAGGTCGTCGATGAGCTGGCCCATGCGCGTGGTGGCCCCCTGCAGGCGCGTGAGCAGTTGGAGGCCATCGGACGACAGGCGCCCGCCCTCGTCCTCGCGAATCGCCTGGGCGAAACCATCGATGGCGCGCAGGGGCGCACGCAGGTCATGGGAGACGGAATAGCTGAAGGACTCCAGCTCGCGGTTGGCGGTGGTGAGCTCGGAGGTGCGCTGGGCGACGCGGGCCTCCAACCGGGCCTCGCTGGCGCGCAGCGCGTCCGCCTGGGCGCGCACCTGGGCGAGGCTGGCCCCATAGTCCCGAGCCAGGATGAGCAGCTGACGCCGGCTGAACCAGGCCAGCAGCATGCCCACGGCGAGCGTCCAGAGCACGCCGATGATGAGGGTGACCCGGCCCGCCCGCTCGGCCTGGATTCCCCGGAGATTGGCACGCTGACGCTCCTGCTCGGCGATGGTGTCCAGGGTCATCCGGATGGCATCCATCCGGGCCTTGCCCGCCCCCGAGCGCACCAGGGCCATCCATTCACCCTTCTCCTGGAAGAGGGAGAGCTGCTCGGAGGCCACCCGCTCCCACTCCCGCCAGCGCCTACGCAGCTCCTCCATCCAGGCACCCGACCTGGGCTCGTCCGACAGACCCTGCGCGAGCTCCTCGAACGCCCGGGGCAGGCGTTGCCCGGCCGCCTGGTAGGGTTCCAGGAAGATGGGGTCCTGGGTGAGGAGGTAACCGCGAACGCCGGTCTCCCTGTCGATGAGCAGCTGGCGCACGCGCTCCACCCGGGTGAGGGTCTTCTGAGAGCGCCGCGCCTGCTCCTGGGTCTGGGCCAGGTTGCCCACCACGCCCAGGAGGACGACCGCGAGCAGGAGCAGCAGCGTCAACGGCAGCAGGATGGAGCGCAACAGCAGGTGGCGGAAGCGTCGAGGGTCGGTCGCGGGAGTCCAGGAGAGGGTTGAAGACACGTTCCCCTGAAGGGTGTAGGTGGACGGCCCCCCCTTCAACCCGTTCCACGCTCCCGGGAGACGAGCGGGGGACGGTGGCTTGCCTGCAATGGGACGGGAGGAGCCTCAGGCGCTGGCCAGGCGGTGGAAGGTGACGCCGTCCAGGCCCAGCCGTTGGCAGGCATCGGCGAAGCGCTCGGTGCAGACGATCGTGGTGGAGAAGTCCTCCAGCCGGAACAAGGTCCAGGTGGCCGGGAAGAGAGGACGCGTCCAGCAGCAGGTCCTTGTCATCGGGACGGGTCAGACCGTGACGACCACAGCGCGGACAGGCCAGATTTCCTCTGAAGAGGCTCCATCGTTCTCCCCTCACCTTCCTCGGCTCCGCGCCGGCTCGCCTCACTTCGCCGAGACCAGCTCCGCCTGCGCGGCCGCCACGCCGACACCCGGCTCCGCCCGGTGCCCCGCGGCCGCGAGCGCCCGCTCCACCGCGCCCACCGTGGCCAGCACATCTCCCGGGCTCACCACGTTCATGTGCCCCACGCGGAAGTAGCGCGTCTTGAGCTGCGGATGCAGTCCCCCGGCGAGCACCACGCCCTGCTCACGCACCCGGCCGAGCACCGTGGTGTCCACGCCCTCCGGGAAGTACAGCGCGCTGAGCGTGTGCGCGGTCACCGACTCGGACACGGGCAGCGTCCGCAGCCCCAGCGCCCGCCACCCGGCGCGGAAGGCCTGGGCCATGCGGCGATGACGGGCGAAGCGCGCCTCCATTCCCTCGCGCAGGATCTGCCCCAGGCTCACGTCCAGCGCGCACACCAGGTTGACGGGCGGCGTGGCGAAGTAGGCGGCGCGGCCGGCCTCGTACGCCTCCATGATGGGGAGCCACTCGCTGAAGTCCGCGTACAACGAGCGCACCGGAGTCCGGCGGGCCCGCCACGCGGCCATCGCACGCGGGCTCACCGTGAGCAGCGCCAGGCCCGGCGGCACGCCAATCGCCTTCTGGCTCGCGGTGAGGTACACGTCCGCGCCCCACGCGTCCTGGTGGAAGGTCTCCCCCGCGGTGGCACACACCCCGTCCACCACCGACAGCACCCCGTGCCGGTTCGCCGCTCGTACCAGCGCCTCCACTGGCGCCAATACTCCGGTGCTCGTATCCACGTGGGTGACCGTCATCACCTTGAAGCGGCCATCCGCCAGCATCCGCTCCACCGCCTCCACTTCCGGCGCCTCGCCCGGCTCACATCGCGCCTGCGACACCTCCGCGCCGTGGCGCTCGAGCAGTGTGGCCATCCGGTCACTGAAATACCCGGTGTTCACCACCAGTGCGCGGTCGCCCGGCTCCACCAGGTTGGCCACCGCCAGCTCCATGGCCAGCGTGCCGCTGCCGGACACCACGAAGGGCTGCGCCGACGGCGCCAGGCACACCTCGCGCAACCTCTTCAGCGCCCGGCCGAACACGGAGATGAACTCGGGGGCCACGTGGCTGGCCGTCTTCGCGCCCAGCGCACGCATCACCTCCGGGTCGAACTCCACCGGGCCGGGAATCATCAGCAGATCTCGCTCGCTCACGGCTTTTCCTCTCTCTCGGTTGATCGCGGGAAGGGACGTAACTCACCCCCCCAGGCGCTTCCAGAGGAAGTAGCGACTTTCACCCCGCGGGTAGTCCGGCAGTGTCCCGAATCGCTCGTAACCGAGCTTCTCGTAGAAGCCCAGGGCCTGGAAGCTGAAGGTATCCAGGTGCGCCGCGTGGCACCCCCGCCGCACGGCCGCCTCCTCGATGCTCGCCATCAGGCGCTGGCCCCAACCCCTTCCCCTCAGGCGCTCGTCCACCCACAGGTGACTCACGAAGAGCCAGTCCCAGTGGGTGTAGCCCCTGGCGCCTCCGAGCAGGGCCCCCTCCTCCGTACGGAGAAAGACCGCCAGGGCCCGCGCGTTCTCCTGCGGGACATGCGTGTGGTTGTACGCCAGCAGGCTCCGCGTCAGGGCCCGGAGCTCCTCGTCGGAGGGCGCCTGCTCCACCGTCAGTGTCACCGCGTTCAGGCTTTCCATCCCGTCACTCTACAACCGTTGAAGACAGACACCTCCCGGCCGCGTTCTTCACGCACCTGTCCGACAGTCGGACAAGTCGGCGAAGAGCGAGCCCGGCGGGCCCGTCTGCCTTTCGACGCGAGACCGGGTGTTCTCCGCTGAGCGCCCCGGCCCCCGGACCATGGCCCCTCCGCGAGGGAAGTGGCTGACTGCTTCCCACGATGAGTACCCCCACCTTCCCTCGACTCTGCCTCGCCCTCCTCCTGGCCTGTGGCTGTGCCTCTTCCTCCGCGAATCGTGGCAACGCGCCCGGGTCCAGGACGGAAGAGTGGCTCGGCACGCTGCACCGCGACCATCCCCTGGTGGGAAGAATCTGGGACGCGCGGCAGGGCCGCTGGGTAGAGGAGCCCGCGCTGGCGGCGGAGCTCTCCCGGGCCCGCTTCGTGCTCCTCGGCGAGCAGCACGACAACCCCGATCACCACCGCCTGCAGGCCGAGCTGGTGCGAGCACTCACCGGCTCTGGCCGCGAGCCCGTGCTCGCCTTCGAGATGCTCGACGTGGAGCAGCAACCCCTCATCGACGAGGCACTCGCCCGTTCGCCCCGGGAGCCGGATGCCATCGCCCAGGCCGTTGATTGGGAAAAGAGCGGCTGGCCCGACTGGTCTCTCTACCGTCCCATCTTCGCCGTGGGCACCGAGCGCGGCCTGCGCATCATCGGCGCCAACCTCCCGCTGGCCCAGGTGAAGGAGCTCGTCACCCGGGGCCTCGAGGCCATGTCTCCGGAAACACGCGCCCGGCTCGGGCTCGAGACGCCCCTGCCGGAGGACGTCGCCCGCGCCATGCGCGCGGAGATGCACGAGTCCCACTGCGGCCATCTGCCCGAGTCCATGCTCGAGCCGATGGTGCTCGCCCAGCGGGCGCGCGACGCGCAGATGGCCGATCGCCTGTTGACCACCGCCACGGAAGACGGCGCCCTGCTCATCACGGGCAACGGCCACGCACGCACCGACCGCGGTGTCCCCGCGCAGCTCGTCCGACGTGCCCCCGAGCTCCCGGTGCGCAGCCTGGCCTTCATCGAGGTCTCCCCCGAGGCCCGTGAGCCACGCGATTACGCGCCCCCCGATAGTCCCGGGCAGCTCCCGTATGACTATGTCTGGTTCACCCCCGCCGAGGAGCGGGAGGACCCGTGCGCCATGTTCCGCCAGCCCAAGCAGCCCAAGGCGCCCGCGCCGGAGAAATCCCCCGGAAAATAGCGTGTCAGGTCCGACCGGAGCGCCGCGTCCCTTCAGGCATAGGCAAAAGCTTTGAAGCGCCCGTCCGAAGAGGCCCTACACGCTCACTTTGTTGGTTCGAATCCAACCCCGGCGCTCTCCATGCGCTGGGTGGCCGAATGGTAAGGCACTCGATTTGGGATCGAGCAGTTCGACGGCTTCCCCACTCGGGCGTTTCATTTTTCTCTGACAGCATTCGCGTCCGGCCGAAGAGGCCACACAAGCCCACTTAATCTTCAGGCCGCCGGTTCGAGTCCGGTCCTCCCCACTCGCTTCATGGGGAGGTAGCTCAGGGGTAGAGCAGGAGACTCCAAAAACGGCTTCTTCACTCGGGCGCAAACCTCCTAGCCTCGCGCACCATGCGCTGGCTACTCGTCGTTCTCGTCGCACTCGTTTCCTTCCGCTGTACCCATGCGCCCGAGGCCCCACCGGCCTCCGGGGCGCCCTCGTCCGAGGCCACCGCTCCCGCGTGGCCCGAGCCCCAGCCCCCACAACTGCGCCTGCCCGACTCCGTGCGGCCGGTGCGCTACGCGCTGGACCTGACGCTCCTCCCCGCCGAGCCCACCTACGCCGGCATCGTCACCATCGACGTGGACGTGCGTGAGCCCGTGCACCAGGTGTGGCTGCACGCGCAGGACCTCCAGATAACCCACGCAAGCGTCCTCACCGGAGGCCGCACATTGGAGGCCCGGGCCGTCACCGCCACGGAGGGCCGCCTCGGGCTGCTGCTCCCGGAGACGCTCGGCGCCGGACAGGCCCAGCTCACCCTCGCCTTCATCGGACGCGCGGACCGCGAGCGCAGCCAGGGCCTCTACGCCGTGGAGGAGGGCGGCGAGTCCTATCTCTACACCTTCTTCGAGCCCATCGACGCGCGGCGCGCCTTCCCCTGCTTCGACGAGCCGGGCTTCAAGGTGCCCTGGCGCCTGCGTTTCACGGTGAAGCAGGAGCACGTGGCGCTCGCCAACCACGCCGTCGTCTCCGAGGAGCCGCTGCCCGGGGGCCTCAAGCGCGTCACCTTCGCCGAGAGCCGCCCGATGCCGAGCTACCTCGTGGCCTTCGTGGTGGGCCCCTTCGACCTCGTGGACGGCGGCCCCATCGGGCGCGCCCATGTCCCGCTGCGCTTCATCGTCCCTCGCGGCCGGGGCGCCGAGACGGCCTACGCGGCCCGTGTCACCCCGCGCATCATCACGCTGCTCGAGGACTTCTTCGACCAGACCTACCCCTACGAGAAGCTCGACGTGGCGGTGGTCCCCCGCTTCTGGGGCACCATGGAGCACCCCGGCATCGTCGCGCTCGGCCAGCCCCTCACCCTCATCCCCCCGGGCGAGGAGACGCCGCAGCGCCGCAAGTCCTACGCGAACATCGCCATCCACGAACTGGGCCACTACTGGTTCGGCGACGTCGTCACCTGCCAGTGGTGGGACGACATCTGGCTCAACGAGTCCCTCACCTCGTGGCTGGACCAGAAGATCACCGACCGGCTCGAGCCGGGCTGGCTCTTCGAGCTGGAGGGCCGCTCCAACTCCGCCGCGTTCGCGTTCGAGACGGACTCGCTCACCACCTCGCCGCCCGTGCGCAAGCCCATCACCACCAACGACGACATCATCGGCTCCTTCGACAATGGCACCACCTACGCCAAGGGCGCCGCGCTGCTCACCATGCTCGAGGGCTGGCTCGGCCGGGAGGGCGTCCGCGGCATGCTGCGCACGTGGGTGCGCGAGCACGCCTGGGGCGTGGCCACCTCGGAGGACTTCCTCGCCACGATGAGCGCTTCGCTCGGGCCCGACGCGGCCCGCGTCTTCCGCGGCTACATCGACCAGCCGGGTGTGCCCCGCGTCTCCGCCAGCGCGCAGTGCGAGGCGGGCAAGGCTCCGCGGCTGAAGCTCTCCCAGGAGCGCTACCTCCCCGCGGGCTCCGGTGGCTCCACCGCGCGGACGTGGAGCATCCCCGTATGCGTACGCGCCGGCAGGGGCAAGGACGTCACGCGCGCCTGCACGCTGCTCACCGGAACCACGGGTGAGCTGGAGCTGCCCCTCCCGGGCTGCCCCTCGTGGTTCCTCCTCAACGCGGACGGCACGGGCTACTACCGCGTGGGCTACTCGCGCGAGCAGCTCGCCGGGCTGATCTCCGCTCCCCGGGGGACGCTGACGACCGCGGAGCAGCTGGCCTTCCTGGCCGACGTGAAGGCCGCCGTGGACCGGGGGGATCTGCCGCTCGGCGAGGCCCTGAAGCTCGTCCCCGCCACCGCCGCGGACCCCCACCGCCTCGTTGTCCAGAGCGGCATCCGATTCGTCACCGGCATCCACCGGGAGTTGCTCCCCGAGGAAGACCGTCAGCGCTACCTGGCGTGGCTCCGTGAGCTCTACGGCCCCCGCGCGCGGGCCCTGGGCTGGACCCCCAGGCCGGGCGAGAGCGATGACGTGAAGCAGGTACGCAACCTGCTCGTCGGTTACGTCGCCTCGAAGGGGGAAGCGGCGCTGAGCCGGGAGGCGGACCGGCTCGCCCGGGCGTGGCTCGCGGACCGCAAGTCCGTGAACCCGGAGACCGTCTGGATGGCCCTGCGTGTGGCGGCGGGCAACGGAGACCGCGCCCTCTTCGACACGATGCTCGCCCAGGCCCGCGCGACGAAGGACCGCAACGAGCGCTCCAGGTTGCTCGCCACGCTGGGTGCCTTCCGCGACCCGGCCCTCGTGAAGGAGGCGCTCGCGCTGGTGACCGGAGACGCGTTCGACGTGCGCGACACGAGCGCCATCCTCCGCACCGCCTTCTCCACCCCCGAGTCGCGTGCCCTGGCGTGGGACTTCTACAAGCAGCACTTCGACCAGCTCGCCGGCAAGCTGCGCTCCGACGAGCTCAACGGGCTCATCGAGATGGTGGGAGAGCTGTGCGACGAGAATCGGCGCGCCGAGGCCGAGGCCCTGCTGACGCCCCGCGTGGCGAACATCGAGGGAGGACCGCGCTCCCTCTCCCGCGCCCTCGAGTCCATCCGGCTGTGCATCGAAGCGGATCGCCGCCACCAGCCGGGCGTGCGGGAGTTCCTCCGCGCTCGTGGCAAGGCGGGGAAGAAGATGGCGTCACCCTGAGCCGCCGGCGGGGGCAGCCGCTCACGCCTGGGCGGTGTCCCCACCAGCGCCGAGCACGCGCCGGCCGAGCACCCGGAGCGCCTCGCGCAGATCGGACGAAGCAGCCTCCGCCGGAGCGCTCCGCGCCCGCTCCACGCGCCGCCGCGCCTCCTCGAGCGCCCGCCGCTCCGCCTCGCCGCCCGGAGTGGCCCTCGCGGCCTCGGCCAGGTCCAGCGAGGCCCGCAGCAGCGAGGAGAGCTCGCGCAGGACGGCGTCGCCCATGAGCTCGGGCGTCACCTCCAACGACGCGAACCCCTCCCGAGCGGCCGGGAGCTCTCCGAGCGCCGCCTGCACCGAGGCCAGGTGCGCGGTGAAGCGCAGCGCGTGCCAGCGCGACACCCTGTCCAACAGGGAGATGGCTTCCACCAGGCAGGTGCGCGCCGCCTCCCGCGCCCCGAGCGCCACCAGGGCCCGGCCGAGCTCTCCGCGAGAGACGCCCTCCAGGATGCGCATGCCGAGCTGCTGGCCCATGCGCACGGTGGCCTCCAGGTGCTCGCGCGCCTCCGCGGCCCGGCCCGCGTCCAGCAGGAAGCAGCCCAGGTTCACCCGTGCCAGCGCCTGTCCCGCGCGATCTCCCACGCGCGAGGCCTTCTCCATGGCCTCCTCCAGCAGGACCACCGCTTCCGCCGTGCTCCCACTCTCGCCAATCGCCAGGGCGTAGTTGGTGAGGAAGCCCACCTCGAAGGCCACGTCTCCCACGGCGCGGAACAGCTCCAGCGCCGCGCGCAGGTGGGGCAGTGCCGCCCCGGCCCCGCGCCGCCCCAGCTCGAGGATCCCCAGGTTCCCCACCGCGTACGCGTCCAGCCACCGGTCGCCCGCCGAGGGGAGCTCCTGCGCCTCCTGCACCAACTCCCAGGCCATGCCCACGTCTCCCTCGTCACGAGCCACGATGCCCAGGTCCACCAGGACGCGCTTCTCCCGGTCCACCGCGCCCAGCTCGCCGAAGGCGGAGCGGGCCGCCTCCAGGTCCCTCCAGGCGGAGGAGAGATGGCCCGCGCCATGGTGCGTCCGGCCCCGCACCGCGAGCGCCTCGGCCCGCAGCAGCGGCTCCACCGCGACGGTGGATGACAGCTCCAGCGCCTTGTCCAACCGCGGCAGGGTGATGCCCACGGGACCCCGCGCCGTCACGTCCGGCTCCAGCGCCACCAGCGCGCCCAGGGCCCGCTCCAGGGAGCCCTCGGTGGCGGGCACCACCGCCAGCGCGTTGTCACACGCCGCCAGCAGGTTCTCCCGCTCCAGCGCGAGCCGGCGGAAGGCCAGCTCCCCCCCCTCGCCTCGCATCCGCGCGCTCAGCCGGCGGGCCAGCGCCAGGTAGCAGCTCGCGTGGCGCGCCGACAGGATGGCGCCCTCGCCCCGCTCCGCCAGCCGCGAGGACGCGTACTGCCGGATGCTCTCGTACAGGCCCAGCCGCAGCTCCCCGGGGAGCCCCTCGGGCGCGTAGGCCCGCAGCAGCGACTTCGAGCGCAGCGATTGGATGATCTCCATCACGTCCGGCCCGCCGGGAGGGAACATGAGCACCGACTCGGCCGCTTCCAGGGTGAAGCCGCCCCGGAACACCGAGCACTGCGCGAGCGCCGCCCGCTCCGCGGGCTCCAGCAGGTTCCACGACCAGTCGATGGCGCCCCACAGCGTGCTCTGCCGCGCCGAGCCGTCGCGCCGCCCTCCGCGCAGCAGATCGAAGCGGCGGGACAGCCGCTCTTGAATCTGCCCCACGCCCAGCAGGTTGGTGCGCGCCGCCGCGAGCTCGATGGCCAGGGGAATTCCATCCAGCTTGCGGACGATGTCCGCCACCAGCGGCGCCTCCGCGGCCGCCAGCTCGAAGCTTCCCCGCACCGCTCGAGCCCGCTGGACGAACAGGCGGACCGCGTCGCAACACTCCAGCCGCACCGGGCGCGTCTCGCCCTCCTCCGGCACCTCCAGCGGCTCCAGGTCGACCACCCGCTCCTCCGGGAGCAGCAGCGCCTCGCGCGAGGTGACGAGGAAGCGCGCCCGGGGCGCCAGCTCCCTCCAGCGGCCCAGCGTGGCGGGCATGTGCTGGATGACGTGCTCCACGTTGTCGAGGATGACCAGCACGTCACCGCGTCCGGCCAGGGCGCGCCCCAGTCGCTCCGCGGGGTCGCCGTCCTCCCCGGCCCGGTTGAGCGCGACGCCCAGCGACTGGCCGACGGCGTGGCAGATGTCGCCCACCGTCGCCGCGTCCGTGAGCTCGCACATCCACACCCCGCCCTCCCACGTGCACGCCCCCATCTCCAGGTTGCCGAAGCGCGTGGCCAGCCGGCTCTTCCCCATGCCTCCGGGCCCCAGCAGGGTGACGAGTCGCGCGCCCTCGGAGAAACCGCGCCGCAGCGCCGTCAGCTCCTCCTGCCGCCCGATGAGCTCTCCCGTCTCGCCCGGGACATGGCCCCGCCGCACCCGCTGCACCCGGAGCGCCTCGAACCGCCGCTCCGCCAACTCCGCGGGCAGCACCTCCACCAGCGACACGGCCTCGTCGATGCCCTTGAGATGGAACTCGCCCAGGGCACGCACCACGGGCTGGCCCAACGCCGCCATCGCCCCCTCGACCTGCGTCCAGGCCGGCCCGCTCACCAGCACCTGCCCGCCATGACCCGCCGCTGCCACGCGTACCGTTACGTTCACCATCCTGCCGAAGTAGTCCACCCGCTCCGTGCGCGCGTCGACGCGACACTCGGGCTCGCCCAGGTGCACGCCCATGCGCACCCGCAGGCCGCGGTGCACCAGCCCGCCGGGAGCCTCCACCTCCGCCGCGTCCAACTCGGCGAGGAGCTCCTCCGGCCAGGGCGCGTGCATCAGCGCCCGTTGCACCTCCAGGCACCAGCGCACGGCATCCACCGCCGACGCGAAGGCCACCATGAAGGAGTCCCCCTGCGTCTTCACCTCGTAGCCATCGTGCTCCGGCAGCAGCGAGCGCAACACCTGCTCATGGATGTCCAGCGCCACCCGCATGCCGGCGCTGCACCGCTCCCACAGCCGCGTGGAGCCCTGCACGTCCGTGACGACGAGCGCGATCGTTCCAGTGGGGGCCGTGACGCCAGAGGAACGCCGCCGCGCGGTCTCCCCGAGGCCAGGACTCCCGGTGCTGCTGACCCGTGAGAACATGCGCAGGACACTCCCCATCTCCCGCTCTCCCTCTCCTGCGCTCATGATGTTCGCACACCCGTGATTTAGCGCCTCCCGAGATGAAAATCCGTGCACCAACACACGGATGAACCTTCTCGAGAATCGAGAGCCGGACTCTCACCCACACGCACGCGCAACCCTCGGCTCATCGCACACCGGACGCGCATCCGACATGGTGTGCGGAACGCCATGCCGCAACCCGGCACCCGATGTCTGTGCCGCGAAAGCGACAATCCACTGACGGGATTCGTCACCCCTGGCGCGATTCGTCACGTCGTGAGCAGTGGAGAGGAGCGCAAGTGCGCGCAATCCGGAGCACGGGTCCAAAGCGAGACATGGGCATGACACCTGCTAGGGGGAGCCCGGCCCGGCATCCGTAAGGAAAAACCCAGACGAGAAAGAGACGGGTGTGATGGGAGCAACGCGAACGCGTGGCGGAGTCGGTGTGATGAGACTCCTCCTGTCGGTATGGCTGGTGGTGTGGAGCGGTCAGGCGCTGGCGGGTGAGACCCGAAGCCGCTCTATGAGAAATGGAGACATGGCCCGGCGGGTCGCGGCGGGTCACCAGCACTCGCTGGCGGTGGACGAGGACGGCGGTGTGTGGGTCTGGGGCATGAACACCTCGGGCCAGCTAAGCAATGGACAGAACGAGACCTACTCCACGCCCGTGCGGTTGCCGGAGCTCACCGGCGTCGTGGCCATCACGACACACGATGAGCATTCCCTGGCGTTGCGCGCGGATGGCACCGTGTGGGCCTGGGGCACCAATCGCTACCTCCAGCTCGGCGTCGACGACCTGTTCACCGACGTGCGCGAAGAGCCCGCCCCGATTCCGGGACTCACGGGGGTCGTGTCCATCTCGGCCGGTTACTTTCACGCGGTGGCGGCGCGCCAGGACGGCTCCGTGTGGACCTGGGGACTCGTGAGCAAGCGCGGGGAGACGAACTACTATTTCCCCGGAACCACTCCCGTCCAGGTGCCGGGGCTCTCGGATGCGGTGAGGGTGACGGCCAGCGCCTGGACGGCATCCTCCCTGGCGCTGCGCCGGGACGGGACCCTCTGGGGCTGGGGCAGCAACGCCTCCGGCCAGCTCGGCAATGGGACGACGCTCTCCCAGGACTACCCGGTCCAGGTCGTCGGGATGGAGCAGGTGGTGGCCGTGTCGGCGAGCGTCCAGCACTCGCTGGCACTGCGCGAGGATGGGACGCTCTGGGCCTGGGGCAGCAACGCCGCGGGCAAGCTCGGCACGGGAACGGATCGCCGGCTCGCTCCCGTCCGCGTGCTGGGCCCCGCGAACACGGTGAGCGTCTCGGCCGGCGCCAGCCACTCGCTGGCGCTGCACGGCGAGGGCACCGTGTGGGCCTGGGGCAACAACGCCCGCGGCCAGCTCGGGGATGGGACCACCGGGACCCATGCCACGCCCATTCAGGTGCAAGGCCTCTCGGATGTCGTGGCCCTTTCGGCGGGTTCCGTGCACGCGGTGGCGGTGAGCGAGGATGGCTCCATGCGGAGCTGGGGTGACAACACCTCCTCGCAGATTGGCGATGGGGTGTCGGTCATCCAGCCCACGCCGAGCCGTGTACTGCTGCCCTGCCGCCTCACGGGCGGGCATTCACACGAGCACCTCGCGGGCGGATCGCGGCACTGCCACGCGCAGCCGTAATCACTCCTGACTCCGGGGGCGGGGCCGGCGGCTCCGCCCCGCGCCCACCGTACGAGGCCCGCCGTCTCAGACGTCGGCGCGCCGGTGCATCACGCTCCGGACCATGAGCGCGCCCGCCATGATGGAGATGTCGCGGCCGAGGATCTCCACGCCCACCACGATGCCCAGCGCCCACGGCACGGCCGCGCGAACGGCTCCTGGCGTCAATGCATGGCGGCCGGCTCGAGTCCGCCCCCGGGCTCCTCGGGATGAGCCTCCCGGGGGCGCTCCACCTCCGGGGAACCCTGCACGGGGCGCCAGGCACCATGGGGGGCGATGAGGGCATCGGCCTCGGGAGGGCCCCAGGTTCCGGGCTCGTACTCATGAAGCGGCGTGGCGCTGCCCACGATGGGGTCCACCACCCGCCACGCCTCCTCGACGCTCTCCTGACGCGCGAAGAGCGAGACGTCGCCGCGCAAGGCATCCCCGAGCAGCCGCTCGTAGGGCTTCATCGTCCTGCCCGCGTTCTGGAGGGCCACCAACTCCACGTCCTCGCCCGTCATGGAGCCACCGGGCCGCTTGGCGCGCGCGCCGATGGAGATGCGCACGTCGGGGCCGAGCCGGAAGCGCACGAAGTTGGGGGATGCCAGGGGAGCGTCCTCGAAGATGGGGTGGGGCGGGTGCTCGAGCTCCACGAAGACCTCGGTGGCGTTGGTGGGCAGGCGCTTGCCCGTGCGGATGTAGAAGGGCACCTCCGCCCACCGCCACGAGTCGATGAACAGCCGCACCGCGGCGAACGTCTCCACCTGGGAGGTGGGGGACACGCCGCGCTCCATCCGGTAGCCGCGGAACTGCCCGCGCACCACGCTGGCCGGCTCCAACGAGCGCATGGCCTTGAAGACACGGGCCTTCTCGTCGCGCAGGCGCTCCGGCTCCGCGCGGAAGGGCGCGTCCATGGTCAGCAGGCCCACCACCTGCAACAGGTGGTTCTGCAACACATCGCGGAGGGCTCCGACCTCCTCGTAGAAGGCGCCGCGTCCCTGGACGCCGAAGCGCTCGGCCAGCGTCACCTGCACGCTGCGCACGTGGTGCCGGTTCCAGATGGGCTCGAGGAAGACATTGGCGAAGCGGAAGAAGAGCAGGTTCTGCACCGGCTCCTTCCCCAGGAAGTGATCGATGCGGAAGATGGAGGACTCGGGCAGCACGCGGTGCAGCGTCTCGTTGAGCGCGCGCGCCGAGGCCAGGTCCCTCCCGAAGGGCTTCTCCACCACCACCCGCGCCCCAGCCAGGCAACTGGACCGGGCCAACCCCTCCACCACCATGCCGAAGAGGCTCGGCGGAATGGCCAGGTAGTGCAGCGGGCGCGAGGCACCACCGAGCGCTTCGCGGACCCGGTCGAAGGTGCTCGGGTCGCGGTAGTCCCCGTCCACGTAGCGCAGCAACTGACACAGACGCTGGAAGTCGTCCGCGTCGTACTCGCCATAGGCCTGGAGGCTGTCGCGCGCCCGCTCGCGCAGCTGCTCCAACCCCCAGCCCGCCTTGGCCACACCGATGATGGGGACGGACAACCGCTCACGGCACACCAACGCCTGGAGCGCGGGAAATATCTGCTTGTACGCGAGGTCTCCGGTGGCGCCGAAGAAGACGAGGGCATCCGAGACGGGTACGTCGGCCATGGCTCACGCACCTCCCTTCTTCTCCATGTGGCCGCCGAACTGGAAACGCATGGCGGACAGCACCCTGTCGGCGAAGTCCCCCTCGCCCCGGCTGGTGAAGCGCTCGAAGAGGGCGCTCGCGAGTACCGGAGCGGGCACCGCCTCGTCGATAGCCGCCGCCCGCGTCCACCGGCCCTCGCCGGAGTCGGAGACCTGGCCGGAGAACTCGCGCAGCTCGGGACTGCCGCGCAGGGCCTGGGCGGTGAGGTCCAACAGCCACGAGCCGATGACGCTGCCACGCCGCCACGGCTCGGCCACCTCGGGCAGGTCGAACTCGTACTGGTACTTCTCGGGGTTGCGCAGCGGCGCCGTCTCCGCGTCGGTGTCGCGCCGGTGCAGGCCCACGTCCGAGTGGCGCAGGATGTTGAGCCCCTCGGCATGGGCCGCCATGAGGCCGTACTCGATGCCGCAGCGATGCCCCGCCCTGAGTAGTTGGCGCACCATGGCGGCTCCCATGCAGCCCAGCCCGCTCATTCCCAGCTCCATTCCCTTCGTGCCTCCCTGCCCTCAACCTGTGCACCATGCGAGCGGCACGGCAGCACGAGGCGCACCCGAGGCATGCTGAAACCCGCGTGCCCCCGGCGAGGGACGGAACGGCCGAGCGACCGCGGATCGCCCGCTTGCCCCCATGTGCCCGGCTCCCCACCTTGCGAGGGTCATGTCCCGGCCCATCGAGGATTACGCACTCATCGGAGACACGCAGACGGCCGCCCTGGTGAGCCGGGAGGGCTCCATCGACTGGCTGTGCCTGCCCCGCTTCGATTCGGGCGCGTGCTTCGCGGCGCTGCTCGGGGAACCGGAACACGGCCGCTGGCTGCTGGCGCCAGCGGGAGGCACGCCGTCCCGGGTGCGGCGGCGCTACCGCGAGGACAGCCTCGTGCTGGAGACGGAGCTCACCATCCGCTTCGATTACGGCTCGGTGGTGCCCTGGGTGACGAAGAATGGCGCGGAGCTCCAGGCGGTGGCGGGCCCGGACGCGCTCAGCCTCTACACCCCCATCCGACTGCACGGCCACCACCTCACCACGGTGGCGGACTTCACCGTGTCCGAGGGCCAGCGCATTCCCTTCGTCCTGCGCTGGCACCCCTCCAACGAGCCGCCGCCCGCGCCCCTCGACGCCCTGACGGCCGTGGCGGACACCGAGGCGTGGTGGCGGGAGTGGTTCGGCCACTGCACCTACCAGGGCCCCTGGCGCGAGCCCGTGCGGACCTCGCTCATGGCCCTCAAGGCCCTCACCTACGCGCCGACCGGCGGCATCGTGGCGGCGGCCACCACGTCGCTGCCCGAGCGGCTCGGAGGCATACGCAACTGGGACTACCGCTTCTGCTGGCTGCGGGACGCCACCTTCACCCTGTATGCCCTGCTGCTCAGCGGCTTCCGCGAGGAGGCCGTGGCCTGGCGCGACTGGCTGATGCGCTCCGTGGCGGGAGACCCCGCGAAGATTCAAATCATGTACGGCGTCGCGGGCGAGCGCCGCCTCACCGAGCTCCCCCTGGACTGGCTGCCGGGGTACGAGCACTCGCGTCCGGTGCGCACGGGCAACTCCGCCGTCACCCAGTTCCAACTCGACGTCTTCGGTGAGCTGACGGACGCGCTCTACCAGGCGCGCCGCGCCGGGATTCCCGGGGACCTGCGCGCGTGGAACATGACACGGGCGCTGATGGACTTCCTGGAGTCCGGGTGGAAACTACCGGACGAAGGACTGTGGGAGATGCGAGGCCCTCGGCGGCACTTCACCCACTCGAAGATGATGGCGTGGGTGGCCTTCGATCGCGCGGTGCGGGCCGTGGAGCACCTGGGAAGGGAGGGACCCGTGGAGCGCTGGCGGGCCATCCGCGACACCATCCACGCGGAGCTCTGCGAGCGGGCCTGGGACTCGCGGCGAGGAGCCTTCGTGCAGTCCTACGACTCGCCGAACCTGGACGCGAGCCTGCTGCTGATGCCGATGGTGGGCTTCCTGCCGCACTCGGACCCGAGGGTGATGGGGACGGTGCGCGCCATCGAGCGGGATTTGATGAAGGACGGCCTCGTGCGGCGCTACCACACCCACGAGACGGAGGATGGATTGCCACCGGGCGAGGGAGCCTTCCTCGCCTGCTCGTTCTGGCTCGCGGACAACTATGTCCTGCAGGGCCGCCTGGAGGAGGCGAGGGGTCTCTTCCAGCACCTGCTGGAGTTGCGCAATGACGTGGGTCTGCTGGCCGAGGAGTACGATCCCATGGCGAAGCGCCAGCTGGGCAACTTCCCACAGGCGTTCTCGCACGTGGGGTTGATCAACACGGCCTTCAACCTCACCGAGCATCTCATCAGCCCGGCCATCTACCGACGAGGCAACGGGGAGTAGCCCCGGCCCCCACCCGGGCTCAGACGCGGAAGGGACCGGAGTTCTGGGGCCAGAGCACCCGGGGTGCCTCGTCCTCGCGAACGATGGCGATGACGGCGCCCTCCAACAGATCCTCGCCCTCGAGCGCCTCGGTGAGGGTGCGCACGGCGATGTCCGGATCCATCACCCAGCAGAAGACATTCATGCGCCCGGGCTGCGTCTCCCCGCCCTCCACCTCGCCGTTGCCCGTCCAGCCCAGCACGTCCGTGGCCAGTTCCTCCACGGCGTGGCGCTTCTCGAAGTCGTGCCCCGTGCCCTTGCCCTGCAACGGGTACTGGATGACGAGCGGCGTCACCGCGTCCGGCTCCGGCTCGTCGTAGCCCTGGTCCACCAGTGGCTCGGCCGCCTGGGCGATGACCATGTCCGGATCCTCGTCGGCGGGGACGGGCTGCACCTTCTCCTCGCCCTGTTCGCCGACGACGCCCCAGTGCACGGTGAGCGTGTCCTCGTGCACCCACGCCTCCCAGTAGTGGAGGGTGTCGCCTTCCTTCTTGTAGAGCTTCAGCACGTGAGCACTCTACACGCCGGACCCGCGCCCGCCCGAGTCAGAAGGCACGGCCCTGTCCACCATCCACCGGCACGGTGGCCCCCGTCACCCAGCGGGCCCGCTCCGAACACAGGAAGACGACCACGTCGGCCACCTCCTCGGGAGTGCCGAAACGGCCCCAGGGCAGCTCCTCGCGCACCATCTTCTCCACCTTCTCCGGCTGCGCCTGCCGCCGCCGGTCCCAACTGCCTCCGGGGAAGAGGATGGAGCCCGGGGCCACCCCGTTGACGCGGATGCGGTGGCGCGCCAGGTCCAGCGCCATCTCCTTGGTGAGCGCGGTGAGGCCCGCCTTGGCCGCCGTGTAGGGCGCGCTGGTGCCGTACTCGCGACCGTAGATGGAGTTGATGTGCACGATACAGCCGCCGCCCCGGGCCTTCATGTGCTCCACCGCGTGCTGGCTGCACCACACGGAGGCCATGAGGTTGCGGTCGACCACGTCCTTCCACTGCGCCGCCGTGGCCACCTCGAAGGAGCCCGCGCCGCCGCTGCCGCCCACGTTGTTGACGAGGATGTCCAACGCGCCGAAGGCCCGCACCGCCGTGTCCACCGCCGCCGCCGCGCCCTCGGGGGTCGCCACGTCGCCCGTCACGGTCGCCACCTCGGCGCCGGACGCGCGGAGCTCCGCCGCCACCGCCTCCAGCCCCTCGGCCCCACGCGCGCTCAGACACACCCGCACGCCCTCGCGAGCCAGCGCCGTGACGATGGCCCGGCCAATGCCCCGGCTGCCGCCAGTGACGAGAGCCGATCTGCCCTTCAGTTCCAGGTCCATGGCGGCACCTTCTACCCTGGCACCCCCTCCCCGCGGCAGTTTCCATCCGCTCCGGGAAGCGCCACGGTCACCAGGGCATGGGGGACGGCGACAGGGCGAATGAGCCCACGCCTCCCGGGCCCCCCCATTTGCGCGCCTTCTCATCCCCCGTGGGATTGCCCGCCCCCCCGTGACGCCTCACGTTTCGCGACGAGGGGGAGAGGAACTCGCGCCATGGTTACCGGAACCCGCCGCCCCAGCACCTACTTCACCACCCGGACACTCGTGGCCTACGTCGTCGCGTACGCCATCTCCGCCGTGGGAGTCGTGCTCGGCTTCGTGTTTTCCTCCGTGCCGTGGCTCGCCTTCGGCTTGTGGCTCGCGGCCAGCCTCACCGTGCTCCTCATCGACCGGGCGGTCGTCGAGCGGACGCCCCGGGGAGGACACGCAGCCGATGGGAACTTCGGCTCCATGTTCCGGGGCAGTCCCGCGGCGCTCACCGTCATCGCCATCATGGCCGTGACCGCGCTGCTCGTCTCCTTCCTCGCTCACGGATAGGAGCCCAGGGCCCGGATACCCTCACCCCGACCCTCTCCCAGAGGGAGAGGGAGGAGTGGAGTGGAGTGGGTTTCAGGGATTCTTCTTCGGCTCCTCGGTCTTGGGCTGCTCTGAAGAGTCGTCTCCCGCGCCGCCGATTCCGCTCGCGCCCTCGTCCTCCTTCGGCGACTCCAGCGGCCGGCCCACGTACTGCACGTTGTCGTTGTTATCGATGGCGAAGCGCACCAGCGCCCGCAGCACGCGGTTGCGCTTCACGTTGCCCACGACCTCGCGCAGATCCTCGTACACCGTCGGGTCCTTGATGATGCCGCCCAGCGAGCCCTCGCCACGTGCCACCATGGCGGTGATCTGCTTGATGTCCGCCGCGGCGCTCCCCAGGTCCGCCAGCATGTTGCCCGCGTTGCCGTACACCAACTGGTGCACCGCGCCGTCCGGGTTCTTCTTCGCGTCCTCGAGCAGCGAGGCGAGCTGACCCGCCGCGGCCCCCAGCTCGCCCAGCGCCCTGGCGCCTTCCTGGCCGTAGATGAGCGCGTGCGCGGTGCCGTTGCCGTTCTGCACCTCGTCGAGCAGCCCCTCCACGTGCCCCACCGCCTTCTCCATCCGCAGCGCCGTGCGCGAGGCATTGGCCACCAGCTGCCGCACCTCCTTGCCCGTCTGCTTGTCGTAGATGAGTGCGTGCAGGGCGCCGTCCCCCTTCTCCACCTCCTGGAGCAACATCTTCAGGCTGCGCATGCTGGCGGCCACGTCCTCGGCCATCTGCGGGTCGGCGTACATCTCCACCGCCTTGCGCGCGGTGCGGCTCAGCGCCACCGTGTCCTCCATCACCTGCGACGCGCTGCGCATCAGCGAGGACAGGTCCCCACCGGATGTGCTCGGAATCTCCGACCCGGGCTCCAGCGGCGGCTCGTCCAGCGAGCCCAAGGTGATGTCCACCGCCTTGTCACCCAGCACGCCCTGGCTGGCCAGCCGCGCCACCGAGTCCATCCGCACCCGCTGCGCGTGCTTCGCGCTCAGCCTCAGCTTGACCTCCAGGCGCCGCTCCCCGGGCTTGGACGGGAAACTCACCCCGTCCACCCGGCCCACCTCCAGGCCGCCCAGCCACACCGGGGACTCCTCGGTCAGTCCCTCCACGTTCTCGAAGTAGGCGTAGTACTTCACCTCCCTCTCGAAGAAGCGCGTCTCCTGCCCGATGAGGAAGACGATGAGGCCCGCCAGGCCCATGGCCACGGCCACGAAGATGCCCACCCGCAGCGCCATGCGCTGCTCCTTCGACGTGCTCCCAAAGAGACTCATGGCGCCACCCCCACCTGCGACTCGAATTCCCCGCGCCGCGCATCCAGGAAGGCCCGCACCTCCGGCACCGTGGAGACCCGCATCTCCTCCGGCGTGCCCACCTGGACGATGCGCCGGTTGGCCAGCATCGCGATCCGGTCGGACACGCTGAAGGCACTCATCATGTCATGGGTCACCACGATGGACGTGCACCCGAGTTGTCTCTGCATGGAACGAATCATCTGGTTGATGGTCTCGGTCGTGACGGGATCCAACCCCGTGGTGGGCTCGTCCCAGAGGATGACCTCCGGATCCGTGGCGATGGCCCTCGCCAGACCCACGCGCTTCTTCATGCCGCCGGACAGGTCCGCCGGCTTCATGTCCTCGATGCCGGGCAGGTTCACCAGCTCGAGCTTCTGGGCGACCCGCGCCCGCAGCTCGTCGGGAGACATGTGCGGGAAGTGCTCGCGCAGCGGGTAGGCGATGTTCTCCCCCACCGTGAGCGAGTCGAACAACGCCGCCCCCTGGAAGACCATGGCCACGTGCCGGCGCACGTCGATGAAGTCCTCTTCCCGGAAGTCATTGAGCTCCTGCCCCTCGAAGAGGATGCGTCCCGCGTCCGGGCGCAGCAAGCCGATCAGACACTTGAGCAGCACGCTCTTGCCGGTGCCCGAGCCGCCAATCACGGTGAGCGTCTCGCCCGCGTACACGGAGAGCATCAGGTCATCGTAGACGCGCTTGGGTCCGAAGGACTTCTGCAGGTGCTCGAAGCGGATGAGCTCCTCGCCCTTCCGGGGCGGCTGGAACTTCAGGCGGGGCTTGCGTCGGTGGAAGAGCATCTCAGAGGTAGAGGGTGATTTTCGTGATGAAGAAGTCGGCCAGACACACCGAGACGGAGGTGATGGCCACCGTCTGGGTGGTGGCGCGGCCCACGCCCTCGGTGCCCCCCTCGACGGTGAGGCCCTTGAAGCAGCCCACCAGGCCGACGATGCCACCGAAGACGAAGCCCTTGACGACCCCCGAGACGAAGTCGCCCATGAACACGGTGTCCAGCGCCCCCTGGAAGAACAACTGGAAGGTGATGCCGTACTGCGCATTCACCACGAGCGCGCCCGCCACCATGCCGATGACGTCCGCCAGCACGGTGAGCGCGGGCATGAGGATGAGGCAGGCGAGCACACGGGGCACCACCAGCTTGCGCAGCGGATCCGCCCCGAGCGCGCGGATGGCGTCCACCTGCTCGGTGACCGTCATGGAGCCCAGCTCGGCGGCGATGCCCGAGCCCACGCGCGCCCCCACGGTGAGGGCGATGAGCACCGGGGACAGCTCGCGGAAGAGCGTGAGCACCACCACCCGGCCCACGGTGTACTGCACGCCGAAGCGCCCCAGGAAGAAGCCGAACTGCAGCGAGATGACCAGGCCGGCGAAGGTGGCCGTCAGCAGGGCGATGGGCAGCGAGCGCACGCCCAGCGCCTCCACCTGGTAGACGAGCGCGGAGGGCGAGAAGGGCGGGCTCACCGCGCGCATCGCCACCTTGCCCGTCATCACCACGAGCGAGCCCAGCCGCTCCATGCGCACCGTCAGGCGCTCGCGCAGGGTGCCGCCCTCGGGGTTGATGGCGCCCGCCGTGGACGTCTCCACCGGCCGGCCGTGACGCTGGGGCGGGTGGTGCAACTCGAGGCCCGTCCTCATGACGCGCTCTCCGCGCGGAAGCCGCGCACGAGCGCCTCGAAGTCCTCGACCCGATCTTCGTAACGTCCCAGGGGCGCCACGTAGGTGAAGTCGTACACGCAATGGTCCTTCTTCAGCACCAGGAAGAGCAGTTCCACGGGTACGCCATCCAACTTGGCCCGGTAGCGTGAGCGCAACGCCTCTCGCTCGTCCACCACCACCTTCCGCTGCTCCACCTCCAACCGCTCGGTGAAGCCCATGAGGAGATGACGGGTGAGCACATCCAACGGAGCGTCCTCGTGCTCCTGGCAGTTGGCGTTCACCGACAGCGCATGGCCGGTGTCCTCGGTGTACCAGGCGAGATCGTTGTTGGAGAGCTTCACCCGCTCCCAGACGGGCGGCAGCGCGCCCACGTGGTAGCGCACCCCGGGCTTGCTGAGCACCTGGTCCTCGAAGCGCACACCCCGGTGGCAGCCCACGGCGGACGTGAGCAGCAGGAGCAGCGGCAGGACGTGACGAATGACTCCCATCCTCATCGCCGCGAGGGTAGGCACCCGGGGCAAGGCCCGTGAGTTCCTGGGAGGATGAAAGGTTCACTCCCCACCATAGTGGAGGGCTACCAGACGTGCCAGGCGCCCGACATGCCGAGCGTTCCCCTCGAGGTGGACGGATGCGGATGTTAGGCGCTGAACCCTTGCCACTTGGAAACTCGGAGGAGGAGGCACCTCATGGACGGTGGGTTGGGACTGTTCGGATTGGGATTGTTCCTGCTGTCGATTGCCCTCCTGTATGCCCGGGAAGCATTCGGGCTGGCGTGGCCGCTGCTGGCGATATCGCTCATCTCCATGGGCTTCGCCATGTCGGAGAGCCCCCGGAGACGGGAGGTGTCGCTGGGAATTGGAGTGGCGTGCCTGGTGGCGGCGCTGGTGAGCATCGCCTTCGCGATCTCCTGGTACTGGGTGGTGGCCACGGCGCTCTTCGGCGTGGCGTACCTGGTGCTGTGGGCGGAGTTCCGCTTCCCCTACTTCCAGCACGTGCCCCAGGAGGCCGCAGGGCCCGGCACGCACACGCGGCGCTTCCGCCTGCGTCGGCGGTGAGCGCGAAAACACGACGGCCCGCCGTGGGTTTCCACGACGGGCCGGTGGGAGAGGAAGCGTGCCGGGCCGCTCAGAGCTGCCCCTTCTGCGCGAGCACCCAGAGCGTGGCGGCCACGATGTCCGGGCAGTCGTAGACGCGCTGGGCGTCGCTCACGGTGGCCCAGGTGGAGCCCCCCTTGTAGATGCGGCCATTCTCGATGGTGGCCTGGGTGCTGCCGCCCACCTCGACGGCATGGCCGCCGCCCCGCTTGACGGCCCGGCCCCGGGTGCCGCCCCCCTTCTCGATGGTGATATCCGCGCCCGAGGTGCGCACGGTGTACTGGGTGCTACCGCTCTTCTCCACCCGGTTGCCATGACACTTGTAGTCGGCCGCGAGCGCGGGCGCCGGGGCCAGCAACAACGCGGCGAGCAATATCGACATCTTCTTCACGCACTTCCTCCAGGGACTGGGACGCGCGGTCCCACGGGCATGGACCCAGTCTGACAACCGGGCCTGACATGCCGCGTCATGGGCGCGGGCTCGAGGCACCGCTCCGCCATCGTTCGCTCACAATGCTCGTTGCAGTCGCAAACTCCTGCGGACGAAGACCGTGCGGTGTCCCAGTCGCCTTCACGTCCATTGAAATCTCACGGCTTCGGCGCGAGTCCCAACAGGGCATCGATGAGCGGGTTGCGCTGCTTGCTCCTGCGCCAGGCGGCGTAGATGGGAAACTCTCGGGCCGGCTCGGAGAGGGGCTGCGCCACCACGCCGGGGACCTTCGGCCCGCGAGGCTGCAACGAGGCCAGCAGCGAATAGCCGAGCCCCGCCGCCACGAAGCCGAGGATGGTCTCGGAGGAGTCCGCCGCGTACATCCGCCGCGGCACCACGCCGAAGTGCGCGAGCGCCGCGAGCTGCAGGTCCCTCAGCTGGGGGTCCGAGCTGTAGGTGATGAAGGGCTCGTCCCGGAAGGGCTCGGGGCTCACCGGGCCCTTGCGCGCGAGCCGGTGGTTGGAGGGGAAGACGAGGAAGGCGCGCGTCTTCCCCACCGGGTGGGCCTCGAGGTCCGGAGGCACCTCGGGCAGGTGGTCCACCAGCAGGTCCGTCTCGCCCGAGCGCACGAGCGACACCGCGGGAACCTTCGCCTCGAAGAGGGCCACCTCGATGTCGGGCCGCTGTCCCTGCAACCGCCGCAGCCACGGGGGCAGCAGGTGGCGCAGCGTGTGCCCCGAGGCGTGGATGCGCAGCCGCCCTCCCACCGTCCCCGAGCGCAACGAGCGCTCCAGCGCGGACAGCCCCTCGTAGAAGGGCGCCATGTACTCGTAGAGCGCGCGGCCCTGTGGCGTGAGCACCACGCGGTCCTTGCCCACCCGCTCGAAGAGACGCACGCCCAGCTCGGACTCCAGCCGCTTCACCTGCTGGTGCACGCCGGGTTGGGTGATGGGGTACGGGAAGGCGCGGGCCGCCCGGGCGTAGCCCTCGCAGCGCGCGACCCAGTAGAAGCCCTCGAGACGCTGGAGCTGAATCATCAACTGGAGCTTATCGAAGGCCGAGCCATTAGTTCCATGCGGTTTGCGAGGAACAGGAGCAGGGTGTGTCCCGTCAACGCGCTTCCACCGAAGCGACTCCCCACGAGGTCCACCATGTCCCGCCCCAACACCACCGCCGTGCAGCCGACCCACAGTGGCGCCTGGGTCATCCAGTCATGGATGTCCTTCATCCTGGCCGTGGGCGTGACGGCGCTCGGCATCTACCACCTGCCCGTCGACGGCTGGCAGAAGGCCTTCCTGGGCATGGGGCTGCTCTTCAGCGTCGGCTCCACCTTCAGCCTGTCCAAGACGGTGCGCGACCAGCACGAGCAGGAGCGCCTCACCGCCCGCATCGACGAGGCCCGCGTCACCAAGCTGCTCGCCGAGGTGGACCCGGTGGTGCTCAAGTAGCCGCCATCGACGCGGCTTCAGGCCAGGCGCACCAGCGCGAGCACGAAGAGCGCCACCACGGCCATCATCGCCAGCTTCCATACCAGGCTGCGCAGGCTCGACCTGTCCGCGAGGTAGAAGGCGGCATGTGCGAGGCGGAACACGACGAACAGCACCGCCAGCACGTTGATGCGAGCCGGGGGAACGCCGGCCAGCCACGCCAGGATGACGGCGGCGGCGAAGGGCGGGAAGGCCTCGAAGGCGTTGAGCTGGGCGAAGTGGGCCCGCCGATGCCAGCCGGAGAGCGTCTCGTTGTATTCGCGAGGGTTCGGCAGATAGTCCGCCTTCCGGGTGGAGCTCCGGGCCAGCACCGACAGCACGAAGGGCTGCAGCATCGCTAGCAACACGCACAGCACCGCGATGAACATGGGGGTCCTCCCTGAAGAGCACCCCCACACCTACCAGACGGGCATGTTTGGCTTCATCACCCGACTGCCCCCGAGGTAGATGGGGTGGCCCTCGAGTGGCTCGCCCGCCCCCCTGGTGCGCGAGGCGCTCCCGGGCTGGTATACCCAGGACATGGCGTCCAGCCCCGCGCTCCCCCGTCCCGGGTCCCCCCCCTCCTCCGCTCCGTGGCTGGAGGAGCTCGACATCCTCATCCGGGCCCGCTACCCGCTGCTCTACCTCGTCTCGTGGGAGGAGCATCGGGTGGACACCCTCCTCGCGAACATGGCCCGCGCCCACGGCAAGGTGCTCCTCACCTGGTCCATCAGCCGGGGACTGCGCTACCTGGGCGGCAACCGCGGCCCCTCCCTCCCCGAGGAGACGCGCAATCCGATCGACGCCATCGCCGCCATCGAGAAGCTCTCCGAGCCCGCGCTCGTGGTGCTCAAGGACTTCCATCCCTACCTCGAGGAGAAGTCGGTGGTTCGCGCCCTGCGTGAGCTCGCCCACTCCCTCAAGAGCACCTTCACCACCGTCATCCTCCTGTCGCCCACGCTCGCCATCCCCACCGAGTTGGAGAAGGAGGTGTCCGTCCTCGACGTCCCGCTGCCCGGCTTCCAGGAGCTGCTCAACCTGCTCAAGGAGATCGTCGCGGTGGTGCGCCGGGGCAACAAGGCCACCATCGAGCTGTCGCGCGAGGACGCCGCGCAGCTCATCCAGGCGGCCCAGGGCCTCACGCTGTCGGAGGCGGAGAACGCCTTCGCCAAGGCCATTGCCCACGACGGGAAGCTGAACGCCTCGGACATCCGCCGCGTCCAGGACGAGAAGCGCCAGGTCATCCGCAAGAGCGGGCTGCTCGAGTACTACCCGCCGGAGCAGGACCTGGGGAACGTGGGTGGCCTGTCGAACCTCAAGGTGTGGCTGTCCCGGCGCACCGCAGCCTTTGGCGAGCGCGCCCGCCAGTTCGGCCTGCCCGAGCCACGAGGCCTGCTGCTGCTCGGCGTGCAGGGCTGTGGCAAGAGCCTCACCTCCAAGGCCATCGCCGCGCACTGGAACCTGCCCCTGCTGCGGCTCGACATGGGGCGCATCTTCAGCGGGCTGGTGGGCTCCTCCGAGGAGAACCTCCGCAAGGCCATCCGCGTCGCCGAGAGCATCGCCCCCGTGGTGTTGTGGGTGGATGAAATCGAGAAGGGCCTGTCCGGCACGGCCTCCTCGGGCCACACGGACGGCGGCGTCACCGCGCGCGTCTTCGGCACGCTGCTCACGTGGCTCCAGGAGAAGACGGCCCCGGTGTTCGTCGTGGCCACCGCCAACCGGATCGACGGCCTGCCGCCCGAGCTGCTGCGCAAGGGGCGCTTCGATGAGATCTTCTTCATCGACCTGCCCGAGCTCGCCGAGCGCCGCGACATCTTCCGCATCCACCTGCAGCGGCGGAAGCGAGACCCGGCCGCGTATGACCTGAACGCACTGGCCCTCCTGGCCACGGACTTCAGCGGCGCGGAAATCGAACAGGTCGTCATCGCCGCGCTCTACGAGGCCTTCGGCGAGGGCGTGGAGTTGGAGCAGCGCCACATGACCCGAGCCATCCAGGAGACCTTCCCGCTCGCAGTGACGATGCGCGATGACATCGTCCGGCTGCGCGAGTGGGCCCGAGGGCGTACCCGGCCGGCCTCCTCACCCGAAAGCGGCTCGCGAAAGGAGTAGGCGATGTCCTCCAACAAGTTCTCCCGCTTCATGCACCTCGAGCGCGCGCGTGGCGACAAGACGCCCGCCGGGGGACAGGTGCGCTTGCAGGACGGTGGCCGCTTCGAGTCCGTCGTGGGACCCGGCGGCGAGGCGCCCTCCTCGGTGGCCGTGCCCGAGGCCCACGTCGAGCGCTTCAAGCTCCATGGGCAGACGCCGCTCGCGCTCGATGACACGCAAGCGCAGGGGCAGCACTTCCCGCGCTGCATGCGGTGCCAGACCGAGAACGGGCGCTTCACCCGGGAGTGCACCACCTGTGGCGCGGATCTCCAGACACCCGAGCAGCTCGCGTACGACCAGGAGCGCTGGCGCGCCCGGGAGCAGGCCGAGGCCGAGACCCGCGAGCAGGTGAAGGTCCTCCAGAAGGCCCACCAGGAGGAAAACGCCGAGCAGCTCGCCGAGCGTCAGCGGTACATGGAGCAGTTGCACCGGGCACTCGAGAAGGACCGCTCGTTCGCGAGCAGGCTTCAGCCCCTGTTCACCCCATGTCTCGGCGTGGGACTCCTCCGTCTCATCCCCCACCCGCTCGCGCGATGGATGACGCTGGCGTGGAGCATCGCCCTCCCCCTGCTGCTCGTGCGATTCGGCAACCCGTCATTCCAGGCGCTCGGGCTGTACCTGGGGATGCTCGTCATCGTGAGCTTCGTGCCCACCGGTCTCTGGACGGCGGGACGCCCCGGGCGCGGCTGGCACTGGTAGAGCCGTCCCCCGAAGAGGGGCGATTCTCAGGCGGGCCCGCTCGCGGGTTGCTCGGCCGGAGGGGGGCTCGTCACGTCTCCGGCGCGCACGCCCAGCCACAGCGTGTCCTCCGCCGCGGCCCCGCGCACCAGGCCCGCGTCCGTCGTCGTGAGGAACACCTGGGCCCCGCTCGCCGCCAGGTAGTTCATCAGGTACGCGTTGCGCTCCGGGTCCAGCTCGCTCGATACGTCGTCGAGCAGCAACAGCGGCAGGAAGCCCATCGCCGCCTCGAGGTTCTCGATTTCGGCGATCTTCCACCCCAGCACCAGCGCGCGCTGCTGTCCCTGGCTCGCGTACGCCCGAGCGCTCCGGCCGCCCAGCGTCACCGTCACGTCGTCCGCGTGCGGGCCCACCGACGTGAAGCCCCGGTCCAGGTCCCTGCGCGAGCGCGTCGCCAGCGCCTCGCGCAGCGCCGCCGCCAGCGCCGCCTCGTCTGCCGTCGCGAAGTCCACGTCTCCCAGGTGCGCCGGGTGGTAGCCATACGCCGCCGGCTCCGGCGTGCGGCCAATGGAGGCGAACGTCGCCTGGGCCCTCGGCGCCAGCTCCGCCATCAGCGCCCGCCGCCTCGCGTACACCCGCGCTCCCGCCTTCGCGAGCGTCTCGTCGTAGGCCTCCAGGTACGCCGGCTCCACCGCGCCCTCGCGCAACAACCGGTTGCGGCTCTTCAGCGCCCGCCCGTACTCACGGCTCTCGCGTAGGAAGGCCGGGAAGCGGTTGAACACCGCCCGGTCCAGGAAGGCCCGCCGCGAGTCCGGCCCGCCCTTCACCACCTCCAGGTCGTCCGGGGTGAAGGCCACCACCGACACGCCCCCGAAGTACTCCTCCAGGCTCGACGCCTTCTTCCCGTCCACGAAGGCCTGCCGCACGCCTCCGGCGACCTCGACGGAAATCTCCCGCTCCGCGCCCTTGAGCAGGAAGCGGCCCGTCACCCGGGCGGACTTCGTCCCCCACCGCACGAGCTCCGACAGGCGGCCAGCGCGCAGGGGCTTGAGCGTCGCCAGGAAGTAGAGCCCCTCCAGCAGGTTCGTCTTCCCCTGGCCGTTCTGCCCCACGGCGATGGTCGCGTGCGGGCTCGGCGCCAGGGAGACCTGGCCGAGGTTTCGGAAGTCCTGGACATGAAGTGCCAGCAGGCGCACGGGAGTACCTTTCTCCCATCCGGTGATGCGAGCGTCCAGGCTAAAGGATTACCCTGACATCCGCCCCGCGCGAGGCCGCCCGGCTGCCTCCCGGGCCCTCTGCACCAGTCCCGGCAGATCGTCCACCTCGTCATCCACGTGCCCGGAGGGGAGCCGGGGGAGCTGCCCCCGTGCCTCGGAGAAGAGCCTCGCCGGGGTCTGCCCCTGGCCCCGCAGCCGGATGAAGAGGCGCAGCGACTCGCGCAGCCGCTCCAGGTCGGGGCCGGTCTCGGCCCGAGCCCGCTGCGCCGCCGTCCACAACCGCACCCACGCGGCCTCCTCACTCCACGCGCCCTGGGGTCGCGCATGGGACAGCGCCGCCAGCTCCGCCGCCACCTCCAGCAGCCCCGCACGCCCCTCGCACAGCACCTCCGAGGCCGGCAGCCGCGCCTCCGCCGAGGACTCCCGCGCCACCAACCACCCCAGCAGCTCCGGCCACTCCTCCTCGCGAGGCACCACCGGCGACAGGCGCTCCTCCAGCAACGCCTTCAACCGGGCACGCGCCAGGTCGTGCCAGAAGTCCGCGTGCAGCAACAGCTCCGGCCCGCTGCGCGGCGGATGCACCGGCGCGCGCCTGGCCCGCTTCTCCAGGAAGGCCCTCACCCGGCCCGTGGCGTCGAAGCGGTCCAGCCGGGCCCAGAGCGCCTCCAGCGCCGTCTCGGCCACGGGCAGTGCCCGACGCACCTCGTCCGCCTCCGCCGCGTCGAAGGGCAGCGCGCCAGCCAACGTCGGGCGCTTGAAGATTCGCTCGAAGACCTCCGCCGCCACGCACGCGGCCCGAAGCTCCGGGAGGTTGCGCGGCAACATCTCCACCGCCTGGGCCCACAGGCGCCGGCCCAGCAGCGGCCCCGCGTCCAGCACCTCCTCCTCCAGCTTCAGCAGCGCATCCCCGAGGAGCTCCGGCTTCTTCTTCGCGATGAGCCGCCGCTCCACCTCCCACGCGACTGCCTCGCGCAACCGCTCCACCTCGGACAGCAGCGCCATGGGCGCCGAGCCCCTTGGCCAACCCTCGGCCTCCGCGCGCCGGGCCACGGACTCCAGCGTGGCGTCCACCTCCGGCTGGGCCAGCGCCACCTCGCGCAGCAGCTCGAGGTTGGCCCGCACCCGGTCCTTCCAGAAGAAGGCGCGCAACAGCTTCTCCAAGGCCCGGTACCGCAGCCGCGTGGCCTCGAGCAGATCCGCGCGGTCTTCGAGCCGCGCTCGCAGGATGTCCGGAGAAGTGGCCACGGCTCCACTATAGGGCGCCCCCGGCGGGGCGGCAGGCCCCGGCGGCCACTCGGGGTGACGAGTGAACGATGAATGCCGCTCGACACTCGACCTCGAGAGATGCGCATGCGATGACATGCGCATGGGATGAAAGGTCGGCTCGCGGAGACAACCTCGCGGGCAGGGTGTCGGACCCTGGCGACAGGCTCCAGACATGGAACCTGTCGCTCGAATGGACGTGGATGAGTTGGGGATGGGAAAGCGACCCGCGACCTACGCAGACCTGGAGGAGCTTCCCCCGAACATGGTGGGGGAGATCATCGCTGGCGAACTGTACGCGAGTCCCCGGCCTGCGATTCCGCATGCCCAGGCCGCCTCCCGGCTCGGTGGAGTGCTGATGGGCCCGTTCGACCTGGGGTGGAACGGCCCGGGCGGCTGGCTCCTTCTCGACGAGCCTGAGTTCCACCTGGGTGGAGACGTGCTCGTTCCAGACCTCGCGGGCTGGCGCCGCGAGCGGCTTCCCGAAGCTCCGCGCACCACCGCCCTGACGCTCGCTCCAGACTGGGCCTGTGAAGTCCTCTCCCCTTCCACGGAAGCGCGGGACCGGGCGGTCAAATTGCCCGCCTATGCGCGCGAGGGCGTCCGGCACGTGTGGCTCGTGGACCCGGACGTGCGCACGCTGGAGGTCTTCCGCCTGGCGGGCATGAACTACACACTGCTCGCCACGTTCACGGAGGACGCCCAGGTCCGCGCCGAGCCCTTCGAGGCCATCGAGCTCGAGCTGAGTGCTCTCTGGGGCGGAGCGTGAAGCCTTCCTGAGCGCTTGCTCAAGGACCGAGCAGAATCGGCTTCCGATTCTTCACCTCGGCGAGAATCTGCTCGGCCGTCGGATTCCTGCGGTCGTGAAAGATCAGGTTCACGATTCCGGGGTAGCGCGCATTGAGGCGTAGATACTTCTCGTCGGTCTCGGCCTCCGTCGCGTAGCCGCCGGTCTGCAGCCTTCGAATGATCTCCAGGGCCTCGTCATCACGTAGGGGTTCCATCAGACCTCCGGGAAAGCAGGCAGCGTCCTACCCCTCCCCACGTGGAAAAGAAACTACGTCGTCGTGGCGCGAAACTCGTGCTCGTCGCGCGCGGCAACCGCCGCGCGCTGAATCCTCTCACCCGGACCGTGAATCAGACGATGTGCCGCTCTCAGTCCGGGTTCACGAAGAACGAGCAGTGATTGTTGAGCTCCTTCAGCTCATCCACGGCTCCGTGATTGAAGCCATCATTGTCCAGGAAGATCCCATAGGCTCGATCATCGACAACCTTCTTCGTTACCCAGAAAAAGGTCGAGACCGATTGCCCGGGCTGGAGAGGCCCCGCGCTCCACACGACGTAGGCCTCGTTTTCGAGCTGACCGGAAAAGAGGTCCACGCCCCAGCTCGGACGCACCACATGCGTGAGTTGATTGCGCCCGAGGTGAAGGTGACGATTCTGGCCGACCGAGGCTTCGCGGACCAGAAGCTCTACGCGCTGCTCGAGGAGTTGTGCTTCGAGTACGTGGTACGCTCCCGTCAGCGAATCATCGTCACCAGCACCCAGGGCGAGCGTCGGAGCGCGGCCGAGTGGGTGCCGACCTCAGGCCACCTGCGCAAGCTCAAAGGCGCACGCGTCACGGCCGATGAGGTGGAAGTCGCCGCGGTGGTATGTGGCGAGAGCCTCGGCATGGAGCGCGACCTCAAAGCCAACACCTCGAAAAAGCGCACCTACTCCCTCTTTCGCCAGGGCTGCATGTACTACCAGGCTCTGCCCACTATGCCCCAGGCTTGATTCAAAGTCCCACGGGAGAGGTCATCCCACCCGGGCCTACGGCTGAAGTATAGTCCCGCCTACAGGCGCCCACCGGAGGCGAGCAGCCGCGGGCTGATCGCGAGGGGGAGCGCCAGCACAGAGCCGGAGACGGGCCGGACAGGTCCGGGGAGGAGAAGGATGAGTGGGAAGAAAAACCGGGGCGGGAGGGCTGGCGGGCCCTCCACACCCCAAGCGGGAAACGGGAAGGGGAAGAAGGACGAGCAGGAAACCCCCTCCCGCGTGCAGAGGATGATGGCGAGCCTGGGGCTGACATTCAAGGAGGTAAAGGACCCCCGGGCCCGCCGGGGACAGAGGCACCCGCTGGCGGCGATGTTGATGCTGCTGGTGCAGGCGATTGCGGTGGGGCGGCGGGTGTTGAGGCATGCCGAGGCGCTGGGGAGGACATGCTGCGCGAAGGCACGGCGCCCGAGGGGCTGAAGCGGCCGGTGTCCGACACGACGTTGGATAGGCTGCTGGGGAAGTTGGAGCCAGAGGGGTTGGAGCAGGAGGTGCACCAGATGGTGCACCGAGGCCTGGAAGTGGGGCTGATACGCCATGAGCTCTTCGCCCGGGGCGTCGTCAGCATTGACGGGAAGGCGGGGAGAGCACGCCGGGGCAGCCGCCGTGCGAGCCGAGCCACACGACGAAGGATGAGCAGGGGCGGGAGTACTGGTACCCGTACGCGCTGCGCGCCAGTCTCACCAGCAGCGCGGCCCAGCCGGTGCTCGACCAGAAGTTGCTGGAAGGCAAGCAGGGAGAGGCGACGGCGTTCCCGGAGTTGTTCAAACGGGTGGTGGAGAAGTTCGGGCGGCATTTCGAGTACGTGACAGTGGACGCGGGAATGACGAGCGCGGCCAATGCGCGGGTGGTGAGGGAGGCGGGCAAGCACTACCTGATGGCGCTCAAGGAGAACTTCCACCGGCTACATGACAAGGCGTGGGTGGCGCTGGCGGTGGCGCCAGTGAAGGTGCGCACGCGCGAGCGGACGAGCGGGGAGTGGGTGGAGAGGGAGTTGAGGGTGGTGGACAAGCCGCCAGAGGAGGACTTTCCCGGCGCCCAGCAATGGGTATGGGTGAGGCAGACGCGAACCAGAGACGGCGAGCTGCCGAAGGTGGAGACGCGGCTGTTCCTCACCTCCATTCCCACAGGGCAACTGTCCCCGGAGCGGATGCTGACGTTGGTACGCCGGCACTGGGGGATTGAGAACGGGCCCAACTGGACAGCGGACGTGGTGCTGGAGGAGGACAGCGCCTCGCCCAGCCTGCGAGGCAATGCACCCCTGGTGCTCAGCTGGCTGCGTTTGCTGGCCTACAACCTGCTGGCCCTGGTGCGCACGCACCTGCCGACTCGCGACAAACGGCCCCAAAGCTTCGCACGCACCATGGAGGTGCTCTACCAGGGCCTGTTGGGTCTGGCCGTGCTGCCCGAGAGTCTGGCCACACTTGCCTGAGCGCCCGCCAGCTGCTCCCGCTCCGGCCTTCCCGCGCCTCTTCTCCCCTGGCTGTTCGGCCTGTGTACCTTCACTCCTGTCCTTCCACGGCGCCCCTCTTTCAGGCGCCGTCCGGAGGGATGCTCCCTCTTTGCCTGTGAATGTCTGGACTTGCTCTCCGCCTCTTCAAAACCTCTCCTACGGACTTTGGATCAATCCTGCCCACTATGCCCGAAGCCCAGTTGCGGCCTCTCATCGAACGCTTCGCCCAACTCGTCTGCGAGCAACTCGTTTTCCGTGAAGCCTTTGGCCTTTTATGAGGGGATGCCTCAGTGCGCGGATAGGATGGCGAACCCACGACGCCGCTTGGGATGTGCGACGGTCTCATTCGTTTGCTCAGGGTTGGGGGGTTACGAATCGGGGCATGAGGGTGTCTCCTGATGTGTTTACAAAGGCGAGGTGTCGCTCTCCCTACAATCCTGTAGAGCGCTCCCCGTCCCGTTGTGACGAGCGCCACCCGTACGTGAGACAGTCCGGGCCCCGTCGCACCGCACGTACGGCGGTGAACTCATGAAGACCTCCGATATCGACGAGCCCATCACCCTGGTCGAGCCCGACCCTCGATGGCCCGAGATCTACGCCTCCGAGGCCGAGCGCGTGCGAGGAGCGCTCGGTGACGTCGTCACGCGGCTCGAGCACGTGGGAAGCACCGCAGTGCCCGGGCTCGTCGGCAAACCCATTGTCGACCTCCTCGTGGGCGTGCGCTCCCTGGACGAGGGAAGAGTCGCCACCCCTCGCCTCGTCGCGCTCGGGTACGAGGACTTCGGCGAGGTGTTCATTCCGGACAGGCTCTACCTGCGGCGACGGGGGCCGCCCCACTTCAACGTCGCCATCGCCGAGGAGGGAGGGGCTTTCTTCACCTCCCAGCTCGCCGTCCGCGACTACCTGCGCGCGCACCCCGACGAGGTGAAGGCCTACGCGGACGAGAAGCGCAAGGCCTACGCGCACGGCGCGCGACTTTTCTCGACGTACTCGCAGCAGAAGAACGCATTCGTCACCTCGCTCGTCGAGAGGGCGCTCGCCTGGGCGAACGCGTCGCCCGGCCCTCGAACCCAGGCGTAGCTAAAACGACCCCGACAAAACGCCCAGCGATGCTCCCCCGGCACAGAGACCCGTCAGGGGCTCCGGCTGTTCTCGGTCTGTGTCATCCAGTCGCCGCACTCGGCACATCGGCCGTAGCTACTCAACGCAGGGCCCAGCACCAAGGACCAGAGCACCAGCCAGCCTGGGGCAGCGCGGGTTGGCCCAGGACATCATTCAAGGCATCCGCGAGCCGACGTCCGACCTGCTCAAGTTCCGAGAACTCCGAATCAGGCTCTTCGGGCCCGGCAAGCTCCGCGGCCCGCAGGCCCCCTATCGCGTCTGTATTCGATATACCTCAGCCAATCTGACTGACTTTCAACATCTTCAACAGGCTATCCCTGTAAGCACCGTCCTCGGATTCAGCGTCGACGTCGCCCAGTTTAGCGAGGTCTCGCAAAGCTGCATCTCGCAGCACGGTCACCAACTCACTGGCCTCGGATGGATCCAGCAGGGACAGATCCAAACCACCGTTGGCATCCGCCACATGGAGCCACTGCTCCAATTTTGATGGCATTTTCCCGCTATCCAGCGCTGATTGAAAGAGCCGCTCGAATATCCTACCAGATACCCACCATTCACGTTCCGCATCGAAGTGAATCGATAGCATTAGAATCCCACCCTGACGATCATGGCCTGTTTGGCTGCGGGGAGTGCGTCCACGTATTGCTTGACAGCAGCGATCTGTTCGGCTGTGTAGCCAGTCATATCAACAACCGTGAAGTCATTGCCCTTGAGCAGATGATGATCGATTGATTTTGTAAATTGCTCCAGCTTCATATATTGAGACTTCGTCCCATCTCCCAGAGCATCGTATTTCCGTCCCAGGTCGTCAACCCAGTCGTAGCCGGGATCCTTTCCTTCTATTCCCTTGAAGGTCCGCCCGTCGAAGTCCGGGTCATCCGCCAACCGTTGGGCCGTGCGCTGTTCCGCGGGTCTCGCATGCCGCATGGACTCATCGAGTCTGGCCGGAACCCTCTTCGCGGAGCGTCGGACCAGTTGGTTGAGCTTGTCCGTCGTACCTTTGACGGATTCATTGATTCTGCGGCGAAGCGCCTTCGAGAGATCCCCGACCAGTCTCGCAATCTCATCCAGCTTACTGAATAGGGTTTTCAGCACCTCTCCCGCCTTACCCGCCGCGGAGATGGCCGCACGAAGCCTGGATAGGACTCCTGCGATGCGGGTGGCGAGTGCCGAGGCTCCGGCGGCGGTGCAGAGTGCACCAATTATGATCAGGACAATGGTGATCAAGACTTCGGGCAGCAGATACCCCTCGACCATGCCGATGCCTTCAGCCCAGAAGTTCGGCGTCATCATCATGACGACCGTCATGATCGTCTTGATCACGCGCTTGAACACATCGGTCTCGCGCACGACCTCGATCATGTTCTGGACCCAGTCACGGCTATGCTCTACGATGTCCTTGATCAGTGGCCCCAGCTCGCCAGGCAGATCAATCAACACCCCAAGCGCGTTTTCAATGGCCGCAGCAGTGCCATCGAGGAAGGCCTTGAGCAAAGCCATCAACTGCTCACGTCGGTTCCATAGCGCCTGAGCCGTTTTGGCGAACTGCTTTACATACTCGATCCCCCCCATGAGGACCGGCGCAACCAGCCACCCCACTTGCTCGTACAAGGGCAGCTCCTCGTACCAGTCGGCGACCTTGCTCGTGCCGCTCTGTATCCCACCCCATACTTCTTTTGCTGTATCACCAACGCTGGCCCAGAAATCAACCTCACCCTCCCACCAGGTCCCAAGGCCACGGAGTTGGCCACGGCGTTTGGCTTTTGGGACCGACAACCAGCCATCCTTCGACCACTCCGCAATCCAGTGCCGCAGGAGTTGGCGCATTGACGTCTCGAAGGCATCGAGGGTGTTGAGGATCTGCTTCTCGATGCCTTTCGGGTCGTCATCACCATCTGGCACGAGCGCGATGCTCGCAGGACCCGGCTTCACGCCACTTTGGCGGTAGACCCCCAACTCCGCTCGCACGTCATCGTGGGGCTGACCATCTTCTTTACCGAATGAAGACAGACCTTTGGTTCGAGGTCCGTCGGCCACAAGCTCCCCCTCGACCTCGATGCGCACCCGGCAGCCCGTGACCGGAGTAGCCCATGGATCGTCGTAGACCGCCGCCACTCCGATCCAAGCCAGGCACTCCTTGACCGGGCTATCAATCGAGCCTGTCTCGGCTTCGGCGCTTGCCTGAGAGCGATTGAGTGCCTCCATACCCGTCATCGCCATATCTCACCCCATGCACGCTCGCCGGGAGACGGAGCGGCTTGAGCAGAGTCACCACGCGTGAGTTGATCGGCAGCTCGATAAATAGCCCAGAATCGCTCCGATTCGGGTTGGCGGGGCACACCATGCGGCGGAAATGCGATCAAACGTGCCGCCAGCGGTAGTCTGGTCTCGAACCGCGGGCCGAACAACAACTCCAGAACGATCAGTCGATGTAAATACTCCTTGCGTTGGAAGCCTTGTGCACGAAGCCAAATGAGCGCGGCGTGAACTCGAATACGTAGATCTTCATAGGGCAACGCTCCAAGTTCTGACACAAAGTCGGCACGAATCCTGGCCGTCACTCGTTCGACATACGCGTCAACTGTGCTCTCGGCCAGGATACGAAGTTGTGACCTGGGAACAGAAAACACCTGGCACCTCCTGGGAGAGATTGAAGATAGAAGTACATGCAAGGAGACATGGCGAAGTCAAGGAAGCCTCCCCAGCGCAGGAGCTAGGAGCTTGTCGGAGAACCCCACCACAAAGGGCAGGCTTGATTCAAAGTCCCACGGGAGAGGTCATCCCACCCGGGCCTACGGCTGAAGTATAGTCCCGCCTACAGGCGCCCACCGGAGGCGAGCAGCCGCGGGCTGATCGCGAGGGGGAGCGCCAGCACAGAGCCGGAGACGGGCCGGACAGGTCCGGGGAGAAGAAGGATGAGTGGGAAGAAAAACCGGGGCGGGAGGACTGGCGGGCCATCCACACCCCAAGCGGGAAACGGGAAGGGGAAGAAGGACGAGCAGGAAACCCCCTCCCGCGTGCAGAGGATGATGGCGAGCCTGGGGCTGACATTCAAGGAGGTAAAGGACCCCCGGGCCCGCCGGGGACAGAGGCATCCGCTGGCGGCGATGTTGATGCTGCTGGTGCAGGCGCTGGCGGTGGGGCGGCGGGTGTTGAGGCATGCCGAGGCGCTGGGGGAGGACATGCTGCGCGAAGGCACGGCGCCCGAGGGGCTGAAGCGGCCGGTGTCCGACACGACGTTGGATAGGCTGCTGGGGAAGTTGGAGCCAGAGGGGTTGGAGCAGGAGGTGCACCAGATGGTGCACCGAGGCCTGGAAGTGGGGCTGATACGCCATGAGCTCTTCGCCCGGGGCGTCGTCAGCATTGACGGGAAGGCAGGGGAGAGCACGCCGGGGCAGCCGCCGTGCGAGCCGAGCCACACGACGAAGGATGAGCAGGGGCGGGAGTACTGGTACCCGTACGCGCTGCGCGCCAGTCTCACCAGCAGCGCGGCCCAGCCGGTGCTCGACCAGAAGTTGCTGGAAGGCAAGCAGGGAGAGGCGACGGCGTTCCCGGAGTTGTTCAAACGGGTGGTGGAGAAGTTCGGGCGGCATTTCGAGTACGTGACAGTGGACGCGGGAATGACGAGCGCGGCCAATGCGCGGGTGGTGAGGGAGGCGGGCAAGCACTACCTGATGGCGCTCAAGGAGAACTTCCACCGGCTACATGACAAGGCGTGGGTGGCGCTGGCGGTGGCGCCAGTGAAGGTGCGCACGCGCGAGCGGACGAGCGGGGAGTGGGTGGAGAGGGAGTTGAGGGTGGTGGACAAGCCGCCAGAGGAGGACTTTCCCGGCGCCCAGCAATGGGTATGGGTGAGGCAGACGCGAACCAGAGACGGCGAGCTGCCGAAGGTGGAGACGCGGCTGTTCCTCACCTCCATTCCCACAGGGCAACTGTCCCCGGAGCGGATGCTGACGTTGGTACGCCGGCACTGGGGGATTGAGAACGGGCCCAACTGGACAGCGGACGTGGTGCTGGAGGAGGACAGCGCCTCGCCCAGCCTGCGAGGCAATGCACCCCTGGTGCTCAGCTGGCTGCGTTTGCTGGCCTACAACCTGCTGGCCCTGGTGCGCACGCACCTGCCGACTCGCGACAAACGGCCCCAAAGCTTCGCACGCACCATGGAGGTGCTCTACCAGGGCCTGTTGGGTCTGGCCGTGCTGCCCGAGAGTCTGGCCACACTTGCCTGAGCGCCCGCCAGCTGCTCCCGCTCCGGCCTTCCCGCGCCTCTTCTCCCCTGGCTGTTCGGCCTGTGTACCTTCACTCCTGTCCTTCCACGGCGCCCCTCTTTCAGGCGCCGTCCGGAGGGATGCTCCCTCTTTGCCTGTGAATGTCTGGACTTGCTCTCCGCCTCTTCAAAACCTCTCCTACGGACTTTGGATCAATCCTGCACCACAAAGGGTGGGGAAGAGGGGTGACCCCGCCTTATTCACGAGAGGTGCAGGAGGATGACCGGAAAAGGAGGGTGACGCGCCTGACCTCCCGAGTGGTAGAGGGGTGTTGTTCAGACATCCACCACCACAAGGCAGGAGGCGCGTCATGGGTGAAATCCTCAACGACTTCGGGCTGGAGTTCAACGGCTCCGTGAAGCTGGAGGCGAGGGCGGAGCGGTTGACGTCGGAGGCAGGTGCGGTGCTGCTGAGGGAGGTGGACGAGCGGTTGGGGCTGACGCGCTGGCTGGGGGAGATGTTGACGGACACGCGAGACGAGAAGCGGATAACCCACTCGCTGAGGGAGTTGGTGCGCACGGACCTTCTGCTGTTGGGGCAAGGGTGGAGAGACCACGACGACGCGGACGCGCTCAGGAGGGACGCGGCGTTGAGGTTGGCGGTGTCGGACAGCAAGAGCAGCGTGCCGCTGAGGGGGAAAGAGGGGGGAGCGGAGGGGTTGGCCTCACAGCCCACCTTGTCGCGGCTGACGGCCATGTTGGCGCGAGAGGAAAACCGGAAGGTGCTGCACGAGGCGCTGGTGTGGCAGACGGGGCGGAGGCTGAGGGCGCAGCAGCCCAAGGGCCAGAAGCTCAAGCAGGTGACGGTGGACGTGGACGGGTTGCCGGTGGAGGTGCATGGGCACCAGGAGGGCAGCGCGTACAACGGGCACTACGGAGTACGCATGTACCACCCGATTGTCGCCAGTCTCGCCGAGACGGGAGACCTGCTGGACGTGAGGTTGCGCGAGGGAAACGTGCACAGCGCCAATGGAGCGCTGGAATTCATCGACGAGTTGCTGGGGCGAGTGGAGAAGGAGGTGTGTGAGGTGGCGGCGGTGCGCTTCGACGCGGGCTTTCCCGAGGAGAAGCTGCTGGCGAAGCTGGAGGAGCGAGGCACGCCCTACGTGGCGCGCGTGCGCAACACCAGCGTGTTGCAGCGGGAGGCGGCGCTGCCGCGCTTCATGAATTCGGGAGTGCCGCAGGGGAGCCGGGCACCCACCTGTACGAATGGGAGTACCAGGCGCAGGGCTGGAGCCGTGCGCGGCGCGTGGTGTTGGTAGTGCTGGAGAGGAAGGACGAGCTCTTCCCGCACGCCTTCTGGCTGGTGACGAGCTGGAGCAAGGAGCAGATGCCGGCACAGGCGCTGCTGGAGCACTACCGCCAACGCGGCACGGCGGAGGGCCACTTCGGAGAGCTCATGGACGTGCTGGCCCCGGCGCTCTCCTCGGCCAGACGGCCCAAGTCCAAGTACCGGGGCAGCCGCCCGTCCAGCGCGCGGTGTCCATCGACGCCTTCGCCAACAACGAGGTACGCCTGTTGCTCAATGCCCTGGCCTACAACCTGGTGCACGCCGCGCGCGTGCTGATGGAGCAGGCCACGGGCGAGGGCTGGGGCTGCTCCGTGTGCGCGAGCGGGTGCTCAAAGTAGCCGCGCGGGTGCTGTTACACGCCAGAAGAGTGGTGCTGGTCATTGGCCGGGAGTCGGCCAGCCTCTGGCAGAAGCTGTGGACGAAGCTGGGCTCGCTGAGCACAGCGCAAATCACGTAGCTGCCTGGAGTCAATTGCAGCTCACGTGTCGCACTCTCCCCACTCCCCTCTCCATCTCCTCCTGCTTGCTACCCGCTGCCCCGGGGCGGGCTTCCTCTGCCTTGTGCCCGATAACTCAACCCAACGCGCTCGACCTCAGCCTTCATGCATGTCTTGAGCCAGTCGTCGCGAATATGGTGGGGTGACGCCCCAGGTGGTCCTTCAGGGCAGCGGCGAGTTCTGGTTGAAACTGGAGGGTGAGCACCAGCGAGACGAAGAAGCCCGAGCAGAGCGTGCTGTTGGATGTGCCCGAGGCGCAGAAGCCGCAGCGGCAGGAGGAGACGAAGAGCTCCGTGCGCTTCAGCCCGCCGCGACCGTTCCGGGAGTGGCAGCCGGAACGAGCAGCCGGGAGATTGAGAGGCGGTGCGAGACGGACATCGCCTTCCGCTACCTGACGGGAGGAGAGCAGCCGGACCACGACACGGTGTGCGCCTTCCGGGTGAGACACCTGGAGGCCTTCCGAGCGCTCTTCGTGGACACGCTGCGGGTGGCCCGCCAGTCGGGGCTCGAGAAGGTGGGGCACCTGTCGGTGGACGGCACGAAGATGAAGGCCAACGCCAGCAAGCACAAGGCCATGAGCTACGGGCGCATGGACGAGGCGATGAAGAAGCTGGACGAGCAGGTGGGGCGCCTGCTGGCGGAGGCCGAGGAGCTGGATGCACAGGAGGACGAGCGCCACGGCAAGGGACGGCGTGGGGACGAACTGCCCGAGGAGATGAAGAATCCAAAGAAGCGCGCCGAGCGGCTGCGGGAGGCGGCGCGCCAGGTGGAGGCGGAGAAGAAGGTGGCGCTGGCGGTGGAGAAGGAGAAGAGGCGGGAGAGGATTGGGCAGGCGAAGCAGGAGTTGGAGGAGCAGGCCAGGAAGAAGGCCGAGGCCGAGGGGAAGTCGCCCGAGGAGGCAAAGCCCGCGGAGAAGGCGCAGTACAACTTCACCGACCCCGAGTCGCGAATCATGCCCAAGGGAGGGGCCTTCCAGCAGTCCTACAACGCGCAGGTGGCGGTGGACGCGGACACGCAGTTGGTAGTGGCGCAGGAGGTGGGGCAGAGCAGCAGCGATGCACGGCAACTGGCGCCCATGGTGGAGCAGGTGGAGGCCAACACGGGGTTGGTGCCCGAGGAGCTGAGCGCGGACGCGGGTTACCTGTGCCAGGAGGACATTGAGAAGGTAGAGCAGAAGGGGGTGGAGTGCTTCGTGGCTGGCGGGCGCGACAAGCATGGAGAGGAGGCGCCGCCAGCGCCGAGAGGACGCCCGCCGGCGGGCCTGAGCTTCAAGGAGAGGATGAAGCGCAAGCTGTTGACGAAGCGGGGGCGCAAGGCGTACGCGCGGCGCAAGGTGACGGCCGAGCCGGTGATTGGACAGGTGAAGAATACAGTCCTGCCACGCTTCTCGTTGCGGGGGCTGGACAAGGTGCGAGGAGAATTCTCGCTGGCGTGTGCCGTCCACAACCTCAAGAAGATGTGGAAGCAGGGTTGGGCGCTGCCTGGCCTGGCCGAGCAGGCCGCGTAGCGGCGAGGTCGCCGCGAGGCGGCACGACGAGTGGGTCGCCTCTCCCTCCCCCATGACCTCTGGACCTGTGGCGCCATATGGCGCCTGCTATGCGCCACTGTCCCTCTGGCTGATTCCCCGACACGCTCCTAGCGGGGAAAGAAGCCTGGCCTCATTCACGTGCATCCGCACCGACATCGGCGACGCGGGCTCACCCGTGAATACATGGGCAACCAGTTCAACAGCGGAGCCCGAAGACCGGTGTTGAACTTCACAGTCGATAATTGAACACACCTCCGCGACAACCATTACAGGCGAACTCTCGCGGCCATGAAGCCCTGCCTCCCGCACGAGCTGGACCATGGAAGCATCTCGGCAGGGGGCGACAAGTGCACCTGCGACGCAAGTCCTACCTCGAGAGCGCCTCCGAGACGGAGCGCTGCGGCATCAATGATGTGCCCGGGCTCTCCGTGGGCTTGAGCCGCGACGGTATCAGCTTCTCGTTCACTGGCACGGACAGCGGCGACATGCGCGCCTTCTGGTGCGACATGTAATGGCCTGGCCCGGGGTGACCTCGGGCACCCCGCCCGCGGTCATCCTCAGCCCAACCCGCCCGCGAACGGCATCGTCCGCCAGCTCTGGAGCGAGGGCGCGAGCCCCTCGGCCAGCATCGGCAATTGCGGCACGAGGGCGTAGCAGGCAACCACCTGAAGCATCCGCGCGGCATCCATGACGCGCAGGACAGCCGGGTCGAGAGGCCGCACGCCTGCTCGCGCCGCCGCCGCGTCGTAGACGGCGGCACCTTCCGGACCGAGGAACGCGAGATCCCATTCGACCGGGCCAAGGTTCACATCCTCGAAGTCCGCGTAGCGCACTCCCGAGGTCGTGCGGATGATGTTGTACGACGGCGCATCCCCGTGGATTGGCTGGACGCCGGCCTTCGGGAACGCATTGGCGAAGCCCTCGCGCGATGAAAGCACGGGTCCAAGGACAGCCCACTCGCCCCGAGCCCGCTCGAGGTCCGCGGGAGCCAACAGCCCGGGGTTCTCCTCCAGAAGCGCCAAGCACGCGGGCACAGTCGCGGCGATGGGTGAGAGGAACGGGAGCTCGCCCGGGTAGTCGCGCAGCGCCGCGTGCAGGTCGGCCGCGAGCGCCGCTTCGGCGATGAAGTCCGGCTGGCGCGAGGTGTCGACGTCCACGAGCTCCCAGAACGTCATCGAAAAGCCCTCCCGCCGCACGGGCTCACGAGGGACGAGGGGACTCGGGCGCACGACCGGGAGCCCACGGTCCGCCAGCCATGCGACCACGGCCAATTCGCGCGCCTGACGCGCGACCTGCGGTGCCCCGTCGAACCCGGGCGGCAGCACCACGGGGACCCGGACCACCACGGGTGATGGCGCGAGGTGCACGACGACGGAGAAGACATCATGCAAGACCTTCGGGTCGGCCACGTCGAGTCCGAGCGCGCGGCCCGCACTCGTCGCCGCGGCAACGGCACGTGTCGTACGAGCCTTCAGCTCACTGGGGGTCAGATGCTCGATCGGCATTCCATCATCCTATCCAATAAAAACGTTTCGATCCGCTGAAGCATCAAGCGGGCCATGACGCGGCGCGACGGGCCCAAGACCATCGCTCACAGGACGACACATTCATTGCCATGAAGCGGTAAATTTCCCGCGACAGAAGTGAAAGCATTTCAATTCACTCCCGCGTCGAGCACGGGGCTCGGCTTTGTTCGTCGATGAACAGACACCAATGAAAACGTTTTCATTGCCAAGTCTTTCAGGCTTCAAGTATCTTCCTGACTAGAAGCGATTTCCCATTCTTGGGAGTCGTTGGAATTTCCAATCAGGAGGGAAGTATGCAACGAACGCGTCCAAGGACCCGCGCCCTGGCTCTGGCCCCCCTCTCATTCCTGCTCCTGGCACTCTGGGGAGGCGTCGCAGCCGCTCAGACGCATGTGGACAACCCGTTCGAGGGATCAACCGCCTACGTCAACCCCGACTACGCGGCGCTGGTTGACACCTCGATCGCCAAGACGACCGACAGCGCCCTGGCCGCGAAGATGCGCACGGTCAAGAAGTACCCGACCGCTGTCTGGCTCGACCGCATCGCGGCGGTTCACGGCGGCAGCGCGAACGGCGGCCGCAAGGGTCTGCGAGACCACCTGGACCTGGTGCTGGCGCAGAAGAAGGCTGGCCAGCCCATCACCGCGACCTTCGTCATCTACGACATGCCGGGCCGGGACTGCGCGGCGCTGGCGTCCAATGGTGAGCTGCCCCTGTCCGAGGAAGGTCTGCAGCGCTACAAGACCGAGTACATCGATGTCATCGCGTCCATCTTCGCCGATCCGAAGTACAAGGACATCCGGATCATCACGGCCATCGAGCCGGACGGCCTGCCGAACCTGGTGACCAACCTGAGCGACCCTGAGTGCGCCCAGGCCAACTCCAGCGGCATCTACGTGGCGGCCGCGCAGTACGCCCTGAACAAGCTGCACGCCATCCCCAATGTCTACACCTACCTGGACATCGCCCACTCGGGCTGGCTGGGCTGGGACGACAACCGTCAGCGGGTCATCGCGCTCTACACCAACGTGGTGGGCGGGACGACGGCCGGACTGGCCAGCGTCGATGGCTTCGTGACCAACATCTCCAACTACACGCCCCTCGTGGAGCCGCACCTGGTGGACCCGAACGTGACCGTCGGCGGGCAGCAGCTCAAGTCGGCGAAGATCTACGAGTGGAACCCCCACTTCGACGAGAGCGACTTCACGGCGGCCCTCTACACCGGCTTCACGGCCGCGGGCTGGCCGGCCAACATCGGCTTCCTCATCGACACCTCGCGCAATGGCTGGGGCGGACCCAACCGTCCGACGGGTGCGTCCGGCAGCACGGTGGACGCGTACGCCGACTCCGGCCGCGTCGACCGGCGGGGCCACCGGGGCCTCTGGTGCAACCACAGCGGCGCCGGCATGGGTCAAGCGCCCCAGTCCGCTCCGTCTGGCTATACCGCCTCGCACCTGGATGCGTTCGTCTGGATCAAGCCGCCGGGCGAGTCGGACGGCGCGAGCAAGGAGATTCCGAACGACGAGGGCAAGGGCGCGGACCCGATGTGCAACCCGGACTACATGACGAAGTACAACATGAAGACCGGGGCCCTGCCGGACGCGCCGCTGTCCGGCCACTGGTTCCACAACCAGTTCGCCATGCTGGTCCAGAACGCGTATCCGGCCATCCCGCCGACCACCGGTGACAATGACCCGCCCTTCACCCCGACGGGCCTGACGGCCACTGCGGGGAACCAGCAGGTGACGCTCAGCTGGACCGCCGCGCTCGGTGCGACGAGCTATACCGTCAAGCGGGGCACGGCCAGCAACGGACCGTTCGTGGCGGTGAGCACCGTGACGGGTACGAGCTACACCAACACCGGGCTGACCAATGGGACGACGTATTACTTCGTGGTCAGCGCGTCCAACGCCAACGGCGAGAGCGCCAACACCAGCGCGGTCTCGGCGACTCCGGGTGAGCAGGTCCTGGCCGCGCCCACCGGTCTGCTCGCAACGGCGACCAGCTCCAGTCAGATCAACCTGAGCTGGACGGGTTCCACGGGTGCCACCGGTTACAACCTCTACCGCTCCACCTCGCCGAACGTGGCGCTGACCGCGGCGAACCGGGTGGGGAGCAGCACCACCACCAGCTTCACCGACACGGGCCTGACGCCCAACACGACCTACTACTACAAGGCGACGGCCTTCAATGCCTCCCTCGAGTCCGCCGGCTCGAACGAGGTCTCCGCCACGACGCAGAACGTCAGCACCGGCGCCCTCTCCGTCCTCTACCGCGATGGGGACAACAACGCCCCGACCAACAACCAGCTCCGGCCCCACCTCCGGGTGAAGAACGGCGGCACCACGCCGGCCAACCTGACGGAGGTCAAGGCCCGGTACTACTTCTCGCTGGAGAGCCCGGCCACCCTGCAGGTCAACTGTGATTGGGCCGTCCTGGGCTGCACGAACCTGAGCTTCCAGTTCGTCCAGCTGGCCTCTCCGCGGCCTGGCGCCACCCACTACCTGGAGGTCGGCTTCGCCAGCGGCACGCTGGCGGCGGGCCAGGACACGGGGGACATCCAGCTCCGCGTGAACACGTCGAACTGGGCGAACTTCAACGAGGCGGATGACTACTCGTTCAAGGCCGGGCAGACGGCCTATGGCGAGAACACGAGCATCACCGTCTACCGGAACGGCACGCTGGCCGGAGGCATCGAGCCGTAGTGGATTGAATTCGAGGCCCCCGGCCGTCATACGGCTGGGGGCCTCCCCTCTTGTGCGACTGGGATGGGATTGCCCGACTCCCGGACAGTTTGTCGCGGTAGCACGCCACGGGATGCAGGATTGACCGGCCCCGGGGACAAAGCACCGCCTTCGCGAGTGACACACGAGTCATCATCGCGGTGGGGCTCGCGGGCTGTGGCCCGAGTGTTCAGGTGGAGGGCGAGTGCAGCGTACTGCCGGATGAACGGCTGATACCCGCTTGTGAGGTGTTCCTCGAGAACCAGCGGCGCTATGGTACCCGACGAGAACACGCCGCTGGAGAGAAGCCGCTACAACTCGCTGGTGCTCGGCCTCCTCCCCCCCGCGGAGATTCCCGCCGACCAGGTGGATGAGTACTGCGAGTAGGCCTAGGCAGACGCTCCCGCGGAAGGTTGTTCCGCCCCCTCAGACAATGAGCGGTGAACAGTGCCTGGGCTCGTCCACGCCGTCCCGGCGCTCCAGCCGTCCACGAGCGAACGCACGGAAGGCGGCTCGCGAGGCTCCACCCGGGTCGACACTCCTCCGGAGCATTACCTTGCCGACCATGACCACCCTGACTGTCGACAATCCGTACACGGGCGACGTCGCCTGCTCCGTGCCCCTCGCGGACGAGGCGACCGTGAACACCGTGCTCGATCAGGCCCGGGCCGCCGCCCGGGCCGCGCGAGCCACCTCCCTCGCCCAGCGCAAGGACTGGTGCGAGCGCATGGTCGCCTCCATGGAGGCGCGGGCGGACGCCATCGCCACGGACATCACCCGGATGATGGGCAAGCCGCTCGCCCAGGCGCGGGGCGAGATTCGCGGCATGGCCGAGCGGGCCCGCTACATGATCTCCATCGCGGACACGGCGCTGGCGGACATCGTGCTGCCGCCCAAGGTGGGCTTCGAGCGCCGGATCGTCAAGGAGCCGCTGGGGGTGGTGGTGGACCTGCCCGCGTGGAACTACCCGCTGCTCACCGCAGTGAACGTGGTGGTACCGGCGGTGCTGGCGGGCAACGCGGTGGTGGTGAAGCACTCGCCGCGCTCGCCCCTGTGCGGGGAGCACTTCGCCCGGGCCTTCGCCGAGGCCGGAGCGCCCCCCCACCTCGTCCAGGCGATGCACTGTGACCACCCCACCAGCGAGCGCATGATGGGTGACGCACGGGTGGACCATGTGGTGTTCACCGGCTCGGTGTACGGCGGACAGCGGCTCACGTTGGCGGGCGCCACGCGCTTCCGGCACATGGGGCTGGAGCTGGGCGGGAACGATCCCGCCTACGTGGCTCCGGACTGTGACTTCGAGAAGACGGTGGAGAACATCGTGGACGGCGCCATGTACAACGCGGGCCAGAGCTGCTGCGCGGTAGAGCGCGTCTACGTGCATCGCTCGCTCTACAAGCGCTTCACCGAGGCGTGCGAGGCGCTGGTGCGAGGGTACGTGCTCGGCGATCCGATGAGCGACCAGACGACGCTGGGGCCCATCGCGCAGCCCAACCACCCGTTGGAGCTGGAGCAGCTCGTGGAGGACGCCCGCGGCAAGGGGGCTCGTGTGCTCGTGGGCGGCAAGCGGACCCAGGTGGACGGCAAGGGCCGCTTCTTCCAGGCCACGCTCCTCACGGAGATGAATGACTCGATGCGGCTGATGCGGCAGGAGTCCTTCGGGCCGCTGCTGCCCATCGCGCCCGTGGACTCGGACGAGGAAGCGCGCGCGAAGATGAACGACTCGGAGCTCGGCCTGACCGCGAGCGTCTGGACGAAGGATCGCGATCGCGCGGCCCGCTTCGCGACGCAGCTCGAGTTCGGCACCGTCTACATGAACCGGTGCGACTCGGTGGATCCAGCGCTGCCATGGATTGGCGTGAAGAACTCGGGCCGGGGACACAGCCTGAGCGCGCTGGGCTTCGATCAGCTCACCCGGCCCAAGTCCATCCACTTCCGGCTGTCATTCTAATGTTGGAAACCGCGCCCGTATCGACTCCGCCGTGGAGATGTGATCAACCGCGCTTCGCCGTAGGGCACCAGAAGTACGTGGTGCCCACGGCTCCCGCCACGGTGAGCCGCTGGAAACCCAGATGCTCATAGAACCGCAGTGCCCGGGTATTGTCGTTGCCCGTGCCCAGATGCAGCGAGGGCGCGCCCGCGGCAGCCACCGCGGAGAGGAAGGTCTCCACGAGGCGCCGGCCGTACCCGGCCCCCTGAACATGGGGGAGCAGGTCGACATGCAGGTGCGCCGGGTGGGGGGCCAGCTCGGGCGCGAGCATCCACTCGGGATGGTGCAGCGTGGCGATCAGCCGCTCGTCCGCGGTGCGGGCCGGCTCGACCGGGGGAGGATGCCGGCCCGCCACGCGCGGCAGCCACCGGGCCCGCCAGGCCTCCACGAAGGCCTGCGTGTCGGCGGTGCCGAGCACGTACCCCACCGCGCGTCCGCCCTCATCGACCACGAACGCCAGGTGCGGCTCGAGCTCGAGGTAGGGGCCGGCGTAGACGTCGGGCAGCAGCTCGTCGCTCCGGTAGAGGCCCCGAGCATCCTGACCCGCCGCGCCCGTGCGCACGCAGATGTCATACACGGCGTCCCGGTCATCCGGGCGGTAGGGACGAATACGAAGGGAGGGGCTCATGGCCGCCGAGCCTACCCTGAACCGGCTCAGAGGAACCGCGCGCGCAGCTCCGGCGTGGGCATGCGGCACGCATCCGCCTTGCCGAACCATCGGTAGCGGTTGCGCGCGATGAATCGGTAGACGGCATCGCGGAGGGGCGTGGGGACGACCACGAAGACGTAGAACAGCTTCCACGCTCCGGGTAGCTTCCGGGCCACGCGCAGGGCCGCGCTGGAGCGCTCATACACGCGCCCGTCCTCCACGAGGATGAAGCTCTGGGGGTCGGCCTCCGGCACGCGTCCCAGGGGGGCGAGCAGCACCGCGGCCTGGGTGGACTGGAGCGCCGCGAAGCGGAAGCGCGCCGAGGGGTCCCGGTCGATGATGAAGTTCACGACCCCATTACAGAGATTGCAGACGCCGTCGAAGAGCACCACCGGGGTGTCCTGCCCCGGTCCCTTTTTCGCCTCGCTCATGACCCACCTCCAGCCAGGGCACTCGTAACAGTCTGGCGAGAGGGCCACCAGCCTATACGCCCCCCTCCCCTGCCCCACTCCTCCGGGGCTTCTGGTGCGCGCCAGCGTGAGCCGGTTGCCCACTGGCTCCACTCTTGTCGGGAGCCATCGCCGGCGATTTCCCTCTCCGCCGTCGCCGCCGCCTCTTCAACGGAGCGTTCCCGGACGGACCTCCGAGCTCTCGCAGAACCCGTGTGCGAACATCGCTCTCCAGACGCAGCTCCTGCATGAGCGTTTGCACCTGCCGAGCGCCGTGCGGGTGGCGCAGCGCCTCGCCGAGCCGCTCGACGATGTCGACCCGCAGTGCCACGGGACCGAGCACCTCATACCCGAAGGCTCGCGCATCCCGGCCGCCGAGCTCCGCGACGCCGAGCACCGGTTCTCCCGGAACCCCGTTGGGTGCTGGACTCCGCTGGAACAGCGCCGTCAGCATGCAGCGCCTTTCGAGCGCATGCGGTGCGAGCGCCTCGGCGACGTAGAGGAAGCGCTGTCCCTCGCGGACCCCCAGCGACCTCAAGCGCTCTCGTGCCTCATCGTCCAGGAGCCGCCACTGCTCGCGCGCCTCACCTCGGGAAATCACGCCCAGACCCTCGGCCAGACGGTAGGCGAGGCCGCGTGTCGCCGCGGAGCGGTCCGCTCCGGAAAGGGCCTCGGCTGGAAAGCCTCCCATGGCCTCGGTGACGAGATCCCTCGCCAGCGCCACCAGACGGCGCTCGAGCCGCCGCCGCGCGCCTCCGGTCCAGACCTCCGGCTCCGTGAGCGCCAGCTGCGGTGAGCGCCGGTCCGTCCCGCGAACCAGACGGGCCAGCGGCTGCCCTTCGAACGAGATGTTTCCCAACGCGTCCACCACGAAGGCCTCATGCGTCGCGTCGACCACCCGCTGGACGAACTGCTCCTCCGTCATCGCGGCGCCGTCAGCGCCCGGCACCTCCCCCAACAGGGACCCCAACCTGGCGAAGGGACTGTCCGACCGGGTCGCGGGCTGCGCGGTGGCTCGCACGAACCGGCGCGCACTCCGCCGCGCGGCCCGTTGCACGAAGCGCTCCACGAGCCGCTCATGAAGAGCATCGCCCAACGCGTCCTCGATGCGGCGGGTGCGCTCCTGCCAGTACTCGGCCTCGTGCAGCCAGCTCGAACGATGACTGATATAGGTCCAGATGCGGATGGCCGCCAACCGGTCCATCAGGGTGTGGATGTCTCCGGCGACATCATCGAGCGGAGACACCTGTTTGGACAGCCAGGCCTGCTCCAGCTTCCCATCCCCCTCGGAGAGCTGAAGGAAGGTCTCACGCAGCAGCGCGACGTGCTGACCGAAGAGACCCTTGCGGAAATCCGGAATCTGGCAGACCTGCCACAGCAACTCGACGCTGGCCCGGTCGGTGGCGACCTCTCGAATGGCTGGAACGTGTGAGAGTTCCTTCAGCGCATCGAAGTCATCCGCGCGTTCCACCCGGATGAAGGCACTGTGGCGCGGAGCTCGCGACAACGAATCCAGCAGGGACTCCGGGCTCGAGAAATCGAGCGCTTCATTACGCCAGATGAGACTGCGTACCGCCGGGAACCGGTGTGCCTCGATGGCCGAGGTCACCCGCGGATGCAGGTCGGGCAGCGTGTTCAGGGTGCCGAAAGTCCCGTCATTCAGATGGCGCCCCGCGCGGCCCGCGATCTGGGCCAGCTCGTCCGGGAAGAGCTCGCGCTGCTCGGCACCGTCGTACTTGGAGAGCGCCGCGAAGGCGACGTGGTTGAGGTCGAGGTTGAGACCCATCCCGATGGCATCCGTGGCCACGAGGTACTGGACCTCTCCGGCCTGATACATCGCCACCTGGGCGTTCCGCGTCCTGGGGGAGAGCGCGCCCAGTACCACGGCAACCCCGCCACGCAGACGGCGCAGCGACTCGGCGAGCTCGTACACGCGGTCCGCGGAGAACGCGACCACGGCCGAGCGCGGAGGAAGGCTCTTCAGGGAGCGCCGCCCGGAATAGCGAAGCTGGGACAGGCGGGTGGCGCGCTTCACCGAGGCATGGGGGATGAGCGCCTGGACCATCGGCCGCATCGTGTCCGCGCCGAGGAACCAGGTCTCCCGGCGCCCACGCGCATGGAGCAATCGGTCGGTGAAGACGTGCCCGCGTTCGCGGTGGGCGGCGAGCTGGATTTCATCCACGGCGAGGAAGTCGACCGGTCGATCGGTCGGCATCGCCTCGACCGTGCAGATCCAGTAGTCGGGGCGCGGCGGCAGGCGCTTCTCTTCCCCGGTCATCAGGGCGACCCGCCCCTCGCCCACTCGAGCGGTCACCCGGTCGTAGACCTCACGAGCGAGCAGACGGAGCGGCAGACCCATCATGCCCGTGTCGTGCTCGAGCATGCGCTCGATGGCGCGGTGGGTCTTCCCCGTATTCGTAGGCCCCAGCTCCGCCACGACGACGGACGGCCGGCTGGATGGGCTGGAGTTCATCGGCGAAGTCTAACCTCAAGCATAGCCGTCCGCCCTGGGGGCTGGCCCACCAGGTGACCAAGCACGGCGTGCACAAGCGGGGAGACGGGCCGGGCCCGGAGGAGGCGAACAGAAGGATGGGGCCAGGATGCTATCGGTGGTGCTGATAGGAAGGATGTCGATGTAACGTCCCTCGTAACGTCCTTCGAGGAGTCCCCACTCCACCCCTTCGCCGATAACCATGGGACTCGACGCGACTATGATGTGCACCTGCTGGGCCGAGCGGCGGATTCCCGCGCCGCCGTTCGTCGACCTCCTCCTCATGGGCGAGGATGGATATCTGACGCTCTCGGTTCCCTACGAAGGGAACGAACCCACCGTCCGCTCACCCAGAGCACCCGGGCCACCCCGTGCCCTCCCGACATCCCCTCCACCCTGCGTGTCCCCTCCCCCACGGTAGAGTACCGTCCCGTGAGAGGGAACCCCTGGCCGGAGGCGTCCTCCCTTCGTCACGGAGCACTTCTCAAACGCTGGATACCACGGGCTCACGCCCCTCGCGCGGAGAGGAATGTCATGCGGATACCCACGCTGGAAACAGAGCGGCTGCGAATACGTCCACTGGTGATGGATGATCTGGAGGCATGCCACCGGCTCTATGTCGACATCGATTGAGTAGACATGAAGCTGAGTGAAGAGGCGAATCGGGAGCAGCGCCGTCAATGGCTGGAGTGGACCGTCCGCAGCGAGGAGCAACTGGCCCTCCTGCACCAACCGCCCTACGGTGACCGTGCGGTGGTGCTCAAGGACGGCGGTTCCTTCGTTGGCCTGGTGGGTCTCGTGCCGTTGTTGGCCCCGTTCGGCCAGCTGCCCAGCTTTGGCCGGGTCGAAGGCGCGCGGTCCTCACCCGAGGTCGGCCTCTTCTGGGCCATCTCACCGCGCTTTCAGCGAAAGGGGTACGCCACGGAGGCCGCTCGCGCCCTGGTGCAGTACGCCTTCGGGACCTTGAAGCTAAGTCGGATCGTCGCGGGCACCGAGCGCGGAAACAGCGCCTCGATGGCCGTGATGCGTCACCTGGGAATGCGCCTCGAAGAGAACCCATTCCCAGAGCCCCCCTGGTTCCAGGTCACCGGGCGCCTGGAAGCCAGCGAGGTCATCTCGTAGGTGGCGGATGGTGCTCTTGCGGAGGAGTGAAGACCGGCATCGCCGCTGGCTCCAACCACGACTCCGTTTCCTCGAAGTGCCCGTCCTCGTCCTCATCGACCCAGATACGAACACGAAACCAATCCCCCTCAGCAAATACGGTTCGCAGCCTGTCGAAAGTGCCGTTATAGTTCGTGTCGTCGAAGAACCGACCATTTCCGTCTTGTTGAGCGAGCCACTCCGGTCGACCATCCTGGTCGGAGTCAACTGCGGTAACCATCGTTCCATCTGGCAAATCATCCGCAATTGCCCCCGGGCGCCCATTCCCATCGTCATCTATTACCATGCGCCGACGACCGTCGGCAAAGACATATTCCGCCCATCCATCGGCCTTGCGTTCGAGCACTCCCTGGTGCGTCGGCGCTCCGAACTCGTCATATAGCCGAAGCATCTCCGCAGTTGCATGGGCCCTCCATCCCATCCGTTTCTCCGCGACTACAAATCCAGAAGGGACACATCCGGCAAGGGCGAGAACCCAAACCACCGCAACCACCATGAACGGACGGATGATCATTGACACATGGAGGGCTTTGCATTGCAACCGTTTGGCAGCGTTGGACTCGAAGTGCAGGGCATATCGTTCGTTCGACTGGCCCCCGTCGGACATTTCTCGCAGCAATAGAATTCACCCCCTCCGCTACTCTCTATCCGTTGGCCGGCACAGTCATAGTCAACAATCCCCTTGCACTTCTCACACGACTTGATTGTAAGGATACCTCCATGACAAATCCCGGCACTTGGGCACTGCACCGAGTCAAGCTTCTGCTGGACGCCACACTTTCGCCTTTCCTCAGATGTCCCAGCACATCGGGCACAGTTCTCGTTCGCTGTCGGGGATGGATTGGACAGCGCATGCGTGCGACATCCTGAACAATACAGCGAACACGCATAGACCTGGTCCTTCGGGTCACCCTCCTGATGATTCACGCCTGAACTCGCCGCCTGACGAAGCGACAGCCCCTCAACGGGGCAAGCTACGGACCAAGGACCAAAACTCGTCATTTCGCGCCTTTAAGGAACACGGGAACAGTTGATGACAACTCGGATCATGGACACCGTCCGGGAGACGAGACGGCATTGAGCGGCAACCCAATGCTGGGTGATACGAACAGAGAGAACGCAAATGAAGCGTTTCCCTGGTTCGACGTCGAGGCGGCATCAAGGTTCGCGCGGAACGCGAGCAGTTCGATCCAACGCTCATGAACCCGGGCAACAGCTCCGCCATTTCCGGGGGCGATGGGCGAGTCGGAGATGAGTTCCCTCCTCTCAAGCGAAAGCCACGTATCCCGCGACGACGATCATGCATGTTCCGAACGTCCAGCCCTGGATGCGCATCGCGCGCTCGCTACGGAAGCGTCCCAGAATGAGTTTCCCTCCGTAGCTCCACGGGAAGTGGCACGCAGCGCGCAGTCCGTGTACAGCCCGTCGCTCGCGAAGAAGCTTCGCTCGCCCTCGGATCTGCGGAAGGTTCGACTCCTCCATGACACACCGAAGGACGGGTGGCGACGCTGGCTGGATGGCGCGGGAGTCGGTGGGGTGGATGCGGAGGCCGGGCCCGCGTTCAACGATGCGGGGCGACTCCAGGCCCGAGGATATATAGGGCGCCTGTTGACACGAGCGCCCGGTCGGCCGGGGTTCGAAGCCAGCGCGCACTCCCAGCGGAGGACAAGTTCGCTCGTGGTCTCGTTGCGCGCCATCCGCGCGCCATCGGCCCCTGCCTACGTTCACCCCTCGCGATGAACCAGGATGGGCATCCTCGGCCCGTAGGGATCCCCATCCATGAAAACAGTGACCCGGCTCGTCGTTCCGCTGTTGCTCGCCACCACCACCGGCTGTGCCTCCATGCAGAAGCGATTCAACGCCGTCCATCCCGGCATGTCCTCGCAGGGAGTCGTCGAGACGATGCACGCAGGCCCCACCCGCGCTCAGGAGTTCAGCGATGGCTCCACCGCCTGGTACTACGGAGAGGACCACTGCGTGCTGATCCGCGAGGACAAGGTCGTCGCCAAGGAGCGCACGGAGGAGCACACCTCGATGAACGCCGGCCTTGTCTCCCTCCAGGAGTCCCGCAGGGCCCTGTGCGCACCCGAGGGCATGGCCGAGCAGCGCAGCGAGCAGACGATCAAGACTCCTGTCGGCACGTTCAAGGGAACCATCGATCCCAACGCCGTCAAGGAGAAGGTCATCGAGACAAGGTCATCGAGACCAAGAACAACCTGGTGGGTGACTCCCCGAAGTAGGAGCGAACACCCCAGGGATCAGGCTCGCCGAGGTGGTGTAAGGATGAACCCCGATGCCCCCACGCAAGCTCCCGCGTCACCTCGTCTGGCTCGAGTCCTTCGCGGCCTCCGTCGAGTCCGGCAGCCTCGAAGGCGCCGCCGAGCACCTCGGCGTGGCCCGCTCCGTCGTCAGTGAGCACATCCGCGCCCTCGAGGAGGCCCTCGCCGATGGTCAGCCCCTCCTCGAGCGCGGCCCCGGCCGCCGACTCCACCTCACCGCCCGCGGAGAGAAGCTCTACGAGGGCACCCAGACGCCCCTGCACCAGCTCGACCTCAAGCGCCTGCGCGACCTCGCCAGCGCCGAGTCCAGCCTTCGCATGGGCCTCAACCCCACCCTCTCCAACTTCCTCCTCGCTGGCATCGCCGGAGACGTGGCCCAGGCCCACATCAAGCTCGAGGTCAGCTTCGGCGGCACCTTCGACCTCGTGCGTCAGGTGCAGACGCGCCAGCTCGACCTGGCCGTGGACTTCACCCCGCTGCCTCCCCACCGCGGCGTCGAGGCCGAGTCCCTCCTGCACCTGCCCTTCGTCGTCCTCGCCGGCCCCCAGAGCGAGCTGGCCTCCCGCCACGCCTCCCGCCGCGCCCTCCACGTGCGCGACCTGGAGGGCCAGCCCTTCGTCGACTGGCAGCGGGACGACCCCTACGGCGGCGCCAACAGCGCCCGCTTCGCCGCCCATGACGTCACCGTGCGCGAGGTGTCCCGCGTGCAGAGCTTCCTCCACCTCTTCGACCTGCTGCGCGCCTACCGCGCCTGCGCCATCGCTCCGGACCTGCGCCTGCTGCGCTCCTTCCCCGAGGACCTCTTCGTCTGGGCCCTGCGCGAGGAGGACCCCCAATCCGTCGAAGTGGTGGCCCTCCGTCCCTCGGGCGGCCCCGGCTCCGAGGCCGCTCAAATCGTCCTCGCCGGACTGCGTCAACGCCTCGCGTCGAAACGGCGGAAAAGCGACTAAGACGTCGGTTTTTATCGGATTTCCGTCGGGGGCTTCCGTCCTTAGAATTTCATGAAACGGAGAAGCCACGATGACGCCCACCGAACGGACCATCGCCCGCCTGCCCGCGCATCTGCGCCGCTACGTCGTCAGCCAGGACTACGAGGCCTACACGCCGAGGGACCAGGCGGTGTGGCGCCACATCCTCCGCCAGCTTCGCAGCCACCTGGGCGACAAGGCGCACCCCGTCTACCTCGAGGGACTGGAGGCCACCGGCATCGGCGTGGAGCGCATCCCCAGCCTGGATGAAATGAACGAGAAGTTGTCCAAGCTGGGCTGGGCCGCGGTGAGCGTGCGCGGCTTCATCCCGCCCGCTGTCTTCACCGAGCTGCAGTCCCTGGGCGTGCTGGCCATCGCGGCCGACATCCGCACCCACGAGCACATCCAGTACACGCCGGCTCCGGACATCGTCCATGAGAGCGCCGGCCACGCCCCCATCATCGCCAACGCGCGCTACGCCGAGTACCTCAAGCGCTGCGGGCTGGTGGGCTTCAAGGCCATCGCCACCGTGGAGGACGAGGCCGTCTTCCAGGCCATCCGCAACCTCAGCGTGGTGAAGGAGGACCCCACCGCGACGGCGGAGGAGATCGCCCACGCCGAGGCCCGCCTGGAGGCCGCCAACCAGAGCCGCCGCTACGTCAGCGAGAGCACTCGCGCCTCGCGCCTCTACTGGTGGACGGCCGAGTACGGGCTGATCGGCGACCTCGAGCGCCCGCGCATCTACGGCGCCGGCCTGCTCTCGAGCATCGGCGAGGCGAAGCACTGCCTCACCTCCGAGGTGAAGAAGGTGCCGCTGAGCCTCGTGTGCGCGGACACCGAGTACGACATCACCCGCATGCAGCCCCAGCTCTTCGTGGCCCGGGACTTCGAGCACCTCTTCGAGGTGCTGGCCGAGTTCGAGGCCACGCTCGCCTGGAAGCGCGGCGGTGACTACGGCCTGAAGGAGGCCATCAACGCGCGCACGGTGAACCACCTGGTGCTGTCGGATGGCCGGGAGATCACCGCCCGCGTGGTGGAGGCCCTGCCGGGCGCCCGTCCCGTGGCCGAGGGGCTCTCCAGCGCGCTGGTGCGGCTGGAGGGACCGGTGATGGTGTCGCGCGAGGGCAAGGCCGAGGGTAAGCCGTGGCCGGGCCTGGCGCTGGTGGCGTTCGGCGCCGGGGAGCTGCCGGACCGGGGGCCCTTCAACGTGGAGCTCGCCAGCGGCCTGAAGCTCCAGGGCTTCGCGGTGGGCGGGGGCGAGGTGCTCAACCTGCGCGGCGAGCTGGACGGCCGCCCCGTGGAGCTGCCGAGCGTGGCGCAGCTCTTCCTCAGCCAGGGGCTGCCCTCGGTGGCCGGTGGCCCCGCGGACCCGGGCGCGTGGGACCGCTGGTTCGGCGAGCTCAATGCCTTCGCCGAGGGCGAGGGCGAGGCCAAGGCCCGCGCGAAGAAGGCCACGGCCCTGCACCCGTCGCTCGCGGCGCTCTACCGCGAGGTGCGCACCCTGCGCGAGTCCAGGTCCGTGAAGCTCGAGCGCCTGGAGCAGCTCGCCCGCGCCGCCACCGACTTCAAGGATGACTGGCTCCTCGCCGTCGAGGTCGCGGAGCTGCGCGAGGCGTGCGCCTAGCACCGCAGAAGCCTGGCAGGCACCGAGGGCCTGATTCCCCTCCAGGGGGGAGTCAGGCCCTTCTTGCGTTCAGGCGAGAGGCTCTCTCCACACGGGCTTCGTCTCCACCACGAGGCCGGGGGCCGTCACATCCGCGCCGGGCGGACTCGCTCTCCCATGGACGTCGTCGTCAGCACCCGAACAGGTGCACTCGACCTGTGGAGTGGTGGGCCGAGAGGAACTCGGAGGAATGCATGCTGGGTGGTCCGCGGAGAGACAGAAAGGAACGTGCGCCTGCCGCACCGGATGAAACGCTCCCTCCTGGAGACGCCCAACCGGAGGGCACCCAACCGGGCGCGGAGGACTCGACGAAGAAAAGTCCGGAGTCCCATCCGGTCGCCATGGTCTTGACGCCCATCGCCACATTCCTCGCGATCCTGGCCATCCCCCTCTATGTCGCGGGAGCGCGCTACCGCTCCAGCTACTACAAGGGATTCGCCATCCCCGTCGAGGAAATGGACCTCCCCATCTACGAGACCCTGCTGAATGGGGCGGAGGTGATGCTCCTTCCCGTCCCATCGTTGGCCCTGGCCGTCCCGGCGATCATCCTCCTCACCTTTCTCCTGAACCAGTTGCTCAAGACCCACCGGGTGTGGGGCATCGGCACCTTCATCGTGGTCTTCCTTCTCATTGGCTCCACCATGTTCCACCTGGGCGGCATGCTCGGGAACAAACACTCCCGGCGTGACATGCAGAAGGACAAGACCGCCCTCCCCGACGTCACCCTCGAGCTCGTCACGCCCGCGCAATCGGAGGCGGAGAGGGAAATCGATGGGAAGTCGCACCGGCTGGTCGCTCACGTGAACGGCCACTACTACATCTTCGACGCCATCGAGACACCGACGCGCTACGAGGACAAGCAAACCATCAACCAGCTCTTGCTGGATTACGGCGTGGCGTTGAAGCCTCCCGAGGAGATGAAGATGAACGTCACGATGTATGTGATTCCCGATTCACGGGTGAGACACGCCCGCATCGTGCGGCCCGTCGGCTTCTCACCCGAGATCATCAATGGTGTTGACGCGAGGGCCGCGAAATGAAGGGGTGGACGCTCGTCTTGTCTGTGTTGCTCGGCGCCTCAGCCGCCTGGGCCGACACCCTCTTCCTGGCCAACAACAGCTCACTGAACGGCCATGCGGGCTATGAGAACGGCCGCTTCTCGCTGGAGGCCCGGTTCCAGGGGGAGGCGGACCCCTCGGAGCCGCTGTTCTTCGAGTCGGAGGCCGTGTCCAGGGTCGAGCTCAACGACAACACCCTGAACATGGGCAAGCGGAACACCCTGCTGTACCCGCTGGCCCGGTTCGGGTTGCTCGCCCCTGTCGAGCAGCCCGAGACCGAAACCAACGAGACCGAGACCGACCCGCCGCTCCTCCCCGTCAGGGTGGTGAAGAGGAACGGGACCGTGGTGCACGGCCAACTGGTCGGCTTCTCGGAAGAGCACGTGATGCTCGTCGATGAGGACGGGAGCGAGGTGACCCTGCCGCGCAGCACGGTCAGCTCGGTGATCCCCAACAGGTAGCGGACACCGGAGCGGGAGGGGCGCTCCGGACGTCCGTGCGTCTATTTCCGACAGTGTGACACCTGTGCGTCATATGCCCGCCTGACGCACAACGTGAAGAGGCCCAGGCCCCTGCCGCGCACCTGATGGGAGCGCGGCCTGGGCAGGCGTGTACACCTAGGGGGCTGCGCGGCCTCTGAACAGGCCGGGCGCACAACTCGGGCGGCCCTCCTCGGCCCCTCCGCTCCAGCCCACGCCTTCAACAGGCCTCCCATCCTTCTTGTGCATGGTCCTGGTAGAGTGGACATCTGGCTCATTCAAACTCCGTGCTGGTCGTGGGGGGCACATGCCGGTGAGTGCGAAACGAGAAGGTCGTGTGGTCTTGTCGGTGCTCTTGGTCGCGGTGGCTTGCGCTTGTCCGGGCGGAGCCCGCTCCGGACCGAACGCGGTTGCCGACCAGCCGCCCTCGAAGAGTGAAGTTCCTGCCGCTGCGGTCCCCCCGGCGCCTTCACCGAAGCGCGTTGCTCAACAGGAGACGCGTCCTGAGGTCGCCCCGGAAGCGCAGGAGGATGGTGCACAACTCGAGGCGCGCTTCGAGGCCGCCGAGAAGACCCTGGCGCTGCGGCCGGGTGATGCCGCCGCCCAGGACGCGTTCGAGCGCGCCTGGCTCGCTCGGGAACTCCACCTCTTGCGCGAGGAGGTGAAGGACCACGAGCGGGACGAACCGTTCCTGGAGCTCGACGGATGCGCGGCGGCGTCGGCGCGGGAGTGCATCGGCTCCCGCATCGGCCGCCGCTTCGACAGTAGCTGGTACCGGGTCGAGACGAGCGGCGATGCGTTTCTCCTGATTCTCTTTCACGCCCGTCTCCACTACGACAACGACACGAAGACGGGGAATGAACTGGTGGTGTTTCGAGGCAGGCTCGAGGCGAACAAGGATGCGCCGCTGCGGCTCGACCTGGTTTCCCGGAGCGAAGCAAAGGTCTCGGATGCCGTGGGAGCGGCGTTGGGCCGGCGTGCGGCCTTTCCGGATCCGAAAGGGGCGGACACTCGCTGGGGCGTTCGTTTCGAGCCGCTCAGCCCGGAGGAGTTCGCCCTCATGGATTCGCTTCCCGACGAGTGGGTGGGGCTCATCTTCAAGAATGGGAAGTACCAGCGGCTGACCGAGGCCCCCGGAGACCGTGCACGTTTCTTCATCATCAAGGAGCCGAAGCTCCGGATGGCCTATCTCTCGAGGTCCGAGCGGGATGGTGCCTTCGAGGCATTCCAGGAAGTGTCGAAGGAAGGGGACACCTACCGCCTTGGGGGGTACCGGCTCCACTGGAAGTCCAATGCCTCGGACGTGGGCTTTCTGACTGCCGAGACGGAGGAGGGAGAAGGCGAACCGTACGTACCGGCGAAGCGTGCGAACGCGTACAAGGTCGCCGAACCGGAGCGCGCCTCGGTGTCCGGCGACGAGGCGAAGGGCGCACCGGAGGTGGTGAGACGGTTGGTGGCGCAGTGCAGTGGCTCTCGCAGGACGGAGGAATTGCGACCCGGCCTCTACAATGTGCGGTGTGGCTGCGGCAGCCCGTGCGGCTATTCGACCTTCGTGGACGTGAACAGCGGGCGTACCTCCCCCACGTTCTGGCTGCCACTGGCCATTGATGCCGAACGGCAGCGCGTCGCGCTCTCCACGCGCGGTCAACAGCCCATTCGCATCGTCGGCATGTTCGACGCGAAGGAATGGATGCTCATCCGCCGGCCCCTGGAGCCTACCGGGGAGCTCTCCAACCTGATGGAGGCCTCCTTCTCCGACGGCCAGTTGGACTTGTCGTACACCGACCGGCGCGGAAACGCCGTCCGCGAGACGGTGGAGGTTCCGCTCAGGTAGGCCGACTGGCCTCTGGCCCTCCACGCCTCGAGTAGGAGCAAGGCGCCCATGAATGGGTGGTGCGCGGCGCCGTCCTTGACCTTGTGGCAGGGCCTCTATCAGGCTCTGTCCCGGAGATGTTCGCTGGTCATCATATGACGGGAAAGGCGTACCCGCCCCTACACTGCCGGGCCGGGTCGCCTCTCCACGTCATCTCAGAGGAATGGCTCATGAAGAAGAGAAGCCCGCAGCACCACTTCCGCGCCTGGGCCGTGTGCGTGGTGGCGCTGAGTTCCGCGATGGGGTGGGCCCAGGACGCCGCGCGAGTCTATATCCAGGGCTCGGAGGTGAACCTGCGCGGCAGCCCCGCCACGAGTGCTGAGGTGGTGAAGAAGGTCCCCATCGGTACGGAGTGCCAGTGTCTGGAGGAGTTGGCCAAGGGGTGGGTGCGCATCAAGTGCGGGGATGCGGAGGGCTTCACGCTGAAGACGCTCGTCGGCGCGGACAAGCCCAGCCTCGACAAGCTCCTGGCTCAGGCGCAGGACGCCACGGTGAGAACCAAGGTGCGCCTTGATGCCGCCGCACGGGCGGCGACTCTCGACCCTCAGAACGAACAGGCGCCGGATTTGCTCGCGGAACTCTTCTTCGAGCTCAACTTCGAGCAACTCGCGAAGGACAAGGTGAAAGGCGGCCTGCACGAAGCCATCGTGGTGACCCGCCGTTGGGACCATTCTCAGAACAGGCAGCGGTCGCGTGAGGAGAGCCTCATCTGGGAGCTGGAGAAGATTGAGTACGACTGGCACCAGTTCAGGCTCCGCGGCGGTGACTTCGTCAGCGCCATGTACCGAAATGGCTCCCTCGTCGTTTACACCGGATACATTTCGCCGAAAGCAGGGGACGAGGAATTCAATGTCATCATCGAATCGCGGAGCAGTTCGTCGGTGGCAGACGCGCTAAAGCTCGCGCTGCAGGAAGATGCACGCCCCGCCGATGCGAGCGAGACGAAGTACACCGTCATCGAGGAGGAGTACCCCGGCATGCCGGTACTAAGCCCGGAGTCCTTCCGGCTTTACCGCTCCCTACCCGCGCTCTGGTATCTGCTCCAGGGGGAGAAGGGGGCACGGTACGTTCAGTCGAGCTGTGACATCATTACCGGAATCCAACTGCGAGTGGACATTCATCGCCGGGCGAGCCTTCGCTTCGGCGATATCAACAGCAGTGGGGAATCTCCACCCAAGTTCATGCGAGTCGTGGATGTCTCGAAGAGTGACTCCTCGTATCACTTCCAATTGCGTGACCGCAGAGAGTATCAGGAGTCGCTGACATTGACCTGGCCAACGGACGAGTCAAATGTCTCCCAATGGAAGACCGAGCCATCCAGCACGGAGGATGGCTACTACGCCATTGCCAGGGCCAGGAACATCAAGATCAAGGATTTTGGCTGCTCCGCCGAGCAGTGACTCATTTGAGGGGGGCGTCAAATGGCGATTCAGCAGCAATTCTTCCTCAAGGAAGACGAAAGCGGTGTTGGCGTGGACACCAACATCGTGGAAACGGGCGGCAAGGATGGAACGATCCTTCGCGTCTTCCCCGTCGACAACTACTCTTTCCCGGAGGAGATCAAGCGACTTGCCAAGGAATGGCATGTCATCAAGGTCCCTCTCCTTGGTCAAAGGGTGCATGCAAGCGAGCAGGTGGATTGGTGTGGGCGCACCTCGTGCTCCATGCTCTACAACTATTTCCAGCTCATCAAGGGTGGAGACCCACGCGAGCGATATATTACTCATTCGAGAGCTGGGGACCCGGAGTGTCTGCCCGACCTCCGATTTCCGTCAGGTGAACGGGCCTTCTTCGAGGTCCCCTTTGACCCTTCCCTGCCGAAGAAAGGATGGACGATCTTCCCGGAAAGGAAAAATTACGAAGTCCAGTCCGATTGCGCGTGGTTCGGTCTTGATCCCGATGGTGAAGTTCCGCTCCCCATCAGTCAGATCTTCCCGGCCCGGGGGCCTCGCCCGACGGGGCTCGGGGGAATCCTGCGTTATCGTGCCTCGTCCTCATATAAGGACGAAAAAGGCCACCTGCTCCCAGAGGGCCTGCGCCACGAGGCCGACGACATAAAGAACAGCGAAAAGCGCCTCAGGGAGAGGTTTGCCCATCTCATCGAATGCCTGCGAGCCAACAATCCGGTGGTCATCTACACGGGCTTTGGATCGTATAGCAAGAAGATGGGCAACCCCCTCCATATCATTGTCATTGCCGGCTATTGCATCCTCCAGGTGGGAGGGGAGGAACAACTCTGGCTGGTGACCGCCGACCCCTCAACCAAGATCGGACTCGTGTCCAAGGGGCGGCTTTCCGCACCCCATAGCGGCGGAAATGTAGACCTGGGCTCTCGGATTGGGCCGGGCCACATGATCTTCAGGATGCGCTCTGGCCTCATTGCCAAGAGCAGCCCTCTCATGGGCTTTGCATCTTTCAACCTGGTGCGAGCGAGGACTTTCTTCGAGAAGAACCCTGAAGTGAAAGACTCGGAGTACGACCTATTCCTGGATCATTCGAGAACTCACTGCGGGCGCTATGTCTACCGCGAGAAGAGGACCGAGGTCCCAGCCGAAGTGCTCGACAGCAGCTTCAGCCGGCCCAGATACAGCTTCCCCTTGCGCGGGAACAACGCTTCGAGCAGCCCCTGGCAGTGCTTCTACAACAACGAGTCGCTCGATACGGGAATTGGCGGCTACTACTTGCTGGGTCTCCAGCGAAACCTCCACGGTGGCATCCATCTGTTCCCGCCCGCCGACCAGGAGTTCGTCCCCGTCAGTGCCGTCGCTCCAGGCTACATCGTGGCCGCCCGTCTGCCCGGCGAAAAAGCTCCATGCCGCAAGCCTGGAGTCGCAGAGGCCCTCGGCAACTGGCCCGGTTTCGTCCTCGTTCGCCATGAGCTCGAGGAGACTCCCAAGGAATCGCAGCAGGGAGGCACGGCGCAGTCCTCACAGGCCAGTCCTCGCAGGGGCGTGTTCTACACGCTCTACATGCACCTGCGCTCGCCGATATTCCCGCCCTCCATCGAGGAAAAGGCCCAGAAGGCCGCCGCTTCCCAGAAGCCCCAGAACGCCCCTGCCGCTTCCCAAAAGCCCCAGGGCACCGGCTCGGTCCAGAAGACCCAGAACACCTCCGCTGCACAAAAGAAGGAGGAGGAAGCCAGGAAGAAAGCCGAGATCGCCGCCTCAGCTCTGGACAGGTACTTCCAGGAGGTTCCCTGGTTCCGCGAGCTGTACAAGCGACGTTTCGGAGCCTGGGTCTGCATCTCGGGTGACAAACCCGGTGCGATGGTCTGGTCCCAGGAGCCGGTCCCCGAGGCCGACCGGAAACCTCCGAATGCGGGTCAACAGGGCGCGGGGAAGAAGACCTACAAGGTTCTCACCCAAGACGGTACCGCGCAGGAAATCTCCTTGCGAAACAAGGAAGGGCAGGAGGAGTGGCTCTACAAGGCGCCGCCGGCAAATCTCGAGGAGGCGCTGGTGACACTCGCCCAGGGTGACGTGGTCACATTCATGGAGCCCTTCTTCCCCGTGAACATCGGGGAACTCCTGGGGTTCTCGGGCCCCTTGCCGGACCAACTCGCGATCCTCTCACAGGACTTCCGGGTCCAGCGGGAGGACTCGGAGCTCGCCGAGAAGCGCAAACGGTTCGAGGTTCGTTCGGGGTTCCTGCACTTCCAGGTATTTTCCCCGGAGAAGGACAAGGAGAACGGCATCAAGCTTCTCCTCGAGCTGGCCAGGCAAATCGAGACGGGCAGTGGTCGCCTTCCCGAGTTCGTCGAGGTCAAGGAGGACTCGGAAGACAACTTCCTAACACTGGAAGAGATCGAGAAACACCTCAAGGGCGCGCTCCCGGAGGAGGACCGGAATGCCTTCAGCAAGCTGACCCAGGATTACTTCTCCGCGGCGAAAAAGATCGATCGGTCGGGGTTTGGCTATGGGCCACTCGTCGCGTCGCTCCTCGATTCGACCACCTCGTTCGCACCCAAGAGCGAGAAGCCAGACTGGAAATCCTGCTGCCGCTTCGAATATCCGCTGACGCTCGAGATCGAGACAGTCAACCTGCCGACTCCCGACAAGAACACCAAGGTCGCCGGTGGAGTCTACGAGCTCGAGCTGTGCTTCGAGCAGGAGGTGCCAGATGTCGGATGGGCGCGCATGGAGTGCCGCCAGCGGGACTGCGGCGAATTGCTCAACGGCAGGAAGGTCTGCAAGCCCGCGTCCCTCAAGATTGATTCGAACAAGCTCGGCACGGCCAGGAACGGAGTCCTTCAACTGTCCCTGATGGTGCCGGCCGTCGCCGAGCGGATGACGCTCAAGGCGAAGCAGGGCTTCTTCATCGAGCAGACCGTCTCGCTACCGGGCGCCGACGGCCGGCTGCTCGCACAGGGCATCACCCGGCGCTGGCGCAACGTTCGGCTCGTCCAGAAGAATGAGTGGGCCCTCGAGAGCGTCAAGGCGGTGCTGCAAAAGGCGAAAGCGGCGCTCGAAGCCTCCGGCGGCCTGGATGTGATCGAGGAAGAGTTGGTGGAGATGGCCTGGTGCGACCCCGCGAAAGAGGTGCACATGCCACGTCTCGTCCATGGAGATGAGCAGGCGGGGACGAAACCCACCAGCGGCACGGGGAAGAAGCGCCCGATGCTCTTCGACACGGAGGGTTGGCTCTCGCCCAGCAGCAGGCTCGAAAACCTGCATCCGGTCACGGCCGTCTGGCTGCTCAACGTGCTCGACAAGCAGCGCAAGGCCCGCGTACGGGACGAGTGGGCGGTCCCCGGGTTCCGAAAGGAGAATCCCAGTCCGCAGTTCTTCGGGTGGGTGAAGAAAGCGGGCACGCGGCACGTAGGCGAAATGCTCACCCTGGCCGTCATCGACGACGACTTTGGTTATGACAAGGAGAACCGGGTCTCACTGCTCGCCAAACAGGGAGCCACCGTACTCGAGTTGGCCGGAGGTCGTGAGTTCGCCCCCGGTGGCAACATCGTGCAGCCTTTCAAGGCCTGCTTCTGGGGCGACTGGACCCTGGAACTCACTGATCCCGCCTTATTCACGAGAGGTGCAGGAGGATGACCGGAAAAGGAGGGTGACGCGCCTGACCTCCCGAGTGGTAGAGGGGTGTTGTTCAGACATCCACCACCACAAGGCAGGAGGCGCGTCATGGGTGAAATCCTCAACGACTTCGGGCTGGAGTTCAACGGCTCCGTGAAGCTGGAGGCGAGGGCGGAGCGGTTGACGTCGGAGGCAGGTGCGGTGCTGCTGAGGGAGGTGGACGAGCGGTTGGGGCTGACGCGCTGGCTGGGGGAGATGTTGACGGACACGCGAGACGAGAAGCGGATAACCCACTCGCTGAGGGAGTTGGTGCGCACGGACCTTCTGCTGTTGGGGCAAGGGTGGAGAGACCACGACGACGCGGACGCGCTCAGGAGGGACGCGGCGTTGAGGTTGGCGGTGTCGGACAGCAAGAGCAGCGTGCCGCTGAGGGGGAAAGAGGGGGGAGCGGAGGGGTTGGCCTCACAGCCCACCTTGTCGCGGCTGACGGCCATGTTGGCGCGAGAGGAAAACCGGAAGGTGCTGCACGAGGCGCTGGTGTGGCAGACGGGGCGGAGGCTGAGGGCGCAGCAGCCCAAGGGCCAGAAGCTCAAGCAGGTGACGGTGGACGTGGACGGGTTGCCGGTGGAGGTGCATGGGCACCAGGAGGGCAGCGCGTACAACGGGCACTACGGAGTACGCATGTACCACCCGATTGTCGCCAGTCTCGCCGAGACGGGAGACCTGCTGGACGTGAGGTTGCGCGAGGGAAACGTGCACAGCGCCAATGGAGCGCTGGAATTCATCGACGAGTTGCTGGGGCGAGTGGAGAAGGAGGTGTGTGAGGTGGCGGCGGTGCGCTTCGACGCGGGCTTTCCCGAGGAGAAGCTGCTGGCGAAGCTGGAGGAGCGAGGCACGCCCTACGTGGCGCGCGTGCGCAACACCAGCGTGTTGCAGCGGGAGGCGGCGCTGCCGCGCTTCATGAATTCGGGAGTGCCGCAGGGGAGCCGGGCACCCACCTGTACGAATGGGAGTACCAGGCGCAGGGCTGGAGCCGTGCGCGGCGCGTGGTGTTGGTAGTGCTGGAGAGGAAGGACGAGCTCTTCCCGCACGCCTTCTGGCTGGTGACGAGCTGGAGCAAGGAGCAGATGCCGGCACAGGCGCTGCTGGAGCACTACCGCCAACGCGGCACGGCGGAGGGCCACTTCGGAGAGCTCATGGACGTGCTGGCCCCGGCGCTCTCCTCGGCCAGACGGCCCAAGTCCAAGTACCGGGGGCAGCCGCCCGTCCAGCGCGCGGTGTCCATCGACGCCTTCGCCAACAACGAGGTACGCCTGTTGCTCAATGCCCTGGCCTACAACCTGGTGCACGCCGCGCGCGTGCTGATGGAGCAGGCCACGGGCGAGGGCTGGGGCTGCTCCGTGTGCGCGAGCGGGTGCTCAAAGTAGCCGCGCGGGTGCTGTTACACGCCAGAAGAGTGGTGCTGGTCATTGGCCGGGAGTCGGCCAGCCTCTGGCAGAAGCTGTGGACGAAGCTGGGCTCGCTGAGCACAGCGCACATCACGTAGCTGCCTGGAGTCAATTGCAGCTCACGTGTCGCACTCTCCCCACTCCCCTCTCCATCTCCTCCTGCTTGCTACCCGCTGCCCCGGGGCGGGCTTCCTCTGCCTTGTGCCCGATAACTCAACCCAACGCGCTCGACCTCAGCCTTCATGCATGTCTTGAGCCAGTCGTCGCGAATATGGTGGGCTGATACCTCTAAACCACCGAAGGTCTTGCAACCCAAGGTGAAACTCGATTGCCTCGAGACGGCCCTCTCCATTCCCCGCCCGAGAGTCGCAGGGGCCCAGGAAGACCAGGAGACAGTCATCGTCGATAAGCCCCAGCGTCTGGCGGACGGGAGCTGGCGCTGGCTCATCAAATTCGAGGACCCGGCACCTCTCGAGCTGCCGGGGTTCATCGTGTTGCGGACCAGCCCGGCCGAGGATGGCCCCGGGACTCCCCACGCCGAAACCGTGCTCCCAGTCACGGCCCGTCCGCTCCTGGCCGCGGCGGGTCCCCAGGTGGACCCCGCGCTGTTCAAGGTCGACAAGGACGGCTTCATCGTCGCTCTGTCAGGCGCGGGCAAGGCGATGTGGGAGAGCCCGAAGCAGACGCTCTACGTCATCAGTGGCCTCCTCAGGTTCAAGGCTTGCTCCGATGCGATGGACATCAAGGTCGGCTGGGGACTCGTGAGGGGCCTCGCCGAGCTCGCGGCGAAGAAATTCCAGTTCGAGCTGCTGGATATTTCCGGGGATGGGCTGTCCTGCACCCTCAAATGCGGCCAGGCCGCCAAGCTCCTCGAGGCCGCTACCGCGGAGCAGAAGAGCGAGGGAACCGAAAAGAACCAGGTCAAGCTCACCTTCGCTCCTGCCACGTGCGACGATCCGAAGCAGCTGGCCCTGTGGGTCTTCGACGAGAAACGCGAGCTCGTCTTCCACGACAAGCCCGCCGCCGCCAAAGCCAGACTCGGCGCGTTCGCGTACAGCAAGTACAAGGCCGCCTATCGCAAGTCCCAGCCCATGCGCATGCACGTCTCGCTCGCGTCGGCGCTGGGGGTGATCATGGGACAGTTTCCCAAGGAGCCTCCCGCCCTCGAGCGAATCGATGCCGACGGCCTCGGTTGCATCATCAACGTCAGAGCCAGGGGCGCGGCGGACAAGGTTCGCGCGGCTGCCGCATCGGGTGTGTTCCACGTGGATGTGGCGGATCCGGCCGACAAGACGCGCTTGCGGATCAGCGCCACCCCGGAGATGGAGAACTGGCTGGTCGCTTCGTTCCATCCGGGGCGGATGTTCGACGACCTCGCCCGGGACAGCCGGATCGATCCCGGTGTGATGATCTACTACTGGTTCGACTTCATCGCCCTCAACGGCCAGGGCGTGCTGTACCCCTTCGCTGGAGAGAGCACCGGTGAAGGAGATGGCTCCATCACCCTGGCGAAGTTCGAGGAGCTGAAGGCGAAGACGTCCAATTCCATCCAGGTCACCTACGAAGAGCCGAGCCGGTACCGGAAGGTGGCCCTGCGCGACATGCCCTCCAAGGACGCGGAGGGGAAGGAAACGCAGAGGCCGCTGGCCTTCCATCTCCGCCCCAAGGCGGGCCAGTGCGAGCTGGAGATCTCCGCGTGTGTGGCCGGGGCGCCGGAGGACCTGAACAAATACGTCGCCCGCTTCTCCCGGCAGGCTCCCGGAAGCTCGAAGAAGTGGGAGCCCATCAAGGGGTTCACCCATCTGCGGCCCGACAAGCTCGAAGTCCATGACAAGAACACCGCGGCGGACTGGATCGTTTCGGCGCGCGTTCCGTTTCCACAACCCCATGGCGCGAAGAAGAGCCCCCTCGACGGCGAGAATGGCTTCAAGCTGGAGCTCGTCGCGCAAAGCGAGGACCATGAGCCCAAGAGCCTGGAGGTGGAGGACAAGTATGACTTCACGCCGAGGTGGGTGGGCGAGCTGACGGTGGAGCCGAAGGGGGAATTGCTGGAGATTCGCTGCCACTCCGAGGGCATGGAGGTCCCCCTCCCTGGTGCGAAGAACAAGGGGGCGTGGAATGTCGCCCGTGAGTTCGAGCTCGTCATCGATCCCGACAAGGCGGACGAGCACCTCCAGCCCATCAAGCCGAAGCTGTCGGAGCATATCCGGTACGCCACTCCCACCGTGGATGGGAAGCGTGGCGGTTGCGACCTCGACGGCGACTTCGTCGCCACCCTCGAGCTGAAGGCGCTCGCACCGGGCGTGGCCTACAACTTCACGGTCCGGCGCCCGCTCGAAAAGAGCAAGCCGCGGCCGGTGCGGCTCACGGACGTGAAGCCGTTGAGCAGCAGCACGCCGTTCATGCGCGAGGAGTAACACCATGGCACAGACCGCGAGCACTCCAGAGGCCGAGTCCCATGGCGACTGCCAGATTCCGCTCGGCTACGACGGGATCGTGCGAATCCGGGCGGCACCGCACCTCGTTCTCACGCTCGAGGAGCAGTCCCAACCAGCCCTCCAGGATCTCGACAACTGGCAGGTGGTGGTAGGCGGCAGCTACGAGAATCTGGAGGGCAGCCTGCCTTGCCGACTCGAGTGGACCATTACCAGTGACAGCTTCGCCGAGAAGAAACTGCCCCATCGGCGCGAGACCTTCATCGTCCCCAACGGAGGGAACTTCGTGGTGCACGAGAAGGACGGGACGGGCACGCGGCCGCTGCGCATCTCCGTCTTCGAGCTCGGGCTCATCGGAAAGGGACGTCTGGGCTACCGGCTCGAGCCGGTCCTGTTTGGCAACGAGGCCGTCGAAGTGCTGCCCGAGGACTCACGGGCCATTGCCTACGAGCTGGAGGCGAGCATCGGCTTCAAGGTCGCGCCCGAGGAGCTCGCCAGGAGCTTCTTCCTCGACAAGATCGAGGTGCTTCACGACAGGCAGGTCGGTACCGTCATGCAGCTCACGCCGACCATCTCGCCCCTCTTCAAGGGGATGCAAGCGACGCTGGACATCTTCCCCCTCCCCCCCGAGGGCCTACCACCCGACGAGAAGGCGACGGTGCGTATCGAATGGGAGGTGGGCGACCCGGACGCGGCCTCACGGCTGATATGGAAGATCGGTTTCATGTCCATCCTCGGAGTATTCGGCGAGTTGCTGAATGATGACCTCGCGGCGGTGGGCGGGGTCGAGTCGTCGCCGAGTCTTGCGTTCCAATATCAGCTCACGCTCGCGCGCAAGCCTCCACCCCCAAAGGCCGCGACGGGCAAGGGCGCCAAGAAGCAGTCCGCCCCAGCTCCGATAGACCAGGTCCGGTCGGAGCCCCTGCGTGCGCTCGAAGTCCCAAGGCCTCGGCTGAAGGAGTTCAAAGTGCTGCTCGACGACGGCAAGCTGGGCGTCCGGTGCCGCTTCGAACACTTCAACGACTTCGTCGTGCTCGGTTTCGAATTGAAGCCTTACGCCCGTGTGCCGGAGGGAGAGGGGTGGCGGGTCGAGGAACTGGACGACTACCTCAAGACCCTCTTCATCGAGGAGCTCGTACAGGAGAGCCTGGATATCTTTCGCAACGCCTCCACCAGGTCCCCCGCGTTCTTCATCCCGACGAGCACTCCGGAAGATGTCTTCTCGCGGCTGACGAAGATCGATGCCATCACGGTGACGATTGAGAAGAACAAGTTCGAGCACGAGCTCCTCGACTTGAATCAACTTCCGCGAGAGTTCGTGCGGACCCTCAAGAAGATCCGTGGGCTGGAGGTGTTCGTAGCAATGAGGCCCACCGGAATCGGGGGCAGGGTGGTGCCCTTCTGGGCCATCGCGGATTACGATGCCGCGCCCAAGGAGCACGAGCAGAACGTGCCGCGAGGCCGCCGAGGCTTCGCGCCATTCGACGGCGGTGCCTTCGTCTCCAGGGTATTCGCCTCGGGAGTCTGCAGCTCGGACACGGTGGACCTCTCGGGCCACGCCGCCCAACTCTACTCACCCCTGCCCACCATTCCTCCCGAGAGCCGCGAGGACTTCGAGGTCTTCGTCGCCACGGTGTGCGGCGAGTCCATCGGCCAGAGCGAGGCCTCGTGGAGGGGCGTTGCCCACACCATCATGAACCGGGTCGCGCGCAAGTATGAGAGCTGGGAAGGATGCCTCACGCCGACGGAGGTCATCCAGAAGACGGGGTTCGAGGGCTACAAGAGCACGCGCTACGAGGAGGCCCGTACGTACATGAAGTCCCCTGCGGCTTCGTCGCTCGTGTACCGCGACAAGCTGGCGCGGATGATCACCCTCCTGACGCCCATCTTCATGAGACAGGACGGCAACTGTGGGGACGTCGTCTACTTCTACAGCCCGTCCGCACAGCGCAAGCTGGGCCGCTCCGCTCCCAGCTGGGTCAACCAGAAGGATGGCAAGGATCTTGTTCGCATCACCGATGCGATTCTCGGCAGCGCGAAGGGCAAGGAGGACAAGAAGGATGACTTCGAGTTCTACACCTTCAAGTACCCCGAGAAGTGGCCACGGATGACCCCAGAAGAGCGTGCGCAGGCGCGGGCGGCTCGCTCGAAGGCGAAGTCCAAATAGTCCGCGGTTCAGAGCCGGAGGATGGAGGCGAGCGCTACGCCGTGGCGCCGCGCACCACCCACAGTGGCTCGCATCGGGTGCGGTGGGTGCTGCGACGATTTTTGACACTGCGTCACCTGTGCGTCATATGCTCGACTTGACGCATGACGTGTCGTGAGGGATATCCGTCCGGACAGGAGGTTCGATTGTCCCCACGGCATCCCACGCACTTTCATGTCGCCATCGCCGGAAGCGGTTTCTCCGGCCTCGGGATGGCCATCCGGCTCAAGCAGGAGGGATTCGAGGACTTCGTGGTCTTCGAGCGCGCACAGGAGGTCGGCGGCGTCTGGCGCGACAACTCGTACCCGGGCTGCGCATGCGACGTGCAATCCCATCTCTATTCCTTCTCGTTCGCTCCCAACCCGGGTTGGTCCCGCTCCTACTCGCCCCAGGCGGAGATCCACGCCTACCTCCGCGACTGCACCGCCAGGTTCGGCATCCGGCCTCACCTCCGCTTCGGGCACACGGTCCGCGAGGCCCGCTGGGATGACCGTCTGCAGCGCTGGCACATCGAGACCTCGGAGGGACGCTACACCGCGGATGTCTTCATCGCCGCCGCGGGAGGCCTGAGCGACCCGGCCATTCCCAAGCTGCCGGGCCTCGAGACGTTCCAGGGCAAGGTGATGCACTCGGCTCGGTGGGACCATGGCTACAGCCTCGCCGGACGCAGGGTGGCGGTCGTCGGCACCGGCGCCTCCGCCATCCAGTTCGTTCCCCGCCTCCAACCCCAGGTGGGCAAGCTGCTCCTGCTCCAGCGCACGCCCGCCTGGGTCCTCCCTCGCGGAGACCGGGCCATCCGCCCCACGATGCAGTGGGTGTACCGGACGGTGCCCGGAGCACAGCAGCTCACCCGTTGGCTCATCTACGTGCTCCGCGAGTTGCTGGCCTTCGGGTTCCTGCACCCGTGGCTCCTCAGACTCGCCCAGCGGCTCGCCGTGCGGCACCTGGAGCAATCCGTCCCCAATCCGGAGCTGAGGGCCAGACTCACTCCCCATTACACGATGGGCTGCAAGCGCGTCCTCCTCTCGGATGACTACCTCCCCTCGCTCACCCGAGAGAACGTCGAGGTCGTCACCGAGCAGATCCGCGAGGTGCGTACGCACTCCATCGTCCTGTCGGACGGCACCGAGCACGAGGTCGACGCGCTCATCTTCGGCACCGGGTTCCAGGTGAATGACCTGCCCATCACCCATCAGGTCCGGGGACGCGACGGGCGCACGCTGGCCCAGGTGTGGGGGGGAACCATGCAGGCGCACCTCGGCACCTCGGTGAGCGGGTTCCCCAACTTCTTCATGATCCAGGGGCCCAACACCGGGCTCGGCCACAGCTCGGTCATCCTGATGATCGAAAGCCAGATCGAACACGTGCTCGGCGCGCTGCGCTACCTCGAGGGACGGGGCCTGGCAGCGGTGGAGCCCACGCCCGAGGCCCAGGCCGAGTTCGTCCGTCAGGTCGACACCCGGATGCGCGGAACGGTCTGGCTCCAGGGCGGGTGCTCGAGCTGGTACCTCGATGCCACGGGTCGCAACTCCACCTTGTGGCCGGGGCTCATCTCCACGTTCAAACGCCGCGTGGAGCACTTCGAGCCCACCGAGTACGTCGCCATCACCCGCCACGCGCAAGCGCTTGCATTGCCACACGAGCCGCGGAGGATGCTGGCCCATGGCTGAAGACACCCTCACCTTCCGGGAACGGATCGAGCACCGCGTCGCTCGCGCCCTCCTGAGCCTGCCGCCGGGCCTCCAGCTCCGCCTCTCCGGCAAGCCCCCCGTGCAGCGCGACGGCCTCACCCTGCACCCGGAGGTCCAATTGCTGCTCACGTTGCGCGAGCGCATGGGCGCCGTGGCCATGTCGGCCCTGCCCCCGGTGGAGACGCGCCGCCGTGCGCGCCGCGAGGCCCGGGTCCACGCGGGTGAACCCATCCCCGTGGGAGCAGTACGGGAGCTCGTGCTGGAGACGACGGCCGGTCCGCTCCAGGCGCGCCACTATGCCCCGGTGAGCTCCGAGCCGCGCGAGCCGCTGCTCGTGTTCTTCCATGGCGGAGGATTCGTCCTGGGCGACCTCGACACCCACGACAACGCCTGCCGGCTGCTGTGCCATCACGCCCACCTGCACGTCCTGGCCGTCGACTACAGACTCGCGCCCGAGCACCCGTACCCCGCGGCCCTGGAGGATGCGATGGCCGCCTACGCCTGGGCGTGCGAGCACGCACGTGAGCTCGGGGCGGATCCCACTCGCGTCGCGGTGGGGGGAGACAGCGCGGGTGGCAACCTGGCCGCCGTCACCTCACAGCTCGCCGTCCGCGACGGACTCCCCGCTCCGGCGTTGCAGCTCCTGCTCTACCCGGCGGTGGACCGCACCTGTGAACGGGCGTCGCACGGGCACTTCTCCGAGGGCTTCTTCCTCACCCGGGCGGACATCACGTGGTTCCAGGAGCAGTACACCGGCGCCGCGTGTGATGGCTCGGACCCGAGGATCTCCCCGCTGCTGTGCCGCGAGCTGTCCGGCCTGCCGCCCGCGGTGGTGGTCACCGCCGGGTTCGATCCGCTGCGCGACGAGGGCGAGGCCTATGCCCGGGCGCTCCAGCAAGCTGGCACACGAACGTCACTGCGCCGCTTCGATGCGCTCATCCACGGCTTCGCCAATATGGTGGGAGTGAGCCGCGCCTGCCGCGACGCGGTGGTGGAGGTCGCGGCCATGGTAGGAAACGAAATCAACCGGAGCGGAGTCAGTCCATGAATTCTGTGAAGGGAAAGGTCGCGGCCATCACGGGAGCGGCGTCGGGGATCGGCCTCGCGACGGCGGTGCTGCTCGCGCGCAATGGCTGCCATGTGGCGATCTCCGACGTGAACGAGCAGGGCCTCGCGGAGACGGCGGAGACGTGCCGGGGCCACGGCGTCGAGGTGCGCACGGCGCGCGTGGATGTCTCGAAGCGCGAGGCGGTGCACGCCTGGGCCGACGACGTGGCCGGGGACCTGGGCGCCGTCCACATCGTCATCAACAACGCCGGCGTCGCCCTGGGCGCCACCATCGAAGACACCCGATACGAGGACTTCGAGTGGCTCATGGGCATCAACTTCTGGGGCGTGGTGCACGGCACCAAGGCCTTCCTGCCGCACCTCAAGGCCGCGGGTGAAGGCCACATCGTCAACATCTCGAGCGTCTTCGGCCTCATCGCGTTCCCCACGCAAGCCGCCTACAACGCCGCGAAGTTCGCGGTGAAGGGCTTCACGGAGGCGCTGCGCCAGGAATTGGAGGTCGAGGGCCACCCCATCGGCGTCACGAGCGTCCACCCGGGCGGTATCAAGACCAACATCGCCCGGAGCGCCCGGATGGTCCACCGCAAGGGCTGGGTGGACCCGAACTCGACCTCGGACTTCGAGAAGCTCTTCGCCACCACGCCCGAGCGCGCCGCGGCCGACATCCTCTCCGCCATCCTCAAGAACCGGCGGCGCCAGCTCATCGGCACCGACGCCGTCTTCATCGATCTCATGCAGCGACTGATGCCCACCTTCTACCAGCGCATCCTGGTGGCGGGTGCACGACGGCGGTGGCGGAAGATGATGCTGCCCGCGAACCCCACGACATGAAACGCACCCGCGAGCCCAACCGCCGTGCCGCCGCGCGGCGACCCGAACGCCTGAAGCGTCCCGCCCGGAGCACGCAGCAGAGCCTCCCGGTGACTCCCCTCACCCGGAGGCTCGAAGCGCCCGCGCGGGCCACGCCCCAGGATCTGTTCGCCCTGGCGATGGACTGGTGGATGAAGGGCGAGCGCTTCGACATCGGGCGCATGGCGCAGGAGCTGGGCGTCAGCCGGGCCACCGTGTTCCGCTGGGTGGGCACCCGCGAGCTGCTCTATGGCGAGGTCCTCTCGTCCTTGTTCGCCGAGGCGCTCGACACCGCCCGCCGGGAGGCGCGTGGCGAAGGGGCCGAACTCATCACCGACATCACGCAGCGGCTGCTCCACTTCATCGTCGAGGACGAGCCCCTCCGGCGCTTCGTACAGCAGGACCCCGAGTACGCGATGCGCGTCCTGATGTCGAAGAGCAGCACGGTGGAGCAGCGCAACGCCGCGAGTGTCCGCGCGGCGCTGGAGGACGGCGTGCGGGCCGGCCACATCCGGCCCGCGATGGACCTGGATGCCCTGGCCTATGTCATCATCCGGATTGGAGAGTCGTTTCTGTACCGGGATGCCATCACCGGAGATCCACCGGACGTAGAATCCGCCATCACCGCCATCCGCATCCTGCTCACCGCCGAGCAGCGCAAGGAAAAGGAGGGACTCGCATGACGAACCTGGCGCCAAGAAGGGAGCCCCCGGAGGTGCGCGACCTTCGCTTCGACCTCTCGGACGTGCCCAGATACTGGCACGGCGGCCGGCGAGCGGTTTCGCTCTTCTTCGACAACCTGTCGGTGTTCTTCCCCGCGGGCGAGCGCTTCTTCATGGCGAGCGTGAAGGCCTTCCGCAACCAGGTGAAGGACGAACAGCTCAGGCGCGAGATGGACGCCTTCTGCGCTCAGGAGGGCCACCACAGCCGGGAGCACGTCCGGTACAACAAGATGCTCGCCGACAACGGCTACCCCGTGGTCGCCATGGAGCAGCGCGTGGAGCGGCTCCTGCGGCGCGTCACGAAACACACGTCCCGGCAATGGCAGCTCGCGGTCACCTGTGCGCTGGAGCACTTCACCGCGCTGCTGGCGAGCCTCGTCTTGAAGGACCCTCGGATAATGGAGGGCGCCCACCCCAAGATGGCCGAGCTCTGGCGCTGGCACGCCGCCGAGGAGAACGAACACAAGGCCGTGGCGTTCGACGTCTACCTCGCCATCGGCGGCTCCTGGCTGACGCGGTGTCTCGTCATGGTGCTGACGACCGTGACGTTCTGGGCCCGGGTCTTCGGCCACCAGGTCCGTCTGATGTACGCGGAGAAGATCCTCTTCTCCGTGCGCGAGTGGTTCGACCTCGCGCGCTTCCTGTTCCTCGAACCCGGAAGGCTGCCCGGACTCCTGGGACCCTACCTGAGCTACTACCGGCCCGGCTTCCACCCGTGGGAGCACGACACGTACGCGCTGCTCGAGCAATGGAAGGCGGGGCTCGGCTCGCGGCCGGCCGCTCAGAGGGACGACGGAGAGAAATCGGCCCTGGACACCGGCTGCACGTGACTGAAGTCGAAGCGCTCCAACGGTCCGCGCGCGTCGTCGATCTCCAGCACGACCGGTAGGGCCAGCACCGGATCCACGCAGATGCGCGCACGCTTCGCGTACAGGTGCGCCCCACCGTCGGGCGCGTCGAAGGTGATGCAGTAGCGTCCCGTCGCGTCCAGCCCTTCGTCCTGCCGGGAATATCCGCCGACCGCCTCTCCCTTCGCGAAGCAGTCCTCCAGGATGCCGATGATGGACGTGAAGGCGAAATCCGTGACGGGGTGGTTCGTGTCGCCACGGGCAAGTCTGCCGTTCATGTCGATCCACACCGCGCCAGCGATGCCGAGGACTCCCGCCTCGCGGACCCGCAGCTCGTTCTTCTTCACCGAGGCGTCATAGACCACCTTCCGTCCCTTGGCGGGTCCGTCCAGGACCTCCAGCCGCAGGGCCCGAGGCGATTGCCGGACCCACAGGTGGATCGTCTGCGGCTTCAGCAACTCGCCGGAGACGCGCTCGCGCTTCACCACCTGCGTCTCATAGGTGCCCATCCGGGTGGCGGACACCTTCCCCGCCTCCAGCAGTTCCTGGGTCGACGCCCCCGCGAACAGCTCCGCCAGCTGCTCGCGCGAGAGTGCCTTCACCTGGGCGCGCCGCTCCTCCAGCGACAGCCGAGCGAGGGAGGGAAGATCCGGAGAGGACGAAAGAGCGGGCGTCGTCATCAATACACCCGGCATCAGGAGGGTAAGGAGGGTTGGGTTCATGGCGTCTGGAGTTGGTAGCGAAGGCCCACCCCCAGGATGCTCGTCCGCACCTGGTAGCGGCCTCCATTCACGGGAGTCGTCGGGAACTCCTCTCCCGCAAGTGGGTTGATGCGTGGCACCGCGGCCTCCGAGGGAGACACCTCGCGCTGCCCACCAAAGGCTCGCGAATACACCGCGTCCAGCCGCAAACGCTCCCCCAACCGCAGACCCAGGCCCACCGAGCCCGTCACCCTGTCCGAGTCCACCGTCAGCGGGGCGAGGTACGCCGCGGGAATCGCGCTCTGCTCGTAGCTGAGGCCCGCCCGCACATCGAGCGCGAACGCGCTGCCCACCGCGAGGGAATACTCGCCCCCGAGCCGGAACGACTGGCTGTCCCTGAACCGGCGGGGAATCGAGATGGCGGGCACGTTGAACGGGCTGGGGATACCAATCACGTCGTGGATGCGCACGTCTTCCGGAACGATATCGATGGCCTCATGCGAGGACCAGAACTCCCGCGCATAGCCCAGCTCCACCCTCAGTGCATCCAGGGGACTGACCTCCACACCCGCCCGGAGGATCGCCGGCAGCACGAGCTTCAGCCGGGCCTCCTTCCCCTCCTGTCGCGCCTGGGCGAACACCGCCGCGCTCGGCAGCCGCACGCGGACCGTGGCGGGTGCGTCCAGGATGTACCCGAGCTGTCCGCTCAGCCCCACGCGTACCCGCTTCATCGGACGCACGATGACGCCGAAGCTCGCGCTTGGCGCCAGCAGGCCCGTGGCCTTCAGCTCCGCCAATGCATCGTAGGACGGATCCTCCGGCGCCGAGAGCACCCGGTCCGGGGGACCCGTGTTGAACACGGTCTGCGTCACGAAGCTGCCCGTGAGCACGTTCACGCCCGCGCCCACCTGGAGGAAGTCGGAGGGCCGGTACGCCGCCGACACCCCGGGAATGACCAACAGCGAGCCATCCAGCGTGACCAACGAGTAGCGCGCCGGGGAAGGTGTTCCGTCCTCCAGCACCAGGGGATAGCTCATCACCGCCATCTGCGGCGCCAGCACGCCCGCGGCGACCACGAATTGCTTCTTCTCACCGAGCACCCAGGCTCCCGCCATCGTTGGAATGGGCAGGAACTCGGACGAGCCCCGCACGGAGGGCAGCTCGCTCACCCGCGTGGCGCCCGCGCCGTCCGTCACCAGCGCATGCCGTGTGAAGTCCGTTGAGGAGCGCACCCAGGCGCCGTCGAACAGCACGCTCGCCCCCGCGTCCATCAGGCCCGCCGGGTTGTACCAGAGCGCCCCCAGGTCGTCCGCGCCCGCCACGAAGGCGCCTCCGCGCCCCAGGGGACGGACACCGCGATCTCCCACGTACAGGCCGCTGGCGCTCGCGAACAGGGGACAGAAGAGCGCCGTCAGGAGAGCGAGCGCCTTCACCGTGCACCCCCGTTCTTGTTCGCCACCGCGTAGAACCGCTCCAGCCCGTGCTCCGGATCCAGCAGGAACGACGCGAGTTCGTGGCTGATGCGCTGATAGTCCTCCGCCGAGCGCGCCTCCGCTCGCCCCGGCACCACGCGCTGGACGTCCGCCACCGCCTCCGTGAGGACCTCCCACGGTGTCCGGGGCATGGCCTCTCCGGGTATCTCCGTGGGCGTCACCAGCCGGGAGAGCACCCCCGTCATCAGCTCATGCGGGTCCATCTCCCGCGAGCACACCTGCGTCTTCCCGTCCTCCGCGTACGCCTTGCTCGCCACCCTGCGCCCCAGCATCAGGGTCGCGTCCACCAGCTCTCCGGGCGTCAACGCCTCCGCGGCCAGGTGTGCCAAGGGCGCGCGGTGCTTCCCCTCCGATGCCAGCCCTTGCACCACGTCCACCGACGTCCCCAGCAGCGCCGGCCAGGACTCCGCTGAATCGGGGTCCAGCAGGTAGCCCGTCAGCCCCTCCACCTCGGCCCACAGTGCCGCGTCCCGTCTCGCCGCCTCCAGGAAGTCCCACGCCGTCGCGAACAGCGGGCCCCCCAGGAGGTCCTCGAGCGCCTGCGTCACCTCGTCCCGCATCCAGGTGCACCGCGCGTACGGCGGTGTCCACGTCTCCGGGCAGCGTGCGTACAGCTCCGCGCGCAGCAGGTCGATCGTCGGTGGCAGCAGCCGCGCCGCCAGGGGGTTCGTGAAGACAGACGTCTCGCGCTCACCTTGCACAGCGAGGAACTGGTCAGCCAACCGCGACCACGCGCTCTCCCAGGCATCGCGTCGGTCCGGCTCGTCGGGGTGCTCGGCCGCGCGCCGGTCGAAGGCTTCATCCATCGCCGAGAACGCATCGAACACCAGTGACAGCGGCGTCACCTGCTCCCGCGTCACCCCGTCCTGCCGTACATGCGTGGAGTTGCCGCGCCGATCCGTCAGCCCCACCGCCGCGGCCCGGGCCGGATCGACGGCCGTCCGCACCAACTCCGCCAGCACCTTCACGCCATCCCGCGCCTCGGTCCGCGTGCACTTCCTCGTCGCCGCGTCCACCTGCGTGCAGTGCGGCACCTGGAGCGCCCGGAGCTTGGGCACCAGCGACTGGAGGCTTCCGATCGCGTCTCCGCGCAGGAGCTCCGCGACGAGCGGCTCGAAGCGCACCGCGCCCGCTCGCGAGCACTGAGGGTCGGCCGGGTTGCTCGTCAGTCTGCATTCGCTGGCCGGTGCCTGATCGCTCATGTAGTGCCGGTAGAGCACCTCCATCATCTGGATGAACAGGTCCTCCCGGTCGCGGCTCGTGAACGCGAGCAGCAGGGGACGGATCGCCTTGAAGAAGCCCTCCGTCTCCAGCATCAGCAGCGTGTCCGGGTTGCGGCGGGGGAACCACTCGTCCGCCGCACAGGTCCGCAGGCCGCGAACCTTCCCATCCGGTGCCGCGTCCTCCGCGTCCGGATCCGGATCCGTGATGACCCGCTCCGGACACACCGAGCTGCCAATGTTCGCGCCCTGCAGGTCCCTCAGGAAGCGGTTGGTGATGTAGTTCTTGCCGCTCGAGGTGGGGCTGTCATTCACCTGATCGAACATGATCATCCGGTTGAGCCACTCGGTCTTCGGCCGGAAGTCCTTGCTGTCACCCGCCGTCCAGAAACCGGTGATGCCGCTGGACTGCTCCATCACGCTCACCGTCGTGGCACCGATGCCAAGGATTCCATCCCGGATGATGGATGGCCGCATGTACAACTTCGCCTTGCCCACGATGGACTGCAGGTAGAACACCGCCATGTTCTCGACCTTGAAGACCTCGCACTCCTTGTAGGTCCCGCCGAACAACGGCAGGTCGAGGTTTCCCGCGAGCGGCACTCCACGCGCGTGCACCACCGCGCCCGCCTTGTTGCAGAACGTCACGCCATTGGCGTCATGCACGATGTTGAGGAAGCGATGCAGCAGACTCCGGTTCAAGCCCGCGTCCGGCTGCGTCCGGTCCACCCGCGTGCGCGGATTGCCATTGTCCTCCGTGGTCAGGTTCCTCGGTGGCCCGTTGAGCAGGTTCCGGTCGTAGTCGATGCGGTCGCGGTGCTCCATGAAGCTCGCGAACGCCGTCCCCAGCCCCTTCGAGTCGGGATGCCCCATCGCATTCACGATGTCCTCCAGCAGCCCGGGCTCGCGGGAGATCTCCACCACCACGTCCACCAGCTCGTCCCGCAGCGTGTTGCCCGCCTTCAGCTCCGCCTCCGGGTGTGCGTCCACCGAGCGCAAGAAGGTCCGCAGCAGGGCCACCAGCCGCGCCACATCGCCGGAGTGCTCCGTCACCAGCGCGCGCCCGAGCACCAGTGTGTCGTCCGCGGATGGATGTCCCAGCACCTGCGCGCCCGCGTGCACCAGGTCCAGCACCGGCGACTCGTCCGCGTGGAAGGAATCATAGGCCACGGTGACGGGCGGGTACTCGCGCGTGCTCGACTTCGCACCGTCGCGTGTGCCCAGCACCACCGGCAGCCCGTCCAGCAGCTCCATCACCGTGCTGCGCGGGTGCGTGGCATCCGGGGTCATCATCGGCCGGACCTCGGAGAGCACCTGCCCCAGCAGCGTGCGCCGGGCATCGACATAGGCATACAGCGGCGAGCCGCCCGGCCCGGAGAGCGCACGTCCCTCGGCGTCACGCACGGCCGTGTCCTGTACGCCCGGCACCGGGAAGGGCGAGGGCACCGGCGCGGTGGAGCCCGGAACGAACCGGCCGAGCCCGTCCACGTCCGGCAGACCATCCGCATCCGCGTCCACGAAGGGCAACCCCAGCGTGGACACCGCCGCAACCCCGCGCCGGTCCCGCCTCAGCGCGAGCACCGGAGCCTCGGAGGACGCGGGACCCGCATCGGTGAGCAGCAGGGTGGACAGCAGCTCCGTGACCGTGCGCGGGCGGGACAGGATGTCCCGCTTCGCGACCGCGTCGTAGGTGACCGACAGGGGGGCACGCGCCTCCTCCGGCTCCACGGTGCGCAGCGAGTGGTGCGCCACCTCCAGCATCGACGTGAAGGCCGTGCGCGCGGGCCCGGGAGTGGTGCTGGGAGCCACCGCGCGCGTGGCGGCGTCCAACACGTTCCGCATGCCCGGGTACGAGAGCAACGGCCGCAGCGCCCCGAGCGTCCGCTCCGGAGGCTGGTAACCCTGGCGCGCATCCTGCTCGGCCCACAGTTGCGTGGCCACGGGCGAGGCCTCGAAGGACTCCAGCCACGCGCCCAGCGCCCGCGTCGTATCCGGCAACGTGCCGTCACCGTACAGCGCCGTCATACGCCCCAGGAGCGCCGCCAGCTCCGTATGTAGCCTCGCCCGCTCCGGCGTCGCCGGGCCGCACGTCAGCGCCGGGTCCGAATTGGACAGGTCCCGCACTGGCACCTCCGTGTCCGGGAAGAGCGCATTCAGCGCGGCCACCACGCGCGGGCGCTGCCGGGCCAGCGCTCCCAGCCGGGCCAGCGCCTCCGCACGCATCGCCTCCTGCCTGGCCACGCTCACCGGTTGCCCGGCCGCGTCCACCGCGCCCTCGGCCAGCGGAGGCAGCCGCGTCGTGTCCACGCCTTCCGCGTACTCGCCGTCTGGCCCTCGGTGACAGACACCTCGGAAGGAGTCCCCCGAGAGGTCCTCTGGAAGGAGCAGTGCGCCCATGCGATTACACAGGACACCGTAGAACTCCTCACCCAACGTCACGGGCGGCGGGGCAACGCGGGTGGTATCGAACTCGCTCGTTCCGCACGCGGCGCATACCAGCAGCAGCGCGCACACGCGCACGAACCACGGCACTCCGAGGGCGAGCGGACGCATGGAATCTCGCGAAGCGGGAGGGGCTGGGGATTCGACGGATGGACGGGCTGGTATCAAGTGTCCAGTGGCACTTGACGCTCTGTCAAGAAAAGGCAGTAAAGGCAGACACGTGTTGCCTGGTCGACCTTTCACTCTGCTCGTCATTTTCGGATGTCAGGTGTTAACGTGGTGCGTCAGACCGGAATCCCCGGTCTTCATCTGGAGGAAGAGAGTCATGGCGGCGCGAGGCGAGCGGCGGGGACGGACGGCGGTGGATCGCTCCGCGTTCCCGTACCGCATGAAGGACCTGTGCGAGCGCGCGGGTCTGTCCCGGCAGGTGGTGCACTTCTACATCCAGCAGGGACTCCTGCCGGAGGGACGGAAGACGGGCCACAACATGGCCTTCTACGGTGAGCAGCACCTGAAGCGGCTCCAGCTCATCCGACAGCTCCAGGAGGAGCGCTTCATGCCGCTCAAGGCCATCCGCGCCATGCTGGAGGAGCGCGACGATGCCTTCACCCCGAAGCAGCGCGAGCTGATCTCCGAGGTGCGCCAGCGACTGGGGCCCTCGATTGGCGTCGTCGGGCAGAAGGACACGGTGGGCGCGGCGGAGCTGCTGAAGGAGACGGGTGTGAGCCGCACGGAGCTGGCACGCATGGAGGAGCTGGGCCTGCTCGTCACCCGCAAGCAGGGCGGGCGCACGGTGCTGGCACGCGATGACGTGTTCCTCGTGGAGCTGTGGGGCCAGCTCAAGAAGGCGGGCTTCACGGAGGCGCTGGGCTTCCGGGTGGACGATCTGCGCATCTACACGAAGGCCATGTTCTCGCTGTTCGTGAGCGAGGCGCAGCTGCTCAGCGACCGGCTCACCCGCCTACCGCCGGGACAGGCCGCGGAGATGGTCGAGCGCGCCCTGCCGCTCATCAACACGCTCCTCGTCCGCTACCACACCGCCCAGGTCCGCAACTTCCTGGCCACGCATTGAGGGGTCCAGAGCAGGCGATTTCCTCCACCATGGTGAAACCATCCGGACCACCACGCTCCAACTGCCATCTATCCTTCATGGCTCCTTCAGCATGCTCCAACGAAAGGCGAAGGCGGAGGGGCGCCGATGTGCAAAGTAAATGCTCGCCGAGCCCCGTGGTCGAAGAGCTTGACGACGAATGGAGGGCGTGAGGGGGCGTTCACCGCAGTGCGACAAGCACCGCGGCACCCGGTCAGCTCGAGACAGGTGGGAATGAGTGCCGTGGCGCGTCAGCCCTCGGCGGGCTGCGCGAGCTGGTTGGGCAGGGGAATCGGTTCCTCGAGCAGGGCCGCCAGCGCGGCCTCTCGCAGGTAGCGCTTGGGGTCCACCCCGCACAGCTTCGCCGTCTCCGTCAGGCTGTAGTAGAGGGCCGCCACTCGGTACCCCGCCGGCTCCGGCATCCGTAGTGGTTCTTGCGCCCCAGCGCGAGCCCGCGCATGGCGCGCTCGGTGGCCTCATTGTCCAGCGGCACCCGCGGGTCCGTCAGAAACCGTGTCAGCCCCGTCCACCGGTTGCTCATGTATTTGCTGCTCGCACGCCCACTGGTGCAGCCGCTCGATAATGGGTCGGCTCTTCTGCTGTCGCAGTTCCAGCAGGCGCTCCAGATTCTCGGGTCCCTCCTTGTACTCGCGCTCCACTGCGTACAGCCCGGCAATCATCTCCAGGGCTTCCTCGGCTTGGGAAGTCACCCCCTGCGCTGTCTGGGGTTGGAAGAGAGGCACCAGCTTGTACGGCTCGGGCGACAGCGGCGCTCGCCCCACCAGTTCGCTGCCCTCCAGGAACAGGGCCAGCTCCGACACCGTCAGCTGAAGCGGCTGCGCGCCACTCTCGCGCTGCCACAGCGGGGCGAAGCGTCCCTTCTCCAACCTCTTGGCGTACAAGCACAAACCGGTGCCGTCCCAGAAGAGCGCCTTGGCCCTCTTCCTGTCCCGTCCGACGAAGAGAAACACGTCTCCCGAGAGGAAGTCGCGCCCCGGTGTCTGCGTCACCAGCCCGCACAACGCGTCGAAGCTCTTGTGCATGTCGCACGGATGTCCGTAGGCATACACCGCGAGCTTGCGCGTGGAGCCAATCACAGCAGCCCTCGCAACAGCCGCACCGCGTCCTCCAGCGACAGCCCCTCCACCCGCACTTCCCCAGGCCCGTGCACCACCAGCCCCCCTCCTCGCCCCTGGGCTCGCTCCGCCTTCACCTCGACAGGCACCAGCGCCGCCTTCCCGGGCTGCTGCTGGGTGGCTCAGCGCACCGCGCTGCCACACCGACCGAGCGTCCAGCTGCTCATGCCCAACTCCTTCGCCGCTTCCTCCACGCTCACCCCCTGCTGCTCTGGCGCGCTCGCACGTACTCCAACGCCTCCTGTCTCTGCTCCGTCGTGTAGCGCGCTCTCGGGCCCACTCCTCCCCGCTCTTGCACCACCTTCCGGAACTTCTCCGCCTGCACCTTCATGTCCATCTCTTCCGCCTCCTTCATGGGGGCGACGGACATGCTCACGTCTCGGCGCTCACGTCACGACGAGCTCGGGCGAGCATTTACGGGACAATGCCCGGCCACTCGTCGACGAGCACGACAGGCAGGCCGGTACCGTACGATTCCTGGAGGACTACGCGCCGTGGTGGAGCAGGGCACGAAGGCGAGGTGCCGCATGAGCCATGAGTTGATACATGCGCGCGTGCTTGAGCACCTGGAGCGGCTGCGCCTGGGACACCTGGCCGATCGGGCTGGACGCGCTGCTGGAGGAGGCCGCGCGCGGCGAGCCCACATACCTGGAGTTCCTCGACGCATAACTGCTCCGCGGAAAGACACACGCGGAACGCAGAAATCCAGTAGCCCGCAAAGGCGAAGGCCCCGGGTCTCACGTGGCGTGAGACCCGGGGCCTTCAAAAAAATCCGGCAGCGACCTACTCTCCCGCGCGGTTTCCCGCGGAGTACCATCGGCTCTGGAGGGCTTAACTTCCGTGTTCGGGATGGGAACGGGTGGGACCCCTCCGACATTGCCACCGGAAAACATGTGACTCGTGCATACAAAGGGTAGTTTTCAATTTCCTGCTGACAGAAGCTGGTGCCTTCTTCCGGGCCCGGCGCCGCTCGCTTCGGAGCGCGCTCAGGGGCCTCGACCTTGGCCTCGAATCCCTTACTCCCCCCTTGGGGTGGAGCCTGTGAGAGATTGAGGTAAAGTAAGCCGCACGACCAATTAGTACCGGTTAGCTCAACGCGTTACCGCGCTTACACACCCGGCCTATCAACGTCGTAGTCTTCGACGGGTCTTCAGGGGCTTGCGCCCGGGATACCTATTCTCGAGGTCGGTTTCCCGCTTAGATGCTTTCAGCGGTTATCCAATCGACACATGGCTACCCAGCGATGCCTCTGGCGAGACAACTGGTACACCAGCGGTGTCTCCAACCCGGTCCTCTCGTACTAAGGTCAGAGCCTCTCAAGTATCCTACGCCCACAGCAGATAGGGACCAAACTGTCTCACGACGTTTTGAACCCAGCTCGCGTACCGCTTTAATTGGCGAACAGCCAAACCCTTGGGACCTGCTCCAGCCCCAGGATGCGATGAGCCGACATCGAGGTGCCAAACCTCCCCGTCGATGTGAACTCTTGGGGGAGATAAGCCTGTTATCCCCGGAGTACCTTTTATCCGTTGAGCGATGGCCCTTCCATTCAGGACCACCGGATCACTATGACCTGCTTTCGCACCTGCTCGACATGTCTGTCTCGCAGTCAAGCTCCCTTATGCCATTGCACTCGACGCCCGGTTTCCAATCGGGCTGAGGGAACCATCGCGCGCCTCCGTTACATTTTGGGAGGCGACCGCCCCAGTCAAACTACCCACCAGACAGTGTCCCAACTCCCGTTGAGGGGGCATGGTTAGACACCAGAATCCGACAGGGTGGTATTTCACCGTTGCCTCCACCGAACCTGGCGGCCCGGCTTCAAAGGCTCCCACCTATCCTACACAGTCGAACCCTAGTGTCACTGTCAAGTTGTAGTAAAGGTTCACGGGGTCTTTCCGTCTTGCTGCGGGTAAACTGCATCGGCACAGCTATTTCAATTTCGCTGAGTCCCTCTCCGAGACAGTGCGGAAGTCGTTACTCCATTCGTGCAGGTCGGAACTTACCCGACAAGGAATTTCGCTACCTTAGGACCGTTATAGTTACGGCCGCCGTTTACTGGGGCTTCGGATCATCGCTTCGCCTTGCGGCTGACGAATCCCCTTAACCTTCCAGCACCGGGCAGGAGTCAGACCCTATACGTCGGCTTCTTGCCTTCGCAGAGTCCTGTGTTTTTGGTAAACAGTCGCTACCGCCATTTCTCTGCAACCTCTCTCGGCTCCAGCTGTACGCCTTCACCTACCAGAGGCCCACCTTCTTCCGAAGTTACGGTGGAAATTTGCCTAGTTCCTTGGAGGAGAGTTCTCTCAAGCGCCTTAGGATTTTCTCCTCACCCACCTGTGTCGGTTTGCGGTACGGACACCCTGTAGACTCCCCGCGGAACTTTTCTTGGAAGCCGAGCATCAACGACTTACCCCGTGAGGGGCGCCATCAGGTCTCGGGGATGGCTGCCGCGCCTTTTCATCGTACGCGACACCCCTACGCCTTTGGACTGGCACAACCACCGGCCAGCTCGTCTAGCTTTCTCCGTCCTTCCTCGGTTCAACGTCTACAAGATGGCGCAGGAATATTAACCTGCTTGCCATCACCTACGCCTTTCGGCCTCGGCTTAGGTCCCGGCTAACCCTGGGAAGATTAACTTGACCCAGGAAACCTTGGGTTTACGGCGAGGGGGTTTCCCACCCCCTTTATCGCTACTCATTTCGGCATCAGCACTCGCAACCGCTCCAGCAGCCCTTGCGGTCTACCTTCGCTGCAGTTGCAACGCTCCCCTACCACTGCATACGCCTGACGTATGCAATCCGAAGCTTCGGCGCTAGTCTTGAGCCCCGTTACATTTTCGGCGCGGCCTGTCTCGACCAGTGAGCTATTACGCTTTCTTTAAAGGATGGCTGCTTCTAAGCCAACCTCCTGGTTGTCAATGACCTGCCACATCCTTTCTAGTGTTCACTTAGACTAGACTTGGGGGCCTTAGCTGTCGGTCTGGGTTATTCCCCTCTTGCCAATGGACGTTATCACCCACTGACTGCTTCCCGAGATAACAATTACCGGCATTCGGAGTTTGGTACGGTTTGGTAATCTGGTGAGACCCCTAGCCGTTCCAGTGCTCTACCTCCGGTATTGAATTCCTCGAGACGATACCTAAATATCTTTCGGGGAGAACCAGCTATCACGGAGTTTGATTGGCCTTTCACCCCTACACACAGCTCATCCCAGAAATTTTCAACTTTCATGAGTTCGGTCCTCCATGAGGTGTTACCCTCACTTCAACCTGGCCATGTGTAGATCACCCCGCTTCGGGTTATAATGCACGCAACTGTTTCGCCCGTTTCGGACTCGCTTTCGCTCCGGCTCCACCTAGCGGCTTAGCCTCGCTACGTACATTAAGTCGCCGAATCATGATGCAAAAGGTACGCCCTCGCACTGGGTTGCCCCGTAGTGCTCGGACTGCTTGTAGACATGCGGTTTCAGGTTCTTTTGACTCCCCTCACTGGGGTTCTTTTCACCTTTCCCTCGCGGTACTTGTTCACTATCGGTCGCCAAGGAGTATTTAGCCTTACCGGATGGTCCCGGCTGATTCAGGCAGGATTGCACGTGTCCCGCCCTACTTGGGTACCCCGCTCGGCCTCCACCGGTTTTCGCGTACGCGACTATCACGCTCTTTGGTGCACCTTTCCAGGTGCTTCCGCTAACCAGCAAAGGTCCTACCGCGGACCCGTAACCCCGGTGCCACTTTCGTGACACCGGTTTAGGCTGTTCCCGTTTCGCTCGCCACTACTTCGGGAATCACTCATTGTTTTCTTTTCCTCAGGGTACTGAGATGTTTCACTTCCCCTGGTTCGCTCCTTCG